>CAYUWB010000013.1:0-30333 GCA_964448305.1 uncultured Candidatus Ruthturnera sp.
AAAAAATAGTCGGTTGTCATATTATGGGTCATGGTGCTGACGAAATGCTACAAGGGTTTGCAGTGGCCATTAAGATGGGCGCCACCAAAAAGCAATTTGATGACACAGTGGCGATTCATCCGACGAGTGCTGAAGAGCTAGTCACTTTAAGATAACTAACGACGATTCATCTTTCGCCATTTGTATGGCTGAATCGGTGGGGTGTGAAAGCCCCAAAACCCCAACTTTTCTGCCTTAGCCAAATCTTCTTCTTGTTGATAAGTGTCTTTATAAGAATACGCCATACCTGCCTCAACCATAAGCTTGGCAATATCAACATCACCCTTATAGACTTTAACCAAAATGCGCTTGTAGTGATCAATACCGACTGGCTCGATCAATAATTTTCCAGGTAGATTTTTTAATGTTTGTTTTAAATAGTCTTTAGATAACTGACCACAATTAATCGTTTTAAGTTTTGTTTTTCTGCATTTTTGACGCATCTCTGGCGTATCGATACCTTGAATGCGCATTTGCATGCTAATGCTATCGCCATCCACAATATATAGCGTTTCTTCACTGTTTAATGTGAAATCTCCTGGGCTGGCTAACGTGTTAATAGACAACAATAGACATAAAGTAAATAATTTCATGTAGGCAAGTACTAGCGGTAAAATCAATGATTTTATAAGACTATCGCACGACGTGAGCGCTTTAGAACAAATACAATTTGACAATGATGGATTAATTCCAGCAATCGCCCAAGATTTTGAAACAGGAGAAATCTTAATGTTTGCGTGGATGAACAAAGAATCCTTAACGCTTACGATTGAAAAACAACAAGCGGTTTACTATTCTCGCTCTAGAAAAAAACTCTGGTTTAAAGGAGAAGAATCGGGACACACACAATTAATCAAAGAAATCTATACAGATTGTGATAATGATGTTATCCTGCTTAAAGTAGAACAAGTTGGTGGTATTGCTTGCCATACTGGCAGACAATCGTGTTTTTTTCAAAAGCTAGAAAATAATAATTGGGAAAAAATGACCAAAGTGCTAAAAGACCCAAAAGATATTTATGGATGATATATTAAACAAATTAGAGCAAATACTTGAAGATAGAAAGTCTGCCAAAGCGGATGAATCTTACGTGTCTTCTTTGTATGCTAAAGGCCTAGATGAAATCTTAAAAAAGATTGGCGAGGAATCTGCCGAAGTGATTATGGCTGCCAAAGATGGCGATCAAAATAAAATTATCTACGAGGTTGCTGACTTGTGGTTTCACACATTGGTATTACTACGATTTAATGACATTAAAATAGATAAAATACAAGATGAATTATCAAAACGATTTGGCTTATCGGGTTTAGAAGAAAAAGCCAATAGAGAAAAATAATTTAGCAAGGCTTCGCAAAGTCAGCCTTACTAAATACAAATAATAAAGGAGAAAGAAATATGATGCCAGGACCATTTGAACTGATTATTATTTTAGTCATCGTATTATTGCTATTTGGCGGTAAGCGTTTAAAAAATATTGGTGGCGACCTTGGTGGTGCTATTAAAGGTTTTAAGAAATCAATGAAAGAAGGTGAAAGTGACAAAATCGACAATAAAGATAAAGATGATGTCATCGAAGCCAAAGTCGTTAAAGAAGAAGAAACAAAAAAATAAACCATGTTTGATGTTGGCTTTTGGGAGTTTGCCTTAATTGGTGTCATTACTCTAATTGTGGTTGGCCCAGAAAGAATGCCGGCAATTGCCAGAAAGGCGGGGCAATACGCTGGAAAAGTCAAACGCTTTGTCTCTAAAATACAAGAAGATATTGGCGATGAATTTGAGTCAGATAAACTCAAAGAGCACTTAAGCTTAGAAGACAAAGATTCAAATATTGTTGAAATTTTTGAAGAAACCAAAAAATCTTTAAACGAAATCAAGCAAGACGCTGACACTAAAAAATCATGACTGATCAGCGCACTAAAAAAGAGATGACTTTTGTTCAGCATCTAATTGAGCTGCGCGATAAACTTCTACACTCAGTCATTGCTATCTTACTCATCTTTATTGGCATTTTTCCATTTGCTAACGAAGTCTATGGATTTATCGCAGCACCCATTATTAACGTATTGCCTGCCGATACCAACATTATTGCTATTGGCGTCATATCACCCTTCTTAACGCCATTAAAAATGGCATTAATCTTTGCTGTTTATGCTGCAATGCCTTATTTACTCTATCAAATTTGGTCATTTATTGCACCTGCCTTATACAGGCATGAAAAACAAATGATTTTGCCGCTGGTTGTTTCATCCACTATTTTATTTTATGCAGGACTGCTGTTTTCGTTCTATATTGTTTTTCCAGTTATTTTTGGTTTTTTATCCTCAATCGGCCCGAGTATTGTTGACTTCACCCCAGACATTCAATACTACTTAGACTTTGTACTGAAAGTGTCTTTTGCCTTCGGCGTAGCCTTTGAAGTGCCTATTGCCACCATTTTGCTAATTATGTTTGGCGCAACCACAGTTGAAAAACTTAAGAGCAATCGTCCTTATGTGATTATTGGTGCTTTTGTACTAGGCATGTTACTCACACCACCTGATATTATTTCTCAGACATTGATTGCTATCCCAATGTGGCTACTATTTGAAGCGGGGCTTATTTTTGCACCAATGTTTCAACGTAAAGCACCTGAACAACCTACTGACAATGACGACAATCCTGACGATTCATCAAAATCAAAAAAAGAAGAAGTTGGTAAGGACGAAGAAGAAGATTGGGGTGACGACGATTTAGACGCTGAAATGGATAAGATTGACGAAGAATTTAATAAATTAGAGAAAGACTGAATTAGTCTAATAACTCAAACGCGTTAATCACACTTTCTGCCACATCAACAATACGCTTATTCTTGTCCATCGCCATCTTACGAAGAGATTGATAAGCATCATCTTCATTAATATCTTTATGTTTCATTAACAAGCCCTTAGCCTTTTCTACTGCTTTGCGCTCTGAAAGTTGATTACGAGTAGCGTCTAATTCATCCTTAAGTGCCTGGAACTCACGAAAACGTGCCATCGCTACATCAATAATCGGTTGTACTCTATTTTCTTCAAGACCATCAACAATATAAGCATTAACCCCTGATTTAATCGCCGAACTTGCCATTTCAGAATTAGACTCTTCGGTAAACATCACGATTGGCTTTGGTTTGGTTTTGTTCACATCGGTTAAATTAGCAAATACTTCATTATCAGGAATGTCCGCATTCACAATCACCACATCTGCGTGTGTCATTTCATTACTGTCTTGTAGGTTGGTACTGTTGTCCATTCGACAAATAACCTCATGACCCTTATCTTGCAAGGCACGACGCAACATCGCTGAACGACCGGTATTTTCATCAACTAAGATAATTTTTAATGCTGTATTCATGGGCGTAATATTATACCCCAAAAATCCTTACGACGTCATACACGACTTAAAGATGGCTCTGTGCACATCGCCAATACTAACAATACCGACCAGCTTGCCTTTGTGGGTAACTGGGATTCTTCTAAACTTTCTAAGCCACATGGTGCTAGCCGCTTTTAAGCAAGGCATGTCAAGGTCGATACTAGCAACGCCCTTAGTCATTAGCTCACCAATCTTAACGTTCATGGTGTCTTTGTAATTGTGTTCCATGTTTTCAAAATCAAGATGCGTGTCACTCATCACTTCATCAAGCTTTGGAAACATGTGTTGCAAAATATCTTTTTCAGAAATGATACCAACCAAGTTATTGTCACCATCAACCACAGGTGCGCCACTAATATGATCCATCACCATCATAATGGCAATATCTTTCACTGGTTGATCTGGTGTAACTGTTTTAACGTTAGTTGACATAATGTCTTGAACTTGCATGGCGTTTCTCCTTATATTTTTTTACGATTATATTTCCACCATGTTGTAGAAATATAATCGTAAAAAAAGCCCCGAAAAACGGGGCTTGAAACTCTAATGAGTTATCTGAGGGTTTATTTTGTAAACTCTGGGTATGCTTCTAAACCACACTCTGAAATATCCACACCTTCTGCTTCTTCTTGATCAGAAACTCGGATACCCATAATTGCTTTAAGCACTAGCCACAATACCATCGATGTAACAAATACCCATACAAAGATTGTAGCCGCACCAGCTAACTGGCCGCTTATCGTTGCATCTGAGTTTGTTAATGGTACAGCTAATAAGCCCCATAAACCAACCACACCGTGTACAGAGATTGCACCCACTGGATCGTCAATCTTAAATACTCTGTCTAAAGTTGTAATAGAGAACACTACAATTGCACCACCTACTGCACCGATTAGCGTTGCCTCTATAGCCGTTGGTGTATCTGGACCTGCTGTAATAGCCACCAAGCCAGCTAATGCACCGTTTAAGGCCATTGTTAAGTCTGCCTTACCCCATAGTAATTTAACTAAGATTAATGCTGCAATCACACCACCAGCTGCGGCTGCATTGGTATTTAAGAACACCATTGCTACTGCATTAGCACTTTCTTTGCTAGCCATTGCTAATACTGAACCACCATTAAAGCCAAACCAACCCATCCATAAGATGAAAGTACCTAAGGTTGCTAGAGGCATATTCGCACCTGGAATCGCATTTGATGAGCCATCTTTATTGTATTTACCCTTACGAGCACCTAGAACAATTACACCTGCAAGAGCCGCTGCTGCACCAGCCATATGTACAATACCTGAACCAGCAAAATCAAGGAAACCAAAATCATCACCTAAACTATACATGCCAAATACTGAACCACCGCCCCATGTCCAATTACCTTGCATCGGATAAATAATACTGGTAAAGATAATCGCAAAAGCAAAGAACGAGAACAATTTCATACGCTCAGCAACTGCACCGGAAACAATACTCATTGCAGTTGCAACGAATACCACCTGGAAATAAAAATCAGAAGGTGCAGCATAAGTTGCATCCTTGGCAACCACTTCAATACCTTCTAACATGATGCCACCACCATACATAAGATCATAACCATAAATCATGTACATCGTACATGCAATGGCAAATAAGCCGATATTCTTAGTTAGAATCTCTGCTGTATTTTTACTTCTAACAAGGCCTGCTTCTAACATTGAGAAGCCTGCTGCCATCCACATCACCAAAGCACCCATTACCAAAAAGTAAAAGGTGTCAATGGCAAATTGTAATTCCATAATTGTATTTTCCATACGTCCTCCTTATAACGCTACTGAGCCAGTCTCACCCGTACGGATTCGAACTACCTCGTCTAAACTTGAAATAAAGATCTTGCCATCGCCGATCTTTCCCTCGCCATCAGACTTAGCTGATGAACTAATTGCCTCAATGACAGCGTCTACTTGATCAGCTGATATTGCAATCTCCAATTTAACTTTAGGTAAAAAATCTACCGTGTATTCTGCACCACGATAAAGCTCTGTATGGCCTTTTTGACGACCAAAACCTTTTACCTCTGTTGCCGTAATTCCTGAAACACCAATTTCAGAAAGGGCCTCTCTTACATCATCAAGCTTAAAAGGCTTAATAACTGCTGTTACCATTTTCATTTAACTTTCTCCTTGTTTAGAAAACAAAAAAGCCAGCGGTCACGCTTGTGTAAAAATACACAAACGCAACTGCTGGCCTCTATACCAAATTGCCACAACCCCCTCTTTGAAGCTGGCAAAAAAAAACGTTTATTTAAATTCCTTATTAAAGAAGCTTAAATAAACGTCAATGTTCTGTGTTAATTTTCCGCCTTTGGAAAAATAACTTCAATGAATTATAACTAAAAAAAAACTATGTGCAAGTCTTTTTTGGATTAAGTTTTAATTATGTGTAAATTTTTTCAAAATTAAACAAAAACTCTTCTACCGATAGATAGTGATTACCGTCACAAGAAAAACTTAAACCCACCATGCCATTGATAATATTTAGGCTGCCGGTTTTTAAATACAAATTCTCATCCATAAAGCGCATTGTGTGAAAATGCGACAACACTTGCTTAACCTGTTGTTGAGATACTTTGGCTGCTGACGGGTAAGATTTTTTTGGATACAAAAGACAAATATTAGGATTGATAATTTCATCCAATACATGGAGTCGATAATTATAAGGATCATCATAGGTCCAAATAGTTGCTCGAGATGAGGCATAGTGAAGCTTGATATGAAATACACCTAATTCACATAATAATTCAGTGGCGATATTATGTACGATATCAATCGATTGATCCATTGCTGATTGCACTCTTTTTTGCTTAAATAAATTCGATCGAATCTCAGGATCGCCTTTGATTTGACGCAACCCACCAACATCCATCTTTTGCTCAAGCAATGGTAATTTTTCCAACTCTAAATCAAACACTAGCATGCCAATTAACGCATCATCGCGACAAATAGCATGCACCGCACTAATACAAGGCTTGAGTGTTGTACTTGAGATATAAGCGTCTGACAAATAAAATGGCTTGCCCTGGTTGACAATATTAAAAAATGGGCGTGCTGATAAATCCTGCCCTTGGAAATCATTCAAAATTTGATGTTTGTCAATATTTCCACTGAGCTGAATACCACTTTGATCAAGCACATAAGTTAAGTTTGCGTATTTGCACTTTTGCATATACTCATACAATAAACCATTAAGGTCATTTAGACTGCTGGTATTACTCATGCAATGCATGCATTTTTCAGCCAACTGATTAAAGCCATCTTCTAATTCGTGCTTTAAAAAATCTTTCTGATAGTCAATTAATGCTGAGATTTTCATTCTATCCTCTGGCAAGTGTTTTTTTATAATTTGTCATTTAATCAACGCCATATAATTCACTTCGGTCAGTATTTCAACACCATTTTTTTTTGCACTTTCAATCTTCTTTTGTCCTACTTTTTCACCAACTACCAGGTAATCGGTTTTAGCGCTCACACTACTAACCACCTGTATGCCAATAGATTTAGCGTGCTTTTTCATTTCCTCTCTAGAGCCACTCATCTTGCCTGTAAAGATAATTTTTTTGCCACTAAGACTATGAGTAAAGTCTGCCAAATCTTTTTGTAATGGCGTTAATTCTAAATTAAAACGATATTGGCTTAATAAATCAAACTCTAACTTAATTGAGCTAAGCCCAGAAACAATCATTTGAGCCGTTAATTCTGCAAAGCCATCAATGGCTGATATCTGCTCTAGATTTAAGTCAAATATTTCATTTATTGGATAAGACTTAAGTAAGTTCTCACAATTTCCCATGCCCATCCTAACAACACCAAAGGCGGCCAAAAAACGCCAGTCTTCAATCTGTTCACTGCTTGAACGCTTAAGTTGGTTTACTAAATTAACGCTGGTTTTTTCACCAAATCCCATTGCGCTTAAATCATTGGCATTTAACGCATAAATCTGCGAAGTCTGACGAATACCCTGCTCATAAAGTTTTTCAATAGTAGCAATACCAAAGCCGTCATTATTGGCCAATATTTTGAAAAAATACTCCATTTTTCCAATCACCTGGGCTGGACAATTAACATGATTTAAACACATTAAAAAATCAGATTCCCACGTTAGGGGCTCACCACAACTAGGGCACTGGTCAGGGATTTGAACAGGTGCTGGTTTTAATACTTTGTTGATTTTAGGAATGACCAAACCAGACCGAGTGAGTTCAATCACACTGCCTGCGCCCAATCCTTGCTCTTTGACTAAACCATAATGATGTCCCGTTGCTCGGACAATCGTCGCACCACTGAGCAACGTTGGCTCTAATTCAGCCACAGGTGTAATCTTACCGGTACGCCCTACTTGAGGCGTGACTGACAACACCTTAACTTGGGCTTTGTCTTTGTTTTCTTTAAAAGCAATTTGCCAACGATGGAATTTTCGATTGGCACCCATTTGTGCTTTTAAATCCTCATTAATGACTTCAAAAACCACGCCATCTACATCAAAGTCAACTATAGCAAGCATGTCATTCACAATTTGAGAAAATTGATTTTTCAATTTATTAATATCGCCATTCCAAGTAGGTAGCTGGACAAATGGCACAAACAATGCCGCCTTGTCTTTAATCGCCTGATTAGCCTTTTCGTCTAGCTCTTTTTCTTTAATTAAACTGGCTTGGAAATTCCTCGGATATTCAAAATCTTGTGATAAGTGCGCTTCAAAATAACTTTTTTTAACCACAATTTCGCCTGCGCCTTGACCGCGCTCAGAGCCATTATAAACCTGCAATCCTCGATCAAATACACGAGTAATATCACTGCCTTTTTTACCATCTCCTCGCGTATATAAACGTTCGCCATCATCAAACCCAGCAAAGCCGTCTAATTTAGGAGTGACTTTTATTTGAATCAAAGAAAAATCTAAATCAATTTCAACAGCTGATTTTTCTAGTCGCTCTATCCACTTGTTGATTTCTTCCCAAGAATAAGCCTTATCAGTAGAAAGCATTATCTCTGGTAATAAGACTTTTTCTTCAGAAAATCCTTGACCTTCTGGTTCTATTGATTGAAATAAAGCGTGCTTTGGTAGTCTCTGTTTTAATGCAGGCAAATAAGTGAAATCATAATCTTGATCACTAATAATTGGATTGCCTGATCGATAGGCAAAGTTAGCGGTTTGACAAAAGTCTGACAAATCATCATCTGACAAATCATCCAACAATATCTCTTGCTGAATGATTTGGTTAATAGTTAATGATGACAATGCCATTTAGGCTTTAGAACTGCTTAGCAATATTTCCTAAGAATTCATGACTAAAGTCAATGGTTGCTTGTTCGTTCTCTTCAGAGATATCGTTAAAATACACTTCTGTTTCATTGTCTGACGTTTGTCTAACTAAGATCTGGAAAGATTTTTTAATCGCATCATCACCAAACATACGCGACCAAAGGCCTTGGTCTTCAGTTCTAGCAACATTGATATAGAAGCTACCCTCTTTAACATCTTTATCTTCAACATCAATATTTAACTGGTCTAATGCCCAACCCATGTTGTCCCAAGTGTCGTACTGATTGAGTGAGAAAGTTAATTTAGCATAACCATTAACGCCTTTAGACAAAGATACTGTTAATTTTTGTTCTTCTTTAGCTTGAATGATTTTTTCTCTTGCAACCGCATGATCACTACCCAAGAATGTCATTAGACGATATAGCATTTCTGTTTCTAAAGCTTGATCTTTAGGGCGAGATTGCCAAATAGTATTTTCATCATCACTGCCCGCTTTAGTCAGCACTTCTTCCATGGAAGTTAAAGACAAGTAAACTTCAGATTTATCGCCATTGTTTGTAGGCTCAATACGGATACGATATTTATCCACAATTGGCAATGCATACCTTGCTGCAAGCGCTTTCTTCAACATAGAGCGAATAACGCCTAAAGACTGGTCAGGAATCTCAGGATGGTTCTCTAAGAAGTCTGTTTCCATTAAACCAATTTTTTTATTGGTTTTTTTAATCGCAAAACCATGTGATTTAAAGAAACTTTTAGATAGATTCCAAACTGCATCAGGTTTTTTATCAACCAATAACCAGCGACGATTGCCTGCTTTTTTAACCTCAATACTCGATGGTGTTCTTAAAATACTGGATGCTTCTTTAATGGCATTATCTTTATCAGAAAAACTAATGGTATCCTCTTGAACATTAGATACATATTCACTTAACTTAAATGCATTTTGAGAACTGGGCTTGGTTAAATCTGGTGGAATTTCTAACGAAGTCACTGTCTTGTTTGAATAATATTTAATATCTCTCTCACCAAGGCCGATTTGCTCATCTTCTTTATCGTCACCGCCCAGTGAAATACAACCACCTAAAGACAATGCCAAGAAAAGTACGGATAATTTAGCTAACATTTTATATAACCCCCAATGATAATAAATCTTGCTCTAATACTGTTTGAGCTTGTTGTGATAATTTGGTGAGCGGCAAACGAATACCGTCTTCACATTTTTGCATTTTATACAATGCCCATTTAACTGGAATTGGATTGGATTCAATAAACAAATTTTGGTGCAGACCAGTTAATGTTGAATTAATCGTCTCTGCTGAATCTCGGTCGCCATCCATAGCAGCATTATAAGCATCTGAGACGACTTTAGGGGCAACATTTGCACTCACGGAAATACCGCCATGACCGCCCATTAAAATAAACTCAATCGCTGTGGCATCGTCACCACTATAAAGCAAAAAATCTTCCGGACACGAACCAATAAGTGCTTTAGCCACTTCTAAATCGCCCGTTGCGTCTTTAATACCGATAATATTTTTAATAGCTGAAAGACGAACAGCTGTTTCTACTGATAAATCCACTGCTGTTCTGCCAGGTACATTGTACAAAATCTGATCAATATCTACTGCTTCAGCAATCGCTTTATAATGCTGGTAAAGTCCTTCTTGTGTTGGTTTGTTGTAATAGGGTGTTACCAATAGACAAGCATCTGCACCAATTTCTTTAGCGGCTTTAGTTAATGTAATTGCTTCAGTGGTTGAATTGGCGCCTGTGCCTGCAATGACTGGGATTCGACCTTTTGAAAATTCAATGGTTTTACGCATAACCTCAACATGCTCAGTATGATTAAGGGTTGCACTCTCACCGGTTGTACCCATAGAAATAATGGCGTTAGTACCTTGGTCAATGTGAAATTCAACCAAAGACTCGAGCGCAGCAAAATCAACCGATCCGTCTTTAAACATCGGGGTAATTAAAGCAACCATAGAGCCAGTTAAAGGGTGATTAATACGCATCAAATTAAATATTATTAGTAATGATTAGAATTATATACGAAACCTATTTTTTAGGCATAAAAAAACCCGCTAAAAACAAAGCCTTTAGCGGGTTTTAATTAAGCTAGATTTATCTTACAAATCGTAACCTTTTTCTTCGTGAGAGATAATGTCTAAGCCTTGCTGCTCTTCTTCTGCGCTCACCCTTAATCCGGTAATCATGTCAACTACTTTAAGAATAATGTAGGTTGCTACGGCTGTATAAACAGCTGTTGCCACAACACCTGTGAATTGAATTTGCAATTGATCAGCGATTACAATTGCTTCACGATCCCAACCACCTTGACCAGAAAAAATACCCAACTCTTTAGAAGCAAATACACCGACCATTAACGTTCCTAGGATACCGCCAACACCATGCACTGGGAAGACATCTAATGAATCATCAATATTTAACTTTTGTTTGATAATAATCACTGCATTGAAACAAATGATACCAGCTGAAATTCCAATCACTAATGCACCTGCGGGGCCGACAAAGCCAGAAGCCGGTGTAATTGTACCTAAACCTGCAATAAGACCAGTAACTGCACCTAAGGCTGTTGGCTTACCATACTTAATCCACTCGTAGAACATCCAAGTCATCGCACCTGCAGCTGCTGAAATATGTGTTACTAAAATAGCCATTGCTGCATCACCGCCGGCTGCTAATGCAGAACCACCGTTAAAGCCGAACCAGCCAACCCATAGCATGGCTGCACCGGTAATGGTCATGGTCATATTGTGTGGTGGCATTGGTTTTGATGGAAATCCTTTTCTAGGTCCTAACACAATTGCCGCCACCAAAGCCGCAACACCGGCTGTAATATGAACAACGGTACCACCTGCATAATCAAGCACATTGCCTAACCAGCCACCACCCCATACCCAGTGGGTGATTGGCGCATAAACAACTAACAGCCATATTGCACTAAACAATAGCACTGCTGAGAATTTCATGCGCTCAGCAAAACCACCAACAATTAGTGCCGGGGTAATGATAGCAAATGTCATTTGGAACATGGCAAATAAAGATTCTGGAATTGTGCCATTGACTGCACCCATACTAACTTGTGATAACATTACATTCGAAAAGTCACCGAAGTAAGGGTTGTCGCCTGAGAAGGCAATCGAATAACCAACTACGAACCATAAGATGCTCATAATGCCGGCAATCGCAAAACACTGCATTAACACGGATAAGATATTCTTGGTGCGAACTAAACCACCATAAAATAAAGCCAAACCTGGCAGAGTCATAAATAACACCAACGCTGTTGATGTTAAGATCCACGCAGTGTCACCACTGTCTATTTTTGCCGCCTCTTCCGCAAGCGCTGTCATTGGCATTAAAGCCAATAATGTTAATAATTTTTTCATTTTTTTACTCCTTAAAGTGCGTCTTGATCAGTTTCGCCGGTGCGAATACGAACCACTTTTTCTAGATTGGTGACAAAAATTTTGCCATCACCCACTTTGCCAGAATTGGCAATACTGGTAATCACTTCAATCACGCCATCTAACTGAGCGGCGGATATTGCAATTTCTAGTTTGACTTTAGGTAAAAAATCAATTTGATACTCTGCGCCACGATACATTTCTGTGTGGCCTTTTTGACGACCAAAGCCCTTGACTTCGGTGACGGTAATACCGGTAACACCGGCATCTGATAAAGCTTCTCTCACATCATCTAATTGATGCGGTCGAAGAATTGCTGTTACAAACTTCATATATCTCTCCCTTAATTAAGTTTTCATTAACTTAAAAATAAAACGCCATCGTGGCAACTTATAAAGCAGCAATGCTTGTTTCTATTTTTTGCGCCGTTACAAAAAATAATTATCCTTATTATAGAAATTTTTAACAAAAAAGCAAATTATTGATTTTTCAACAAATCTTTACGTTTTTTTTGGGTGTTTTTAATACTTTGATCTTGTCGCCAAGCATCGATATTTGCCTGATGACCACTAAGCAAAACGACAGGTACTGATTGACCATCAATCTCTTCTGGGCGTGTGTAATGCGGATAATCCAACAAACCCTTTGAAAATGAATCATTTAAAGAATCTTGATTACCTAACACACCTGGAATGTGTCGACTCACGCTATCAATTAATACCATTGCAGCAAGCTCCCCCCCACTAATCACATAATCACCAATGGATATTTCCATATCAATATCGTGCTCAATTACGCGCTCATCCACACCTTCGTAGCGACCACACAATAAGGCGAGCGAGTCTAACTCTGATAGCTCTTTGGCCAAGTTATGAGTTAATCTTTCACCTTGTGGCGACAAGTAAATAACTTTTGTTTTAGGATGATTTTGCTTGATTTTATTAATACAATCACGTATTGGTTTGACTTGCATCACCATGCCTGCGCCACCACCATACGGCGAATCGTCAATATTGCAATGCTTATTGTCACTAAAATCTCTAAGTTGCCAGGTATTAATCGACAATAATGATTTTTTAATGCCGCGCGCAATCACACCTTCGTCTTTAATCGCCGAAAACATTTCAGGGAATAAGGTGATAACATCAAAACGCATGGGTGTTAAACGAGAATATTTTTAAGTATCTGATAGTAGATATCAGTCAAATCATCTAGATCTTGCACACTAACACATTCATCAACTTGGTGAATAGTTGCATTTAAAGGACCTAACTCAACTACTTGAGCATCCAATATAGGCGCAATAAAACGACCATCAGAGGTGCCGCCTGAGGTAGATAATTCTGTATTGATACCTTTAATTGTCTTAATAGCATCTACACAACTGGTCACTAAATCACCTTTCGGGGTTAAAAATGGGTAACCTGAATGCTCCCAATCAAGTTGATACTCAAGGCCATGCTTCTCCAAAATGTCTGTCACTCTTTGTTGTAACTCTTCGTGAGTAGATTCGGTCGAATATCTAAAGTTAAAAACAACTTCGATATCGCCAGGAATAACATTGGTTACGCCAGTACCAGCATGAATGTTAGAAATTTGAAAACTGGTTGCCGGAAAGTACTCATTCCCATCATCCCACATCTCATTGCACAGATCATTCAGCGCTGGCACGCCTAAATGAATTGGGTTATTAGCCAAATGCGGATAAGCTATATGACCCTGCTTCCCGATAATGGTTAAACGACCATTAAGTGAGCCTCGACGACCATTTTTAATCACATCGCCCAACTGACTAGTTGAAGATGGCTCACCAACCAAACAATAATCAACATTTTGTCCTACAGCATTTAAATGTTCACAAACCTTAACCGTGCCATCAACTGCAGGACCTTCTTCATCAGAGGTAATTAAAAAACCAACAGAACCTTTATGATCAGGAAAATCTTTAACAAAACGCTCAGTCGCAACCACCATCGCTGCCAGCGAACCTTTCATATCAGCTGCACCTCTACCGTACAGCATGCCGTCTTTAATAGCAGGCTCAAACGGGTCTGTTTGCCAATCTGCACCAACTGGCACAACATCAGTATGACCTGCAAAAACAAACATTGGAGCTGCGTTGCCGTGAGTCGCCCAAAAGTTATCAACTTCACCAAATTTTAAATCATCAACGGCAAACCCAATTTTTTTAAGACGCTCAGTCATTATCGCCTGACAACCTTTATCTTCAGGTGTAACAGAGGCTCGGGAAATTAAATCTTTTGCTAGCTGTAAAGTATCACTCATACGCTGCTATTCTACCTTCAAATCAACGGTTGGATTGTCTCTGACATTGATCACTTGACTAACTGTCTGTATATCTCTAGGTTGCTTCATGGCGGAGCCAGATTGACTTAAACGAACAACAGCGACAATTTCACCAGACTGTGATAGCTTTTTCGTCGGCATGACTGAGTCTAAGTCTGTTAACGTTATAGTGTCTTTAAAATCTTTGACTCGAATCTTTTGAATTGCAATTGGCATTGGTCTGCCTTGAGCCGCTTTGACATAAATCATTAAATAGTGATCTGCAAACTCTGTTTTGCGTAAACGCTCGGACAATGTCACGTTAATCACGACTTGATGCTCCGGCATTGGCTTGCCTTGTATTTGCGCCAATTCAACCAAGATATCTTCTAAGAGCGGGCGGTCTGGATGGTCTTGAGGTAATAACGATAATGCTTTTTCCCATAATTGACGAGACAAATCAAATTCTTGAGCATTGACTGCAACCAGCCCAGCCAAATACAAGGCGTCCGGCGCGTTAGGGTTGACCTCTAGAGCCTCTCTAACTAAAGTAGATGCACGGCCTGTAAATTGATCATTTTGAGAGGTAGCAATAGCAGAGGCGTATTCCACCAACATTGAAACATTTTTTGAATTCAGTTGATAAGAGCGCTCGTAAGCAACCAAAGAGCCTTCAATATCATTCAATTCAAATGAAACCAAACCCAATGTCTGCCAAGCCTCGAAATCATCTGGCTTTTCTATCAAGTATTGTTTAAGTTCATTCATACTTTGTTCTAAACTCGGCGCCTCTGACTGATTAACTACTTCAGGTACTGGCGCAACACTTGGTTGGGGAGTTAAAAATTGATAAATACCTAAAGATGCAACAACTAAAAAGACAACCATCAAACCAATTGACCATAACGGAATATTTTTTTGAACAAGGGTGTCTGCACTTGTTGTTTGATTTAACTCTATTGCTAATGTTTGAGTAATTTCCTGTTTAGCTTGATTAAACTCACTTTCATCAATCAGATTTTGCTTTAAATCTTGCTCTAATTCTGCTTGTTTTTGTTTACCTAGCGCAATGTTAGATTTTTCAAGATTGAACAAGTTGCTCTTGAGAGGGTGTTTTAAAAACCAAACCAACCAAGCAGTGGAAACTACAATCATTAAAATAAACCACATCATCATGCTCATGATTTAACCTTCAAGCGACGTACAGCAGTCTTCTGGAAGGATAAACGATAACGCCTATCAAAGGCAGCCAGTAAAGCGCCTAACGCAATCAAGATTCCACCCAGCCAAATTAAACGAATTAGTGGTTTATAATACAATCTCAAGCTCCAAGCATCATCTCCTAAAGATTCGCCTAGAGCAACATATAAATCACGATAAAGCGATGGGTCAATTGCTGCTTCAGTCATAGGCATACCAGTAACATATTGGCGTTTTTCAGGCTTTAGAGTGGCAATCTTATCACCTGCGTACGCAACTTCAACGACACCTTTTTGACCTTGATAGTTTTCATAATTAAAATTGTCAACCCCTTTAAAAGTGAATTGATAACCTTTAATATCAACGGTTTCATTTAATGTCATTTTTAAGTCTTTTTCTATTCCATATTGCGTAGTCACTGTTGCACCCAATAAAAATACAGCAATACCAATATGCGCCAAAAGCATGCCAAAAAATGCAGCACTTGGCTTGCCTTTTTGTTGTAATCGTTGGGCAAGCAATACTAAAGAGTGCAGTACAATCCAAATAAACAAGAACACAGCCAATAATACAAAAATTTTATCTGTTAGATATAGGGCGACCAAAAATAACGCAGCGACACCAATCCACACAGTTTTCAATAAGTCAAACACTCGACTCGTATTGTCTTTTTTCCAACGTAAAAAAGGCCCTATCACCATGGCCAATACGGCCGGAATCATAATCGGCACAAACACCGCGTCAAAATAAGGAGGACCAACTGAAATTTTTCCTAAGCCTAATGAATCTAGCAAGAGCGGGTAAAGCGTACCTAGAAACACACTTAACATTGCCGCAACTAGCAGTATATTATTAATTAATAACCCGCTTTCTCTTGATAAAGGCGCAAAACTATTGCTACTACGCATCAAGCTTGCACGCCACGCATACAATATTAATGAGCCTCCAATCACAATCACCAAGAATATCAGAATAAACAAACCTCTATCGGGGTCTGAAGCAAACGAATGCACTGAAGTTAAAATACCTGAGCGCACCAAAAAAGTGCCTAGTAAGCTCAGAGAGAATCCAGAAATTGCTAACAATACAGTCCAATGCTTAAACGCGCCACGCTTTTCACTCACACTAAGCGAGTGCACCAACGCAGTCGCTACCAACCACGGCATAAATGAAGCGTTTTCTACCGGATCCCAAAACCACCAGCCACCCCAGCCTAATTCATAATATGCCCACCAAGAGCCGAGCGTAATGCCAACAGTTAAAAAGGCCCAAGCAACCAACGTCCAGGGGCGTGACCAGCGCAACCAAGTAGAATCTAATTGCCCGCGCACCAATGAAGACAAGACAAAAGCAAAAGGAATGGCTAGTCCAACATAGCCCATGTACAACATTGGCGGGTGAATAATCAGGCCAAAATCTTGTAATAATGGATTTAACTCTCGCCCTTGCAAAGGAATAATATCCAAACGTTCAAATGGATTAGAAGTTAACAATAAAAATAGTAAAAATCCAATACTAACAAAACCTAAAACAACCAAAATATGGTTAAGCACTTCAGCTGGTAAGCGTTTTGAGAAAAGCGATACTGCAACACTCCAGCCTGCTAGAATCATCGCCCATAATAATAATGAACCTTCATGTGCACCCCATACGGCCGAAATTTTGAACATAGTTGGTAATTCAGTATTAGAATTATTAGCCACGTATTTAACTGAAAAATCATCGATAATGAAGGCATTCATTAACACTGCAAACGAAACAATAATCCAAAAAAACTGACCCCACAATAATGGTTTTGCCAATTGCGCTAACGCAACGTTATTTTTAACCATGCCTAGGATTGGCAAAGAAATCTGCAATAGTGCAAAAACCAAGGCTAAAATTAACGCAAAGTGTCCAATCTCAACTAACATATAAATTTACTCATCAAACAAATCTACTATTTTATCTAAGCCACCAAAACTAATGACGATATTTGCTTGTTTGATTACTGAAGGTTTTGCATGATAAGCTACTGACAATCCGGCAATTGACATCATTTCTAGATCATTGGCGCCGTCACCAGCTACAATAACTTGATTAGGTGATATATCGTACTGCTCACACAATTCAACAACAAATTCAGCCTTTGCCGTAGCATTAATAATTGACCCCTGAGTGATGCCTGTTAATTGATTATTCTCAACATCTAATTCATTCGCACGAGCATGATCAAGCCCAATGTCTTGAGCTAAACGATTGGTAAAATAGGTAAACCCGCCAGAAACAACCGCGCTATAAATATCCTTACCTTTAAAAAATTGAATTAAGTCCTCACCGCCAGGGTTGACTTGTAATCGCTCAGTGTAAACTTGATTTAATACCGCAACATCTAATCCTTTTAATAAGGCTACTCGCTCAATCAATGATGCATTAAAATCTAACTCTCCCTGCATGGCACGCTCTGTAATAGCAGCCACTTGAGGCTTTAAATCAGCAAAATCAGCAATCTCATCAATGCACTCAATATTAATTAAAGTTGAGTCCATGTCACTGACAAATAATTTTATTTGTGAAAAATCGATCTCAGGTAGATAATTAAAATCAGTTGAATATGTTTGTCTTAACGCATTAAGATCAACCGTTTGATCAGTATAAAGACGAATATGACCATTGTAAGGCTTGATATCGCAATGGTAAGTTGCCGAAATATTGGTTGCAATCTCTAAATCAGTACTGTGTTGAATGATTGTTTGCATAACTATGGTGCGGAAGGAGAGACTCGAACTCTCACGTCTTACGACACTGGAACCTAAATCCAGCGTGTCTACCAATTCCACCACTCCCGCATTTATTGAACACCCCTAAGGATGAAGATTTGAAATTATACCTAATTAATGTTACAGTGATAACTTTCAAACTATGAGGTGAGAAGTATGACAGTAAATAATGCAGTATCGGCTATGGCTGGTGTTATTGTAATGGTTTCATTACTATTAGGCTCTGAGGTAATTTCCTCAGCCATATATCAAAATTCTAACTGGCTATGGCTAACCGGCTTTGTTGGTTTTAACTTATTTCAATCAGCTTTTACTGGATTTTGTCCTGGTGCTATGGTTGCCAAAGCACTCGGCGCTACCGATAAGTAAGAATAGAAAAAAGGGCTTCGGCCCTTTTTTATTGCTGATCAAACCAGTTAAGTTTTTCACGCAATTTAACTACCTCGCCAACAATAATTAAGGTTGGCGCATGAATGGTTGTATTTTCAACCAATTCGGGTAGCCCCGACAACGTGGTCACATAAACTTGATGATCAGGTGTAGTACCTTTTTCAACCAATGCCACTGGCATATCACCACGCATACCATGTGCAATCAACTGCTCAGATAAATGCTTAGAACCTACTAATGCCATATAAAAAACAATGGTTTGTTGTTCAACTGCCAGCTCATCCCACGGCAAATTCATACTGCCGTCTTTAAGGTGCCCCGTTACAAAACGACAAGATTGCGAGTAATCTCGATGCGTTAAAGGTATACCGGAATATGTCGAACAACCTGATGCAGCTGTAATACCTGGCACTACCTGGAATGGGACGCCGTTTTCTGCGAGTGTTTCAATCTCTTCACCACCTCGGCCAAAAATAAAAGGATCACCGCCTTTTAAGCGACAAACACGTCGACCTTGTTTAGCCAAATCAACCAGTAATTGATTAATATCACCTTGAGGAACTGCATGATTGTCACGTTCTTTTCCTACATAAATCAACTCTGCATCACGACGCACAAGCTCCATCACGCCGTCAGAAACCAAACGATCGTACAAAATAACATCAGCTTGCTGCATCAAGCGTAGTGCTTTAAAAGTTAGCAAATCTGGGTCACCCGGACCGCCGCCAACTAGATAAACTTCACCAACACCACTATCCCTACTGCCATCAAGTTGCGCTTGTAAATCTGCCTTAGCTTCATCAACCTTGCCAGAGAATACTTTTTCAGCAACAATGCCAGAAAAAGTCTTTTCCCAAAAATAACGTCGATCTTCAATATTATTAAATTTTGCTTTAACCTGGTCTCTAAAATTTCCTGCAAGCTCTGCTAACTTTCCATACGCATGAGGAATAGTGCTTTCGAGTTTTGCACGAATGAGACGCGCCAAAACAGGCGCCTTTCCTGCTGATGAAATAGCAATCACAATCGGTGAACGATCTACAATAGATGGCATGACAAATGAACACAATTCTGGAGAATCGACTACATTGACTGGAATATTGGCCGACTTGGCGAGTGCTGACACCTGTGCATTTAGCTTTGAATCATCAGTTGCTGACACAATCAGTACTTGGGAGTCGATATCTGTTGCTTCAAACGCTTTTTCAATGTGATTAATTTTATTGTCTTTAACCAGTTTTTCTATACCACTACAGCACTCTTTCGATACACAAGTAATGGCTGCATTCGCCTTTAATAGCAGATTGATTTTACGCAATGCGATATCGCCACCACCAATCACTAGACAAGGTTTTTGTTTAATATCAATAAAAATAGGCAGGTAATTCATAAGCCATTTAGCGCTAAAATAAAAGCTACTATTATAATGTCTAAGCAACAATTAAAGTATTGTTATGAGTATTGACCATTACACCTGTCCTTTTTCACATTTAATTCTAAGCGGACGGTGTGGGTGTCAACACAGCGCCAAAGATTGTATTGCAGAAAAAGAATTTGGCGCCTGCTTGAATGAAAACTCTTCAACAGATTGTCAATCGCTATATCACCATTTAAGAGACAACAGTGACTTTGCACTCAAAGCGCACCACCAGTCTAGCTTGTCAGTAGGACAACAATCTAAAATAAAAATGGGTGGTTTGCTTGCCTTACAAGAAATCCTTACTGATTTAGACACCGAAAATATTAATAATATCGTTACACTGGTTACATTAACTAAGCAAAATTACCATGGTTTTGAAAAAATTCCATTTTCCCAACTAATGCCTAAAATCTCTAAATTTAAATTCAGAAACCGACCGTAATAATTGATTAGACTTCTAACACCTGCTTAATAAGAGGGATGGTTATTTTATTTTTTTGTTGTAAAGACGCCTCATCCAACTGATTAATAGCATTTATCAAATCTGCCAAATCTCGTGAATAATATTTAAACAAATAATCATAAATTTTTCGGTCAATCTTTAAATTTCGATCATTCATCTGTTGTTGAATAATGTCTTTTTTAATTTTATCATCCAAACTTTCAAGACAAAAGGTAGTTGCCAAAGACAGGCGTGTTTTTAAATCTTTTAATAAGATTAATTCACCAGGTAATACCGGTCCGCTCAAAATCAATTTAACCGATGTATGAGTGGCTCGATTATAAAGATCAAATAATTCTTGCTGTTGACTCTCATCTAAATAATCAACATTATCAACACAAACCCAGGCATTATCTTCTAATCCATTTAGAATACCATCAGGCATCTCTTGTGCAAAATCCAAATACACAACGCCCAGTGATCGTTCTAATGCTTCAAAAGCACAGCCCTGCAATAAGTGAGTTTTTCCGCTTGATTTTTCACCATAAACATAAACAACTGAAGCGGAGGATTGATTAAATAGATTGGTTAAAAATTCAATAACTTGTTGATTCTTATCGCCGTCAAAATTACGCCAAAGCATTTTGGCATTAAGAGCAAAAGGCAAGCCTAATTGGTTCATTATCGACGCTCTTGCAAAATAACCTGCTTAATCCAAATCCACATATAATCCGCACCACTAAGCACTGTTGAAGTTGCCACAATAATAAAAAACATGTCCGTCCACTGAGACGGTATCGGATAAATTTGCGTAATAACCAAAAACAATACTAAAACAATTTGCAACGCTGTATTAAACTTAGATAAATTTGAGGGTGACAGTAATTCATCTTGCGAAGCATCAGTGCCTAAAAAATAACCAACTGTGCCAGCTACAATCATAACATCACGCATAAAAACCAACACCAACAACCACAATGGCAATAAATCAATCACAAAGAGTGCTACAAAACTACTAACCAATAGTAATTTATCTGCCATAGGATCTAGAATAGAGCCTAATCGGCTTTGATAAGAAAAGCGCTTGGCAATCCACCCATCTAGCGCATCAGTAACGCCTGCAATAAAAAATAAAATTATTGCTGCAGAATAATTATGATTTAACAAAGTCATTACAACTGGTACTGTTAAAATAATGCGTAAAATTGATAGTGCGTTTGGCAAAGAAGAAAGACTGAAATTCATTTTTTGCTAGAAAAAAAATACTTAAAGATTAATTATACGGAAAAACCAAGATGTCATCATTAACTTACCAAGATTCTGGCGTTGATATTACCAAAGGCAGTGAACTTATTGAATATATTAAGCCGATTGCAAAATCGACTACAAGAGAAGGCGTCTTAGCAGGCTTAGGCGGTTTTGGTGCCATGTTTGAGCTACCAATTAATAAATACAAAAACCCAGTGTTAATCTCTGGCACTGATGGTGTCGGCACCAAATTAAAAGTTGCCGAAATGTTAAACAAGCACGATACCATTGGTATTGACTTGGTGGCTATGTGCGTTAATGATTTAATCGTACAAGGCGCTGAACCTTTATTCTTTTTAGATTACTATGCTACTGGTAAGCTTAATACTGACATCGCAGTCTCTGTAATTTCTGGTATTGGCGAAGGTTGCAAGCGCTCAGGCTGTGCACTTATTGGCGGAGAAACAGCCGAGATGCCAGGCATGTATAGTGGTGAAGATTATGACCTCGCTGGTTTTTGTGTTGGTATTGCCGACAAAGACAAAGTGATTGACGGATCTAAAGTTACCGATGGTGACCATATTATTGCACTAGGATCTTCTGGCCCCCACTCTAACGGCTACTCTTTAATTCGCAAAGTGTTAGAGCAATCAAACCCAACAGATGCACAACTCGACGCACTGATTGAGCCCACTCGAATTTATGTAAAGTCTGTACTGTCATTGATTGAAAAATTCTCAGTTCATGCGATCTCACATATTACTGGCGGCGGTTTATTAGAAAACATTCCACGTGTTTTACCTGCTGATCTGGCTGCAAAATTAGACAACAGCTCTTGGGAATTGCCTGAGATCTTTCAATTTTTACAAGACAATGGCAACATCGACATGATGGAAATGTATCGTGTCTTTAATTGTGGTGTTGGCATGGTGATTGTTGTACCTGCTGAACAAAGCGATCAAGCCATAGCACATTTAAATGAGTTGGGTGAAACAGCCTGGTTGATTGGCGATATCATTCAAAACAACGGCAACCAGGTCATTATCTAAACCAATGAGAGGCGTTGTCTTAATTTCTGGCAGTGGCTCTAATCTTCAAGCTATTATTGATCAGGCAACTAATATTGATTTAGACATTGGTTGTGTTGTTAGCAACCACGCCAACGCTTATGGGTTGACGCGAGCAAATAAGGCAGATATCCCTACTCACGTTGTTGATCATACTCAGTTTGACTCTAGAGAAGACTTTGACCAAGCTGTTAGTAAAACAATTGATCAGTACAATCCTGATATTGTTATTTTGGCAGGCTTTATGCGAATTTTTACTGAGGCATTTGCCCAAAAGTATTGCGGAAAAATGCTAAATATTCACCCTTCTTTACTGCCAAAATTTCAAGGTCTAAACACTCATCAACGCGTGATTGACGCAGGTGAAAGTGAGCATGGTGTCAGTGTTCATTTTGTCACTGCGCAGCTTGATGGTGGTCCTGTTATTGCGCAAAGTCGTGTTACTGTATTAACAGATGATGACGCTAATTCTCTAGCTAAAAGAGTGCTGGTTGAAGAACATAAGCTTTTTCCTAAAGTGATTCATTGGTTTACCCAAGGAAGGCTTGAATTAAAAAACGGCAACGCTGTTTTAGACGGAAAAGTGTTATGAAATTAATAGTTTCAATCCTATTCTTCTATATCAATACTGCCTTCGCTTTTGAGCCACACATAGCAAACTACCAACTCTCAATCAATGGCATTAAAATTGCCGAAGAAGTCAGAACATTGCATGAGCTAGATGATCGGTATTTTTATACTGCCAACGCTAAGACTTCAGGCCTAGCTGCCATGATTAAGGATTACACTATCTCTGCAAGCTCTACTTTTTCAATCAACAAATCAGGTGTTGATAGTATTAATTACCAAATTCTAGAACAAGAAGATAAACAAGTGACTGAAAATTACGTGATTGATGTTTATTCAAAAAATAGTACTGTCATGTCTAGCTTAACCAAAACCCAATCGAATGTAATTACTTGGAAAGCAAAACAAGGCAATATTGTTGATCCGCTTAGTTTGTTTTTGGCACTGTCACACGACCTTAAAGACAAGCCAAATCAATCTGAATTTAACTATCAGGTAGCTGACGGAAAGTCGATCAAACAACAACGCTTTAAAAAAACTAAAAATCAAACCATTACAATTGATAATCAAACTTTTAAAGCCATTAAGGTAGAACGAATTAACAGTGAAAATAATAATATGCAGGCTTATTTCTTATCTGAATATCGATACCTTCCAGTTATTATCAAACAAACCAAAGGTTCTAAAAAGTATCTATACGAAATAAAAAATTTTGAAATTTCAGAAGTTAAAAAACTACAGGTAAGTTTTTAAATATTGCCCCGTATAAGAGCCCTTGGTTTTTACCACTTCTTCAGGTGTGCCGGTTGCAATAATCTTTCCACCTTTGTCGCCACCTTCTGGCCCTAAGTCCACAATCCAATCAGCAGTTTTAATCACGTCTAAATTGTGCTCAATAATGACAATGGTGTTTTCACGCTCACGCAGGCGATTAATGACTGCTAACAGCTGCTTAATGTCATGAAAATGCAAGCCTGTTGTCGGCTCATCTAAAATATAAAGGGTTTGACCAGTATCTGCTTTAGACAATTCTTTAGCCAGTTTAATTCTTTGTGCCTCACCACCGGACAAGGTAGTAGCGTTCTGCCCTAAAGTAATATAGGACAAACCAACATCCATTAGTGTTTGCAGTTTTTGCTTAATTTTTGGCATAGGCTCAAAAAATACAACTGCATCTTCAACTGTCATTTCTAAAACTTGTGCAATGGTCTTGCCTTTATAAAAAATCTCTAAAGTTTCACGATTGTATCGATGCCCACTACACACATCACAAGGCACATAAATGTCTGGCAAAAAATGCATTTCTACTTTGATCAATCCATCACCCTTACAAGCTTCACAGCGCCCACCTTTAACATTAAAACTAAAACGCCCAGATTTATAACCACGCGAACGCGCCTCTAAGGTTTGAGAGAATAAATCTCGAATCAAGGAAAAAACACCGGTATAAGTAGCTGGGTTTGAACGTGGTGTACGGCCAATTGGACTTTGATCAATATTAACCACTTTGTCAAAATATTCAAGACCTTCAACAGATGCATGAGCAGCAGGTGTTGTTTGTGCACGATTGAGCTCTCTCGCAGCTAAAGAATACAAAGTATCGTTAATTAGTGTGGATTTTCCAGAACCCGAAACACCAGTAATACAAGTCAGTACGCCCACTGGAATTGATAAATCAACCTGATCAAGATTATTGCCTGAGGCGCCTTTAATGCTTAACCAGTTTTTCGATGTTTTTCGCTCACTTGGAATTTCAATATTCTGACGACCACTAATATAATCACCGGTTAGCGATTTAGGATTGCCGCTCACTTCTTGTGGTGTGCCACAAGCAATAATTTCACCGCCATGAACACCAGCACCTGGACCAATATCAATCACGTAATCTGCCTGCTTAATCGCATCTTCATCATGCTCCACGACAATCACAGTGTTACCAATATCTCGCAGATAGGTTAGTGTATTAAGTAGCTTCTCGTTGTCTCTTTGGTGAAGACCAATAGAAGGCTCATCCAATACATACAACACACCCATTAAGCCTGCCCCTATTTGGCTAGCCAAGCGAATACGCTGAGCTTCACCGCCAGAAAGCGTACTAGATCGACGCTCTAAACTTAAATATTCTAGCCCTACATTAATTAAAAACTCTAAACGCTGTATGATTTCTTTTAAAACTTTGTCTGCAATTTCGCCTCGTGCACCTTCAAGCTTCAAATTTTTGAAAAATTTATAAATATTAGCAATAGAGAGCTTGGTGATATTAGATAAATTGTAATCACCAATAAAGACATTTCTGGCCGACTCATTCAGTCGGTCGCCCTCGCAACTACTACAGTTTTTTGTTACAACGTAACGTGACAATTCTTCTCGCACAGATCGAATTTCACTTTCTTCATAACGTCGCATCATTCTTGGAATAACACCATCAAATGGCTTGGCTTTATTTGCCCAGCCTTTTCGACCTTTAATTTTTGAAAAATCGACCTTGTCATCGCCACTACCGTATAAAACAATGTGCTTATGCTCATCACTTAATAACTCATATGGGGTATCAATACTAAAGCCATAGTGCTGCCCTACCAACATCAAGATTTGATAAAAATAAGCATTCGATCGACTCCATCCATAAATTGCACCATCGGCCAAACTCAATTCAGGATTAGCGACTACTTTTGCTTCATCAAAAACATCTCTAACGCCTAAGCCATCACAGCTTTGACAAGCACCTACTGGATTATTAAATGAAAACAACCTTGGCTCTAACTCTTCTAATGAATAGCCACATTCAACACAAGAAAACTTAGCTGAGAACACCAGTTCATCTTGTTTTGAGTCATCGTCCATTGATGCAACACGCACTAAGCCAGCACTCAAATTTAACGCTGTTTCTAAAGATTCAGATAAACGAGAAGTGATATCCTCTCTAACTTTAAGGCGATCAATCACAATTTCAATCGTATGGTGCACCTTTCCATCAAGTTCGCTCATATCATCCAAGTACACAATCTTTCCATCAACACGTGCACGCAAAAAACCTTGATGAGAGAGTTCATCCAACATCTTTGTATGGCTGCCTTTACGATTTTGCACAACGGGCGCAAGCAACATAATCTTCTCGCCTTCAGGCAGTGACATAATACTGTCTACCATTTGTGAAACGGTTTGTGAAACCAAATCAATTTTATGCTCAGGACACTTTGGCAAGCCAGCCCTAGCAAACAACAGCCTTAAATAATCATAGATTTCAGTAATCGTACCAACGGTTGAACGAGGATTGTGGGAAGTAGCTTTTTGTTCAATAGAAATCGCAGGAGACAAACCTTCGATATGATCCACATCAGGCTTTTCCATCAAAGATAAAAACTGGCGCGCATAAGCTGACAAAGACTCTACATAACGGCGCTGTCCTTCCGCATAAATTGTATCAAAGGCTAATGATGATTTACCTGAACCAGATAAACCAGTAATAACAACCAGTTTATTTCTGGGGATATCGATATCGATATTTTTTAAGTTGTGAACTCTAGCGCCACGAATACTAATCTGATCCATTCTAATGCTGTAAAAATATGTCGGACAAAGGGTTCATTATAACGCTCACGCAATGTAAAATCATCAATAATTTAACGACTCTGTTAATAATGAGTAAATATAAACGCATCCTATTAAAACTCAGCGGCGAAGCTTTGGCTAGCACTGAGAATACTGTCGATCCAGACACACTGAGTAAAGTCATTAGCATTATTCAATCAGCACTTGATCAAAAAGTAGAAGTGGGCATTGTTGTTGGTGGCGGCAATATTTTTAGAGGCGCTGCATTGGCAAAAGCTGGTATGAACCGTGTTACCGGTGACCATATGGGTATGTTGGCTACAGTGATTAATGCGCTTGCAATTTCAGATGCCTGTAAACGATCAGGTGTTGATGCATTGGTTATGTCTGGCTTTCCAATTGGCGGTGGTGTGTGTGATCCAGTTGATCACAACAAAGCCAAACAAGCACTAAGTGAAGGCAAGGTTGTTATCTTCTCAGCGGGCACAGGCAGTCCATGCTTTACCACTGATACAGGTGCAACCTTACGCGCGATTGAGATTGAGGCAGATATCGTCTTTAAAGCCACTAAAGTAGATGGTGTTTATGACTCTGACCCAATGAAAAACCCAGAGGCAACTCGTTACGAGACACTTAGCTTTAATGAAGCCATTGAGAAAAATTTACAAATTATGGATACTGCTGCATTCGCCTTATGTCGCGAACATGGGTTAGAAATCTGTGTATTCAGCATGCTTGAAGATCCAAATACCCTATCCAATATTTTAAAAGGTGAGTCGTTCGGTACTATCGTAGGCCAATAATCAAAGGAAAAGATATGTTAAATGAAATTCAACAAGACGCTAATGAGCGCATGAACAAGACGGTAGCATCACTAGAAAATGCTTTTAGTAAAATTCGTGCAGGTCGTGCCCATCCATCGTTACTTGAGCAAATCCAAGTTGATTATTACGGCTCAATGGTACCAATTTCACAAGTGGCTAATATTAGCGCTGAAGATTCTCGCACCCTTAAAGTATCACCATGGGAAAAAGACATGGTAGCTGTCGTTGAAAAAGCAATCATAACATCTGATTTAGGCCTTAATCCACAAACAGTCGGTCAGGTAATGCGAATCCCTTTGCCGCCACTCACTGAAGAGCGTCGTCGTGAATTGGTACGTGTGGTTAAAGACGAAGCCGAGCAAACCAAAGTTGCGATTCGCAATATCCGCCGTGATGCTAATTCTGATTTTAAAGAGTTATTAAAAGAAAAAGAAATTTCAGAAGATGAGGCACGAAAAGCAGAAGACAACATTCAAAAAATTACCGATGACCATGTGAAATCAATTGATGAAAAACTGAGTGAAAAAGAAAACTCTTTGCTTGAAATCTAACAACAAAATCCTATAGACAATAAAAAAGCCCGCGATGCGGGCTTTTTTATTGATTTAAATACTTAATTTATTTAAAACTCTTCAACACAAGTGTAGTAATCTACCCATCTGTTTGGCGAGAATAACGTACCCATTGCATCAATCGGGCCAGTGTTGTAAACAGAATTAGTAGCTAAAGCATCAACGAATCGAGCAATATTGTCATCAGACAAACCTAATCTGTCTTTACAAGCAACATGCGCTGCTTTAGTGACTACGGCGCCTGAAGGCGTTGTGCCCAATACCAACTCTTGTGGATCTTGGTTGCCTACAACTGTTTGATCAGCGGTTGGTGCTATTTCATCAAAAGACTCTACCGGACCTAAATCTCGGTCATCACCACCGGCCATTACACTGGTTGCTAAAGCAAATGCTGCTACAAAACTCAAGGTACTTTTCATCATTATTTATCTCTCCAAAAAGGTTAAAATTAATTTATCTTTGGTTATTATAACGGGTTATTTTTTTGCCGTAAATGTTTATGCTTGACGATTTTTCAAAACAATGCTTGAAGTCAAAATTATCTAAAATATGTAAAGATTTAGTCGAGGCTTCAGCCCAAGCGCTGTCTGTTAATAATGGCAATATTCCTAGATGGGAAAAAGCCATTGAGCTTATTAAAGCCCAACCACAAGGAAGTGTTCAATACGCCACACCTTATCTAAAGATTAATTCACAAAATATTGACAAAGAACCTTTAGAGAGCTCTTTAAAGCAACTAATGCCATGGCGTAAAGGCCCTTATCAAATCGGTAACTTACAGCTTGATAGTGAATGGCGTGGCGACATGAAATGGGATAGAGTCACGCCTCACATCAAGCCACTAAAAGATAAAACTGTGCTCGATGTTGGTGCTGGCAATGGCTATTTCACTTACCTGATGGCGCTCTCAGGTGCCAAAATCACATTAGGTATTGAGCCCTTCTTATTATTCAATTATCAATTTCAAGCCATACGTTCACTCATTCACAATCCACCTAATGCCTTTGTATTGCCGTTAAAATTAGAACAAATACCTAATAAAGCACTATTTGATACGGTATTTTCCATGGGGGTGCTTTATCACCAAAAAGACCATATGGCTCATTTACAACAACTTAAAAGCGTCATGTCAGAGGGTGGTGAGCTTATTTTAGAAACTTTAGTCATTGATGCAATTCATGGTGAGCAACTTATCCCACAAGATCGCTATGCGAGAATGCGAAACGTTTGGTGTTTGCCATCAACAGACACGTTACATACTTGGTTAGAGCAAATTGGTTTTAACGATATAAAATTAGTCGACGTCACCAAAACCACCCCTGAAGAACAACGAGCCACCCATTGGATCGGTGATAATACCCAATCTCTTCAAGACTTTCTTGATCCCAATGACAACAATCTTACCATTGAAGGATTGCCAGCACCCAAACGCGCTATCTTTATCTGTCAAAAATAAACACGTATAATTCCGCTGATGATTCGCCTTCTATTAATCACACTACTCTTGCTTTCTAATGGTGCAATTTCAGCGCCTAATATTGTTGTGAGTATTGCACCAATTCACTCTCTGGCAAGCAGTATTACCCAAGGCATTACGAACCCAAAGCTTTTGCTAAAAACCAACCAATCAGCACATCATTTTCATCTAAAACCTTCACAGCTGTCTCTGATTGAAAATGCCGATCTTGTTATTGCTATTCATCCAAATATGGAGGAAGGTTTAAATAAAGTCTTAAGTAGCTTACCCCAGCAAAGAAAAGTATATGTGGCAAATGATGAGCATCATGAGCATGATGAGCATGATGAGCATGATGAGCATGATGAGCATGATGAGCATGATGAGCATGA
>CAYUWB010000013.1:30433-31840 GCA_964448305.1 uncultured Candidatus Ruthturnera sp.
TGAGCATTCAAATTCTAGTCAAAACTACCACCTATGGTTAGATATTAATCACATGCAAAATTTTGCAAAACAACTGGCTGATAAATTAATCAAAATTGATCAAAGCAACTCAGCTACTTATCAAAAAAATTTAGCGCAAGTTAATCAAAAATTAGAACAACTTAAGCGCAATATAAATCAGCAGTTGTCTAAGGTCAAATTAGCGCCCATCGCCACTTACTCAAATACCTTTGAATACTTTATTCATTCCAACCATCTACAACAATCCACCACAGTTACCCGCTCACATGGCGACAGACTTAGTATTCAAAAAATACTCAAAGCCAAACAAAGCATAAAGACTAATCAAACAAAGTGCTTACTTAGCACCATAGAGATACCGGCTAAGCGCATCGCTGTATTAACTGAAGGCTTGAATATCAATACAGCCAGTATCGACATCATGGGTTATCAGTTAAACAAAGGTGCTACCCATTATTTTGATTTGATGCAAAATATCGCCAATAAGGTCAAGCAATGTCTTCAGTAAGATCGGCATTCAATAAAGCTGCAAATGCATATGATGATAACGCCTTTTTGCAAAAAGAAATCGCTACTCGTCTCGACGCAAAGCTCGATGTAATTGCTGGCAACACCAGCACCATTGTTGATCTTGGTGCTGGCACTGGTCTGCTTAGCCAACACTTAATTGAGCGCTTTCCAGATTCGCAGCTTATTTGCCTAGACTTCGCCCAAGCCTCTTTAAATAATAATCCTTCAAAAAACAAACTGTGTGCCGATGCTTATCATCTACCTTTGGCTGACAATAGCGTTGACATGGTTATTTCCAGCCTGATGATGCAGTGGTGCCCTGATCTAAAGCAACTATTCGCAGAGATCCACAGAGTACTTAAAAATGATGGATTATTTCTATTCTCTACCTTTGGCCCAGATACCCTAAAAGAGCTTAAAAAGAGCTGGTCAGTGGTCGATAACGACACTCATGTTAACACCTTTACCGACATGCACGATATTGGCGATCAAATGCTTGGTGCTGGTTTTCAATCACCAGTGATGGAAATGGAAACCCTCACATTAACTTACCAAACCGTTACCGATCTTTTACGCGACCTTAAAGCCATCGGCGCACAAACCGTTGATGCTCGATCAAAATCTTTAATGGGCAAAGACAAGTTTCAACTCATGATCAAGATGTATGAATCTTATCGTACTGATGGCAAACTACCTGCGACTTATGAAGTGATTTATGGACATGCCTGGAAACGAATGTCAACTATTGGAAAAATTGAAATAAGTAATAGTTAAAAAAATGCTTTCGGGGAGGGGCTTTCTCAATTTAAATCAAGAGAAATATATTGGAAATTTTCAAAATACAGCTAATTCTCAAGGAGGAAGGCCTTGCCTTCC
>CAYUWB010000014.1:0-30327 GCA_964448305.1 uncultured Candidatus Ruthturnera sp.
AGGGCGAACTCTTTTTGGATACTTTTTCTATTCGCTAGAAAAAGTATCAAGCCCCAAAGAAAAATCTTTGATTTTTAAAAAGGGTTTAACCAAAAAATTTAGCAAATTTTAAAAACGGCCAGTCAAAACACCAAACTAGCAATCAAATCCACTCAAAAACACCTGTTTACAAGCCGAAAATAGCCTATTTAAAGGGTTTTCAATTGAAAGACAAGGGTTCACCTAAGTAAATACAAAAATTTAGCAAATAATTCAAATGGTGTATTTTTTTACTCTACAAGGCGAATTTAAAAACATTCGATTGAACATAGATAAAACTATGTGATTGAGAATATTTTTTTGGATTTAACGCAGTAGAATGGGAAAATTAAAAGCGCCAGAAAGCTTTATGAAGAAGCGCCATCAACGTTAATATCTCCAAACGCCCAAGCAACATTGAAAAACTTAAAATCCATTTTGCTGAATCACTAATACCGCCATAATTAGCTGCAACTTCACCCAAGCCCGGGCCAAGGTTATTAATACTGGCTGCGGTGGCAGAAAAAGCACTAACTTGATCTAAACCGGTAAACATTAGTGCGATTAAGATAATAATAAAAGCAATCACATACAGTGAAAAGAAGCCCCAAACTGAAACCAAAGTACTCTCAGCGACACTACGCTGATTAAGCTTAATACTAATGTGTGCGTTTGGATGGATAAATTTTTTGATTTCTTTCATGGCTAATTTAAACATTAACAGTGCTCGTACTACTTTAATACCGCCACCCGTTGAACCTGCACAAGCACCAATAAAACTGGCGAAAATTAATAACACTGGCAAGATAAATGGCCACTGCGAATAGTTGGTAGAGGAAAAACCAGTTGTTGTAGCAATAGAGACGGTTTGAAAAATGGCTTGCCTGGCAGATTCACTCGCACTTGAATAATAACCACTTTCAAATAAAAACGTACCAATAACAACAGCGGTGACAAACAAAATAAACAAATAGGTTTTAAACTCTGAATCTTGTGAATAAGTAAAGGCGTTTTTCTTTTGCCAAACAAAGAAATGCAAAGAAAAATTAACACCGGCTAAAAGCATAAACACAATGGCGACACTTTCAATTGCGCCTGAATTAAAGTAGCCGATAGACGCGTCATGAGTAGAAAAACCACCAATCGCCACGGTGGAATAACTATGGCCAATTGCATCAAAGGCATCCATGCCTGCCAGGTAATAGCCCAGCGCACAAACAACAGTAAAACTGATATAAATTTTCCACAAGGCTTTGGCTGTTTGCGTGAGTTTTGGGGTGAGCCTTTCTTTAGAAATACCACTAGACTCTGCATGGTAAAGCTCCATACCGCCCACTCCCAGCATTGGTAATATTGCCACTGCTAAAACAATGATACCCATGCCACCAAGCCATTGGAGCTGCTGGCGATAATACAAAATTGCCCTAGGCAGATCATCCAAGCCCGCTAATACCGTAGCACCGGTTGTCGTTAGGCCTGACATTGACTCAAAAAACGCATCACTAAATGACATTCTGAGTGATTCTGAAAGTAAAAATGGAATGGTTGCAAATAATGACAATACAAACCAAAAGCTAACCACAACCAATACGCCTTCGCGAATCCTAAAGTCTTTTTTAGTGTTTCTAAATGGCAACCATAAAACAAAACCGCTCAGCAGGGTTAATGAAAAAGCTGAAATAAAAGACTGTGCTTCATTTTGTTGATAAATAAAATCAACCAACAATGGAGGCAGCTGTGTCAAACTAAACACCATCAGCAATAAGCCAATGGTTTTAAAAACAATACTAAATTGCATGGCTACCCATTATTAATCAAAATACCCTTCAAATAACGCCTCGACTTCGTGGATTTTACTCACATCACTGAGCACAATAAGCACATGGTCGCCCTCTTCAATCACCAGCTTTCTAGAGCCCATTATCACTTCATCATTTCTGACGATTGAGCCAACAACCACACCATCTGGCAGGTTAATTTCTTCAATGGTTTTACCCACAACATCAGAATGCGTCTCGTCACCATGAACAATCACCTCAATCGCCTCAGATTTACCTTGGCGCAAAGAGTGCACCATCATCGTATCACCTCTACGAATATGCGCCAAAATACCACTGGTGGTGATTTGGTCGGGTGAAATCACCATATCGACATCTTCACTTTGCTCAGCTAGATCTTCATAAACGTTGCGCTTAACTAAGGCAATAGATTTGTGTGCACCTAGGCGTTTGGCCAAAATAGAGACAATCACATTAATTTCATCGGAGTCTGTGAGTGCTAAAAATAAATCAGTACTCTCAATACCTTCTTCCAACAGCAATTCTTCATCAGAAGCATTACCACGTAAAACCAACGTATCTTCAAGTTGTTCTGCAATTTCAATGACACGCTCTTGATTTAGCTCAATAATACGAACGCGGTGATTTTTTTCCAAATGTTTAGCCAAGCTAAGGCCAATATGTCCGCCGCCAGCAATTATGATATTTTTATAAGCTTTATCCAGTCGTCTAAATTCTTTTAAAACTTTTGATACGCTTTCTTTTTTAGTCACAAAATACACACGATCGCCATCTTTAATCACGGTATCACCATAAGCTGGAATCGCCCTGCCGTTACGATATAGACTCACAATACGCATACGTGTTTTTGGTAAGTGCTCGTGTAATTCTTTAATGGGGTGACCAACAATCGGTGTGCCTGCATAAGCGCGAGTTTCTACCAACTGCACCAAACCGTTTTCAAATTCAAATACTTGCTCTGCACCGGGCTCTTCAACAACACGCTTAATGTAATCAGTAACCAAACCCTCAGGAGTAATAACAAAATCAATTGGGATGGCGTCATCAGCAAACAACTCCTTGCGATGCAGATATTCAGCTGTACGAACGCGTGCCACTTTTTTATCCACCTGATACAGCGTATGCGCCATCTGACAAGCCAGCATATTACCTTCGTCAGATTTGGTAACAGCAATCACCATATCCATTTTTTTAATACCAGCCTCTTCCAAAATATTTGGGTAGGAAGCATGCCCACAAACAGTTTTGATATCTAAATGACGCTGCAAAGAAGCCAAGTTAGTCTCGTCTTTATCAACAATAGTAATGTCATTTTCATCATCAGAGCCAAGATATTTAGCCAATGATGATCCAACTTGCCCTGCACCCAAGATTAAGATTTTCATTTCTTATCAATCCCCAAATCTTTTAATTTACGATACAACGTTGTGCGTTCCAAACCTGCTAGTTCAGCTACTTTAGCGATATTATTATTGTTTTCTTCTAAATGGTGTTTGAAATATTGAGATTCAAAAATATTCCTAGCTGCTTTTAATGGTAAGTCAAAATCAATACCGCTGATTTTCTGCTCTGGCGTGGTAGCTTGCTCAGATAAGAGTCTGCGTACCGATGGCAAAATATCGTGCAAAGGTTTTTTCAAAAAATCAACCGCACCCATCCGAATGGCTTTTACTACGTCTTGATGTTCAGCGTGGCCAGACATCATTACCACTGGTGTTGAAAAACCTTCACTCATCCATTCTTCTAACAAAGACATGCCGTCTTGACCTGGCATCCAAACATCCATCATCACCAAATCAAATGTTTGGTCTTTGATAATGGCTTTAGCTTGGGCTGCATCAGCTGCCAAAACCACATTGTAATCTACATCTTCTAAAGTATCTTTTATACTTTCTGTGTTAATGCTTTCATCGTCAATAATAAGGATATTACCAATATTCATACTTACTCCTGCTTTACACACTCAAATTCAATGGTAACAATAGCACCATTTGGCTCTACATTGCCAGCAAAAATTCTTGCGTCGTGTTGTTCAATAATATTTTGCACAATGGCCATACCCAATCCGCTACCTTTAACTTTAGTGGTGACATATGGCTCAAATACGCGCTCGATCACTTCCTCATCAAAACCATCGCCATCATCTTTAACACTTAAGCGCACTATACGCTCGTCATCTAGGTATTGGGTGGTAATATTAACAGTCAAATCACGGCCTTCTTCGACTGATTCAGCTGCATTTTTCACCAAATTAATCAACACTCTAGAAATACTGTTAGCATCTAAAAGTAATTCCGGCACATCGCCTGCAAGGTCAAATTCGATGGTGATGTTACTTTGCGCATCATAAAGCGCAATAGACTGATTAATCAATGTATTGAGATCGGTTGGATTGCGCTCTATTTGCGGCGTATTAGCATAATCCGCAAAGGCGCTGACCATCGCATCCATCGACTTTACTTGATCAATAATCACAGTCGTGGTTTTATCAATAATTTTCAAATCCTTGTCTTTGAGTTTTTCTAAAAAATTATTTCTAAGACGTTGAGCTGATAATAAAATCGGCGTTAGTGGGTTTTTAATCTCATGTGCCATGCGCACTGCCACCTCGCCCCAAGCGGCTTTTTTCTGTGCTCTGTTCAATCTTGAAATATCTTTAATAATAATCACATAGCCTAACGCCTGATCGCTAGTATCAAGTAATGCACCTTGACAAGACAATAAAACATGTCGGTCTGGCAAAGTCAGCTCAATCTCTTCACTCCATTCACCTGGTTCTTGCTCAAAGCGCTCTTGTGCCATTGAAAATAGTGGCTCTAGATAAGTGTGTTTTTCTGAAATTTTTTGACAAAAACCACCAACAAATTGTTGCTCATCATCAATGGCTAATATCTTGCCAATCATTGGGTTAATGAGCTGAATATTGCGGTCTTTATCTAGCCCAATCACACCAAAAGAGTATTTCAAGATAGTTTCTAAGTACAAGTTGTGTGTATCTAAACCTTGTCTTGAAGTTTTAATTTGCCTAGACATTTCATTAAACTGGCCAATTAACTCGCGCATATCCTTGCTTTCTTCCTGATTGTGCACCAAGACATCATAATTACCTTTGGCGATCTCTTTTGAAGCGACCGACAAGTTGTGCATTGGGCGCATAAGCTGGTCAATCATTCTAAAAACGATGAGTAAGACACTAAGAATGGTTAATAAAACTGTTGAAGAGAAATCTAATAAAAAATTCTTTTGTGTGAGCGAGGTATTAACATCAAATTTAATTGCATTGGCGTAATTATAAAAACCTTTTACCTGGCCTAAAAAGCTTAACAAATTAGGGTCAGTTGCGTACACAGCAACAATTTTCATGTATTGTTTAAGTGGTCTTTTGGTTAAGTGTCGTGTTGACATCTGAACTTGGAATAGTTTAGAGCCCTCATCCTCAAACATAACAAAAGGCTGGATGTCTGCTAATGGCTGATTGTCTTCAACAACACAAACCTGGTTTTCTTTGCTTCTTGCAATTACTTCATCTTTTTCATTCGTTAGTTCAATATAACAAGCCCATTTATCCTCCACCAAACCTTGGACAAAAATTTGCATAATGTTTTTATAGTCTTGCTCATCTTTTTTATACTTTGAATAATTATCAATTTGTTGCAACAAAATTTCAGTGTGATCAAAATAACGATCGTTTCTAACCACTTGTACACCTTGGTACAAGGCATCTACTTGGTTAAGGAAAACTTTGTTAAAGTTATTGTAAGTGTGTTGAGAGCGATTAACATTGTCTTGAATGGTTTGAAACGAAAACAGATAAAAAGACAACACCGGCACAATCACCAATAGTGGAATAATCTTAACAAAAGACCAGGTAAATTGGGTACCAATCACGCCATCTTTGTTGTTCTTTTTTAGCTTGGAAACAGCGCAAACAATATAATAGCCGGCAACCAGACACATAACCAAATTATAAGAAGCCAGCACCCACCACCAGTCTTCAATCAAATGCGGGTTTAGGCCCATATAAGACAAACCGCCGAGCGATATTAAGAAAACAGCTGACCAAAACCATTTATTAGGCATTTTCTTTAACGAAAAATCCTGCTTAAAAATCATGTTTTATCTATTGTTATCCATATTTTCTGGGCTGATTATCTCATAAAAAAACCAGTGTTATACTTAATTGTTGCTAAAATACAACAATGATACAAACACAAGCACAACTGCGCGATTTTATGAGCGCTATTCAAGGCGAAACCAAACTTGCAATCGACACAGAATTTAAACGTGTTAATACTTATTATCCCGTGCTGTGCTTGGTGCAGATCGCCACCAAAAGCGCTACCGATTGCATTGATGTTTTAGCACTTGATGATCTTGAGCCTTTATTTGACAAACTCTACCAAGATAACTCTGTTTGGATTGTGCACTCTGCACGCCAAGACATTGAAGCTTTATATTGTCTTTCAAAACGACTACCCAAGCAATTATTCGATACACAAATTGCCGCTAGCTTGTTAAATCATCCAATGCAAGTTTCTTATCAAGCACTGACTGAAGTCTTGCAAAATGTTTATTTGGAAAAAGCTTATACACGGCTTGACTGGACCACGCGCCCACTACCCAAAGGGGCGATTGAATATGCACTAGACGATGTGCGCTATTTGCTAAAAAATTACCATCAATTGCAAGCGCAATTACAAACTGAAAACAAATTAGATTGGATTACTGAAGAAGCCCAAGTTTTGCTGGATATCGATTTATATTTACCACCGATTGATCAGGCTTGGGGTCGAGTTAAAGGCTTGTCACGAATTAATAAAAATGCGCACAACTTGGCAGTACAATTAGCCGCCTGGCGAGAACATCGAGCGCAAGTTAGCAACAAACCACGTAAATGGATACTGGCAGATGATCAGTTAATTGCTTACGCGTTAGGCAAAGAAAAGCTATCTGGGAAAATACAAAAAAGTTTTGATGATTTTTTAAGCAAACATTCTAATATTCAAAACATTGAAATTAGTATTGACAAAAACAAGCCACCAACAAAAACTGAAAAAGCACAAAAAGTCGTTTTACAAAAACTCATCCAAGAAAAAGCAAATCAGTATAATTTGGCTATAGAAGTGATGGCCAGTAGCAAGTCGTTACTCAAATATATTCGCGGCGATCGATCGGTTATGTTTTGCCAAGGTTGGCGTTATCATCTATTACAAGAGGAATTAGAAAATGCAAAATAGTTTAAAACCAGTATCAGCAGGCAACTTGCCTGAAGAAGTTAACGTTATTATTGAAATTCCAGCTAACTCATCACCAGTTAAATATGAAATTGATAAAGACACCGGCGCTATGTTTGTCGATCGCTTTATCTCTACCCCGATGTTCTATCCTTGTAATTATGGTTTTGTGCCAGAAACATTAGCCGATGACGGCGATCCGGCTGATGTCTTGGTTATTACACCTTACCCTCTCATTCACGATTCAGTTATTACTGCCCGCCCAATTGGTGTTTTGCGTATGACTGATGAAGCTGGCAAAGATGCAAAAATCCTTGCTGTACCAACTGACAAGCTATGTAAATCCTATCATGAAATCAAAGGTATTGACGATGTTGGTGCAACGCTCAAAGATCAAATCGAGCACTTCTTTACTTATTACAAAGACCTTGACGAAGGCAAATGGGTAAAAATCGATGGTTGGGGTGACGCTGAGGAGGCCAAAAAAGAATTACAAGATTCTTTTGATGCCTATCAAAAATAGCCTTTGGCCAACAGCAACAGCTTTCAAATTATTGGTGGTGAGTATCGGGGCAGAAAGTTCAACTTTCCCGATGCTAACGGCCTAAGACCTACACCAGGCAAGGTTCGTGAAACCTTGTTCAATTGGATTCAGTTTGAATCTGTTAATAAAACCTATCTAGATTTATTTGCTGGCAGTGGGTCGCTCAGTTTTGAAGCGCTTTCCCGTGGTGCCAAACAAGTAGTTGGCATTGAAAACAATCCTAATACCTATCAAAATTTAGAAAAAAATCGGAAATTATTAAAATCAGACAAAATCGAGTTTTTAAATCAAGATGCGTTGGTTTTTTTGTCCACCAAAAGCCATCAATTTTATGATTTTGTCTTACTTGACCCGCCTTTTAATAAAAATATCCTCTCAAAAGCCTTAAAATCACTCTCAAAAGGCGAATTTGTCGCCTCAGGAAGCAAAATCTATATAGAATCTGAATTTGAAATAACCGATATTTTTTTAAAAGAGAATTTTTCGGAAAAAATCAAAATCAACAAACAAAAACAATCTGGCGCGGTTAATTACTGTTTATTAGAAATCTTATGAAGAAAATTGCAATTTATCCAGGGTCATTTGATCCTATCACCAATGGCCATATTGATTTAATTCATCGTGCTAGCAAGTTGTTCGACAAGGTAATTGTTGGCATTACCCAAAATAGTAAAAAAGCTTCATTCCTGAGTATTGATGAGCGAATTGATGCAGCCAAAACAGCACTTAAAGTAATTGATAATATTGAAGTACTAAGCTTTGACACACTGTTGGTTGATTTTGCCAATAAACAAAATGCACAAGTGATCTTGCGTGGTCTGCGTGCGGTTAGTGACTTTGAATATGAGTTTCAACTCTCAGGTATGAACAAACACCTTAACTCCAACATTGAAACCTTGTTTATGACCCCTGCTGAACAATACGCTAACATTTCATCTTCACTGGTGCGTGAAATCCTTTCACTCGGTGGCGACATTAGTATGTTTGTACCCAAATCAGTTGAATCCTTATTAAAAACGAAACTATAAATATTTTTGCATTAATTCCTTGAAAAAGATTTGACCATCCCTATATAGGGGGTATATCAAACACAAGGAGTTAAAAAATGTCAAAAATTATTGGTATTGACTTAGGTACAACAAATTCATGTGTCGCTATTATGGATGGTGGCAATGTAAAAATTATCGAAAATTCAGAGGGTGATCGTACCACCCCATCAGTTATCGCCTACCCTAAGGATAGCGAAGAGATCTTGGTTGGTCAGCCAGCAAAACGTCAAGCGGTCACTAATCCTGAAAATACTTTATTTGCGATTAAGCGTTTAATTGGTCGTCGTTTTGATGAAGAGGCAGTACAAAAAGATATTAATCTTGTGCCTTACAAAATTGTTAAAGCTGACAACGGTGATGCTTGGGTTGAAGTTAAAGGTAAAAAAATGGCTGCACCTGAGATCTCAGCAAAAGTGATTGAAAAAATGAAAAAAACAGCTGAGGAATACCTTGGCGAAAAAGTGAGTGAAGCGGTTATTACCGTGCCAGCTTACTTTAACGACTCACAACGTCAAGCAACAAAAGACGCTGGCAAGATTGCAGGCTTAGATGTTAAACGTATTATTAACGAGCCAACAGCAGCAGCGCTGGCTTATGGTGTAGACAAACTTTCAGGCGATAAAACAATTGCTGTATACGATTTAGGTGGTGGTACGTTCGACGTATCAATCATTGAAATGGAAGATATCGATGGTGAAAAGCACTTTGAAGTATTGTCAACGAATGGTGATACATTCTTAGGTGGTGAAGATTTTGACCAACGTATTATTAGCTACTTAGTTGAAGAATTTAAAAAAGATCAAGGTGTTGATTTAACCAACGACCCATTAGCGCTTCAGCGTTTAAAAGAAGCGGCTGAAAAAGCTAAGATTGAATTGTCTTCGTCTGAGCAAACAGAGGTTAATTTACCTTATGTAACTGCTGATGCTTCTGGTCCAAAACACCTTAATATTAAGCTGACGCGTGCTAAATTAGAATCATTAGTTGATGACTTACTAAAACGTACTATTGAACCTTGTAAGATTGCACTTAAAGATGCAGACCTTTCAAGTGGCGATATCGATGAAGTGATTTTGGTTGGTGGTCAAACACGTATGCCAAAGGTTGGCCAAATGGTACAAGACTTCTTTGGCAAAGAGCCTAAGCGTGATGTTAACCCTGATGAAGCGGTTGCTATGGGTGCAGCCATTCAAGCAGGTGTACTAGGTGGTGATGTTAAAGACGTATTACTACTAGACGTAACACCTTTGTCTCTAGGCATTGAAACCATGGGCGGTGTCATGACTAAGCTAATTGAGAAGAATACAACCATTCCGACGAATGCCTCGCAGATTTTCTCAACTGCTGCTGATAATCAATCTGCAGTAACAGTGCATGTCTTACAAGGTGAACGTGAAGTGGCAAGTGCTAACAAATCACTTGGTCAATTTAATTTAGAAGGTATTGATGCAGCACCTAAAGGCACACCTCAAATCGAAGTGACATTAGACATTGATTCAGATGGTATTTTGAATGTTTCCGCTAAAGATAAAAACACAGGCAAAGAGCAGTCAATCACCATTAAAGCTTCATCGGGCTTAAGTGACGAAGAAGTAGAAAAAATGATTAAAGACGCTGAAGCAAACGCTGAAGAAGATAAAAAATTCCAAGAGCTAGTCACTTCGCGCAACATGGCGGACTCACTAATACACTCAACCAAGCAAACCATGGAAGAGTTAAAAGATGAAATCTCTGATGATGAAAAATCAGCCATTGAGACAGCAATCACTGAGCTTGAAGAAGCAATGAAAGGTGAAGACAAAGAAGCGATTGATGCAAAAGTACAAGCTTTAAGTGAAAAGGCACAGCCTTTAGCTGAAAAAGCACAAGCTAAAGCTGGTACGGCTGAGGGTGGTGCAGCTGAAACAACCGATGCGGGTGACGATGTTGTTGATGCAGACTTTGAAGAAGTGAAAGACGATAAATAATTTATCGATTGATTCATAACAAACCTTCTTCAAGTCTAACGACTTGGAGGAGGTTTTTTAATATAAGGCAAACATGTCACAAAGAGATTATTACGAAGTATTAGGGGTTGATAAAGGCGCTGACGATAAGCAAATTAAAAAAGCTTATAAACGCTTGGCCATGAAACATCATCCTGATCGTAACAAAGATAACAAAGAAGAATCTGAAGAAAAGTTTAAAGAGATTCAAAAAGCTTATGCGATTTTGTCAGATGCACAAAAACGTCAGGCTTATGATCAATTTGGCCATGCTGGTGTTGATGGTAGTGCTGGCGCTGGTGGTTTTGGCGGTGGCAATCCATTCGGTGGTGGTGGCTTTGGTGATATTTTTGGTGATATTTTTGGTGGCGGTGGTGGCGCTGCACAACCCGATAATCGCGGATCAGACCTGCGCTATGATTTAGAAATTGACCTTAAAGATGCCGCCGAGGGTACAACGGTCAAGATACGCATTCCTAAAAATGAGACTTGTGATACGTGCTCGGGTACTGGCGCTAAACCTGGTACATCGGTTAATACTTGTGGTACTTGTGGTGGTCATGGTCAGGTGCATATGCAACAAGGCTTCTTTGCTGTACAACGCCCTTGTCATGATTGTTCTGGTACCGGTCAAAAAATTGAATCTCCTTGTGGTACTTGCCGAGGACAAGGCGTGGTTCGTAAACAAAAAACCTTATCCGTTAAAATTCCTGCAGGGGTTGATAGCGGCAATCGTATTCGCTTAAGTGGCGAAGGCGAAGCGGGTTTGCGTGGCGGTCCAAGTGGTGATTTATATGTGCAAGTGCATGTTAAAAAACACAACATCTTTCAACGAGAAGGCAACGATCTTTACTGCGAAGTGCCGATCGACTTTGCCACAGCAACACTGGGTGGTTCTATCGAAGTTCCAACGCTTGATGGAAAGCTTAAAATTAAAGTGCCAGCAGGCACCCAGACGGGCAAATTATTCCGTTTACGTGGCAAAGGTATTTCTGGTCTTCGAAACAGTGCAGAAGGGGATTTATTATGCCAAGTAAAAATTGAAACCCCAGTTAACCTAAGTAAAAAGCAACAACAATTGCTTCAAGATTTTTCTGAGTCCTGTGGTAAGAAACAACACCCCGAGTCCGACTCCTTCTTTGGTAAAATGAAATCATTTTTTGAATAATTAAACGAGACTATACAGTGAAAATCCAACAAATTAAAGCAAGAGAAGTTCTTGACTCACGCGGAAACCCAACCATTGAAGCTGATGTTATTTTAGATAATGGTGTAATGGGTAGTGCCATGGTGCCATCTGGCGCCTCAACTGGACAACGTGAAGCGCTTGAATTGCGTGATGGCGACAAATCTCGCTACTTGGGAAAAGGCGTATTAAAAGCTGTTGAGTATGTCAATACTGAAATCAATCAAGCGCTCGTAGGCTCTGATGTTGGCAACCTATCTGCCATTGATCAGGCAATGATTGATCTTGATGGCACTGATACCAAGTCAAGACTCGGTGCTAATGCAATTTTAGCAGTGTCGCTAGCTTGTGCACATGCACATGCCAATGCAAGCAAGCAGCCTTTATACAATGCGCTAGACGTTGAAGGCAATTTTCAACTACCGGTACCGATGATGAATATTATCAATGGTGGTGAGCATGCTAATAACAGCGTTGATATTCAAGAATTTATGATTATTCCTGCTGGTGCACCAAACTTTAAAGAGGCGTTGCGTTATGGTACTGAAGTTTTCCATCACTTAAAATCTGTATTAGAATCTCAAGGCATGAATACAGCCGTGGGTGACGAAGGTGGCTTTGCACCAGATTTGGCCTCCAACGAAGACGCGATTAAAGTAATCTTAGAAGCGATTGAAAGTGCTGGCTACGTGGCAGGCAAAGATATCTTTATTGGTATTGACGCAGCTAGTTCTGAATTTTATGAAAATGGCACTTATAATCTAGCAAGTGAAAACAGATCACTTAGTTCAGAAGAATTTGTCGACTACTTGGCCAACTGGGTAGAAAATTATCCAATTATCTCTATCGAAGATGGTATGGACGAAAATGACTGGGATGGCTGGGATTTATTAACTAAAAAAATTGGTGACAAAGTGCAATTAGTTGGTGATGATTTATTTGTGACTAATGCCAGCATTCTTACCCAAGGTATTGAAAAAAATATTGCCAACTCAATCTTAATTAAAGTTAACCAAATCGGCACTCTAACTGAAACTTTCAACGCCATGTCAATGGCCACTAAAGCAGGCTACACTTGTGTTATGTCGCATCGTTCTGGTGAAACTGAAGACACAACCATTGCCGATTTAGCAGTAGCGACAGGCTGTGGACAAATCAAAACAGGCTCTTTATCTCGTTCTGATCGATTAGCAAAATACAATCGCTTACTTCGTATTGAAGAAGAATTAGGCGCAAAGGCAATCTATCCAGGGCTTGATGCTTTCAATCATTTGAATTAAACTAATCAGTAATTAATTCAACCTTAACAATTTATTGGAAACACTGTCAACCTTTTGGCTAGGAATCATCCTTTTAGGATTAATCCTAGCTTCTGCCTTTTTCTCTAGCAGCGAAACCTCAATGATGGCGATTAATCGTTATCGTCTAAAGGCTTTGAGTAATCAAAACAACGCCCAAGCTAAGCGCACCGAAAAGTTATTGGACAACCTTGATCATTTGATTGGCACTATTCTACTGGGCAATAACTTTGTTAATATCTTTGCCTCATCGATTGCCACTATATTGGCCATTAAACTGTGGGGTGAAGGCTCTATTGTGTACGCATCAATATTATTGACTTTTGTGATTTTAATCTTTGCAGAAACCACGCCTAAAACCTTCGCAGCTAAAAATCCAGAAAAAATCGCCCTGCCTGCTTCAATTATCATTAGTGGCTTGGTTACACTTTTCAAACCTTTTGTTTGGTTAACTGCACAACTCTCAAACTTAATTTTAAAACTACTGGGCGTCAAAAACGAATCACAAGCCAATAGTGTGAGCTCAGAAGAGTTACGCATGGTGGTGAATGAAGCCAAGCCGGTCATTGCTTCTAATTATCAAAAAATGCTACTCAATATCATTGACTTGGAAAAGGTCAAAGTAGAGGATATTATGATTCCTAGGCATGAGCTTATCAGCGTTGATATCAACAATCATGATGAAATCTTATCTCAGCTAGAGCGTATTCAACACACACGACTATTGACCTTTGATGGCTCGGCAGACAATATTACTGGTGTATTGCATATGCGTGATGTGGTTAATTTATACGCCAAAGGTGAATTTAGTATCGACAATGTTATTGAGTTAATTCGCAAACCTTACTTTGTCCCTGAAGGCACTTCACTGGCACATCAATTGGCACATTTTCAAACCAACAAAAGACGCTTAGGTCTTGTGGTTGATGAGTATGGTGAAGTTAGAGGTATGGTAGTTTTAGAAGATATTCTAGAAGAGATTGTCGGTCAATTTACTTCTAACCAAAATGAAACCATAGAAGAAGTAATGAAGCAAAAAGATGGCAGTTATTTGATCGACCCTAGAATTAGCATTCGTGAGCTTAATACTTTACTAAATATCAACCTATCGGTTGCCAAGGCAAAAACCCTTAACGGCTTGATTTTAGAGACATTACAAAGTATTCCAAAACGTGACATTAGCTTAAAGGTAGATAATGTATTAATTGAAATTATGCAGATTTCAGATCAAACCATTAAACTGGTCAAACTAACAAAACTAGATTAACGCCTGCCCCATTCGAACCACTTCCGAGGCTTTGAGTTTAAATTGTTTGCCTTGATTGGACATAAGTAGTATCACAGTAGAGCCCATATTAAATCGGCCCATTTCATCACCCTTCTTTAAAGTAATATTTTGGTCTTGATAATCAAAGTGTTGCACCTGTTTTTTATATGGTGGATTAATTTGTCCATGCCAAACGCTCTGCATAGAGCCGACAAAAATAGCGCCGACTAAGACAAAGGCACATAGGCCAAACTCGGTTTCAAAGTAACACACCACACGCTCATTCCGAGCAAACAAGTTATCAACATTTTGCGCAGTTTGTTGATTAACCGAAAACAGATCGCCCGGAATGTAGTCCATTGAAACCAGCTTGCCATCATAAGGCATATGGATACGATGGTAATCTTTGGGTGAAAGATAAATCGTAGCAAAAAAACCATCTTGAAATATTGGTGCTTTTTCTTCACTCCCAAGCAAGGCTTGGGCGCTATAACTTCGGCCTTTGGCTTGTAAGATTTTTGTATTATCAATACTTCCTACTTGAGAGGCAGCGCCATCTACTGGGCAAATAATTTTACTATCGGCAATAGGTCTAGCGCCTGGTTTGAGTGAGCGCGTAAAGAAATCATTAAAGTGCTTGTAATCCTCAACTTGCTCGCGATTTGCCTCAGATAAATCAACTTGATAAGCTTTAACAAACCAATGTGTAAAGGTATTTTTTAACCAGGTATTTTCAATTCTGGCAAAACGAAACATCAGCTTGGAAAGCCAATGTTGTGGCAAAAGGTATTGCAACCAAACCATTAATTAAGTTTGCTTTGAATAAATGACAAAGCCTCTTCAAATTTGACTTCAAGCTTGTCTGCGTTATTTCTGGCTTTATACTCAATATTGCCATTATCAGCGTGAGTATCACTTAACACCATCCGATGTGGAATGCCCAAAAGCTCACTATCAGCAAACATAATGCCAGCACGCTCTTTTCGATCGTCTAGTAGCACTTCAATACCAGCTTCTAAGCACTGTTGATACAAGGCATCAGCCAGGTCTTTGACGCGAGTAGATTTATTGTAATTAATCGGCACAATCACCACTTGAAAAGGCGCGATACTTTCTGGAAAAATAATACCGCGATCATCGTAATTTTGCTCAATCGCAGCTGCAATCACGCGTGTTACACCAATACCATAACAGCCCATTGTGGTTGTGACTGCTTTGCCAGACTCACCAATCACATTGGCATTCATGGCTTTAGAATATTTATCGCCCAATTGGAAAATATGCCCTACTTCAATACCGCGCTTAATGACTAACTTACCCTTACCATCGGGTGAATCATCGCCTGCTATTGCATTACGAAGATCGGCCTCAACAAATTTAATGTCTTGCCAATTCGCCCCAGTTAAATGATGATCCCACTCATTAGCACCACAAACAAAATCACACAACACACTGGCAGAATAATCAACAATTAAATCAATATTTAAGTCTTTAACACCAATAAACCCCTTCTTTAAATCAAGCGATTTGATCTCATCGTCCGTTGCAAAATCAAACTCACCAAATAAGTTGTTAGCTTTAATTTCATTGAGCTCATGATCGCCACGAAGTGCTAGCGCTTTAAAACCATCAGTCGTTTTAATAATCAAGGTTTTAACACATTGCGCTTGTTCAACATTCAAAAACGCTGCAACATCTTCAATGCTGGTTATTTTTTTGGTTAGTACTTTTTCTTCGTTTGCCAAGGCCGTACAAGTGCTGTCTTGTTTAGCAAAAGATACTTTTTCAATATTGGCTGCGTAGTCTGATTCATCTGAAAAACAAATGGCATCCTCTCCAGAGTCTGCCAATACGTGGAACTCATGCGAGCTATCGCCACCAATCGAGCCAGAATCTGCCAATACAGGGCGATAATCCAAGCCTAGGCGATCAAAGATATTGCAATAAGTTTGATGCATTAAATCGTAAGTTTCTTGCAGTGAATCTTGGTCCAGATGAAAAGAATAAGCATCTTTCATGATAAATTCACGTGAACGCATTACCCCAAAACGCGGGCGTATTTCATCACGGAACTTGGTTTGAATTTGATAAAAATTCATCGGCAATTGCTTATAACTACGCAAATATTGAGCAGCCAAATTGGTAATAACTTCCTCGTGTGTTGGTCCTAGGCAAAAATCACGATTGTGTCTATCATTAAAGCGCAACAACTCAGGGCCATACTGATCCCATCGGCCAGACTCTTGCCAGAGTTCTGCAGGCTGTGCAACTGGCATGAGCAGCTCTTGCGCGCCAGCTTTGTTCATTTCTTCACGAACAATGGCTTCTACTTTTTGTAAGACTTTTAGACCCATTGGTAAATAGGTATATAGGCCAGAAGCCAGTTTAGAAATTAAGCCTGCACGAATCATTAATTGATGAGAAATCACTTGAGCATCGTTTGGCGCTTCTTTTTGAGTCGGAATTAACAGTTGTGTTGTTTTCATATAAAATGAAATATAAGTTTTAACAATTGTTTTGATTTTACCTACGAGAAAAGCCTATGAGCGATATTCTATCTATTCTAATTTGGGTAATTCCAGTGTTGTTTGCCATTACCGTACATGAAGCCGCACACGGTTGGGTTGCCAGCCTTTTAGGTGATCATACCGCTAGAATGATGGGGCGCTTAACCCTCAACCCAATCAAACATATTGACCCTGTTGGTACAATTTTAGTGCCGGCGTTGTTATACCTGTCCTCCTCTGGCTTTATTTTCGGCTGGGCCAAGCCTGTACCGGTTAATTTCGGCGCCCTTAGATCACCAAAACAAGATATGCTCTGGGTCGCTATAGCAGGACCTGGTGTTAATCTACTCATGGCGATTGGCTGGTTGATTGTTGTTGCTATTGCAAATGCTGCCAATATTCCTTTTTTGGTGTTAATGGGCGGTGCTGGAATTTTTGTTAATCTGCTACTGGCAATTTTTAATCTATTACCTGTTCCACCTTTAGATGGTGGTCGAGTTGTTAGCTCTTTACTGCCCAGAAAATTAGCCTACCAATATGATCAACTAGAACCCTACGGATTATTTATTTTAATTGGTTTGCTGTATTTTGGTGTGTTTAAGATTGTAGTATGGCCAATTGTATCAAGTTTACTTATTTGGCTGTCAAATCTATCAGGGCTCAACTTAGTTGATTTAATTATCGTTAATTTATTAAGTTAACTTTGATCTCAACATTTCATTGAGTAATTTAGGGTTGGCCTTGCCCCCAGTGGCTTTCATTGCCTGACCGACAAAGAAACCTAAGATTTTTTCATTGCCAGATTTAAACTGCTCAACTTGCGGCGCATTATTAGCAATAATCTCATCAATAATCGCCTCGATTGCACCAGTATCGCTCATCTGTTTAAGGCCTTTAGCATCGATAATTTCATCAGCACTGCCTTCACCATCCCACATCGCTTTAAACACATCTTTGGCAATCTTGCCAGAAATAGTGTCATCACCTATGCGCTGAATAAGCAGAGATAAATCTTGCGCTAAAACCGGTGAATCATCAATCTCAATTTGGTTTTTATTGAGTGAAGCCGAAAGCTCGCCCATCACCCAATTTGCACACAATTTTGCATTCGATTCGTTACCAACCAACATGGTTTCAAAATAATCTGCCAAAGCTTTTTGCGAGGTTAGTACGTCGGCGTCATATTCGTTTAATCCAAGTTTGGCGATAAACCTTGCTTTTTTCTCCACTGGCAATTCTGGTAAATCTGCTTTAATCGACGCCATTAGTTCATCAGAAATTTCTACTGGTAATAAATCAGGGTCTGGGAAGTAGCGATAATCGTTGGCCTCTTCTTTAGATCTCATTGAACGAGTTTCGTGTTTAACCGCATCATACAAACGTGTTTCTTGAACCACTTCACCGCCATCTTCCAAAATGTCTTGTTGGCGCTCCACCTCTAGATTAATGGCTTTTTCTAAAAACTTAAATGAATTAATGTTTTTAAGCTCAGCACGTGTGCCTAATTTTTCTTGCCCCATTGGACGAATAGAAACATTGGCATCACAACGAAAAGAGCCTTCTTGCATATTGCCATCACAAATACCAATATATTGCACCAGAGCATGAATTTTCTTGGCGTAGGCTACCGCTTCTTTAGCGCTGCGCATATCCGGTTCGGAGACTATTTCTAATAGTGGTGTACCCGCACGATTCAAATCAACCGCAGTATAGTCATCATATAGATCATGGATTGATTTACCTGCATCTTCTTCTAGATGGGCACGTGTCACACCAATGGTTTTGGTGTTTTCACCAACAATGATATCAATTTCGCCCTCACCAACAATCGGCCAATCAAGCTGTGAAATTTGATAACCTTTGGGCAAGTCTGGATAAAAATAATTTTTACGATCAAAAACATTACGTTGATTAATATGTGCATTAACCGCCAAACCAAACTTAATCGCCTTGTTGACTGCTTCTTTGTTTAAAACCGGCAACACCCCTGGCAAGCCTAAATCTACCGCGCAAGCTTGTGAATTCGGCTCAGCGCCAAACTGAGTAGAGGCCGATGAAAATATCTTAGACTTTGTGCTTAGTTGCGCATGAATCTCAAGACCAATAACGGTTTCCCATTCCATCTTAACCCTCCTCTGGCGTTTTAGTATGCCAGTCAGTTTGTTGTTGGAATTGATGAGCGATATTGAGTAACTTTGATTCAGACCAATAATTACCAATCAGTTGTAATCCTACCGGCAAATTCTGCGCAAAACCAGCCGGAATACTCATGCCCGGCAAGCCTGCTAAGTTTGCAGAAAGCGTATAAATATCAGCCAAATACATAGATACTGGATCTTTAACTGAACCGAGATCAAACGCTGTTGTTGGTGACACTGGACCCATGATCACATCAACGTCTTTAAAGGCTTTTTTAAAGTCTTCACTAATTAGATGTCGGGTTTTCTGTGCTTTAAGATAATAAGCATCATAATAACCTGCTGATAAGGCGTAAGCGCCAATCATAATACGGCGCTTAACTTCTTCGCCAAAACCTTCTGAGCGAGAACGCAAGTATAAATCTTCTAGATCTTTCGGGTCATCACAACGGTAACCGTAGCGCACACCATCTAAGCGTGAAAGATTTGATGAGCATTCACAAGGTGCAACAATATAATAGGTCGGGATAGCGTAAGCTGAGTTTGGCAGTGACACTTCTTTAACACTTGCGCCCATGGCTTCAAATTCTTTGACAGCGTTCATCACTTGACTCGCTACTTCATCATCTAAACCCTCTGAGAAAAACTCTTTTGGCAAACCAATGGTTAGCCCTTTAATTGAATCATTTAATGAGGCTGTATAGTCTTCTACGTCACGCTCAGCACTGGTAGAGTCTTTTTCATCAAAACCAGCCATTACATTTAACACCAGCGCTGCGTCCTCGGCTGTTTGTGTCATTGGTCCTGCTTGATCTAGGCTTGAAGCATAGGCAATCATGCCATAACGTGAGACACGACCATAAGTTGGCTTAAGGCCAGTAATGCCACACAAACTTGAAGGTTGACGAATCGAACCGCCAGTATCTGTACCAGTAGCAAAAGGTGCTAGTCGCCCTGCGACTGCTGCAGCCGAACCACCTGAAGATCCGCCTGGGATTTTATCTGTATTCCAAGGGTTTTTAACACCGCCATAATAAGAGTTTTCGTTTGACGAGCCCATGGCAAATTCATCCATATTGGCTTTACCTAGCATGACTAAATCAGCTTGATTAAGCTTGTGGCTTACGGTCGCATCATAAGGGGAAATAAAATTATCCAACATTTTAGAGCCAGCGGAAGTCTTGACTCCATTGGTACAAAAAATATCTTTATGGGCGTAAGGAATGCCAGTCAAAATATTGGCACTGCCTTTGGCAATTTTATCGTCAGCTGCTTGTGCTTGCTTGATGGCTAGCTCATCAGTCACAGTAATAAAAGCATTAAGATTTGATGTGTTAATGCGATCAAGATAATGTTGAGTTAACTCAACCGAAGAAAACTCGCCTGAATTTAAACCTTGCGATAATTGCGCAATGGTTTTGTTATGGATACTCATATTACTCGATCACCGTTGGCACTAAATAATGTCTTTTGCCTGTCTTTGGTGCGATTGCTTGGAAAGATTCTGACTGGTCTTTTTCAGTAACCTTATCTTCGCGTAGACGCTGAGTCATGTGTAGTGGGTGCGCCATTGGGGTAATATCATCCGTATCAATCTCGGCCAATTGTTCAGCCAAACTAAGAATAGAATTTAAATCTTTGGTGTTGCTTTGAAGTTCTTCGTCGCTTAAAGATAAACGCGCCAGATAAGCAATTTGACCAACTTGCTCCTCACTTAAAGACATATTAGAACGGGAATGGCATTTTATTAATAACACTCATTGGCTTAGAGAATGAAGCACGTAAAATAGATAAATCACGCTGCATCCATGTCATAGAATCTTGCATGGTTGTCATGTTTTTGTTCATTTCTTCCATGTTGATTAACATCGGCTCTAGTGCATCCATCTTGGCGCTAACGCGAGTTAAATCAGTAGAAATTGTGTCTAAATTATCAAGTTTAGAGGCAATGGTTGTCATGTTTTTATTAACCTGATCAAAATTCTTCTGCATGTAAGCAACCGAATTTGTCATCTTGGAAACACTATTGGACATCTTCTCAACACTGCCGACCATTGAAGTCATGTTAGTACCCATATTTGGATCCATTGAATTCGCCAAACGAGTCATGTCAGTGGTAATGGAGTAAATAATGGTAAACATGCCAATAATAATGGCACTAAATACTGCTAAAGACGGCAGGAAAAAACGTTCAAACTTAGTGTTAGTATGTTTTTCAACCTCTTCTAGCATTTTCTCTAAATCGCTAATGCTTGAAGTGATCATCACCTCATCGTCGTCAACTTTTTTTGAATCTTTATTAGTATCTGTCATATTATCCTATTGGCAAAAGTCATTGATTACTTGATCTAAAAGCTGATGTTGGTAGTTATCACAAATAAATGCATCGCCCAATTCTTTTAACAAAATCAAACGAATATTACCATCAATCACTTTCTTATCAACCGACATCGCTGCCATGAAATCAGAAGCAGTAATTTTACCGCTAATAGAGATTGGTAAATTAGCTTTTTCTAATAAATCTTGCACTTGATTAACAGCATCAACTGATAAATAATCTTCAAGTTGTGAGAGTTTAGCCGCCATTAACATACCAACAGAAATCGCCTCACCATGCAGATAATTACCATAGCCTAGGGTGTTTTCAATGGCGTGTCCAAAGGTGTGGCCTAAGTTTAATAAGGCACGCTTACCTGCTTCTAATTCATCTTGGGCGACGATATTGGCCTTGTCTTCACAAGATTGGTGCACTGCCTTAATGATTAAAGCTTTATCTCTAGCCATCAAACCACTCATATTGTTTTGTAAATAATCCAAGAAGTCAGCATTGCCTAATAAGCCATATTTAATCACTTCAGCCATGCCAGCTGAATACTCACGATCTTCTAGGGTATCTAGCGTATCAACATCAATCACCACACATTTGGGTTGATAGAAAGCACCGATCATATTCTTGCCAAGCGCATGGTTAACACCGGTCTTTCCACCGACACTTGAATCGACTTGAGAAAGTAAAGTAGTTGGGATTTGAATAAAGTTTACGCCACGTTGGTAGCTCGCTGCAGCATAACCTGTCATATCGCCAACCACGCCACCACCCAAAGCAACCAGCGTACAAGAGCGATCAAAACGCGCTTCTAATAAGGCGCTAAAAATGGTATTCACCGTGTCTAGTGTTTTATACTGTTCGCCATCAGGCAAAACCACTGTCGAAATCTGGTAATCGCCTAATAAAGATTTAACTTTGTCTAGATAAAGCGGTGCAACCGTAGTGTTAGTGACAATCATCACCTGCTTGCCGCTAATGTGCTTACTTAGAAACTCAGATTGAGATAATAAATCCTGCCCAATGTAAATAGGATAAGACTTTTCAGCTAAATCAAGATTAAGCTGTTTCATTAAGCGAACGCTCTGTTTTCGCCATCACCGGCAACATTCTCAACACAACGACCACATAATTCAGGATGTTCATCATGACTGGCCACATCTGCTCGATGATGCCAACAACGGACACATTTTTCATGCTCACTTTTTGAAACTTTAATCATCACCCCTTCTCCTGCCTCAATACAATCATCTGTTTGCTCACTGATAGGGTGAATTCTAGCATAAGAAGTGATAAATACAAAACGCAGCTCATCACCTAACTGAGACAATGATTGATAAACTTCATCAGAACAATAAACATCAATTTCAGCATCTAACGAAGAGCCAATGATTTTATCACTACGCATACCTTCCATTTGTTTGCGGATGGCTGGGCTGATCTGACGTGCAGTTTCAATTGAATCATTTTCATAGCCTGCAGTGAGGCCTTGATACCAATCTTGTAAGAAAATACTTTCATCATTTTCTTCCTCTAGCGTCTGCCAAATTTCTTCTGCAGTGAATGATAACACTGGTGCTAGCCAGCGTACCATCGCTTGGGCGATATGATAAAGTGAGCTTTGTGCACTACGTCTTGCTAATGAGTCTTCCCCTGTGGTGTATTGACGATCTTTAATAATATCTAGGTAGAACCCACCCAAATCATTGGTGCAGAAATTTAAGATTAACTGCATCACATGGTGGAAATTGTACTCATCATAACCTTGTAAAATTTGCACTTGCAGATCGGCCGTTTTAGAGACAATCCATTTGTCTAAATCTAGCATAGCATCATGATCAACCAAATGCTGGTTAGCATCAAAACCTTGCATATTGGCCAGCATAAAACGAATGGTGTTACGAATACGACGATACGAATCAGCACTGCGTTTTAAAATCTCATCTGAGACTGTCATCTCACCAGTGTAGTCTGTACTAGCAATCCAAAGACGCAAGATATCTGCACCTAAATTATTCACCACTTTTTGTGGTAACATCACATTACCCACCGACTTGCTCATTTTCTTACCGTCTTTATCAACGGTAAAACCATGGGTCAATACTTGTTTATAAGGCGCCTTGCCTGTAATGGCACACGATGAAATCAGTGAAGACTGGAACCAGCCACGATGTTGGTCAGATCCTTCTAAATACAAATCTGCCACATCAGATAAACCTTCTCTAGCCTTTAATACCGCATAATGAGAAACGCCCGAATCAAACCATACGTCAAGTGTGTCAGTGGTTTTGTCGTAATCGTTGGCATCATCGCCTAAGAAATCTGCAATGTCAGACTCAAACCAAGCTTCAATACCACCTTGTTCAATTTTGTCTGAGATGGTGGCAAAAAGCGCTTTGGTATTTGGATGTAATTCACCGGTTTGTTTGTGTACAAACAGCGTGATTGGCACACCCCAAAATCGCTGACGAGAAATACACCAGTCTGGGCGATTGCCTACCATTAGCTCAATACGCTTTTGTCCCCAATCTGGAATCCACTGTACTTGTGGAATTTCACCATTAACTTTGTCTCTTAAGCCATTTTGTTGCATGGACACAAACCACTGTGGGGTTGCTCTAAAAATCACCGGAGTTTTATGTCGCCAACAGTGCGGGTATGAGTGCTCTAATGGTTCATGTTTAACGAGTGTGTTAGCGTTTTCAAGAATCTCAATGACGCTGGCATTTGCCTTAAAAATAAACTGACCACCTAGAAGCTCAGTATCTTCAAAAAACACACCGCGCCCATCAACAGGGCATTCTACTGGCAAATCGTATTTTAAGCCAACAGCGTAGTCCTCCTGACCATGTGCAGGCGCTGTATGAACAGCACCCGTACCTGCTTCAGTGGTAACGTGGTCACCCAAAATTACAGGCACTTGTTTGTGATAAAACGGATGCTGAGCTTTTAACCCTTCAATCTCACTGCCTGAAAAAGTTTGCTCACCAATAACGGCATTTTCAATGCCATAACGTGAGACTGCATTCTCTGCTAAGGCCTGCGCTAACAAGTAATATTCATCACCTGTGTCAACCAACACATAATCTAAATCAGGGTGCAAGGCTACCGCCTCATTCGCAGGCAGCGTCCAAGGGGTGGTTGTCCAAATAACCAGTGATACTGGCTTATCAACAGAAAAAATGGAATCATCGACCAGCTTGAACTTAACATCAATCGCGTCAGATTTTTTGTCTTTGTACTCAACTTCAGCTTCAGCCAATGCAGAACCACACTCTGTACACCAATGAACTGGCTTGTAGCCTTTAGAAACATGGCCATTGTCAACGATTTCACCGAGTGCTCGTACAATGTCTGCTTCGTATTTAAAATCTTTGGTAAGGTAAGGATTATCCCAATCACCTAAAATACCCAAGCGCTGAAAATCTTGCTTTTGCTTGGCTACTTGTGTGTCAGCATATTTGCGACACTCTGCTCTAAAATCATTCGCACTGATCTTTTGCCCAACTTTGCCTTTTTTCTTTTCAACATTCAGTTCGATTGGTAAGCCGTGGCAATCCCAACCTGGTACGTACGGTGCATCAAAACCCGACAAAGACTTTGATTTAACAATAATGTCTTTAAGTACTTTATTAACCGCGTGACCAATATGAATATCGCCATTGGCATACGGAGGGCCGTCATGCAGGGTGAACTTTGGCTTACCTTGATTATGCTCGCGAATACGCGCATACAAATTATCGCTTTGCCATTTTTGTAAAAAACCACCTTCTCGATTAGCCAAATTTGCCTTCATTGCAAATTTAGTTGCGGGCAGATTTAAGCTGGATTTATAATCAGACATTAACGCTTATTAAAAATGATATTAAAAAGCGCAATTATACTTTATGGCAAAGGTTTTTTGATAACGATAAACCGCTTTATCGTTGCTTAGAAAAATACAGTTTTATTAAAATACCAACAATAATAGAAGCCACCATAAAGGCGATACCAACCCAAAATACAGTGTCATTATTAAGCTCGTTCATTGGCATAAGCACTCCTTATTATTTTCAATAAGAAGAGTAACATACCTGCCTAGGTCGTTAGCTTATTATTTTCTAAAAACTTTAAATCTTCTACCGATAACAAAAATCACAAATGAAGCAATGGCTAATGCCACCATCAAGATGCTCATGTAAAAAACCGGATCTGCATTTAGTTCACTCATTAACATTTTGTTTCTCCTTGTTGTTATTAAAACAAGGTCATTGTATCAATGGTGTTATTGTAAGTAATTGATCTATATCAACTTTTATTGATTTTTTTCAATTGGAAGGCCAACTGCTTTAAGTAGTAGGTTGACTTGCCCTGGCTTAAGGTAATCAAACTGATTGGCTTTAAGATTTTCCGGCAGTCGAATTTCGCCAAAACGTACACGAATGAGTCGTGATACTTTAAAGCCTAGCGCTTCCCATAGGCGCCTTACTTCGCGTTTTCTACCCTCTTTTAATACGACTTTGTACCAGCGGTTAGCGCCTTGTCCACCGCCAACACTCACGCGGTTAAACTGGGCAAAACCATCTTCTAATTCAATGCCATCAGTGAGTTGCTGCAAATCTTCTTGCTCTACCTGGCCAAGCACTCGTACCGCATATTCACGATCAATTTGTGAGCTTGGATGCATGAGTTTATTGGCCAAATCGCCATTGTTGGTAAACAGTAATAAACCTGAAGTATTAAGATCCAGTCGGCCAACCATCACCCAACGAGATTCTTTGGGCAGTAAGTCGTAAACACTTTTTCGCCCTTCTTCATCTTTGTTTGAGCAAATAACGCCAGCTTGTTTGTTAAGCATTAGGACTTTGGTTTCTTCTTCACTATAACGCTCAAGGTCGATTTTTCGACCATCGATTTTTACCTTATCGGTAATCTCACATTGGTCACCGATGCTGGCGGTTTTATTATTAACCTCAATACGGCCTTGTTCAATCAGTCTTTCTGCCCAACGACGTGAACCATAGCCCGCATTAGCAATGAGTTTTTGTAATCTTTCTGACATAAATGCTAAGCTCTAAAAAGCAGGCTTTAGTATACTATCCCCATGGCGTCTCGAACTTCCGCCATCGTCTCTTTAGCAACACTACGTGCTTTTTCACTGCCTTCGTGAATAATTTGTTTGATAAGCTCTGGGTCTGCTTGATATTTAGCAATACGCTCTTGCATTGGCAACAGTTCTGATTTCATGGCATCAATTACTGGTTGTTTACATTCAACACAACCCATTTTTGCACCGGTACAGCCATCCACTACCCACTCACAAGTTTGCTCATCTGAATACACTTCATGCAGTTGCCATACTGGGCATTTTTTTGGGTCGCCTGGATCAGTAAGTTTGATTCGTGCAGGGTCGGTTGGCATGCGCTTAATCTTAGTTTCTATCTCATCTGCAGTGTCACGCAGGGAAATCGTATTGCCGTAAGATTTACTCATTTTCTGCCCATCCAAACCTGGCATTTTTGATGCTTTAGTAAGTAACGATTCCGGCTCTGGCAAAATAATTTTACCAACACCTTCAATATAACCTGAGAGTCTTTCTCGATCACCCAAGGTAATATTTTGCTGTTGTTGCAGCATGGCTTGCGCTTTTACCAAAGCTTCGCCATCGCCAGTTTCTTGATAAGCTTTACGCAAAGATCGGTAAGATTTTGCTTGCTTTTTACCCATCTTAACAATCGCTGCTTCAGCTTTTTCTTCAAAACCTGACTCACGACCATAGATATGATTAAACCGTCTGGCTACCTCGCGGGTTAATTCCACATGCGCCACTTGATCCTCGCCAACGGGCACTAAGCCTGCTTTGTAAATTAAAATATCGGCACTTTGTAATAATGGATAACCTAAAAAACCATAAGTACCGAGATCTTTGGTTTTGAGTTTTTCTTGCTGATCTTTATAGGAAGGCACACGCTCTAACCAAGAAAGCGGTGTTGACATCGATAAAAGCAAATGTAATTCCGCATGCTCAGGTACTTTTGATTGTACAAAAATCGTCGAAGTATTTGGGTTGATGCCAGTTGCTAACCAGTCAACCACCATTTCCATGACATTCGCCTCAAGGTCAATTTTGTCAGAATAATGTGTGGTAAAAGCATGCCAATCAGCCACAAAAAAGTACGAATCATATTCATTTTGCAAATCAAGCCAATTTTTCAATACCCCGTGATAATGGCCTAAATGAAGTCGGCCCGTTGGTCGCATACCGGATAAAACTCGATTGTCTTGCATTGTGTGAATTACTGAATTAAATTGACTAAATTATACCTTGCGACAATGCCTATACCATCAATGTTTGTGCATAGATAGACAAGCCCTCTAACACTAGATTTTGATGCAGTTTATTTACATGCTGAATACGCATGGCACTAATCTTGCTGTCGCCACCCGTCAGCACAACAACCAAATCCCCAAACTCTTCCAAATAACGCGTAATCTGAGCATCGATGACCGAGGTAAACATCTCACCTGTGCCACAAGCCCAAGCTTCACTGGTATTGCTGCCCAACTTTTTAGAATGAAGTTGTTGTGATTCAGTACAAAACTGATCAAAGCTTCTGCGTAATTTCCCCAATCCAGGCATAATCAAACCACCTTGGTGTGTGCCATCAGCCAACACTAAATCAAAGGTTAAAGCACTGCCTGCATCAATAATAAGTCGAGTTTGGTTAGGATACCGATCAATAGCTGCAATCATTGCTAAAAATCGATCTACACCCAATTCGTCAGCATTTTTATAGGTTGATTTGAATGAATTAAATGTCGCCTGAGACTCAACAAAAGTTGCGTTTTCTACACTGTTTAATAATGATCTATCACCCACACAGCTGACAAAAATTTGTTTGGCTTTTGGTAGGGCTTCTGGTTTAAATTCAGTGGCTATTACTGACTGAAAATTACCGTCAAATAGCCATTTAACCGCAGTATTGCCGACATCTATCAATAAAGTAGTTTTATCCGATTGGTACATCGAGTAGAGATGAATTTAACCAAAGATGGGTCAAAATACTGGCTGCATAACCCAAAGCAATCACCGGCATCCACTTTAGGTGGGAGACAAACGTGTACAACCCCCTAGACTGACCCATTAACGCTACACCAGCAGCAGAGCCAATAGAAAGCAAACTACCACCAACACCTGCTGTTAGAGTTACCAATAACCACTGACCTAATGACATATTTGGCTCCATGGTAAGCACTGCAAACATCACTGGAATATTATCAACAATCGCTGACAGTATGCCGATCAACACATTGGCAGAGGTGGCATCTAACTCACCATATATCGACAATGATGCCAGCTCCAGATAGCCAATAAAACCTAAACCACCCACACTCACAATAATGCCAAAGAAGAATAGCAAGGTATCCCATTCGGCATCAGAAACACTCTCAAAGATATCAAAGGTCGCATCTTCAGAATTTTTTCTTGACTGTCTGCGAATAAAAAATCCAGCAATAAATAAATAACTTAAACCCATCATCATGCCCATAGCTGGTGGCAAATGCAAGAAGTTATGAAAACTAACGGCTGTAATAATTGTCACCACGAACAACACAGTAATCACCATACCACCAGGTTTAACCAAAGTGTACCTCTCACCCAATTGAACGGCTTTGTTTTTGATGGCAAATTGCATAATAAAAGCCGGCACTAAAAAGTTAACCAATGATGGAATAAACAGAGCAAAAAATTCATTAAACTCTACTAAGCCTTTTTGCCACACCATTAACGTTGTAATGTCACCGAATGGGGTAAATGCACCGCCTGCATTGGCTGCCACTACGATATTAATAAACGAAATAGAAATAAACTTTGAATCCCCCTTTCCAATGGCCATCACTACTGCACCCATAATTAGCGCTGTGGTTAAATTATCTGCAAGCGGTGAGATAAAAAATGCCAAAAATCCTGTAATCCAAAACAATTGTTTAAAACTAAATTCTTTGTTAATTATCCAGGCCTTAAGTCGCTCAAACACATTGCGTTCGCGCATCGCCTCGATATAAGTCATGGCTACCAATAAAAATAAAAGCAGCTCGGTGTATTCTAAAAAATTATGTCTCAGCGCCTCTTGTGCCGCATTTGGGATGCCTTCAACAGCATATTTCCAACCAATCAAACCCCAAATAAGGCCTGCTAATAAAATCATTGGTTTAGACTTTCTAAAGCATGTAAATTCCTCTACCATGACCAAAATATAAGCCACTACAAATAAAATTAACGCCGTATAACCAACCCAATGATTGGTTAATGGGATAGTTAAAACGCCTGGCTCAGCTAAAGAGATAGTGGGTAAAAATAGCAGTAAAAACAACAGTTTATTCATTTTTTTCGGGTCAATTGAATGCCATTGGCATTATTTAAAGTGATTATTTTATCTTCATGGTCCACTTCTATCGTTGCCAAACATAAAGATTTGCCGGCTAATTTTACCTGACGAACGACCACACCCGAAGCTTTAGCTGATTTTGAACCATCAACAATCAACTCATCGCCCACATTTACCCCACCTTCACATTCAAATCGGCGCATTCTGCGCTTAGCTTTACCCAAATAATGCAGTCGTGCCACCACCTCTTGCCCAGGATAACAGCCTTTGGTAAAACTCACGCCAACCTCATCAATATCCAAATTCAGCAATTGTGGTACAAACTTCTCACTCGTTGAGAAAACAACTTCGGGAATATTATTATCAATACAAGCTACCTCCCATTCATTTGCATCCTCTAATTCAATACCGTCTAGTGACTCAACCAAAGCAACCGATTGTTGATTATTAAGCCTAAATACACCCTCAAACTCTTGATCAATCACACCAAGTTGGACAATTTCATCACTCACATCGGCAATCGTAACATCTGACATCATCTTAAACATCGTGAGTTTTTGCGTCACAACTTCTTTAAGATCGCTCGGGAAAGATAAATAAAAATCAT
>CAYUWB010000015.1:0-27717 GCA_964448305.1 uncultured Candidatus Ruthturnera sp.
TCACACGCACATCTAGATTTTGACGACATGAATGCAATTGCCGAAAATGCAGTGGCAATTGTGCCAAGTATTGGCAAGCAAAACTGGATTGATGTGCAAATGTACCCGTACTTCTCACTAGGCATTCACCCGTGGCTAGTAGAGGCACATACACAAAATGACTTAGACCATTTGGAATATCTAATTAAATGCAATAATCCCGTTGCTGTTGGTGAATGCGGGCTAGATTATATTAAAGAAATTGATAAAAAAACGCAATTACACTTTTTTACATCTCAACTATCAATAGCGCAAAAGTATGATTTACCCGTGATAATTCATGCAGTCAAATCCACTGAAGATGTTATTTTTCTTTTGAAAAAATATCCTAAAGTCAAAGGCGAGATTCATGGATTTTCTGGCAGCGAAGTCCAAGCTCAATTACTAACAAGAATGGGGTTTTATTTAGGATTTGGCATGCAAATTACCAATCAACAATCAACAAGACTTCGACAAATTGTCAAGAATTGTCCATTAGAATTTATTCTCATTGAAACTGATGACCACGCCAACCCGAATGATTTGACCTTAGTCGCACAAGAGATTGCCAACCTTAAACAAATATCCGTAGAAGAAGTAGTACAACAATGTGATAATAACGCAGTCAATCTATTTAATTTAAAATAGCAAAAAAAACGAGAGGAAAATGGCTGGAAGTTGCGCACGCACTGAAATACTATTAGGTCAACAAGGTTTAGCCAGATTGGCTGAATCACATGTACTTATCGCTGGTCTAGGTGGTGTGGGTGGCGCTTGTGCAGAGGCATTGTGTCGTGCAGGCATAGGCACGCTCACTTTGGTTGATTTTGACAAAGTAGAAAAGACCGATCTGAATCGCCAAATTATTGCACTTAACTCAACCATGGGAATGCAAAAAGTAGATGTTCTTGCCGATAGACTAAATGATATAAACCCCGATACGGTCATTATTAAACGCAATGAGTTTATTGATCGAGACAAGGCCGAGGCCATCGCCACTGAAGAAGCGCTTGATTTTGTGGCCGATTGTATTGATGCCATCGCCTATAAAACGGTGCTGATTGACAGTTGTAATCAATCTGGAAAACCAATTATTTCTAGTATGGGTGCTGGTGGCAGATTAGACCCAACACAAGTGAAAATATCACGCATGGATAAAACACAAAATTGTGCTTTAGCACGTGAAATGCGTAAACAACTTAGAAACATCCGTGCTTCCATGAAATTTCCTGTGGTGCACTCTACTGAATTACCCATTAAAGCGTTGCCCCATAAAGCGGTTACTGAGACAGACACCGCACCAGCTGGTAGACCCAGAGCTGTGAATGGTGCAATATCTTATATGCCTAATATCTTTGGGATGATGATGGCCGGACACATTATTCAAACATTACTCAAATCTTAACGGAGGAAGGCAAGGCCTTCCTCCTAAATATAAAGGAGAAAAAATGGTTAGTACCGAGACCCCAATTTGTGACTTTAACACGCCAGCAATTAACTTTAATCTAAAAGGTGTTGATGGACAAATGCATACTTTAAATAGTTGCAAAGGTGAAAACGGCCTACTGGTGATGTTTATTTGCAATCATTGCCCATATGTTAAGGCTATTATTGATCGTATTATTCGTGACACTAAACAGCTTAAAGAATTAGGCCTTAATGCAGTTGCCATCATGTCTAACAACCCTGATGAATACGAAGCAGACTCTTTTGAGAATATGCAAAAAATCGCCAAAGAAATGGGTTTTCCATTTCCTTATTTAATCGACGAAACACAAGAAGTGGCAAAAGCCTATGGGGCTGTTTGTACGCCAGATTTCTTTGGTTATAATGCCAATTTAGAATTGCAATATCGCGGTCGACTCGATGCTTCACGCAAAGAATCTGCCGCAACTGATGTAGCGCGTGATTTGTTTGATGCCATGAGCCAAGTGGCTACGACTGGCCAAGGCCCAACAGATCAAATCCCATCAATGGGTTGCTCAATCAAGTGGTACTAGCCTTAGCTGATTAATATAATAAAAAACTAATATAACCCAGTTAGCGTATAATTGCGGTCTTTGTCTGCAACCAAAGCCTCATGTCTGAAAACAAATCCAACGATAATTCTCAAGCTAAATTTAGCGACTTGGGGCTGTCAAAATCCATCTTAAATGTGTTGGATTCCATTGGTTACGAAACACCATCTCCTATTCAACAACAATGTATCGCTCACCTTTTAAATGGCGAAGATATCATTGGCCAAGCACAAACAGGTACGGGAAAGACAGCGGCATTCGCCCTGCCATTATTAGACAATATTGATCTTAGCTTAAATGCGCCTCAACTTCTAATTCTAGCGCCAACACGTGAGCTGGCTATCCAAGTATCCGAAGCAGTACAAACTTATGCTAGAGGCATGAAAGGCTTTCATGTGTTGCCAATTTATGGCGGACAATCATACGACATTCAACTACGCCCATTAAAGCGTGGCGTACACTGTGTTGTTGGCACCCCAGGTCGAGTAATGGATCATATTAAAAAAGGCACACTAAAACTCGATAATCTTAAATCGTTTGTTTTAGATGAGGCCGATGAAATGTTAAAGATGGGCTTTATTGATGATATTAAATGGGTAATGGAGCGCATTCCTGAGCAACGTCAAATCGCACTCTTTTCAGCCACTATGCCAAATGTCATTAAAAAGGTTGCTGAGAAATTTTTAAACCAGCCAAAAATTGTCAAAATCAAGGCAAAAACAGAAACAGCAACCACCATCACCCAAAAATACATGTTGATTGATGGCAGGCAAAAACTCGACGCATTAACGCGCATTTTAGAAGTGACTGAGTTTGATGCAATGATTGTCTTTGTTCGAACCAAAACACTCACCGTTGAATTGGCAGAAAAACTTTCTGCTCGTGGTTTTTCAGCAGATGCTATTAATGGCGATATCCAGCAAAATCAACGTGAACGCATTATTAATAATTTTAAAAAATCTAAGATTGATATTTTAATTGCAACCGATGTTGCTGCTCGTGGCTTAGATGTAGAACGCATCTCTCATGTAATGAACTACGATATCCCTCAAGATGCTGAATCTTATGTGCATCGTATTGGTCGTACTGGCCGTGCAGGAAGGTCAGGTGAGGCTATTTTATTTGTCTCTCATCGTGAGCGTCGCATGCTTAAAACCATTGAGCGTGTTACTCGTCAAACGATTGAGCCTATCGAATTACCAAGCGCTAAGATTATCAATGAAAAGCGTATTGAAACGTTTAAGCGAAGAATTACTGAAACACTCAATAATCAAGATTTAACTATTTTTGAAAAACTCATTAACGAGTATCAAGATAGCAACGAAGAAATTAGCTATCTAAAAATCTCTGCAGCATTAGCGCATATTGCTCAAGGTAATGAGCCGTTATTATTATCAGAAAAAGAACCTAGTTTTGGTAGAGACCAAAAATCAGGTGAAGAAAAAGTTGTACCAGTAGAGGCGAGCCCTCTTAAAGATCATCCGCAAATACCGATGCGTCGTTACAAGCTTGAAGTGGGTAATAATAACAATATCAAACCTGGAAACATCCTTGGTGCTATCGCCAACGAAGCAGATATGGATAGCGAATATATTGGCTCTATTCAGATTTTTGATAATTTTTCAACGGTAGATTTACCAGATGAAATGCCGGATGAAGTTCTTAAGGTGTTGCAAAAGACAGTGGTTAATGGCAAACGCTTAAACACCGTCGAACTTACTGAGAAAAATAACAAAGCAACTGTTGGCGGTAGCAAGCCAGGAAAACGTAATTTTGGTCGTGGTAAATTCTCTAAAGGTGGCAGAAATAATAGGCGCGGCGGTAGAGACTCTCGTGGTGGAGACAGAAGAGGTGGTGATCGCAATAGAAAGCCAAAATTCTCACGCTCTAAACCTAAAAAATAAATAGTCGGCCATTTAACACTTTAATTCATTTAAAGTGGGTTAAAATGGCAGTCGCTGGTAAAGAATACAGCTACTATTTATATTAATGTTGAGCGATATTTTCACTCTTCTCTAGGTTATAAAAGTGGTTAGATTTAGCGGTAATTTTTTAAACTTACAGGAGACACAATGTCTACAACAGGAAAAGTCAAATGGTTTGACGCAAAGAAAGGTTTTGGTTTTATTGAGCAAGAAAGTGGTGACGATGTATTCGTTCACTTCCGCGCTATTCAAGGTGACGGTTACAAATCACTAGAAGAAGGTCAAGAAGTAGAATTCGATCTAGAAGATGGTGCTAAAGGTCCTCAAGCGGCTAATGTGCATCCACAGTAATTTTTAATTAAATTATTGATAAAAACCCAGCTAAATGCTGGGTTTTTTATTGCTTAAAATTTAGGAAATTACTGAAATGGATCCAAAATTTTATTCAAATAGGTCATTTTTGACCTTAAAATGGCGTTTTATTAAGTAAAAACAGGGAAATATTGCTGAATTTTTAAAAATTTCAGAAATAATGAAAATCACAGATAAAATGGCCTAATTATGAAAACATTTTATTGGTACGACTTTGAAACCTTTGGCATTAGTCCAAAGACTGATCGAATCTCACAATTTGCTGGCATCCGTACAGATGAAAACCTTAATATACTAGATGAACAGATGTTTTTCTGCAAGCCAACGCATGACTGTTTACCATCGCCTGAGGCTTGTGCTGTTACCGGTATTAGTCCGCAAGATTGTGAAAGTAAAGGCATGATCGAGCATGAATTTATTCAAAAAATAAACACTGAATTTTCCACACCAAATACTTGTATTGTTGGTTACAACTCAATTCGGTTTGATGATGAATTTACCAGGTACACCTTATATAGAAACTTTTTAGACCCCTATGCTTGGCATTGGAAAAATGGTAATACGCGTTGGGATATTTTGGATGTGGTGCGTCTGTGTTATGCACTTAAAAAAGATGCAAGCCTAAAATGGGTACATAACGAAGAAGGTAAGCCTGTTTTTAAGCTTGACCAGCTTTCATTGGCTAACGGCATTGAGCATGCTAATGCACACGATGCACTGGCCGATGTGCGAGCCACTATTGCAATAGCCAAAATCATTAAAGACACACAACCACAATTATTTGATTATGCGTTTAGTTTGCGCGAAAAGAAAACTGTTGAAAGTAAGATCCAACTGTTTGAGCCGATGTTGCACACCTCTGGCATGTACCCTGCTACGTTATCTTGCACACGATTAGCGGTTGCACTGGCTTATCACCCAGAATACAACGACCGTGCGATTGTGTTTAATCTAGACCAAGACCCATCCATACTTTTAGAAATGGATATTGAAGAATTGAAAACTTTGATGTTTACTAAGCAGTCTGAACTACCAGAAGGGGTTAAGCGTTTGGAGATTAAAGATTTAATCTTTAACAAAAGCCCAATGTTTGTGCCTAATGTTTATAAGCTTGATCCTAAGGTTGTATCACAACTGCAAATTGACATGGATACTTGCTTCAAACATCTGTCTTTTATTAAGGACAATCAAGCCAAGATTAGTAAAATTGTACAAGATTTATACAAAAATGATCAGGACTACACTGAAACTAAAGATGTCGATCAATCTTTATATGGTGGATTTATGGACAATGCCGACAAACGACTTGGCGATCAACTGCAAACACTAAGTACGGATGAATTAAAAGATTTTCATCCTAAGTTTAAAGATCAAAAACTCAGCACTTTATTGATGCATTTTAAAGCCAGAAATTATCCGGAAACACTCAGTGAAGATGAAGCTGAAGATTGGTTTGAAACCGTACAAGGTAGAGTGCAAGCTGGTGAAAATGGTTATTTAAATATTGATGAGTACTTTGAGCGTATTAACACCATGCGTGGGCAGCATCCTGACAAGGAAAAACTCTGGAAACAGCTTGAAACTTACGGAGAATCTTTCTTCTAATTATCTTGATCTTAGTTCGTTTTGCTATTGATTTGATTATCGGGTATAATCTTCGCACATTGAGGAAATCAACAAAAGAGAAGAATGAACGCCGAGACACGTTTTGAAATGTTTGAAAGGTTATTGAAAAAGATACCTAATCCGACCACAGAATTAAACTATTCCACCCCGTTTGAACTATTAGTCGCCGTGACTTTATCAGCACAGGCAACCGATAAAAGTGTCAATAAAGTAACGGATAAATTATTTCCAATTGCCAATACACCTGAGAGTATTTTTGAGCTTGGTGAAGACACATTGCGCAACACAATCAAGACAATTGGTTTATTCAACTCAAAAGCCAAGCACATTATTCAAGCTTGTAAAATTCTGATTGAAAAGTACGACTCAAACGTACCAGAAACTCGTAAAGAATTAGAAGCGCTGCCGGGTGTTGGTCGTAAAACGGCTAATGTTGTTCTTAATACAGCCTTTGGTCACCCAACCATTGCAGTAGATACACACATCTATCGCGTTGCTAACCGTACAGCAATTGCCAGTGGCAAAACGGTACTAGAAGTTGAAAAGAAATTGGTTAAATTCATCCCTGATGAGTTTAGAGTGCCTGCACACCACTTAATGATTCTTCATGGTCGCTATACGTGTAAAGCGCGCTCACCACTATGTACTGATTGCATCTTGTTAGATCTTTGTGAATACGAAGAAAAAAATTTATAACAGCTTAGCTTTATAATAGAGCCTATGCTCTACACTCAAGATAGAACTCAACAACGACAATTCCTTGCCAATGCTTGGCAAAAATTTCTAGATAAAAAGGCACTCGACCCACTTGAAGATCAGCTCACACAAGTGATTGAGATGCATCCAGAATATCACAAGCTCATTAACGATGTAGAAAGTGAATATTTTCCAGAGCAAGGCGAGGTTAACCCTTTTTTACATATTAACTTGCACTTATCCCTTAGGGAGCAGCTATCAATTAATCAGCCAACTGGTATTAACGAGTATTATCAAAAAATACTAAACAAAGTTCAAGATCCACATGAGGTTGAACATAAAATGATGGACTGTATTGCACAGATGATTTTCTCATCACAAAAAAACAATACGCCGATGGATCATCAAGCCTACCTTGAATGTTTAAAATCTTTTTCCAAGTGAGGCAAAACCTCCCGAACCCGATGTATTAATAATGATTATATTTTCTATGTTTGTATTTACTGTTTGCCAACGCGAGGAATTGCCTCTTAGATGGACTGTATTGCACAGATGATTTTCTCATCACAAAAAAACAATACGCCGATGGATCATCAAGCTTATATTCGCTGTTTAGAAAAACAATCTAGAGCTTAAATTCAATGTCAATTGAAGCACATATTGAGCAACACCTAGGCTTGGGTGTTATTAATAAACAATCAGTTAGTACAGGGTTATTTTCTGCTTATCAAGTAACGTTATCTGATGGTAGTTTGGCATTCATTAAATATCAGTCAAACCCTAATAAACAATTAATCAATGAAGGGAACGAGTTAATCCTTTTAGGAAAAACCATTCACACGCCAGCCGTACTTGGTAGTTGTGAACACTGTTTGATATTAGAATGGATTGATGTCTCACATAATCCCAATATGCAATCACAGATGGGTTTAGCGCTCGCTAAACTTCACCAAAACACCAGTGATTATTTTGGGTTTGAGTTTGATAACAAAATCGGACAAACTTCACAAATCAATGGGGTTGGCCAAAATATGGATAGTTGGGCTGATTTTTATTGGCAATACCGACTATTACACCAAATTGAATTAGCCAATAAAAATGGATTAATCACCCCAACAGATTATCAACAATTACTTGATATTAAATCCAAACTACCCAATCTTTTAAGTAAAGATATTAAGCCTGCATTACTGCATGGTGATTTGTGGTCTGGCAATGTATTAAGTGGAAACAAACACCCTTATTTTATCGACACTGCTAGCTATTATGGCCATCGAGAAATCGACTTTGCATTAACTTTTATGTTTGGCGGGTTTGATGATGATTTTTATCAAAGCTACAACGAGGCCTATCCGCTAGAGCGTGGATTTAATGAAAGAAAGCCGCTTTATATGCTGTATCACTATTTAAATCATTTGAATATTTTTGGTAGTGGCTACCATGCTAACACCATGAGCTGTGTTAAACAGTTGTTAGGCTAAGTCTTCCAATTAACAAAATTGGTGAGTAGTTGTAACCCGTCATGCTGTGATTTTTCCGGATGGAACTGCACTGCAAACATATTGTCTTTTGCAATGGCACAGGTAAAGTCAATGCCGTAATTGGTGGCGCCTGATACGACTGATGAATCGCCTTCCTTCACGTAATAACTATGCACACTATAAAAACGAGCATTGTCTTCGATATTATGCCAAAGTGGGTGGTCTGATACTTGTTTGACCATATTCCAACCCATATGTGGGATTTTTAACTCACTTTTAGGAAAATGAACAACGTCACCTGGGAGAATAGCCAACCCCTCAGTACCACCATTTTCCTCAGAATGATCAAATAAAAGCTGTAATCCTAAGCAGATACCTAAGAAAGGTTTTTCATGAGCTGCTTGTTTAATAACATCAACCAAACCATGTTCATTAAGTGCTTGCATACAAGCACCCATTGCCCCTTGACCAGGAAACACCACACGATCGGCTTCGTTAATTAGCGTTGCGTCATCAGTAAGAAAGACTTGGTCATTAGGTGCAACGTGTTCAATGGCTTTTTGCACTGAACGTACGTTGCCCATGCCATAGTCAACAATGGCTATGGCCATAATTTATAAGCTACCTTTGGTCGATGGGATAACACCAGCTTGGCGTTCATCTGGTGTTACTGCCATGCGTAACGCTCTACCAAAAGCCTTAAAGATAGTCTCAGCTTGGTGATGAGAATTAACACCTCTAAGGTTGTCAATGTGCAGAGTAACCAAAGCGTGATTAACAAATCCTTGGAAAAATTCACCAATAAGATCAACATCAAAAGTACCAATCATCGCACGCGTAAAGTTTGCATTAAGTTCTAAACCAGGACGACCAGATAGATCTAACACCACACGTGACAAAGCCTCATCCAATGGAACATACGCGTGTCCATAACGAGTAAAGCCTTTTTTATCACCCACTGCTTGAGTGAAAGCCTGGCCCAGGGTAATGCCAATATCTTCAACACTGTGGTGATCATCGATCTCGGTATCACCGTCACATTTAATATTTAAATCCATTAAACCGTGGCGAGCAATCTGATCCAACATATGGTCTAAAAAAGGCACGCCGGTATCGATATTTGCCTGGCCAGTGCCATACAAATTTAGCTCGACATCAATGTCTGTTTCGTTGGTTTTTCTTGATACTTTAATCATATTTTATTTTTTATAAATATTCTTCAATTAAAATTTCAGCAATTTGAATCGTGTTGAGTGCTGCTCCTTTACGAATATTATCAGAAACTACCCACAGGTTTAGGCCTTTCTCGTGAGAGATGTCTTCACGAATACGGCTTACAAATGTATCGTCATGGTTAGTTGCTTCTACAAATGGGGTGGCATAGCCAGCATCTTCGCGCTTATCCATAACGGTAACGCCATTTGCGTTTGACAGTATTTCACTTGCTTCAGCCGCTGTAATTTTCTTTTTAGTTTCAATGTTAATGGCTTCAGAATGGCCGTAAATTACCGGCACACGTACTGCTGTCGGATTAACCAAAATATTCTCATCTTCAAAAATCTTTTGCGTCTCCCACACCATCTTCATTTCTTCTTTGGTGTAACCATTGTCTTGAAACACATCAATATGCGGAATCACATTAAAAGCGATTTGTTTTGGATAAACCTCTACATCAATCTCCTGACCATTAAGTAGCTTTGCAGTTTGATCAGTCAACTCAGTAATGGCCTCTTTACCAGAGCCTGATACTGCCTGATAAGTGGCCACGTTAATACGCTCGATACCCACTGCATCATAAATTGGCTTCAATGCCACCAACATTTGAATGGTTGAACAATTAGGGTTGGCAATAATATTGCGCTGTGTGTATCCTGCAATGGCATGTGGGTTAACCTCTGGCACCACTAAAGGAATATCTTCATCACGACGAAAATGCGCGGTATTGTCTATCACCACACAGCCTGCCTCAGCTGCAATCGGTGCATATTTTTCAGAAATATTGCCACCTGCTGAAAACAAACCAACCTGAGCTTGAGAAAAATCAAACGTGTCTAAATCTTGCACTGTCCAACTTTTACCTTGACACAGTACTTTCTTGCCGGCAGAATTAGCACTCGCTAAGGGGTATAAATTATTAATTGGAAAATTACGCTGTTCTAAAATCGAAAGAATGGTTTCGCCCACAGCGCCTGTTGCACCAACAACGGCAACGTCATATGTCTTGCTCATAAGTGTAAAAATTGAAAATTAAAAAACTCAGTTATTATACTTGATTGTCAATGTCGATAAATTGATGCTTAAGATCAAATTTATCGCTCAAATGTTGGCATAAAGCCTGCACGCCATAACGCTCCGTTGCATGATGCCCTGCTGAAATAAAAGCAATGTTATTTTCTTTGGCAATGGCTGGGATTTGCTCAGAGATTTCACCGGTTAAAAAAACATCTGCCTCCGCTGCAATACCGTGCCCAATATAGCTTTGTGCGCCACCCGTACACCAGGTGATGCGTTTGAGTTGTTTGTTGTCATCGCCAAATACCAATGGCGCTCTATCCAACGCTTGCTCAATAGTTTGTGAAAAATCTACCAACGTTGTGTTGATTTCACCTTGCCATACTAAGGTATCGCCAATTGGTGTTGGATTTTGAATGCCCAATTTTTTTGCCAGTTCAATGTTGTTGCCCACTTTAGTATGCGCATCCAATGGCAAATGATAAGCAAATAAATTAATATTATTGGCAAGCAGTTGTGCAATTCGCTTGCGCTTTATACCAACAATATTGGCTTCTTCATTTTTCCAAAAAAAACCGTGATGTACAAATAAAGCATCGGCCCTCGAATCAATCGCGCGTTCAATTAAATCTAAGTTCGCACTAACACCAGAGATGATATTGGTAATTTCTGCACGTCCTTCGATCTGCAAACCATTCGGACAATAATCATCAAACTGATCAACATTCAGATAATCAGCACAGTAATTTGCTAAGTCTTTTTGATTAACCATAATGGTCTTTCACAATACTGACAAACAAAGCATTTTCTTCCATACTGCCAACCGTCACACGCAAACAGCCATCCAAATTTGGCGCACTGCTTAAGTTTTTAATTAATACACCTTGGGTCTTTAGTGCTTCGAACAATGCGTTAGCACCCGGTGCTTTAAACAAAATAAAGTTCGCCTGAGAAGGATAAACGTCTAAGCCATCGATAGCGCTAAGTGCTGCCGATAAATTAGCGCGTTCGTTAATAATTATTTTGGCATTTTTATCAATTTCATCTTTTTCTTGTAATAAGAAATTCGCACTCACCTGAGTTAAAGTGTTGATATTATACGGTAATCTTAACTTATCTAGTTCGCTCACCGTGTCTTTGGCACCAACTAATAAACCTAAACGCAACCCTGCAAAACCGATTTTAGAAACCGTTCTAAGCAGTACTAAGTTTGGATACTTGGCAATGTCCATCAAAAAGCTGTCATCTGCATAGGCGTAGTAAGCCTCATCTAATACAACCATTGCCTCAGTTGAGGTGATAATTGCCTCAATTGACGAACGATCAAAGGCATTACCAGTCGGATTATTCGGATAGGCGATAAAAATAAGTTTTGGTTTGTGTGTGTCTATGGCTGACAACGTTGCCGATAAATCAATCTCAAAATGATCATCTAAATTAACGCCTTGGTAATTTAGGCGCGTGAATTTTGCAATCATCTCATACATAACAAAACTTGGCTCAATACTTAAGATAGTGTCTCCACTATCACACGCTAAAGCCAATAGCTGAATTAACTCATCAGAACCATTGCCCAACAACACGCCGAAATCGGCTGGAATACCCATCAATTCGCGCAATGTTTGTTGCAACTCATCAGCGCTTGGGTTGGGATATCGATTGAGCTCAGCATCAGCTAGATAAGCCAAATATTGGCCAATCAGCTCATCTGGTAAAGGAAATGGAGATTCCATTGCATCAAGCTTAACCATATCATCAGACGCAGGCACATGATAAGCATTAATTGCTTGAATGTCAGAGCGCAGCCAGTGATTAATAAAACTCATTATTTGGGTAATTCTCGATTAGGATGATATTGCATTTTACCTATACTCTTTGCATTTAACAGGCTTTGGTAAGTGTAGTCTAATGCGCGTTTACATGCAATCTCTACATCAACACCGGATGCCAATAACGCACTAATCGCACTTGACAATGTACAGCCAGAACCATGATAGTTGCCAGGCAATTTAACGTAAGTAAAGCGCTTAATACATTGGCCTTGTTGGTATAAGCGGTGTTCTATCTCATTGTCTGATGTATCCGTAGTAGTCAGCAGCACCCACTCACAAGGCAGAGATTCAATGGCTTGCTGCTCATCGTCTATTGACGATAAGGCTTTTAGTTCGGCAACATTTGGCGTTAATACGTTTACCATGGGTAGTAATTCTTGCTTCAGGCTTTGTAGTGCTTGGCTATCTAATAGCTGTTGATCAGTGCTAGCGCTCACAATAGGATCAAGTACAACTGTTAATGTTTCACCTATTTTTAACAAATCAGCAATGGTTTGAATTTGAGATTCAGATGACAATAAGCCGATTTTCACCACTGAAAAGTCTATGTCTTCTTTAAGGTGGTTAAACTGATCAGCAATGAGTTTTTCATCAACCGCTTGTATTGATTTGACTGATTGGGTATTTTGCGTTGTCAGTGTTGTAACAATCGGCAGTGGGGTTACACCAAACTGATTAATGGTTTCAATATCAGCACTAATGCCTGCCCCGCCACAAGGATCAAGACCAGATAAAACTAAAACAGAGTCTAGCACGCCAAGATTACTGAGATTCTTTTTGAATCAAGTAATCCACTACCTTAAACAAACGCTTTTCACCGCCAGCATGCTTAGAATCCACCCAATATTTACCATTGACAATAAAAGTTGGGACGCCGCTGGTTTTATACTTAACCGTATTAAGTTTTGATTTGTTTAGCTTGATTCTCACCGAAAATGATTTAAAAGCGTTATTAGCTTTATCCTTATCTACGCCATTATCAACCAGCCAGTTAATAAAATCTTCATTGTCAACAAAAGGAATTTTGTGTAAATGAATCGCATCGAATAATTTACCATGAAGTCTATCAACCTCATTCAGCTGCTCAAGTACATAATAAAAGATGGCGCCATTGACCCAACGATCAGAGAAAACCGCAGGTTGACGAATAAATTTAGCAGAATCGGGTAATTTTTTTAGCCAGTTTTCAACCAAAGGCTCTACATTAAAGCAATGTGGGCAGTAATACCAAAACAACTCTCGAACTTCTACCTTATCGCCCGTTACTGTTTTAACAGGCTTATCTAAAACCACATAATCTTCACCGGCAACATAATTGGCAGTGGCCAAATTGGTGTAAATAACAGTCAAACAAATCGCAACAAAAGAAAGGATTTTTTTCATGATTTTCTCGCCATTATTAAAGAACTTGACTAATATTATACTGCGTTAATTGGTATTCGTTATCAGATTGAAATCTTTGCCATAACACTTGATAAGTTTGTTTCTCAATTGGATGAATTGAATTAGCCTTTAGCTGTGCTAAAGGTGCTAGAACAAAAGCGTATTTGAGAATATCATCTCTTGGCAAGTTGGCTTCTTGATCAATAACATCATCATACAGTACCAAATCTAAATCAATCTCTCTAGAAGAAAATTTTGGCTGGCTTCTATCTCTACCAATCTTATCCTCTATATTTTTAAGCACATTACTTGTATCAACAATATTTAAACTTGTTGTTGCGTTAACACCAACATTGTAAAAGTCATCTCCCTTGAACCCTTGTGCAGGTGAGCTATAAATATCAGAAATTTTAATATTGGAAAAATTAAACTTTAGCATATCAATCGCGTTCGCTATGTTTTTCTCGCGATTTTGATTAGAACCAATGTTAATATGAATATCAGCCATTTTTAGTGCGATTAATAATAACGCCAACACCTTGTGCGCCCGTGACCGCTTCACCTTTATTCAATGTTAATTTAACCTTTTCAACGCCAAACTCATCAAGAATAATTTCGCAAATTTTCTCAGCGAGTGTTTCTACCAACTGAAATTCACTACTTTTAACAAAACTAATTAATCGTTTTGATACTGCCTTATAGTCTAATGTTTGGTCAATATGATCAGTCTTGCTGGCAGGCTTTATATCGAAATCCATCTCAATATCAAGCACCACATCTTGGCGAATCTGTCTTTCCCAGTCGTAAATACCAATAACTGTATCAATTTTTAAACCTTGTATAAATACGATATCCATGCTTAAATCAAAAGTTGAAAATTTAAAGTTGGAATTATATGTTACTAACACTCGTTATTTTCGCTTATCTTATTGGATCTATTTCGGCAGCAATCATTGTTTGTAAAATTTTAAATCTGCCTGACCCAAGAACACAAGGATCCAACAATCCTGGTGCGACTAATGTGCTTCGTATTGGTGGTAAAAAAGCAGCGGCAATCGTTTTAATTGGCGATGGCTTAAAAGGTGTTATTCCAGTATTAATAGCCCAATATCTAAATATTGGGCTATTGGAGTTAGCCTTTGTTGCTATGGCAGCTTTTTTAGGCCACGTTTATCCAATATTTTTTGGCTTTAAAGGTGGCAAAGGTGTGGCAACGTTTATTGGCACTTTGTTAGCACTTAATTATTTAGTGGGCTTGAGTTTTGCAATCACTTGGTTGTTTGTTGCTAAGGTGTTAAAAATATCATCACTATCAGCACTTATTGCCACTTTACTAACCCCATTTTATTTTTATTGGTTAACTGGCAACTTTGAAGCCACCTATGTCATTGGTATCATTTGTATCTGGATTTTCTTTACCCACAGAAGCAATATTCAAAGAATATTATCTGGCGAAGAAAGTGTAATTAAGTCTTAATATTAACGCCTTTTTTTAATAAATAAAAAGACACAGTTGTCAACACGGCAATCATCACTAGCAAGACGCTCATTGATGTCCAAAAATCAGAAGTGCTCACCCCTAAAAAACCCAATCTAAAGCTGTCAACCATATAGTAAATTGGATTAAATTTACTAACGTCTTGCCAAAACTGCGGCAAGATATCGATGCTATAAAACATACCGCCAAGATAAGTCATTGGCATCAAGATAAAGGTCGGCACAATTGATATGTCGTCGAATGATTGTGCAAAAATTGCATTAATAAAACCTGCCAATGAAAACAAAATAGCGGTTAATAAAAATGTCATGAATGTGATAAATAAACTATCAATCGTAAACTCAACAAAGAATGAAACTGCAATAAACACGCCCAAACCCACAATAAAGCCTCGCGCAACACCACCTGAAATATAACCTAATAAGATCACCCAATATGGCACTGGTGCTACCAACAACTCTTCAATACTGTGGTTAAATTTTGCCAAGAAAAATGACGACACAGTATTGGCATAAGAGTTGGTAATGACTGTCATTAAAATAATGCCGGGAATAATATATTGTAAATAATCAATCCCTTGCATTTGCCCAATACGCTCACCCATCAAGCCGCCAAAAATTAGCAAATAAAGCGACGTGGTGATAATTGGCGGGAAAATAGTTTGCACCCAAATACGAGAAAATCGCAAAACTTCCTTAATGACAATGGTTTTATAAGCAATCCACATTTAATGTTGCTCCGATTGTTGTTTTTGAGTCAAACGCAAAAACAAGGTTTCTAGACGATTTTGTGCGCTACGCACATGATCCACACTAACACCCTGTTTGGCTAAATTTTGCAAAACATTAGTAATATTGTTATCCGAATCAAGCACCACTTGCAAAGAATAGTCATCTAATCTCTCGCATTCAAAGCCGTCCTCTTTAATTTGCTCAGGTAGGCTACTCACACTTTCTAAAATAATGACTTGATGCGCTACTTTAGAAAGTAGCTTTTTCATACTGGTTTGCTCAACCACCTCGCCTTCATTCAAAATAGCAATATTACGACACAAAGATTCGGCCTCTTCTAAATAGTGCGTGGTCAGAATAATGGTCATTCCTTCACGATTTAACTCTTTAAGATATGTCCACATGGAGCGACGAATCTCAACATCAACACCGGCTGTAGGCTCATCTAAAATCAAAATTTTTGGTTGATGTATGAGTGCTCTGGCTAACATTAAACGGCGTTTCATACCGCCTGATAACGACTTTGCCATATCAAAACGCTTATCCCACAATTGCATTCTTTTTAATAATATTTCTGCTTGTGCTCTAGAAGCTGAACGACTAATACCGTGATAGCCTGCTTGGTTGATTAAAATTTCTTCAATCGGCTCAAATGGATTAAAGTTAAACTCTTGTGGCATTAGCCCAATTAAGCGTTTAATCTCATTCCCACGAGTGTTTTGATCAAGCCCTAAAACTTCAATATCACCTGCAGTTTTGTTCAACAACCCACAAACAATACCAATAGCGGTAGTTTTGCCTGCACCATTACTACCCAAAAGTGCAAAAAAGTCTCCTTGTTCAACTTGCAAATCAATACCCTTCAGTGCTTCTAACTGATTGGTGTAAGTTTTTTGCAAACCTTTAATTGACAACGCAACTTGCATAGATTTTAATACCTTGAATAATCGGATGAATTTTTAACTTTTTATCATACCGTCTGAGCGCGTAAAACATTTTAACATTTATCCCCTTTTATCAACTATTTTTGCGATAATTATCATCTTTAAAATTGTATTAATATACCAACCATGTCAATCCTTAAAAACATTGAACTTCCCGATATTGGTGATTTTGACGAAGTAGAAGTTATTGAGATTTTAGTATCTGTTGGCGACACAATCGAAGCAGATGACAGCATAATAACTCTTGAAAGTGATAAAGCCTCAATGGAAATCCCCTGCCCATCAGCAGGCACAGTTTCACAAATTAATGTCAATATTGGCGACAAAATCAAACAAGGTGATTCAATAATCAGCCTAGAAAGCACCCAAGAATCTGAAGAAAGCGTCACTAAAGAAGAAGAGCCTGGTGAAACCAAAGAAGAAACAACAACAAAAATAGTGCCTGTCATCGTGCCCGATATTGGTGATTTTGACGAAGTAGAAGTGATTGAAATTTTAGTCAACGTTGGCGATGAACTTAACGAAGAAGATTCAATTATCACCCTTGAAAGTGATAAAGCCTCAATGGAAATACCAACACCAACTGCAGGTACTGTCAGTAGTATTAATGTTAGCTTGGGTGACAAAATAAGCCTAGGCGATTTAATTCTTGAAATGCAAAGTAGTGGTAACACCGAAACTAAGACAGTTGTAGAGCAAGCACCTAGCGCACCAGTAGCAACTAAACCAGCGCCAGTAGCAGCGCCTGCACCAAGTACTAACGAATCTGTTTCTAATGTACCTGCTGGCGATTCTCATGCCTCGCCTTCAATTCGAAAACTCGCAAGAGAGCTCGGTGTTGATCTATCTAAAGTCACAGGCACTGGGCAAAAAGGCCGTGTTTTAGATACAGACCTTAAAGGCTACGTTAAACAAATTATTACTTCAGGTGGCACAGGTAGTGCGATTCCTAAGGTGCCAGTTATCGATTTCTCTAAATTTGGCGAAACTGAGCTTCAACCACTTTCTAGAATCAACAAACTTTCAGGTAAACACCTAAGTGCTTGTTGGCTTAATATTCCGCATGTCACCCAATTTGACGAAGTTAATATTGACCAAATGGAAGCTTTCAGACAAGAGCAAAAAGCCAAAGGGGTGAAATTAACGCCACTAGTATTTATCATGAAGGCTACCATTCAAGCATTAAAACAACATCCACGCTTTAACTCTGCATTGGATGAATCTGGTGAAAATTTAATCATTAAAAAATATTTCAATCTCGGTATTGCTATGGATACACCAAACGGCTTGGTGGTACCGGTGATTCGTGATGTTGATCAAAAAACACTTAGTGACTTAGCCACTGAACTAGCTGAGACTTCTGCAAAAGCTCGTGATGGCAAACTCAAACCAGGCGATATGCAAGGTGCTGGTTTTACTATTTCAAGTTTGGGTGGCATTGGTGGTACGCAATTCACCCCAATTGTTAACGCACCAGAAGTAGCAATTTTGGGTGTGTCTCGTTCACAAACCAAACCAATCTGGGATGGCAAGAACTTTGTGCCAACATTAATGTTGCCACTGGCTTTGTCCTATGACCATCGTGTCATTGATGGCGCCCAAGGCGGTCGATTTATGGCAGATTTAAATTCAATCTTGCAAGATATTAGAGAGATCCTTTTATGATTAAAACGCAAGTTGTTGTTATTGGTTCAGGCCCTGGTGGTTACACCGCTGCTTTTCGTGCAGCTGATTTAGGCAAAGAAGTCGTACTAATCGAACGCTATGAAAATTTAGGCGGTGTTTGTTTAAATGTCGGCTGTATTCCTTCAAAAGCCTTACTTCATACCGCCGAAGTTATTAATGAAGCAGCCGAAGCACCACATCTTGGTGTTTCTTTTGGTGAAGCTAAAATTGATATTGATGGTGTACGTGCCAATAAAGAAAACATTGTTAGCAAACTAACTGGTGGTATTAAAGCCTTGGCTAAAGCCAGAAATGTACAAGTCGTCACAGGCTATGGTAAATTTATCTCGGCCAATCAAATCGCTATTGATGACTCAGATGAAGTGATTGAGTTTGAGCAATGTATTATTGCAGCAGGCTCACGTGTTACCAAAATTCCAGCCTTTCCTTTTGATGATCCACGAGTCATGGATTCTACCGATGCGCTCGAATTAAGCGATGTGCCAAAACGACTACTGATTGTCGGTGGTGGTATTATCGGTTTAGAAATGGCCACTGTATACAATGCACTTGGTAGTGAAATTACCGTGGTTGAATTATCCGATCAACTAATTGCAAGCGCCGATAAAGACGTGGTTACGCCGTTGGCTAGGCGCATCAAAAAACAATATAAAGACATTTATCTGGATACCAAAGTTGCCAAAATGGAAGCAACTGACAAAGGCATCAAGGTTGATTTCGAAGGCAAAAAAGCACCGGAATCCGATACCTTTGATAAAGTGTTAGTCTCTATTGGTCGTTCGCCAAATGGACAACTAATTGATGCTGATAAAGCTGGTGTAGAAGTCAATGAATGGGGTTTTATTCCTGTTGACAAACAAATGCGCACCAATATTAATCATATTTTTGCCATTGGCGATATCGTTGGCCAACCAATGTTGGCACACAAAGCAGTACATGAGGCAAAAGTAGCTGCAGAAGTGATCTGTGGGCACAAATCTGGCTTTGATGCGCTCACCATTCCATCAGTTGCCTACACTGACCCTGAAGTCGCTTGGACAGGCAAAACTGAAAAAGAACTTAAAACAGAAGGGGTTGCTTATGAAAAAGGCGTATTCCCTTGGGCCGCCTCCGGTCGAAGCTTAAGTATTGGCCGTAACGAAGGCATGTCTAAAGCGTTATTTGAAGCAAAAACAGGTCGCATATTAGGTATGGGCATTTGCGGCACGAATGCCGGTGAGCTCATTGCAGAAGCAACACTTGCCATCGAAATGGGCTGTGATATGAGCGATATTGCACTCACCATTCACGCACACCCAACACTCTCTGAAACAACCGCTTTTGCTACCGAAATGGCTGAAGGCACCATCACTGATTTATTACCACCAAAAAAGAAATAGGAACACAGCATGGATACAACACAAGCAAGAAGCAACACAATTGATCAACAAATTAGACCATGGGGTGGTTTAAATTACATCGCCAATAATGCACTTAAAGACACGCCAAGAGAAAGCTTTGTGCCTGAAAAATATCAAAACCTAGCGTTTGCTGATATTGAAATTCCACTGAGTAATAAAGCAAAAATGCTTAGCCCTAAAATTGAAGGCCGCCTATTGGATGCACTAAATATTAAAAAAGACGAAGCTGTACTAGAAGTAGGTACCGGCAGTGGTTATTTAACAGCGGTAGTTTCAAAATTATGCAAGTCAATCACCAGTATTGAAATTGATGAAGAACTTAGTTATAGTGCCCAAGAGAAATTAAACGCACTTAACATCGACAATGTTCAACTTGAAGTGGGCGACGCTTCTAAAGGCTGGAATTCAAATGACTTTTTTGATGTGGTTATTGTTGGCGCAGCCGTACCAAAAATCACAGGTCGTTATTTCCACTTACTAAATGTCGGTGGCCGTATTTTTGTGGTTGAAGGCACAGGTAATGCCATGCAAGCAAAACTCATTACTCGTATCAGTGAGCACAAGTGGGATACTCAATCTTTATTCGAGACTCACCTAGATACCATGCAAGGTTTAGAAGCAGCGGAAAGTTTTAAGTTTTAAGCAAAACATATGAAGCATTTTTACGACTTTGTTTTAAAAAAATCTGGCGATAGCATTGTTTTATTGTTACTCGTTGCTGGTTTTTTCATTGCGCAAATTCCTGATTTTCAGCTTGATGCTTCTTCAGATTCATTAGTACTAGAAGGCGACAACAACCTTCGTTACTATCAAAGCATAAAAAAAGATTATGGTTCTGATGATTATTTAGTCATTAGCTATCAAGTCGAGGACAATCTGCTAGATCCGGCGCAAATTAAACATTTAGCCAACTTTAGAAAAGACTTAAAAGCCATTGACCAAGTTAAGTCGGTCACCACAATTTTAGATGTGCCATTATTCCGTTCACCACCCCTATCGCTCACAGATTTATCCTCTGATGGTGTGTCTATTGACAACGGCAATGCTAATCTCTTGCTTGCTAATAAAGAGTTTAAATCTTCGCCTTTATATGGCGATAACTTGGTCAGCAAAGACGGAAAAACCACGGCTATTTTAGTATCGCTAAAGGGCAATAAACGCTTCGATGAGAGACGTCAAACTCGTGATTCTATGCGCATCAAAAGAGCGGCTAACGAGCTCTCTAAGGAAGAGTTAGCCAAACTAAAAAGCATTGAAAAACAAGTGCTCAAAGATGCTACCACACAAAGTGATTTACAAGCCGAAACCATTGCGACTATTCGTACTACGATTGACCGGTATCGAGATAAAGCCAGTTTATTCTTAGGCGGTCTGCCGATGATCACAACCGACATTATTGGCTACATCAGTAGTGATTTAATTGTCTTTAGTTTGGCAGTCATTGGCCTCATGACACTAATTCTAGCACTTATTTTCAAAGGTGTTCGTTGGGTGTTAATGCCAATCGGCATTAGTATTACTGGCGCTTTAACAATGACCGGTATTTTGGCCTTTTTAGGCTGGAAAGTAACTGTTATATCATCTAACTTCTTCTCGCTACTGTTGGTCATGACACTTTCAGTCACCATTCACTTGGTAGTACGCTATCGAGAGCTTGCACAAAATGACCCAGACCTTGAATACCATCAACTGATTAAAAATACATTAGAGCAAATGCTAAAACCTTGCTTGTTCACCACACTCACCACCATTGCTGCTTTTGCATCACTACTCATTAGTGGCATTAGACCTGTGATTGATTTTGGCTGGATGATGTCAATCGGTGTTACCATTGCCTTAGTGCTTTCATTTTTAGCCTTCCCAATTATCATGAGCTTTTTACCGAAAGCCAAAGTGTCAAAATTCAAAACCGAACTAGGCGTCACTCATGGTTTAGCCAAATTTACCGAACGATTTGGTAATCACTTATTGGTCGTATTGGTGTTATTTGTTGGTGCGGCCGGTATTGGTATTAGCAAACTTAGTGTCGAAAATCGTTTTATTGATTACTTTAAAGAGAGTACCGAAATCAACCAAGGGCTCACCTTAATTGATGAAAAACTCGGTGGCACTATCCCACTAGAAATTGTCTTTGATGATTTAGCTGAAGACTACTGGTATGACGAAGATCTACGCATCGATGTTCATAAAATTCACACTTATTTAGATAGTTTAGATGAAACCGGCAAGGTGCTTTCAATTGACACCTTAATGCAAATATTAACCCAAGCAAATGACGGTCAAGCGCTTAACGGGTTTTTCTTAAATATCGTTAGAGGGCAAATCCCAGATAGTGCTAGGGCACACGTATTAGATCCTTATATTAATGAGGATAATGGTCAATTGCGTATGGTAATCCGCATCCGTGAAACCAATAAAGATCTTAAACGTGGTGAGCTGATTAACAATATCGAACAACACATTTCAAAAGAGTTTGGTTTTAGAGAAGGCAGCTTTCACACGACTGGCATGCTAGTGTTGTACAACAACATGTTGCAAAGCTTGTTTGATTCACAAATCAAAACCATCGCCGTGGTCTTTGTGATGATTTTTATCATGTTCTTGTTTGTATTTAAATCAATCAGTTTGTCTATTTTGGCGATAATTCCTAATACGTTGCCTTCGCTATTTATTCTTGGCATTATGGGGCTGATGAACATCCCGCTCGATTTAATGACCATTACTATTTCTGCTATTGCCATTGGTATCGGCGTTGATAACGCTATTCACTATATTCATCGCTTTAAGGCAGAGTTCCAAAAAGACGGGAACTACATGGCCACCATGTATCGCTCACATGGGTCAATTGGTTTGGCAATGTTTTATACTTCTATTACGGTGACATTAGGCTTCTTAATCTTGGCTTTATCTAACTTTATTCCAAGTATTTATTTTGGCGTATTCACTGCCATTGCAATGCTAAGCGCTTTATTAGCTAACCTGACTTTATTGCCAAAGCTCATCTTAATGGTTAAGCCAAAAATCTAGCTAAACTTCATAGCGCTATTTAACAATGTCAACACAACACCACTTTGATGTTCTTATTATTGGCACGGGTAGTGCTGGATTAATGAGCGCTCTACAACTGTCTGACGATTTTTCCGTTGCTCTAATTGCCAAAGACAAAGTTCTAGAAAGTAGCTCTTACTATGCACAAGGTGGCATATCAGCCGTGCTGGATAAAAACGATAATTTTGAATCACACATTAAAGATACTTTATCAACCGGTGTGGATTTAGGCGATGAAGCCGCTGTACGCTTTATGGTTGAGCAAGCACCATCTGCAATCAAATCTCTAGAACAAGCCGGCGTTGTCTTTACCCAACAACAAGATCAGTATCACTTAACCACTGAGGGTGGTCATAGTAATCGACGTGTTGCTCATGTTGCTGATAAAACTGGGCAGTCTATTCAAACCAATTTACTCGATAGTGTAAGGGCGAAAAAGAACGTCACTCTATTTGAAAACTTTATTGCCATTGACTTGCTCATCAAAGATCAACACTGTTATGGCGCCTACATTCTAAACAAATCAAGTAATGAGGTTGAAAGTTTCATCGCCCATAAAACCATTATTGCGACTGGTGGCGCTTCAAAGGCTTATCTTTATACCTCTAATCCAGACACCTCAACTGGTGATGGTATTGCCATGGCTTATCGTGGTGGTTGTCGTATTGCGAATATGGAATTTACCCAATTTCACCCGACTTGTTTGTACCATCCACATGCCAAATCATTTTTGATTTCTGAAGCTTTGCGTGGTGAAGGCGCCAAGCTTATTTTGCCAACGGGTGAAGCCTTTATGCAAAAATACGACAAGCGGGCCGAGCTTGCGCCGCGTGATATCGTTGCTAGAGCCATTGATTCAGAAATGAAAACTCATGGTTTTGACTGTGTGTATTTAGACATTTCATTCAAAGACAAAGATTGGATTCAATCACACTTCCCTACCATTAATGAAAAATGCGCCTCCTTTGGTATTGATATTTCACAAAATCCAATCCCAGTTGTGCCAGCTGCTCATTACACCTGTGGCGGTATTCAAACCGACATTAATGCGCACAGCAATATTAATAACCTATATGCCATTGGCGAAGTTTCTCATGCTGGCATACACGGCGCTAATCGCATGGCCAGTAATTCATTATTAGAGTGTGTCGTTTTTGCTAAAGCTTGTGCCAACCACATTAATCAACAAGCACTAACATCTCAATATCCAAACTTTGACAACTGGGACGCATCTAGAGTAAGCCTATCTAAAGAAAAAGTGATGGTAACGCATCTATGGGATGAAGTTAGACGTATTATGTGGAACTTTGTTGGCATTGTGCGCAGCAATAAGCGCTTAAATTCTGCACAAATGCGTCTGACACAAATTCAAAACGAAGTGGATGAGTATTATCGTCTTTACCTCATTTCAAGTGATTTAATCGAGCTTAGAAATCTAGTGGCAACCGCTCAATTGATTGTTAAATCAGCCATCTCTCGAGCTGAAAGCCGTGGCCTACATTACAACGAAGATTACCCTAAGACCTCTAATCAAGCAAAAGACACTATAATATAGTCATGTTATTATCAATTCTACATTATCCTGATTCGCGCCTTCGAACTGTCGCCAAACCGGTTGAACAAGTTAATGACGAAGTTAGAAAAATGGTTAAAGACATGTTCGAAACCATGTATGACGCACCTGGTATCGGGCTGGCAGCCACACAGATTGATCATCATCAACGCATTATTGTGATTGACCTTTCCGAAGAAAAAAACCAGCCATTGTGTTTAATCAACCCAGAAATTATTGAAAAAGACGGCGAGATTGACTGGGAAGAAGGCTGTCTCTCAGTGCCTGATTATTACCAATGTGTTAAACGTGCTAACCATATTAAAGTGCGTGCACTTAATGAACAAGGTGAGTCTTTTGAACTAGAAGCAGACGAGCTTTTGGGCGTTTGCATTCAACATGAAATTGATCACTTAAATGGTATTTTGTTTGTTGATCATCTATCTAAGCTCAAACAAAAGCGCCTACTAGAAAAAACCAAAAAAGCCGCCAAAATATAAACCGTGTCAGTTCAAATTGGTGATTATGCTTTAAAGTCTCAGGTGTTTCTCGCACCAATGGCAGGCACCAGTGACAAGCCATTCAGAACCATCTGCCGTGCACAAGGTGCGGCACTCACCACCTCTGAAATGGTGGTTATTCAACACCACTTGCTCAATACCAACAAATCTAAACATCGGCTTGATTTTACTGGTGAGCCGGCACCTATTAGTATTCAAATTGCTGGATCCCAAGCTGATGAGTTAGCGCATTCAGCACAGCAAGCAGTTGAGTTTGGTGCTGATATTATTGATATTAATATGGGCTGCCCTGCCAAAAAAGTATGCAACAAAGCCGCAGGGTCAGCGCTCATGCAAGATGAGGGCTTGATTAAAACTATTCTTAATTCAGTGGTCGATGCGGTTGAAATTCCTGTGACATTAAAAATGCGCACAGGTTGGAATATCACCAACAAAAACGCCCCAACCATTGCCAAAATAGCGCAAGATGCTGGCATTAAAATGCTCAGTGTTCATGGTCGAACACGTGAGGACAAATACAGTGGCATGGCAGAATACAACACCATCAAAATCGTAAAATCAGAGGTCGGTATTCCGGTGATTGCTAATGGCGATATCATCTCAGCTGAAAAAGCCAAGCAAGTGCTTGATTACACATTAGCCGATGGCGTGATGGTAGGCAGAGCTACCCAAGGTAATCCTTGGATTATTCATGAAATTGATTATTTCTTAAAAAATGGCAAAATCGCACCACAAATCCCACTTGAAGTAAAAAAACAAACGATTTTGGATCATATTGCTCAAATTCATGCCTTTTATGGTGAAAAATTAGGCACTCAGTTATCCAGAAAGCATATTTTTTGGTATGCTACTCACCTTGACAAAGAAAGTGGTCAATCCTTTTGGAAAAAAGTGAATAAAATCACCGACCACAAACTGCAATACCAACTACTTGAGGAATTTTTGAATTCGTGAACACTGATTTACCTGCTTGTATTAATGCAAAACTTGATCGCTACTTTGAACAACTCAAAGGCGAATCAGCATCTGGCGTATTCAAAATGGTCTTACAAGAAACTGAATCAGCCACCATTAAGTTTGTTTTAGACAAGGTTGAGAAAAACCAAAGTGAAGCTGCTAGAATCCTAGGCATGAATCGTGGCACTTTAAAGAAAAAAATCGAACTTTACAAACTTTAAAAAAATTTAAACTTTATAATTACCTTTTGTAATTATCACACTTCTCTCAAAGGAATAAAATGGCTATACAACGCGCTCTAATCAGTGTTTCTGACAAAACTGGTATTCTTGAACTTGCCAAGGCTCTAGCGGCAAAAAATATTGAAATTCTATCAACCGGTGGTACAGCCAAGCTCTTAGCTGATAACAACATTCCTGTCATCGAAGTATCAGACTACACTGGCTTCCCTGAGATGATGGCCGGTCGTGTTAAGACTTTAAATCCAAAAATTCATGGCGGTATTTTGGCGCGTCGTGGCCTTGATGAAGAAGTCATGAGTGATAACGATATCAACCCAATCGACTTGGTTGTGGTTAACCTCTACCCTTTCCAAGCAACCATTGCCAACCCTGATTGCACACTAGAAGACGCCATTGAAAATATCGATATTGGCGGCCCAGCCATGCTTAGATCGAGCGCTAAAAACCATGCATCTGTTACTGTGGTAGTCGATGCGGCTGATTATCAAACAGTGATTGATGAAATCAACACAAACGGTGATACATCACTTGAGACTCGTACCAAGCTAGCGCTTAAAACGTTTGAGCATACCGCTCAGTATGATGGCGCCATTGCTAACTACTTAGGCAAAGGTGAAGATGGCTTCTCTAACACCATGAACCTACAATTTCAAAAAACGCAATCAATGCGCTACGGTGAAAACCCACACCAGTCTGCTGCATTTTATAAAGAAAACAATATTACCGAGGCTTGTGTTGCCTCTTCCACGCAATTCCAAGGCAAAGAAATGTCGTTTAACAACATGGCCGATGCTGATGCTGCACTTGAATGTGTACGTAGTTTTGATGAGCCTGCTTGTGTGATTGTTAAACACGCTAACCCTTGTGGTGTGGCAGTTCGCAGTAATATTTTTGATGCTTATGATGATGCTTTTAAAACCGATCCAACATCAGCATTCGGCGGTATTATTGCTTTTAACCGCAATCTTGACAAAGATACCGCACAAACCATTATTGATCGTCAATTCGTTGAAGTGATCATTGCACCAAGCGTTGATGCTGATGCTAAAGAAGTTTTATCAGCCAAACAAAATGTCCGTGCTCTTGAATGTGGCGATCTAACCAAAGCCCAACCATCATTGGATTATAAACGCGTAACCGGTGGCTTATTAGTACAAGACAAAGACCTTGGCTCAATCACCAAAGACGATGTCAAATGTGTGAGTGATATCCAACCAACCGACGAACAAATGAATGACTTAATGTTTGCTTGGAAAGTAGCCAAAACGGTTAAATCCAATGCCATTGTTTACGTTAAAAATCAAATGACGATTGGTGTCGGTGCTGGCCAAATGTCTAGAGTTTACTCTGCCAAAATTGCCGGCATTAAAGCCGCTGATGAAAACCTTGTGGTGGAAGGCTCAGTCATGGCATCTGATGCTTTCTTCCCATTTAGAGACGGCATTGATGCAGCAGCTGAAGTTGGCATTAAAGCCATTATCCAACCGGGTGGCTCAATGCGTGATGATGAAGTGATTGAAGCGGCGAATGAACACGGGATATCAATGATATTTAC
>CAYUWB010000016.1:0-12889 GCA_964448305.1 uncultured Candidatus Ruthturnera sp.
ATGGGGCGAGAAACGGGGTTCGAACCCGCGACAACCGGAATCACAATCCGGGGCTCTACCAACTGAGCTATTCCCGCCATAAAAACTTTTTGTGGCACGCCCAACACGATTCGAACGTGTGACCTACGGCTTAGAAGGCCGTTGCTCTATCCAGCTGAGCTATGGGCGCATTATTCAAAACCCTAGGAAAAGTTTTGGTCGGAGTGGAGGGATTTGAACCCCCGACCACCTGGTCCCAAACCAGATACGCTACCAAACTGCGCTACACTCCGAAAAAACGATAATTATACTTTGTTAAGCATCTTAGTCAATGCTTAATTCATCCCAAATACTGTCAATCTTATCGATGATTGAGGGATCCATAGTGATAGACTCACCCCATTCTCGATCAGTCTCTCCTGGAAGTTTGTTGGTGGCATCAATGCCCATTTTTGAACCTAGGCCTGACACGGGTGAAGCAAAGTCAAGATAGTCAATGGGTGTATTGTCGATTAAAGTGGTGTCACGTGTTGGGTCAACTCGGGTGGAAATTGCCCAAATGACTTCTTTCCAGTTTTTTACATCAATGTCGTCATCCACCACAATTACAAATTTGGTGTACATAAATTGACGTAAGAATGACCAAACACCCATCATTACTCGTTTGGCGTGACCAGGGTATTGTTTTTTCATGCTAACAATCGCCATGCGATAAGAGCAGGCTTCAGGCGGTAAGTAAAAATCAGTGATTTCTGGGAATTGTTGTTGCAGTAGTGGTACAAACACTTCGTTCAGTGCTACGCCTAAGACTGCGGGCTCGTCAATGGGCTTACCCGTGTAGGTAGAATGGTAGATTGGATTTTTACGATGGGTGATTTTTTCAACGGTAAAAACAGGAAATCGTTCCACTTCATTATAATAACCGGTGTGATCACCAAATGGACCTTCATCAGCCATCTCATCCGGATTAAGTACACCTTCTAGGATAATTTCTGCGTTTTCTGGTACTTGTAAGTCATTACCTATGCAAGAACAAACTTTGGTTTTTTTGCCACGTAATAACCCTGCAAAAGCGTACTCACTCAAACTATCAGGGATTGGGGTAACGGCAGCTAATGTGGTGGCAGGGTCAGCGCCTAGCGCAACTGCTACTGGGAAAGGTTTTCCAGGATTCTTCTCACACCAATCTTTAAAATCTAGCGCACCGCCACGATGTGATAACCAGCGCATAATGAGTTTGTTTTTGCCAATGACTTGTTGGCGATAGATGCCTAGATTTTGACGTTTTTTCAGTGGTCCTTTGGTGATGGTTAGCCCCCAAGTGACGAGTGGAGCGGCGTCTTTTGGCCAGCAAGTTTGAATGGGTAATTTAGATAAATCAACAGCATCACCTTCAATAACCACTTCTTGACATTGACCTTTTTTAACCGATTTAACCGGCATATTGAGGACTTGTTTGAGTACTGGTAACTTTTCAATGGCGTCTTTTAAGCCTTTGGGTGGCTCAGGTTGTTTGAGCTCGGCCAATAATTTTCCTAATTCTCGCAAGGCAGCTAAATCTTCTTGCCCCATGGCCATTGCCACACGTCGTGTGGTGCCAAACAAGTTAGCCAGTACTGGTATGTCAGAGCCGTTAACGTTTTCAAATAATAAAGCAGGGCCTTGTTTGTCCAGTGTTCGACGGCATATTTCTGTAATTTCAAGATGAGCATCTACGGGGATTGATATGCGTTTTAGCTCGCCTTGTTTTTCTAATTCTAAGATGAATTCTCGGAGATCTTGATATTGCATATTATTCGAAATAGGTATTGTGTGCTTCAAGCTCGGCTTCATTAGCAAGCACTACTTTGATTTTGGCTCGATTCTCATCAACCCTAATGATTGAGCTTGTTTCAGATTTGTTATCATCGTCATTGTTATTGTCACTAAATAAAGTAGATTGACCACCTGTCATTGCTAAGTAAACTTGAGCTAGGATTTGCGCATCGAGCAGTGCACCATGTACAGTACGCGCACTGGCATCAATCTCAAAACGGCGACAAAGAGCGTCAAGGTTGTGCATAGTGCCTGGCCGCTGTTGTTTAGAGACCTCTAATGAATCAATGATGGTGCAATTGTCTTCAATGCGCTGATCAACGCCCATGAGTTTGAGTTCATGGTTTAAAAAACCCAAGTCAAACGGTGCGTTATGGATAACCAGCGTCGCGCCTTCAACGTATTCTAAAAACTCTTCGGCAATCTCTTCAAATTTTGGCTTGCCTTTCAAGAAACTGTCTTTAATACCGTGAATTCGCTCAGAGTCACCCACCAGACGATCAGGCTGAATGTATTGGTGGTATTCATTATTTTCAGTAATTTCTCTGTCAATAATTTCAGTACAACCAATTTCAATAATACGATGACCCTCTGAAGGCTCAATGCCTGTCGTTTCAGTATCTAGAACAATTAATCTTTCCATCGACTCAAGTTTTATTTTCGTGTAAAATAATCCATTTTATCGCATTTGAAGTTGGAAAATTAAAAGAGATGGCAAGAGTTACTGTAGAAGAATGTTTGGATTTTGTAGATAATCGTTTTGAGTTAGTTTTAGTTGCCGCTAAGCGTGCACACCAACTAAGCTCAGGTGGTCATAAATCAACTTTAGATGTTGGTAAAGATAAACCAACCGTAGTCGCCCTTAGGGAAATTGAAGCAGGTTTAATTAATGCTGATATCCTAACAGAAGAATACGCAATGGAAGCAGAGCTATCTGCACAAGAAAAAGTAGCAGACAGCGCTAAGATGGCAGAAGTTGAAGACGAGCTTTCAACCACAGCGATTGATGAATCTAGTGACGAAATGACAGAAGTTGAAGAGAAATAAACAATTCTTTTCTACTTGATAAAAATGACGCATTTGCGTCATTTTTTTTCGCCTAAAGAAAATATATAGGTATGATTTAAGGCCTTATTTTATTTAATAATTCAAGTTTATGAAAACCTATCCAATTGCAAAATCAACCAGAACACCTTTGTGTGATGAAGCAACTTATCAAGCCATGTATGCCGAGTCAATTAATGATTCTGATGTATTTTGGGCTAAACAGGCTAAAGTGTTTTTAGACTGGGATAAAGATTGGAAACAAACTTCAAATATTGATTACACCAAAGGCCAGATCGAATGGTTTAAAGGTGGAGAATTAAACGTTGCTTATAATTGCATTGACAGGCATCTAAGTGAACGTGCTGATCAAGTGGCCATTATTTGGGAAGGCGATAATCCTGATGTTAGTCAGTCCGTTACCTATCAACAGTTGCATGATGAAGTGGCAAAATTTGCCAATGGTTTAAAAAAACTAGGCGTTAAAAAAGGCGACCGTGTTTGTATTTATATGCCGATGATTTTAGAGGCGAGCTACGCTATGCTGGCTTGTGCTCGTATTGGGGCGATTCATTCAGTGGTGTTTGGTGGCTTTTCCCCTGAAGCGCTTAAAGATAGAATTCTAGATTCAGAATGTAAGATTGTAATCACGGCTGATGAAGGTGTTCGTGGTGGTAAGTCGATTCCACTAAAAGCCAATGTAGATAAAGCAATTGGTGCTTGTGATTGTGTCGATGCGGTGGTTGTTGTTCAGCATACCAAAGGTGAAGTGCATTGGGGTGCTAAAGATGTTTGGTATCACGATTTAGTGACTAACATGCCAGCTGATTGCCCATGCGAGCCGTATGATGCCGAAACACCGCTGTTCATTCTTTACACATCAGGATCGACCGGTAAGCCTAAAGGTGTATTACACACCTCGGGTGGTTATTTGCTTTATGCAGCCATGACCCACAAGTACACTTTTGATTATCAAGAAGGGGATGTGTATTGGTGTACGGCGGATGTTGGCTGGGTGACAGGGCATTCTTATATCGTTTATGGTCCACTGGCTAATGGCGCAACCACACTCATGTTTGAAGGTGTGCCAACTTATCCAGATGCATCGCGCTTTTGGCAAGTGATCGACAAGCATCAAGTGAATACATTCTATACTGCGCCAACAGCTATTCGAGCACTGATGGGCGCTGGTGATGACTTTGTTAGCAAAACTTCGCGTTCTAGTTTGCGCATATTGGGTACGGTAGGCGAGCCAATTAACCCAGACGTATGGGAATGGTATCATCGTATTGTGGGTCAAGGTAAGTGCCCAGTAGTAGATACTTGGTGGCAGACGGAAACTGGTGGCCATATGATTACACCGCTACCTTATGCCACGAAGCTTAAGCCGGGCTCTGCCAGTACGCCATTCTTTGGCATTGAGCCACAAGTTGTTAATGAACAGGGTGAAGTGTTGGAGGGTGAAGCCGAAGGTATTTTAGTATTGGCAAGATCGTGGCCAGGGCAGATGCGCACACTTTATAACAATCACGAGCGCTTTATGGAGGCTTATTTCTCAACCTTCCCAGGTAAGTATTTTGCCGGTGATGGGGTTAAACGTGATGCTGGCGGTTACTACTGGATTACCGGTCGTGTGGATGATGTCTTAAATATTTCTGGCCATCGCTTAGGTACAGCAGAGATTGAGTCAGCCTTAGTATTACATGAAAATGTTTCAGAAGCGGCGGTGGTGGGCTACCCACACGACATTAAAGGTCAAGGCATATATGCCTATGTTTCAATCATGAGTGGTGTTGAGCCAACGGATGAGTTGAAGGCTGAATTAGTTAAGTTGGTTCGAAGTGAAATTGGCCCGATTGCAACCGTAGATAAAATTCAATTTTCACCAGGTCTGCCAAAGACACGTAGCGGAAAAATTATGCGCCGAATCTTAAGAAAGATTGCTGAAAATGATTACTCGAACTTGGGTGATACATCCACCTTGGCAGAGCCAGAAGTGGTTAAAGACTTAATTGCAAATAGGATTACTTAGAAGCTTGTAGATCTTTTAAGCCTTTTTTAACCTTGTCCTTTAGGCTGACTTCACATTTTTGATGGTAGCTTTCTTGCATTTTGGCATCAAGCGAAACCACCTTGTTGAATACTTTTTTCTCTAAATCCATGGTGTTTTTAATATTGGCACAGTAGTTGTCAATCTCTTGTGTTGTATAAGAAACCAAAGTTGCCACACCAATCGCAGGTACAACAAGGCCAGTCACCGCAATGCCGGTTGATGTCTCTTTTAATTCATCAATACGAGCCATATTCTTGTTAACTGTTGCTTTGTTCTGTGACTCGAATAAACCTTCAAGGTATTCTAATTTTTCACCCGAAACCACCAATTCTTTTTTTGTTGCTTGAAGAGAGCCTTTTAAAGTATCAACCTCACCACGTGCATCGTGCATTTGTGACATTTCATCATTTAAAACACTAGACTTGCTCGTTGCTAGAGTTAGCTTTTGTTGTGCTTCTTGTAAAGCAGAACGAGCATCGATTAATTGATTGTTTAAATCTTCAAGAATAGAGGTTTGTGTATTGTCTTCAGTCTCAGCGATAGGTTGAGTGGCATTAATTTTTGAGTTGTACTCAGTAGTAATGTCAGTAATTTCATTTTCAAGCTGACTAATTTGGTTGTTGTAAAAGAAAAAGCCTGCAACCAGTACAATGGTTAGTGAAATTGCTGCAAATAATGATTTGTTTTCCATGATAAATTCTCAAAGTAAGGTTTAAATAATAGCTGCGTATTATACACTAATTTGAAAACTATATAAGAATATTATTATATTTTAATATATAAAATAAACAACCTTATTTCAACCACTTAGCGGCCTGTTTGGCATAGTAAGTTAAGATCCCATCGGCGCCAGCGCGTTTAAAAGAAAGCAGCGTCTCAAGCACAACCGGACGTTCATTAATCCAACCGTTTTGGCTGGCTGCTTTTAGCATGGCATATTCACCACTCACATGGTAGGCAAAAGTTGGCATGCCAAAGGTTTGTTTAACTTGATGCACAATGTCTAAGTAAGGTAGGCCTGGTTTAATCATCACCATATCGGCACCTTCTTCGATATCTAAGCCCACTTCACGAATAGCCTCGTTGGCGTTCGCAGGGTCCATCTGGTAGGTTTCTTTACTAGACTCACCCAAGTTTTTAGCAGAGCCGACCGCGTCACGAAACGGCCCATAATAGTTAGAGGCATATTTGGCAGAGTAAGCCAATATATTGGTATGAATAAATTCGTTTTCTTCTAAAGCGTCACGAATTGCACCAATGCGACCATCCATCATATCTGATGGCGCAACAATATCCGCACCTGCTTGCGCATGTGACAGGGCTTGTTTTACTAGCACTTCGGTAGTTTCATCGTTAAGCACATAACCACTATCATCAATCAAACCGTCTTGCCCATGGGTGGTAAATGGGTCTAATGCGACATCGGTAATCACGGCCAGTGTTGGGTGATTTTCTTTGAGTGCGCGAACAGCGCGTTGTGCCAAGCCATCTGGGTTAAAAGCTTCTTCAGCTTCTAATGATTTTTTATCTTCTGCTACGACTGGAAACAGAGCAACTGCTTGAATACCTAAATCGACCAATTCACCTGCTTCAATCAACAGCTGATCAATGCTTAAGCGTTCAATGCCTGGCATAGAATCAATGCTTTGACGTTCGTTCTCGCCTTCTACAATAAAGATAGGAAAGATTAAGTCATCTGTGGTTAGAGTGTTTTCACGCATTAATTCACGGGTATATGCGTGTTTTCTCATGCGACGTGGTCTATGGGTTAAAATGGACATCTTGAATTTTTTTATAATTATTTCTTAATAATTTAACCGATTATACAACAATGAGCACAGCAAACAAAACGTTAAAAACAATGTCGAACGTCAAAGAGGCATTCATCCAGCCCTTTCCTAACTCTCAAAAAATTTATGTTGAAGGTTCACGTGCAGATATCAAAGTACCAATGCGCGAGATTACACTTACCGATACCATCGGCGAATTGGCTGAAAAAAATGACCCAATTCATGTCTATGATACATCTGGCGTATATACAGATCCAAACGTGCAGATCGACTTGCGAAAAGGTCTAAACAGTATTCGTTCAAATTGGATTGACGAGCGCAATGACACTGAAAATCTAGATGGATTAAGTTCAACATTCTCCAATGAGCGTCTTGATAATACAGAGTTAGATGCTTTGCGTTTTGAGCATTTAAACAGCCCTAAACGTGCAAAAAACGGCAAAAACGTGACACAAATGCACTATGCTAGACAAGGCATTATTACCCCTGAAATGGAATATATTGCCATTCGTGAGAACTGTAAATGGCAGGAATACAAAGACCAGATTGGTCAGCAAAAAGGCGAGAGCTTTGGCGCTTCAATTCCTGATGTTATTACCCCTGAATTTGTTCGTGATGAAGTGGCTCGTGGCCGCGCAGTAATTCCTGCAAATATTAATCATCCAGAAACTGAGCCGATGATTATTGGGCGTAATTTCATGGTGAAAATTAACGGCAATATTGGTAATTCGGCACTTGGTTCAAGTATTGAAGAAGAGGTGGATAAGATGGTTTGGGGTATTCGCTGGGGTGCTGATACGATTATGGATCTTTCAACCGGTAAAAATATTCATGAAACCCGCGAATGGATTATTCGCAATTCACCGGTGCCAATTGGTACCGTGCCAATTTATCAAGCACTAGAAAAAGTTAATGGAATTGCTGAAGATCTTAATTGGGAAGTTTTTAGAGATACTTTAATTGAGCAAGCAGAACAAGGTGTGGATTATTTCACCATCCATGCAGGCGTACGCTTACAACATGTGCCACTGACGATTGACCGCATTACTGGCATTGTATCTCGTGGTGGCTCAATCATGGCCAAATGGTGTTTGGCACATCATCAAGAAAGCTTCATTTACACACATTTTGAAGAAATTTGTGAAATCATGAAGCAGTACGATATTACCTTTTCACTCGGTGATGGTTTGCGTCCAGGATGTATTGCTGATGCGAATGATGCAGCGCAATTTGGCGAGTTAGAGACTTTGGGTGAGCTTACAAAGATTGCCTGGAAGCACGACGTGCAAACCTTTATTGAGGGTCCGGGTCATGTGCCAATGCAGATGATTAAAGAGAACATGGATAAGCAGCTTGACGAATGTGGTGAAGCGCCGTTTTATACCTTGGGCCCATTAACGACTGACATTGCACCGGGTTATGATCATATTACTTCAGCAATTGGTGCCGCACAAATTGGCTGGTACGGTTGTGCCATGCTTTGCTACGTTACCCCGAAAGAGCACTTAGGTTTGCCAAATCAAGACGATGTCAAAGAAGGTATTATCGCTTACAAGATCGCTGCGCACGCTGCTGATTTAGCTAAAGGTCATCCAGGTGCACAAATCCGTGATAACGCTTTATCTAAAGCGCGTTTTGAATTTAGATGGGAAGATCAGTTTAACTTAGGACTAGACCCCGATACAGCGCGTAAGTATCATGATGAAACCTTACCTAAACAGGCAGCAAAAACATCTCACTTTTGTTCAATGTGTGGCCCTAAGTTTTGCTCAATGAAAATCACCCAAGAGATCAAAACCATGGATGATGAGGAGATTGCCAAGATTAATGCCATTCAAATCGAGATGGATCAAAAATCACAAGAGTTTTTAGCTAATGATTCTGAAATTTACCTAAAAGAGGGTGCGTAACAATAATGACCGACTCCTTTATTAAAGAGTCAGTTGTTACTTGCCCAGAATGTGGCTATCAAGAATCTGAAAAAATGCCAACTGATACTTGCCAATATTTTTATGAATGCAAATCTTGTGGCGAAGTAATCAAACCTAAATTAGGTGATTGTTGTGTTTTTTGCTCGTATGGGTCGGTTAACTGTCCATCAATTCAAGTCAAAGAGGGCGCTTAAATAACCATTTAAGAAATTTGTGAAATTTCTATTTTCTTAAATTCTTTTAAGCAGCATTGCTTAGAAGGATTAAGGTTTTCACAGTTGCAATAGTTGTGTTTGGTCTGAAATACCACAAAATCCTTTAAAACATTGCCTTTTCCGGCTTTTAATGCTTCTAAATAGGCGTTTACACTGATATTAAAACAATAACACAGTGTTTTTTCGTCAGTTTTGGTATTACAACAACCCATCTTTATTATTTTCCAAATTTTGTGTAATTGTGTTTCATTATAATTCTTTGAGTTAAATTTTTGTATTTTTTGATACAGGCTATAATGTCATTTAATATTTTTTTTTAATTTACATACGTAATGAAACAGATTGCCCGATTTCTATTTTTAATTTTATTATCAAGTTTAGCTTTTGCAGGGCCGCATCCATCTAAACCCTGGGTGGAGATTAACTACCCACAAGACAAGGAAAAACGCTGGTGGGATGATGCTTGGTGGAAACAAGGGCAATTACCCACGCCTCAAAATTATGAAGTTTCTATGGAAGAAATTAGTTATATGGATGGTGATGTTGAGGTAGAAGCGTTTTTGTTTAAGCCGACTAATCCCGGGAAGTATCCAGCTGTATTATTCCAGCATGGTCGCAGAGGTCTAGATAGTTGGACATTACCAAGGGTTAAACGTTTAGCAGCACGTGGATTTGTCGTGTTGGCACCGGATATGTTTGGTACTTATATGAAATCACCTTTTCCTATTGAGCACAATTATCTTTATGATCAGCACGTCGCCAAAGGCGTTGATGTGTTATTACAGCGAGATGATATTAAAGGTGATAAAACCTGTACTGTATCACACACACGTGGTGGCTACATGACCTTAAAGGCTTTGGTAACACACAAACAACAAGATGAAAAAGTGGCTTGTTATGTGTCTTACTATCCACACTGGCAAGATCCAAATGCACCTGAAGTCAAGCAAATTTACCAATACGCACCAGAACTAAATACGCTAAATGTACCAACACTTGTTTTTGTTGGCGAGCATGATCAGTACCAAAGAATACGCCCGATTATGGCAGGTATTGATGTGTTAAAAGATAGAGGTGTTGATGCTGAATTAATTATCTATCCAGGCGTGGGAAGGGGTTTTGATTTTAGGCCGTCACACGTGAGAACTTTTGCAGATGATTTGGCAACCAAAGATGCCAACCAAAGAACAGCTAGCTTTATTAGACAGCACTTAATGCAAAAATAATCTAACTTGTTCGATTAAATTATCTACCGCACCTTGCTGAGATTTAAAATATTGATTGGCATTTTTACCCAATGCTTTTGCTGTCTTGGTGTCTGTCAGCAATGTGGCGATGGATTTAAACAGATCATCTGCGTTAGCTATTTGGATCGCCCCATTTTGTTCTAACAAGTCAGAGGATATTTCAACAAAGTTAAAAACATTCGGACCAAATAGTATTGGCTTAGACAGTGCAGCAGGCTCAAGCATATTATGCCCACCGGTGTTGTTGAGGCTGCCACCCATAAACACAATATCTGCTACATCAAAATAAGACATCATTTCACCCATGGAATCACCCAATAGTAAATCGCAATCTTTGCAAGGTTTGTTGCTTGAGCGTTTAATAATATTGAGCTGGTGTTTTTGCGCTAGCTTATAGACTTCGTTAAAGCGCTCAGGATGCCTAGGAATAATCACCAATAAAGCATCAATGTTATCTTTGTGGTTTAGATAAGCATCGATAATTTGCGCTTCTTCGCCTTTGTGGGTGCTGGCAAAAACCACGACCTTGCGTTTACCAGTCATGCTTTTTAATTTTTTACTAATGGCTTTATCTGTGCTTGGATTTTGATCAAATTTAATATTGCCTGCGGTTATAACTTTTCCAGTATCTGCACCCAATTCAATAAATCGGTTGGCAGAGTTTTGGTTTTGGGTGGCGATTATTGTGAATTTATTTAAAGTTTTCCAAGCTAAATTTGGCGCAAACTTTTGATATTTTTCTAATGATCGTTGTGACAGTCTGGCATTGACCAGCAAACTTGGAATCTTGTTTTTATCTAAAGCGTGGATAAGGTTGGGCCAAATTTCTGTTTCTAGCAAAAGACAAATAACGGGGTTGATTTGCTTAATATAGCGATTGACAACCAAAGGTAAGTCAAATGGAAAATAAAAGTGCAACACTTCGCTTTGATAGTGCTCAAGTACTGCTTGCGAACCAGTCGGTGTAGTAGTGGTTACTAAAACTCGATGATCAGGATAGTTTTTAATCAGTTGATCAATTAGTACAGTAGCTGCTCTAAATTCACCTACTGAGACACAATGCACCCAAATAATAGGAACTGGGATTTTATTAATAAACCCGAGTCGTTCAAAAATTCTTTGTCGGTATGCAGGTGTTTTTAAGCCTTTAATCAATAAACGCAATACCATGACTGGTAATAGCAGATATCCGACTAAGCTGTAGAGAGTTCGATTCATTGATAAAAGGTATAATACACGCATTGTATTTTAGTGGTTTATTATGAAATTTGTTGACTCTGCGTCAATTCGTGTTGAAGCTGGTAAAGGTGGTGCGGGCTGCTTAGGCTTTCGTCGAGAAAAATATATTCCTGACGGCGGTCCTGACGGCGGTGACGGCGGTGACGGCGGCCATGTTTACTTTCGTGGCCAGGAAGGGCTCAACACGCTCAGTGAATTTCGCTTTAATCGCTTGTTTAGAGCTAAAAATGGCCAACCAGGCCAAGGTCAAAATAAACGCGGAAAGTCAGCCGAACATTTAACCGTTGAGATGCCGCTAGGGGTTAAGGTCTATGACCTTGAAACCGATGAACTGATTGGTGAAATTACCGAGCATGATCAAGTGTTACTGGTCGCAAAAGGTGGATTTCATGGTTTAGGTAATACGCGTTTTAAATCAAGTGTTAATCGTGCACCACGCAAAACCACACCAGGCACACCAGGAGAAGCAAGAGAAATTGGTCTTGAGCTTAGTATTATGGCCGATATCGGGTTGCTGGGTTTGCCTAATGCGGGCAAGTCGAGTTTGATTAGGCAAATTTCAAGCGCTCGACCTAAGGTAGCAGACTATCCGTTTACCACGCTACACCCATCTCTGGGTGTAGTTTCGCTCAATGACGCACACATTGTCATGGCAGATATTCCCGGCTTAATCGAAGATGCCAGTGAAGGGGTAGGCTTAGGTTTTGAGTTTTTAAAACATCTCTCACGTGCTAAAGCGTTATTACATGTGGTTGATATCTTGCCAGCTGATGGGTCAGATCCTGGGGAAAATTATTCAACCATTGAAAATGAGCTAGCAAAGTATGATCAAGATTTGGCTAACAAACCAAGGCTTTTAGCAATTAATAAAATGGACTTATTGCCTGAGGACGATAGGGATAAAATAGTGAAAGATTTTTTAAACAAGATTGACTACCAAGGCAGGGTGTTTAATATCTCAGCATTAAACGGCTTAGGCTGTAAAGATTTAGTATATGGGTTATTTGAATTAGTAGAAGAAAATGGCTAAACAAAGATGGGTAATTAAAATTGGTTCTGCATTATTAACCAACGACGGCAAAGGGTTGGATACGATTTCTATTGCCTCATGGGTGAAGCAAATTGTTGAGCTAACCAAGCAAGATATTGATGTCATATTAGTCTCATCTGGGGCGATTGCAGAAGGCATTAAACGCCTAGGTTGGAATACACGTCCAGACGATGTTCATAAGCTACAAGCAGCCGCCGCCGTAGGGCAGATGGGTTTAATCCAAACCTATGAGTCGCTTTTTGCCAAGTTTAATATACACACAGCACAAATTTTATTAACGCACGACAATTTGACCAACGCTGATCGTTACGAGAATATTTCTTCAACCATGAATAATTTGCTTGAATTTAACACGGTGCCAATCGTTAACGAAAACGACACCGTTGCTACTGATGAGATTAAGTTTGGCGATAACGACACGTTAGCAGCGCTCGTGGCTAACTTGGTTGGTGCGAGCCAACTCATTATCCTTACCGACCAAGGTGGCGTCTATGACGCTGATCCTCGTCAAAATGCCAATGCTAA
>CAYUWB010000016.1:12989-26381 GCA_964448305.1 uncultured Candidatus Ruthturnera sp.
TTACCGACCAAGGTGGCGTCTATGACGCTGATCCTCGTCAAAATGCCAATGCTAAGCTTATTGACACGATTAATGTGAATGATGAAAAACTTGAGCAAGTGGCTGGCCGCACAGGTGGCTCTTTAGGTTCTGGCGGCATGTATACCAAAGTATTGGCTGCCAAAAAAGCTGCTGAGTCTAGTGCGAATACGGTCATTGCTTCAGGCAAGGTGCCAGACGTCTTAACAAGATTGGCCAATGGTGAACATGTTGGCACGTTAATCACTTGTTAGCTTATATCGGCCTGGGTTCCAACCTTAACAACCCGAAACAACAAATTAAAGATGCGTTGATTGCGCTTAATTCCACACAAGATGTGAAGGTCGTGGCTTTGTCGAGCTTGTATCAATCTAACCCTGTTGATGGTTCTGAGCAGCCCGATTACATTAATGCGGTTTGCCAGGTGGATACGCATTTAACTGCGCTAGAGTTGTTGTATGTGTGCCAAGAAATTGAAACCAAGCAGCACCGCGTGCGCGAGAAAAAATGGGGCGCAAGAACCATTGATCTCGACATTATTCTTTATGGTGTGCAAGTAGTGGCCTCAAAGCAGTTGGTTGTTCCACATCCTGAAATGATGAATAGAGCTTTTGTCTTGGTGCCATTGTCTGAATTAGAGCCAGATCTTAAAGTACCTGTATTAGGCCCTTTGCAAGCATTGATTGACCAAATAGATACTTCCAAGTTGATTAAATTATGAAAATTAGCGACTTACAAACTTTTAAACACTCAGGTAAAAAAATCACTTGTCTGACGGCTTATGATGCCTCGTTTGCTCAGTTGTTTGATGGCTGTGGTATTGATATTATTTTGGTGGGTGATTCGTTGGGTAATGTTATCCAAGGTAGTAAAAATACACTTGACGTTACTATGGAGGATATGGTTTATCACACTCAGATAGTAGCAAAAGGCGTTAAAGAGGCTTTGCTCATTGCTGACATGCCTTATCAAAGTTACGATAGCGCCAATCAAACATTAGAAAACGCCAAGCGATTAATGTATGCTGGCGCACAAATGGTGAAGTTTGAGGGTGGACAAGAGCATAAAGATTCATTTGAAATTTTACAAGCCAATAATATTCCGGTCTGTGGGCATTTGGGTTTGCAGCCGCAATCAGTACTTGAGATGGGTGGCTATAAAGTACAAGGCAAAGACGAAGAAAGTGCAAAGCGAATTATTGAGAATGCATTGGCTTTAGAGTCTTGGGGTGTGCAAACATTAGTGCTTGAGTGTGTGCCTGCAACATTAGCCAAGCAAGTATCTCAAGCTTTAAGTATTCCAACCATTGGTATTGGCGCAGGTTCTGATTGCGATGGCCAGGTATTGGTGAGTTATGACATGCTTGGTATTAATACTGGTCGTATGCCAAAATTTGTTAAGAATTTTTTAACAGACAATAACGATATTCAAGGCGCTGTTAAAGCTTTCATTGGTGCTGTAAAAAATCAAACCTTTCCAGGCGATGAACATAGTTATTAATTTGTATAGTTTTTTAAAATTATACAAATAATTATACAAATTTCTTCAAAATAAAGATGATGCAAGTTTTTAGTACAATTACAGCATTACAAGCCACCCTTAATGATTGGCGAGATAAAGGTAATAAAATTGCTTTTGTGCCGACCATGGGTGGTTTGCATGCAGGGCATTTGGCGTTAGTAGAGTTTGCTAAGCAAAAGGCAGATAAAGTTATAGTCAGCGTGTTTGTTAATCCAACGCAGTTTGGTGAGAATGAAGATTTTGATCAATACCCTAAGTCACTTGATCAAGATACGACTTTACTAGAGCAGCATCAAGTTGACGGCTTGTTCACGCCAAGTGTTGAGCAAATCTACCCTCAAGGTTTGGACAGTGACATTAAAGTCGCAGAGTTAGGCGATATTTTGTGTGGTGATTCTCGCCCAGGGCATTTTGATGGGGTGGCGCAAGTAGTACACCGTTTGTTTGAAATTGTAGAGCCTGATGTGGCAATATTTGGGCAAAAAGATTATCAACAATTGTTGGTTATTACAAAAATGGCTCATCAATATTTTCCAATGACTAAGGTGTTGTCACAAGTAACTATTAGAGAGCAAGATGGCTTGGCCATGAGTACACGTAATTTGTATTTATCTGTCAATGAGCGAAAAATTGCGCCCAATTTATATAAAAACTTGCTTGAAATCAAGGGAAAAATTCAAGAAAAACAGAAAATTGATGCCGTTATTAAAACAGCAGAAAAGCAAATACAGAAAGACTTTGAGCTAGATTACTTAGAAGTACTAGATGCAAATACCCTTAAGCAAATCACTGATAATACAAGTAAAATTGCGATATTATGCGCAGTCTTTTTAGGGTCAACTCGATTGATCGACAATATAATTTTTAATAAAGGATAACCATGTTTAATATTACTGACGAAGCCCAAACCTACGTAGCTGAATTATTTGCCCAGCAAGGTGAAGAAGATCTAGGCCTAAAAGTCGATATCGAAAAAGCCGGCACACCAGCTGCCGCCGTTACTTTTAATTTTTGCTACTCTAAAGATTTAGGCAAAACTTATTTTAAATTTGAGTACGCTGGATTTAACGCTTTTATTGATGAGAGTAATTTTGATTATTTAAAAAATTCTGAAGTGGCTTTAAAAGAAGAAGGTTCTAGTAAAAAGCTCACTATTACAGCGCCAAACGCCAAAGGCGAGGCGCCAAAAGAAGACGCACCTTTAGCAGAAAAAATTACCTATACGATTGCTGCTGAAGTTAATCCTCAGTTGGCTTCGCATGGTGGTTTTGTTGAACTAGTTGAGATTACAGACGAGATGGATGTGGTGCTTAATTTTGGTGGTGGTTGTCAAGGCTGCTCCTCAGTTAAAGTGACACTTAAGAATGGCGTAGAAGCGCAACTAAAATCGCTTTATCCGCAGATTAGAAATGTTTTAGATGAGACAGATCATTCACAAAAAGAAAACGCCTATATGTAATTTTTCTTGGCTTATGGTATAACTTTGCCATGATAACAACAATACAAGCTAGCGCACAAGAACGCAGAAGTGCGAAAGCACCACATGAACTTTTTACAATTAATACCGTTATAGTTCATCTGTTTTTTTCATTGGGAATGATCAAGCTGTTTAGCCTGCCAATGGGCTCGGCGATTGGCGCCTCTATTGCGATTTCCTTGTGCATTATTGCCTATACTTTTTTTCGCACAAAAAAATCCAAGAAAAATGATCCGCATCTGGTGTATTTACACTGGAAACTTTCATTAGGTCGTTACAAGCTTTTGATTGGTGCTTATGTGTTTTATTTTATAGTGACCTCGTTGTCCATGGTTGTTGGTACAGACACACCTGCAAGCATGGATGGCAGCAAGATTATGGATTCTATTTTAGATCTTCTGGGTGTGGTGCCATTATTTTTTGCTGTGTTGGTTTCAGTGATTTTAGGCTCTGGATCTATGTTTAATGCAGGCCGTGGTGAGATTGACAAAGCGTTTATGCAAAAACACCCTCAATGAATGAATTTGAACTGATTGAGCGTTATTTCAATTGGGCTAGCCATCATTCAGTTGATTTAAGTGTTGGCGATGATTGTGCTATCATTGATACCGATCCTAATGTGCAAATTGTCACCAGTGTTGACACACTCATTGAAGGGGTGCATTTTTCTAAAAACACCCGTGCTGCCGATATTGCTTATAAGGCATTAGCCGTCAATTTAAGTGATTTGGCAGCGATGGGTGCCACACCAAAATACTTTACTTTGGCGTTAACACTGCCTGAATTAAACGAGGCGTGGTTAAGTGAATTTTCACAAGCTTTAAAGCAATTAGCGAAAGAATATTGCATTGATTTGATTGGTGGTGACACCACTAAAGGCACTTTGAGTATTACCATTAATATTATTGGTGAAGTAGAAACAGGCAAGGCGTTATTGCGCTCAGGCGCACAAGCCAATGATTTGATTTATGTTTCTAACACTATCGGTGATGCTGCTTATGCTTGGCAACAGCTTGGGTGGGGTAATACGCCATCAGACTTTTATTTAAATCGACTAAACAGACCAAAGCCCAATGTTGAATTGGCTCAACAATTAGTTGGTGTAGCCAATGCTTGTATTGATATTTCAGATGGCTTAGAGCAAGATCTATCACACATCCTAAAACGTTCTAAAATGGGCGCAAATATTAATTTAGATGCTATTCCACTTAGTGATGCAGTTGCCACTTATATCGACACCACACAAGACTGGTGTGTTGCCTTAGCGGGTGGTGATGATTACGAGCTGTGTTTCACTGTATCAGAAAAAAATATTGATCAAGTTGAGTTAATTGAAAAAGAACTAGGCATCACACTCACCAAAATTGGTGTTGTTACAAAGGGCCAAGGTTTGAAAATTAAGGGTTTAGATAAGGCTTGTCAATCTTATCAACATTTTTAGATTTTTAATGATTAAATTTTCAAGTATTTTTTCTTTCCGCAAGGCGGATTTTGGAATTATAAAAGGACTTTAGTCAATCTAAATAACTAAATAATTTTAAAATCCAACACAGTGGAAAGGAAAAAGACGCAAAAAATCAGACTTCTTTACGTTCTGCAATGGTTTTGCAGTCTATACACTCATTAGCCGTAGGGCGTGCTTCTAGGCGTACCAATGAAATCTCGGTGCCACAAGTTTTGCAGTAGCCATAATCACCTAGCTCGATTGCATGTAAGGTTTTTTCAATTTTACCAATGAGTTTTCTTTCACGATCACGTGTTCTAAGCTCTAAAGCAAATTCTTCTTCGAGTGTCGCTCTATCATTAATATCGGCAACTTGAGAGGAGTCTTCTTGAATGTGGTTGATGGTTGATTCAGCGTCACTAATTAGCTGATCTCTCCAGGCATTTAACTTCGCTTTAAAATGCTCAGTCTGGCCGTCGCTCATAAACTCTTCGTTTTTTGCTGGTTTGTAAGCAGGAATATCTTGAAAATTAGGTTCTGACATAGTGGTTGTTAGTGAAAAAAATAATGTTTATACCGAAACTGACTTAAAATAGCAATTTATTTCGTATATTTCTCATTATAAAATTATTTATGGCATTAGAAGCACTTATTTTTGACGTCGACGGAACGCTTGCAAATACTGAGCGTGATGGGCATTTGGTCGCCTTTAATTTGGCATTTGAAGAATTAGGACTGGATTGGGTTTGGTCGAACGAACTTTATCACGAATTACTCGATGTTACGGGTGGTCAATTACGCATTAAGCATTATTTAAAAAAATACAATCCTGATTTTACGCACGATGATCTGGATAATTTTGTTGCTTCAATTCATGCACTAAAAACTAAGATTTATGTGCGTCTCATGGATGAAGGCGCCGTACCTTTAAGACCGGGCGTTGAACGTTTATTTCATGAAGCTAGAGCTAAGGGTTTGCGCTTGGCAATTGCCACTACCACCACACCTGCAAATGTTGATGCACTCATTGCTAATACATTGGGCCGAGAGGCACTTGACTGGTTTGAAGTGATTGGTGCAGGTGACGTGGTGCCTAATTTAAAACCAGCAGGTGATATCTACCATTGGGTGTTAAAGCAAATGAATTTAGATCCAAACAATGCCATTGCTTTTGAAGATTCGCATAATGGTATTGTTTCTGCTGCTGATGCAAATTTAAAAACATTGATTACGATTAACGAATATACTGAGTCGCATACGTTTGACGGGGCGATGGTTATTTTGAATAATTTGGGTGAGCCAAATAAGCCTTTTACAATGATAGCGGGCGATAGTGCTGATGCCACCTATGTGAATGTTGATTATTTACGGGAGTTACATGCCAAACATTGTTGATATAGCTGATAACACTTGTGTTTATGATGTCGCAAGTCCTACGCCATTAAGCCTAGCGCATCAACTTAGTTCGCGTATTAAAAACAACATCTATCTTAAGCGTGAAGATGAATTAGCTATTCATGCCTTTAAACTAAGAGGCGCTTATCAAAAAATCTCTGGTTTAACTGAGGAGCAGGCAGCCAAAGGCGTGGTGGCGTCAAGTGCAGGTAATCATGCTCAGGGTGTGGCATTATCTGCCTCTAAACTCGGCATTGAGTCAGTGATTGTGATGCCTTTATCAACACCAAAGATCAAGGTTAATGCAGTAGAGCAATTAGGTGGCAAGGTTGTGCTTCATGGCGATGTTTATGATGACGCCTATGAATATGCTAAACAACTAGAGCAAGACCAAGATTTAGTATTTATTCACCCCTATGACGATATTGAAGTTATGGCTGGGCAGGCGACCATCGCTAAAGAATTGTTAGAGCAACACCCAAACATGGATAAGGTGTTTATTCCTGTGGGCGGAGGTGGCCTGATTGCAGGCGTAGCAACTTATATTAAGCATTATGCCCCAAACATTAAAGTGATTGGTGTTGAGCCAGAAGATTCTCCAACTCTTTATCAAGCTCTTAAAAATGGAAAGCGTGTTGTATTACCTGAAGTAGGACGTTTTGCCGACGGTGTTGCCGTTAAGCAAATTGGTGAAAAAACTTATCCAATTGCCAAGAAAGTGGTAGATGAAGTTGTACTGGTTAGTAATGACGAAATTTGTGCTGCTATTAAAGATATTTATGAAGACGTGCGTTCTATTGCAGAACCTGCTGGCGCACTGGCTACGGCTGGGCTTAAGAAGTACGTTGAACAAAACAACATTGAAAATGAAAATTTAGTTTCTATTGTCTCGGGTGCCAATGTTAATTTTGATCGCCTGCGTTATATTTCAGAACGTGCTGATTTGGGTGAGCATAATGAAGCTATTATTGCAGCCACCATCCCTGAAGAGCCAGGTAGTTTCTTAAAATTTTGTCAATTATTAGAAAACCACGCTATCACAGAGTTTAACTATCGTTATGCTGCGAAAGAACAAGCCCGCATCTTTGTGGGTGTTGCACTTAGTGAGGGCCTGAGTGAAAAAGAAACTTTAATTACTAAATTATCCCAGTCGTTTGATATTTTAGATATGAGCGACAACTCGATTGCTAAAACTCATATACGTTATATGGTTGGCGGACGTGCCGACGCTGATAACGAAGTATTGTACCGATTTGAATTTCCTGAGCGCCCTGGCGCTTTGCTTGATTTTTTAAATAAAGTGGGTACGCATTGGAACATCTCTTTGTTTCATTATAGAAATCATGGTGCAGATTTTGGTCGAGTATTGATTGGCTTGCAGGTTGACAATGTTGCAGAGTTGGAGAGTAGTTTTGATGAGCTAGGGTACTTCTATCAAAATGAAACCGACAATAAAGCTTATCAATACTTCCTTTAGAGACTTTATTTCAGATGATGTTGAGCGTGTTGTAGTTATTGAGCGCCTAGCTTATGACGCACCTTGGACGCAATCCAAATTTAACGACAGCTTAAACAACCCAAATATATTAGCAAGTTTGATTATTGTTGATACACAAGTGCTAGGGTATTTTGTCGCAATACATTCGCCTGACTCAGCTGATTTATTAAATATCTGCATTCATCCTGATTATCAGCAGCAAGGTTTAGGTATTAAGCTATTTGAAAATTTAATACAAAAATTACAGATATTGAGTATTGATACGGTGTTTATTGAAGTTCGTTCGTCTAATAATTCGGCATTATCGTTTTATCAAAAACTCGGTTTCAAGGTGATTGACAAGCGTAAAAAATACTATTCAAATGGCGAGGATGCTAAAATATTACGTTTGAAAATAATATAGCTATGTCACAGAAACCTAAGATTCTTTACACTCTAACGGATGAGGCGCCAGCATTAGCAACTTACTCATTACTTCCGATTATTAAGGCATTTACAGGTGCAGCAGGCATAGTAGTTGAAACTCGTGATATATCCTTATCCGCTCGTGTAATTGCTAATTTTTCCGACAGACTGACTCCAGATCAACAAATGGATGACGCTTTGAGTGAATTGGGTCAGATAGCAACCTTGCCAGAGGCTAACATTATCAAGTTGCCTAATATTAGCGCCTCTGTTCCACAGTTAGAAGCAGTGATTGATGAGCTTCAGGCACATGGTTACGATATTCCAAATTATCTTGCTAATCCTCAGAGTGATGAAGATAAAGCTATCAAGTCTACTTTTTCAAAAGTATTGGGTAGTGCGGTTAATCCAGTATTACGGGAAGGTAATTCTGATCGTCGTGCACCGCCATCGGTTAAAAGCTATGCTAAGAAAAACCCACATTCAATGGGTGTATGGTCGTCCGATTCTAAAACAACAGTTGCCAGTATGTCTGAAGGTGATTTTTACGGCACAGAAAAATCAACCACCATTGATAAGGCAACTCAATTTAGCATTGAGTTTGAAGACGTTGACGGCTCAATTGAAATCTTAAAAACATCAGCACCTTTGCAAACAGGTGAAATTATTGATGCAGCTGTAATGAGACAGTCATCTTTACAAAGTTTTTTGGCTGAAGCTATTGCTGAGGCGAAAGACAAAGGTATTCTATTCTCGGTACACCTAAAAGCCACTATGATGAAAGTGTCGGACCCTATTATTTTCGGTCAAGTGGTTAGTGTCTTTTTTGCAGATGTTTTTGAAAAACATGCTGAAACTTTTCAACAATTAAACGTTAATGTGAACAATGGCTTTGGTGATGTTTTGAGAAAAATTGAAACATTAAAAGCCAATAAAAAAGCGGAAATTGAAGCAGATATTGAGGCAGTTTATGCTAACCAACCTGATCTAGCTATGGTCGATTCTGATAAGGGCATCACCAATCTCAACGTGCCAAGTGATGTTATTATTGATGCCTCTATGCCAGCTATGATTCGCACTTCAGGACAGATGTGGAATAAAGATGGCGAACAGCAAGATACCATGGCTGTGATTCCTGATCGCTCATATGCAGGTGTTTTCCAACAAACCATTAATTATTGTAAACAACATGGTGCATTTGATCCTGCCACCATGGGCTCTGTATCAAATGTTGGTTTAATGGCGCAAAAAGCCCAGGAGTACGGCTCTCATGACAAAACATTCCAAATGGCAAAAACAGGCGTGGTACGCGTACTTTCTACAGATGGAAAAGTCTTACTTGAACAGCCTGTAGAGCAGGGTGATATTTTCCGTATGTGTCAGGTTAAAGATGCGCCGATCCAAGATTGGGTTAAATTAGCCGTTAATCGTGCTAGAGCTACCAATACACCTGCTGTTTTTTGGCTAGATGCAAATCGCGCGCATGACGCTAAAATGATTAAAAAAGTCAATACATATCTATTAGACCACGATACAACTGATCTTGAAATTCATATTATGTCACCTGAAGAAGCCACCCAATTTACACTGGGTCGTGTGAAAGATGGCAAGGATGTTATTTCAGTAACGGGTAACGTGCTTCGTGATTATCTAACGGATTTGTTCCCCATACTCGAGCTTGGTACCAGTGCAAAAATGCTGTCCATCGTACCACTCATGAATGGTGGGGGTTTGTTTGAAACAGGTGCAGGCGGTTCAGCGCCTAAACATGTTCAGCAATTATTATCTGAAAACCACCTGCGTTGGGATTCGTTAGGTGAGTTTTTAGCGTTAGCTGTATCACTAGAACATTTGGCAGCTACCTTCGATATGCCTAAAGCACAAGTGTTGGCCACGACTTTAGATACGGCAACCGCTAAATTTTTAGACAACAATCAGTCGCCATCACGCAAAGTAGGTGAGCTCGATAATCGCGGTAGTCATTTTTATTTGGCGATGTATTGGGCGCAGGCACTAGTAAACCAGACACAAGACACCGAATTACAAGTACAATTTACACCAATAGCACAAGCCTTATCAGCTAACGAATCAGTCATTATTTCTGAATTAAATACGTTGCAAGGCGGGGCAGTAGAGTTAGACGGTTACTACCAACCCAATCCACAGTTGCTTAACAAGGTAATGCGCCCAAGTGCAACTTTAAATACAATCATTGATTCTATATCATAGTATTAATATGTATTAATAGTGTTGCACAGCGCGTTTTGTTGTGTATTATCGGGGTTTCGGGTAGATTTGACACTTACTTGAATTAAACTATATATAAATAAATAACTCTAAGAGGAGAGAAGAAAAATGAAAAACTTAACAAAAGCAATCGCGATTGCAACAGTAGTAGCGGCATCATCAGCATCAGCATTTATGCATGACAACGGTGGTTGGGGTAATAACAACTCTAACTTTGGTCCATTTAACGGCGCTAACAACTGGGGTCCTTTCTCAGGTGGTTCTAACGCTGCTCCAAGTGGTGGTACTAACTGGGGTCCTTTCTCAGGTGGTAACAACATGGGTCCATTTGGTGGTGGTTCTAACATGGGTCCTATGAATGGCGCTCAAAACTGGGGTCCTTTCAAAGGTGGTAACAACTGGATGAATAATACTGACTTCGGTTTAAACTTCGACACTAAGAATACAACTGACACTAACGCTTCTGGCGCTGCTGACGGTTCTGCTTCTGGTTCTGGTGATGCTAACGCTAAAGGTACTGCAGATGCTTACGCTAAAGGTGTAGCTGATGCAACTGCTAAAGCTCAAGCAGACGCTTACGCTAAAGGCTATGCAGATGCAATGGCTTCAGGTGCAGGCAGCTCTAAGTAATTAGTAGTTAGCAAAAACTGTAAAAACCCGCGTCATTATTGATGCGGGTTTTTTATCGCCTATTGTTTTGTGTTTGATCAATTAACCAATTAAATATAAACACGTCATTCTCAAAATTTCCAAAATTTCTAAAACACCACCCCAAACCCAGCTGTTTTTACTCAAAAACCCTATTAATAGACCATTAAGAACCTTAAAATAAGGTTAATTCAGCCAATTATTGGCTTATTTCGACTATTTTTGATCATTTTTTATTGATCTATTGGCTTATTTCGATTATTTATAATATTTTTTAATTGTAATAAATGCAGTGATATCAGTAGCTGTAGAGATTTTTGCGGTTTTTTTGCAAATATGTATTAGAATATTATTGACTTCTAATATAGTTTGTGTATAATGCACGCCATCAGAGCAACTAAGCCTGGTACTTAAAAAACATCTCAATAATGAAGATGTTAACTTTTAAAATAATTAATCTAGGAGATTAACATGAAAAAAATTATCGCTATCGCTACTTTAGTAGCTGCTACATCAGCTTCTGCTGGTTTTTTTGGTAACAACAACAACTCTAACTGGGGTCCTTTCGACGGTAACTCTAACTACGGTCCTTTCGACGGTGGTTCTAACTTCGGTCCTATGAACGGTGGTTCTAACTGGGGTCCTTTCTCTGGTGGTAACAACATGGGTCCATTTAACGGTGGTTCTAACGCTGGTCCTTTCAACGGTGCTTCTAACTGGGGTCCATTCAAGGGTGGTAACAACTGGTTAAACAACACTGATTTCGGTTTAAACTTTGACACTAAGAACACAACTGACACTAACGCTTCTGGCGCTGCTGACGGTTCTGCTAAAGGTGTTGCTGATGCTAACGCTAAAGGTACTGCAGATGCATACGCTAAAGGTGTAGCTGACGCTCAAGCTCAAGCTCAAGCTGACGCTTACGCTAAAGGTTACGCTGATGCAATGGCTAAAGGCACTGCAACTTCAACTGAAGTAGCTAAGTAATTTATTACTTAACCTTGCTAGCATCACTTAGTTAAGCTTAGGCTGACTAAGTAACCAAGCAAATAAAACCACCCGCAAGGGTGGTTTTTTAATGTCCGATCGTAAGTTAATATTTTGTATAAATATTGGTTGTAAAGTGCATTTTTAATTAGTATAATCTGAAGTTGAATATTGATATTTTATTGGTATTCTTTCCTCTTTTTTTATAACTGAATATATGGAGATAACGATGAAAACATTAGTAAAAGCAGTAGCAATTGCTACAGTAGTTTCAGCGACATCAGCTTCAGCTGGTTTCTTTAACAACGGTAACGGTTACAACAATAACAACTGGGGTCCTTTCAACGGCTCTAACAACTGGGGTCCATTTGATGGTGGCTCTAACCTTGGTCCTATGAACGGTGGTTCTAACTGGGGTCCTTTCTCAGGTGGTAACAACTGGGGTCCTTTTGCTGGCGGTTCTAACGCTGGTCCTTTCAATGGCGCTTCTAACTGGGGTCCTTTCAAAGGCGGCAACAACTGGATGAATAACACTGATTTCGGTCTTAAGTTTGATACTAAGAACACAACTGACACTAACGCTTCTGGCGCTGCTGACGGCTCTGCTTCTGGTACTGGTGATGCAAATGCTTCAGGTAAAGCTGATGCATACGCTAAAGGTCAAGCAGATGGTTTTGCTAAAGGTCAAGCAGACGCGTACGCTAAAGGCTATGCAGATGCAATGGCTTCAGGCGCTGCTGATAGCAATAACAACTATCATCGTGGTGTTGCTGCACCAGCTCCAGCTGCGGCAAAATAATTAATTTTTAAAATTAGTTAATAAAAAGAGGCGCTTTGGCGCCTCTTTTTTCGTCTGTTGTTAATATATTATAAAATCATAATATAATTAGTGTATAATACACACCAAAGCAATTTTTTATTTTGGGGAATATAAAAATGAATAACATGACAAAATTAATATTTACAATCACTTTATTAGTTTCTAGCATTGCTAGTGCAGCACCATGGATGCCATGGGATAACAATAACAATAACAATAATGGTGGCGATAACTTAATCGAATCATGGATGCCGTGGGGTTCAAATTCCAATTCAAACTCTGGCACTAACTGGGGTCCGTTCAATTCAGGTTCTAAGTGGAATCCTTTTAATGGTGGTTCTAATGGTGGTTCTAATTTTGGCCCTTTTGATTCAGGATCAGACTTTGGCCCAATGAATGGCATGACTAACTGGGGTCCAATGAACTCAGACGCCGACTGGGGCCCAATGAGTACAGCAAATAATTGGATGAATGATACTGAATTTGGCATTCATTTTAAAACCAACAATAAGACAGAAGGCAAAGGTTACGCAAGAGCTGACGGTAAGTACGCTGGTGAGTTGCAAAATCGCATGTCTGGTCAAGGTAAAAATTATGCAACAGGTGGTGCTGAGCAGTACTATAAAGGCCAAATTGACAACTACGGAAAGTCAAGAGGCGAAGGGCGTTTTGAAGGTTATGGTAGACAAGGTTACCTAGGTTACACACCAGTTAGAGGCAACAATTTTCCTGCGCCAGCTTATTAGTTAAATAAAATACCAAATAACTGATTTTTAGATTGACTCAAATCTAGATTCCGTTATAATTTCCCCTTAATTCCTCGATAGCTCAGCTGGTAGAGCAACGGACTGTTAATCCGTTTGTCGGTGGTTCGAGCCCACCTCGAGGAGCCAAATACTTAAAGTCCATTCCTATTTCAGGTGTGGGCTTTT
>CAYUWB010000017.1:0-14846 GCA_964448305.1 uncultured Candidatus Ruthturnera sp.
AGGAAAAATGCTGTCTTGGAAATTAAGCTAAGTAAAAAATTCCAGCTCTGCAAAGCAGTCACAATATTATCAATCACACTTTTTGCGTGATTTTTTACCCTAAAAAGTGGTGCAGGCAAGGCCTGCACCACTTTATGCTAGGGAAAATACTGAGCTGGAAGTTACCCTTTTAGATTTTAAAATAGGCTTTTGCCTGCTGAGTATCAAGCTCAATTTGTTGTTTTAACGTCTCAAAACTGTCAAATTTTTCTTCATCTCTGATTTTGTGTTTGAACACAACTTTAGCCTCAAGCCCATAAACATCGCGATCAAAATCAAATAAAAACACCTCTAACAAGGTTTTTGTGCCGTTAATGGTTGGCCGGTTGCCGATATTGCACACCCCTTGAAAAATCACACCATTAATTTCAACCGTGGTTGCAAATACGCCTAAAACTGGGCTAATTTTTCGCTTAATAGGGATATTGATGGTGGGAAAGCCAATGGTTCGGCCTTTTTGTTGTCCGTGAATGACTTTGCCTGAGATTGAAAATTCTCGCCCTAGCATTTGTGCTGCCTCATCTAAACTGCCTTGGGATAGTAGTGTTCGAATTTCTGAGCTACTTGCACGACAATCATTACACAAAACGCTTTGGGTGTTTTCCACACTAAATCCGTTGGCTTTTGATAGGCTTTGTAACAATGCCAAATCTCCTTGGCGATTTTTACCAAAGTGAAAATCATCACCAATCAAACAATGTTTCATGTTGAGTTTGTCTAGCAAAACTTGCTGAATAAAGTCTTTGGCCTCAAGCTCAGAAAATGCTTGATTAAAGTGAATTAACAGATGCTCGTCCACGCCAAGACGCGAAAGCAAGCAGTGTTTTTCTTTGAAATTGCTAAGTGTGGCCTGCTCGCGACCAAAGAAACATTGTGGCGTTGGTGCAAACGAAATAAGCACCGAAGGCAAGCCCAATTTTTTAGCTGACGCTGTCAGTCTTGAGATGATTTTTTCGTGACCAACATGTACGCCGTCAAAATTGCCAATGGTAACCACAGAACCAGAATGTTCTTTTAAATTATGTAAACCGCGAATAAGTTGCATAATCGCTATTTTAATCTAATTGCGCTAAGATTTTATTCACAGGTGTCGGCACGCCAACTTTTAATTGGTCAATTGTCTGGAAACCACGTGTTTGTTCCGGACAATCAATCACCACAGGGTTAATGGCTAAGTGGTAATGAGTAAAGCTGTGTTTAATCGGATCAAGTGTTTTGTTGATGCGGGCGTTTGTGTCAAACTGTTGGATCGTGCGATTGATTTCATCTAAGTTATCTTCACATTCTACAAAGCTCCAAAGGCCACCCCAAATGCCTTTTGGTGGTCTTTTTTCCAGATAAACACGCCCTTGTTTATTTTGGTAAATCAACATAGCAACTGATCGGCTGGGCTTGTTTTTCTTAGGTTTGGGGTTTGGGTATTCGGCTTGTGTATTGCACTGGTAAGACTGACACCCTTGTTGGACAGGGCATCGACCACAGTCCGGGTTAGAGCGAGTGCACAGCGTTGCACCCAGATCCATAATGGCCTGTGTGTAGTCATTATTACGTGTATTGGGTGTGTGTTGTTTGGCTAATGCCCAAAGCTTTTTAAGGGTTTTAGCTTGAGCATAATGGCCTTTTACCTGATGATAACGAGACAAAACACGTTTGACATTGCCATCCAATATAGCGTGGTTTTGGTTATAACTGATTGACAATATCGCCCCTGCCGTTGACTCGCCAATGCCCGGCAAAGCCATCACCTGTTTAATGTTAGTGGGAAACACTCCTTGGTGATCTTGCATGATAATTTTTGCGCTTTTATGTAGGTTTCGTGCTCTAGCATAATAACCCAGTCCGGCCCATTGTGCTAAAACAGCGTCTTCGTTGGCGTTAGCCAGCGCCGCTAGATTTGGAAAGTGGTGGATAAAATTATTAAAATAGCCAGTGACCGTGCCGACTTGCGTTTGTTGCAACATGATCTCACTAACCCAAACATAGTAGCTATTAATAGGCTTTGATTGCCATGCAAGTGTGTGGCGACCATGCTGGTCAAACCATTCTAGTAACGGCTTTGCAATTGAGCACACCAGTTTAGCCTTTATTTTAAATTGAGCGGGTCGTCTGGGTTGATGCCGTCCATGAATGGCTTGTCAATGTCTTCATGAGTTACCTGATAAACACAACCAATCCAGTTGTTGATAATGCCACTGGTGGCATCATGCCAAGTATTGCCTAGAGTTTGGCTAATTAGCGCTTCAGGAAAGTCGCTTATTTCAAACTCACCACCAAGCAACTTGTCTTTAAACTCATTTAAGATGGCTTTGTTTTGTGGGCTTAAGTAGTTGCTTGGAAAAGAGGGGTATTTTTCTCTGTCTTTATTTAAAAACGAAATTATTTCACGCTTATATTCTTTTAACAAACTAATGGTGTCGTATTCTGGATGCCCTTGAAAGAACACAATTCTGAGTAAATCTTCACTAACGCACAAATGCGCACCAACCTTGCTGTCAACCAGTAGCTTAACATTTGCTTTGTCAAATTGCGCCTTGGTAATTTCATTAAAACGAGAATGCGGCACATCAAAACAAGTGTTGACGCCACTCATGAGTGGGTGTTGGCGATCTAACACTTGGTGTGGAAATACGCCCCAACATTTTTCACCAATCGGTGTTCGTTTTTGCCCATAACGAAACTCGAGTACTGCATGGGTAGCTAGGCAAGAACACAAAGTAGAAGTGACATTATCATACGACCACTCAATCACTTCTTTGAGTTGGTCGTAAAAAGGTGCTTTTTGTAGGTCAGCCTCTTCAATATGCGCACCGGTAATAATAAGCGCATCTAGCCCTTGCGTCTTGATGTCGTCAAATTTTTGATAATGCGTATCAACATGTGTTTGTGCCTTGTCGCCACGCTTAATTGAGGACAAAGTAAACGGGTGAAGATAAAACTGTGCAATTTGGTTTGAGTGTCCAATCAAACGGAAAAACTGTCTTTCGGTTGCCTCAAGTGCTGCATCTGGCATCATGTTTAATAGGCCAATATGCAGTTCACGAATAGTTTGGTGGTCGGCGCGATCTTTTGACAAGATGGTCTCTCCTTCTTGTTCTAGGCGTGTAAACGATGGCAAACTAGAGTGGGCAATCAGTGGCATTAGTCAAGCGCTCCATTGATGAGCTCAAATACTTCATCTGCTTTTTTGCACTGGTACAAATCTTCGCTATCAATGGTGTAGCCATATTTTTCAGCAATCGCTTCATATTTTGGCGTTCTATGTGCAAGCAATTGTGGAAAAACCCAACCAACAAAAGCGTCAGGGTTAATTTGTGCGATGTAGGTTAGATTGTTTTCAGCCAGATAAGCATTTAATTGTGTTTTTAAAAAATCAGCTTGGTAGTACAAAGGTTTAGGATGTGTTTGTGCTCTCTCAATCAATGCCGATTTGTTGGTTTCACTGGCTCGAATATAGAGGATAAGCGTATGTTCAGCAAGGCTTTGGTACACCTTGTCATCATCGAGCTCACATAGACTGCCGCCAGCATCGTTAATAAAGTGACTAAATCCTTGTTGTGCTGATTTTTCAATAAACTGTGGCACATCTAGCATGGTGCTTATCTCGGCCTCTCGGTGTAGCGCCTGACGACGAGTAAATTCATCAATTGGCAGACCGCCTTGCTCAGGGTTGCCGACCTTTCCCAAAAAAGCAGAAACGGATGACAGGTTATCAAAAGTAATCTGGTTTTCAACGCTAATAGATTGGTTGTCTAACAGACCACCCAGCCACTCATCTTGTCTGATGTTGTGTTTAATGTTGTCAAGAATTGCCTGATTAAGATATTCGGCACCAATACGGTAGTCACCAGAATAGTGGTACCATTTGTCTTCATTGCTAAGCAGTTTTGATAGATGTGTTTTGCCAACGCCTGACATGCCAAGCAGCGTTAAACGCTTATGTTTTGACTGCTTAAATTGTTCGGCTGACAGCCTCATAACAACCCATCTTGTTTAAACATTTCTCGAATGCCACGCACTGCTTGACGAGTTCGATGTTCGTTTTCAATAAGACCAAAGCGCACGTACTTGTCACCATAATCACCAAAGCCAATACCAGGCGACACGCCAACTTTTGCCACCTTAAGGAGTTTTTTGGTAAACTCCAACGAGCCTAATTCTTGATAGAATTCAGGAATCTTAGCCCAAACAAACATGGTGGCTTTGGGTGGTGTAACGTTCCAACCAATAGACTGTAATCCGCCACACAAGACATCTCGGCGTTCTTGGTACATATCTGAAATTTCTTTAACGCAACTTTGATCACCTTCTAGCGCCTCAATAGCGGCCACTTGGATTGGGGTAAACATGCCGTAATCTAGGTAAGATTTGATCTTTGCTAAAGCGGCAACGAGTGTTGGATTGCCGGCCATAAAGCCGACACGCCAACCAGGCATGTTGTAGCTTTTCGACAAAGAGAAAAACTCAACCGCAATATCTTTCGCGCCTTCAACTTGTAAAATACTAGGCGCTACATAGCCATCAAAAACGATATCGGCATAAGCCAAATCTTGAATTACCCAAATCTCGTGTTCTTTGGCGATTTTAATCACGCGTTCAAAAAACTCCAGCTCAACGCATTCGGTGGTCGGGTTGGAGGGGTAATTAAGCACCAGCATTTTTGGCTTAGGAAAGGTGTTTTTGATTGAACGCTCAAGCTCTGCAAAAAAATCGTCTTCCGGGCCACAAGGCACATGTTGAATATCCGCACCTGCAATAACAAATCCATAAGGGTGAATTGGATAAGCAGGGTTAGGCACCAACACCGTATCTCCATTGCCAACAACGGCCTGTGCTAAATTAGCCAAACCTTCTTTTGAGCCGATAGTAACAATCGCTTCGGTTTCTGGGTCTAGATCAACATCAAAGCGTCGTTTGTACCAATTAGTAATTGCACGCCTTAGGCGTGGAATACCACGAGAGGTTGAATAACGGTGTGTGTCTTTACGGCGCGCTGCTTCAACCAACTTTTCAACAATATGATCTGGGGTTGGCTGGTCAGGATTGCCCATACCAAAGTCAATAATATCTTCGCCACGCGCACGTGCTTTTGCTTTTAGCTCGTTAGTAACGGCAAAAACATAAGCAGGCAAGCGTTTAATTCGAGGAAAGTCTTCGTTCATTTTATCTAATTGCTAATAATTCTACGTCGAACACCAAAGTTGCGCTTGGTGGGATGATGCTGCCTGCGCCCATTTCGCCATAAGCCAGTTTTGACGGAATGGTGAGTTTGCGCCTGCCACCTACTTGCATACCATCAACGCCTTGATCCCAGCCAGGAATTACCTGGCCAACACCCAGTTGAAAGTTAAACGCCTCGTTGCGATCAACGCTTGAGTCAAATTTTTTGCCATTGGTTAGCCAGCCAGTATAGTGCATAGAAACGTGATCACCTGCTTTACAGGCAGCGCCTTCGCCTAATGCTAATTCTTCAATAATAAGTTCAGCCATTGTGTTTTCCTAATAAGTTAATGTTATGTTGTAAGAGCCAAATTTTCTAATATTCAGCACACCCACATCTAAAATTAAATACTGCCCTTTAATCCCTTTTAACACCCCTGAAACAAGCGGTGTTTTATCAAAATTTAGTGAGCTAATTTTGCTTGGGTATTCTACCACAGGGTAATTAATTTCTAAAGCCTCGTTATTCAAGGCCTTGGCGCCTAATTCATCAATTAGCCCTTGAACTTTTGGCAGTAGCTCATCACGCGTCTCTAGTAAGTTAATTTTTTCAACTTCATTTTTAAGCATTTTTCGCCAATTGGTTTTATCGTTTACAAAGTTCTTTAGCGCGACCTCAATCTGCCCCGATTTAAGCCGAGTATCTACTTCGAGTATTGGTAGTGCACTAACAGCGCCTTGGTCAATCCATCGATTAGGAATGTTGGATTTTCGTGTAATGCCAACCTTAACACCGGATGAATTAGCCAAATAAATCACGTGCGAAGTAAAGCAGTTGTCTAGCCCCCAAGACGGCTCTCGGCAAGTGCCTAAGTGGTGATGGCAAGTTTCTGGCTTCATAATGCATAAATCACAACTGGCCAATTTTTGACAACAAGGATAGCAGTAGCCTTGAGAGTAACTCTTGTTGGTTGTCTTGCCACAGTTTGCGCAATTGATTTGACCGTTAAATTCTAACTGTATGGGCTCGCCAATCAAATCATTCATGTTGAGTAATTTATCACCAATTGGCAGTTGATACTGCGCTGTACCCATATTAAGGCTGGTGTGCATTTTGCTAATGAGTCCGCTTAGCTGCATGAGGTTAGGTTTGAGTGAGTAGGCGTTGTACTTCTAAATATTGTTCGGCTGTTTTGTTAATAATGTGTTTTGGCAAAACCGGTGCAGGCGGTGTTTTATCCCAGTCCAGGGTTTCTAAATAGTCACGCACAATTTGCTTGTCAAAACTTTTTGGGCTGGTGCCAACTTGGTAGTCTGCTTTTGACCAAAATCGTGAAGAGTCTGGTGTGAGCACTTCGTCCATTAACGTTAGCTGATTATTTTCATCAAGACCAAACTCAAACTTGGTGTCCGCAATAATAATGCCACGCGCCAATGCATAATCAGCTGCAAACTGATACACTTTAAGGCTGGCCTCTTTGACTTGGTTGGCCATGTCTTCGCCTAATAGATCGATAGTATCGGCAAAGCTAATGTTTTCATCGTGTTCGCCAACGGCCGCCTTACTAGACGGCGTGTAAAGCGTAGTGGGTAATTTTTCAGCAAGCTCAAGATCGTTTGGCAATGTAATGCCGCAAACTGCACCTGTTTGTTGATAGTCTTTCCAGCCAGAACCAATAATATAACCACGAACAATTGCCTCAACAGCAAGTGGTCTGAGTTTTTTTACAATAATCGCCCGACCTTCAACTTGTGCTGCTTCTTGTGAATTTAAAACGCTTTCTAACGGCTCGTGAGTTAGGTGGTTGGGGATAATATGCTTGGTTTTATCAAACCAAAAATTAGCAACATTGGTGAGCACAGCGCCTTTTTGCTTAATAGCTTCATCAAAAACAACATCAAATGCACTAAGACGATCGGTGGTGACAATCAGCATGCGTTTGTCATCAATATCGTAAATATCACGCACCTTGCCTTTTTGGATTAGAGGCAGACTAAGCGAAGTGTCAAAAAGTGTTTCCAAGAGTGTTCCTGTTGGTAATTTTTTACCGTTATTTTAACCTTAATCCTGACATTGAAAATACGAATGTCAGACGTGTTAATGCGAGTCTGTGGTAAAATACACGCCATAGTATGATGATAAAAAACTTTCTAATTACTGCCCTACTAATAGCCCAATTTACAACGGCTTCACCATTGACTGACGGTGCATTACGGTTAATCCAAGTAGGTAACGAAATCGGCTCTCGCGATGTGGTGATGCGCGGACAATCTTTGCTAATGAAAGGCGCGTTTGACCTCAATGATTTTGACGCCGTTTACGAAACCTCCAAGCAAATGCGCCACGGCAATACACTCATGGGTTACCCGCCACAGGTGCGCATTGCTAACGAGATACTCATCAAGTTAGTAAGACAAAGCCATGACCCTTCGTTGTATGACTATGCCTTGTATTTACTAGACGGCGATGGTGGTTTTATTAAAAATGATTTTTTGGCATTAAACTTATTTGAAGAGTCTTTCGAGGTGCACGGCAATGCAAACTCTGCCTTTATTGCAGCTGTGATTAGAAACGAATCGTTGGTTCCTGGCACCAAAGACGAGCAGCGCATCGGCGAGCTGATTACCTTTGCAGTTTTGAACAAGGTTAAGGGCGCATCTGAATATCAAGCTCAATATATCGACAGTGGATATTGGAGAAGCTTAGATGTCAAACATTGGCGAGATTGGATTTCCAGCCAATAAAAACTACAAACTACGTAAGATGTTATTGGCCTTATTTTTAAAGCGCCAAAAATCAGAACTAGCAACTTGTTTTTGTTTTGGTAGCGGGTGAGTTAGCGGGTTTCGTCTAGTACCTTTGTAGCGTAATTCATAGTGTAAGTGAGGCCCAGTTGAGCGCCCAGTTGAGCCCACATAACCAATCACTTGGCCTTTTTTAACCTTCGATGAAGGTTTAAGTCCACGGGCAAATTTAGACAAGTGAGCATACACGGTTACATAATTACTTCCATGCTTAATATAGACAGTGTTGCCCAGCGCACCCATTCTTTTTCGGTGTTGAATAACGCCACTAGCCACAGAGTAAACTGGCGTCCCTCTTTTGGCAGCATAGTCAACTGCTCTATGTGGTTTCCAAGTTTTTAAGATGGGATGAAACCGTTTTCTTTGGAACTTAGAGCTGATACGGTCATATTTTAAAGGCGCCCTTAAAAAACTTGGGTATAGTGATTTTCCGTTAATATCGTAATAACCAGTACGTCCATGTTTATCTGTGTAAGAAAAAACAGCCAAGTGTTTTTTTGCACCGATGTAAATTAGCGCACTAGGCGTGCTCTTTTGGTTGCCGACAATAACAAATCGATCGCCCTTTTGTAGGTCTTTATTAAAGTCAATTCCCCAAGAAAACACACGTATCAGTGTTTTAACAATTTTTGGATTGATATTGGCTTTTTTTGCATCAAAGTTAAGCGACTTGGTAATGGTAATGGTAGAGCGATCCAGTGTGTTTGAGCTATATGCCAACGCACTAGATGGGCTAATTAGCAACAAAGAAGCAATTAAAAATAAAGCGCGACTAAGCATATTTAGCAACAATTTGAGAGGCGATGTTTCTCGCTGTTTGGTCATTGGCAATGACAGCATCAAGATCATCCAAGACCGTGTTATTTGTTTGTTCAAGCGTTTGCTCAATAACATGGGGTATGTCTAAGAAGCCAATGGTTTGCTTTAAGAAAGCATCAACCGCCACTTCGTTGGCAGCGTTAATGGTTCCCATAGCGCCCCCGCCCTGTTTGAGCGCCTCGAAAGCCAACCTTAAGCAGGCAAATTTTTCAAGATCTGGCGTATAAAACTCTAAGGGTGAATTGCTGGCTAAGTCTAGCGGCTCAACACCAGAGCTAATACGTTTTGGATAGGACATGGCATAAGAAATCACACTACGCATATCGGGGTTACCAAGTTGTGACAAAGTAGAGCCATCCTCATAATAAACCGAAGAATGCACAATGCTTTGTGGGTGCATCACCACATCAATTTGTTCAGGCTTTAGACCAAACAAATAAAAAGCCTCGATTACTTCCAGGCCTTTGTTCATCATCGTGGCAGAATCTACCGAGATCTTGCGACCCATAGACCAGTTTGGATGAGCACAAGCCTCATCAGGGGTTATTGATTGTAATTCGTTTAATGGCGTGTGTAAGAACGGGCCGCCACTAGCGGTGAGTTGAATCTTGCTAAGCCCAGAACGGCCACTTTGTAGGCACTGAAAAATTGCACTGTGCTCTGAATCAACTGGAATGAGTTCGGCGCCAGAATTTTTAACCGCATCCATAAAAATGTTGCCCGCCAAGACCAAGGATTCTTTGTTGGCCAGCATAATGCGTTTGCCGGCTTTGGCAGCGGCCAAAGCAGAAGACATGCCAGCAGCGCCCACAATGGCAGCCATGACATAATCGGTTTGCTGATGGGATGCAATATTACACAGCGCTTGTTCGCCGCTAAGCACTTGCGTGTCATTATCAAGTGCAGTTTTTAGTTTTTCAGCAGAAACTTCATCCATCATTACTGCATAATCTGGTTGGTATTGTTGGCACAGATCAAGCATAGCTTGCCAGTTGGTATTGGCGCTAAGTGCAAAGATATTAAATTGATCAGGATGTTGATCAACTACAGATAATGTGCTTTTACCAATTGATCCAGTAGCACCTAAGAGTGTCATGTTCTTCATAGTAAATTTACACCCAATAAGAAAAATGGTGCAGCCGCAGTCAGCGAGTCAATGCGATCTAATACGCCGCCGTGACCTGGCAATATTTGACCGCTGTCTTTCATACCAGATTCACGTTTAAACAAGCTTTCAAATAAATCACCTAAAACAGAAACACTTGATATGACAACGGCTAAAAACAAGAAGCCTAAATATTTTTCTGTAGAAATTTCTTGTATTTGTAAAAAAATCACCATCACAATAAGTGCAAAACCAATGCCACCAAAAACACCTTCAATTGACTTTCCTGGGCTAACCTTAGGTGCAAGTTTGTGTTTTCCAAACCCTCTGCCCACAAAGTAAGCGCCTGAATCTGCTGCCCAAATGAGCAGTATCAACAGCAAAAAATACTCACTACCTTTTGAGTGCAAACTGACTAAGGAAACCCACATAGGTGCTAGTAACAACACGCCACTCATCACTCGAATAATGCCAGAGCCAAACCAAGATTGTGTGTGGCTAGGGTAGTTCACCACCCAAAATAAATTTAACCCCCACCAGGCGACAGAAACATAAAGCAAAATATATAAATTATCTAAGTTTTGTGCATGGTTGTTTGCAACCAAAGCGCAACCAACAATAAACAGCATGATTAACGCTCTACCAACAGGCTTTTTTATTTTGATTAATCGTGAAAACTCCCAAGCACCCAGTGCGACAAAAGCCAACAACAAATAAGAAAAATAAGGCGCAGGCAAGGCAAATATTGCCCATATAAAAGCAGGCGCTAAAATCAGCGCAGTGGCAACTCTTTGTGTCATTCCACTTAGCATGCTTTGTCCTTGCGAGCGCCAAAGCGACGATCGCGATGATTAAAATCTTTGATGGCTTTGTCTAGTTCTGCCGGGCTAAAATCTGGCCACAGTGTGTCGGTAAAGTACAGCTCGCTGTAAGCGATATCCCATAATAGAAAGTTGCTAATTCTAAGTTCGCCACTGGTGCGAATCAACAGGTCAACTTTGGGTTGGTCTGCTAAAGACAAATATTGAGCAAAAGATTCAATATTAATATCATCAGCATTGATCTTACCATTGGCCGTTTGTTTGGCAACTTGTTGTGCTGCTTGGGCAATATCCCATTGCCCACCATAGTTGGCTGCAATCACCAATGTCAATCCGGTGTTGTTGGCCAATAGTGTTTGCGCATCAGCAGCTGTTTGTTGCACCTCTTGAGGAAATAACACCATATCGCCAATAATTTTGAGCTTAACGTTGTGTTTGTTAAGCTTGTTGGTTTCTTGTTTTAAGACACTTAAAAACAACTTAAACAATAAAGATACTTCTTCGGTTGAACGGTTTTTGTTTTCACTGCTAAAGGCGAATAAAGTAAGCGTTTCAATCCCTAACTTGCCACAATGTTTCACCGCCTCGCGCACCGCTTTAACGCCTTTTTGATGTCCTTGAATGCGAGGCAAGAAGCGTTTTGACGCCCAACGGCCGTTGCCGTCCATAATAATTGCAATGTGTTTTGGAATATTCATATTTCTCACAGATTATACCTACTGCGGTAAAATTCTCATCTATGAGTTTAGCTAAAAGAATTATTCCTTGCCTTGATGTGCGTGATGGTCGCGTGGTTAAAGGCGTGCAGTTTGTTGATATTAAAGATGCTGGCGATCCGGTTGAAGTTGCCAAGCGCTATGACCTTGAAGGCGCTGACGAAATTACTTTTTTAGATATTACAGCCTCCCATGAGGGGCGCGACACCACCGTGCACATGGTAGAAAGTATTGCTGAGCAAGTCTTTATTCCGCTAACGGTAGGTGGCGGTATTCGCAAACCCGAAGACGTAAGAATCATGCTTAATGCCGGTGCTGACAAAGTAGCAGTCAACTCGGCGGCTATTTTTAATCCAGATTTAATTAACGAGCTTAGTGCAAAATTTGGCTCGCAATGTATTGTGATTGCCATTGACGCTAAAAAAGTTTCAGACAAGCCACCAAAGTGGGAAATATTCACCCATGGTGGGCGCAAGCCAACTGGTATTGATGCTGTCCAGTGGGCAGTGAAAATGACTGAAGGTGAGCATGGCGCAGGTGAGGTGCTATTAACCTCGATGGATTGTGACGGTGTTAAAACCGGCTTTGATTTGCCTTTGACTAAGGCGGTTTCTGATGCGGTTGATGTGCCGGTAATTGCTTCAGGCGGTGTGGGTAATTTAGATCATTTGTCACAGGGTGTCACTAAAGGTGGAGCAGATGCGGTTTTAGCAGCGAGCATTTTCCATTTCGGCGAATACACAGTGACTGAGGCAAAGCTTGCCATGAAAAAAAATGGTATTGAAGTAAGGTTGTAATACCTAAAATTGATTTTTTAACAGCTTAAGCGTATCATTTCGCGCTTTGCAAAACAAGGTTTTTATGAATTCTAAAAAAGAATTATGGGTATTGTTGGCAACTTTTGTTTTGCCAATTGCGCTTGGTACAGCGTTTTTCTATTGGAACCCAACAGCGTTTACCGGCACCACAGTTAACTATGGCGAGTTTGTTAATCCAATTATCACCACAGAAGAACAAGATGTTGTTTTTGATGAAAAAACCAAAGGCACATTACAGGGCTTATGGACGCTAGCCTATGCAGCCAACACCTGTGGTGACGCTTGTAAAAACACACTCAAAGACATGAAAACCATTCGTATTTTAATGAATGAAGACATGCGCCGAATTCAACGACTGCTGTTAATTAACGGCACGACTGATTTACAAGACCCTGGTGTATTGATTGCCAATCCAAGTGAGGCGCTGAGCCAACAGCTAAACAAATTTCCAAATAATTCTTTATTTTTGATTGATCCATTGGGTAATGTGATGTTGCATTATAACCCACAAGATTTGGTTATTAAGCGCGTTATTAAAGACTTAGAGCGCTTGTTTAAATATTCTCGTATTGGTTAATCGGAGACTATGATGCCTTCATTAAGTGATTTACTCGGCCTATGCAAACTTAAAGTTGTCGCGCTTATTTTGTTAACCGCTGTGGTCGGTATGTTTTTGGCAGTGCCTGCGCCATACCTACCAGACGCAACGTTAGTGTTAGCAGCCTCGGTTGGTATTTCTATGGCTTCAGCTTCAGCAGCAGTGTTTAATCATGTGGTTGATGAGCAGATCGATATTCAAATGTCACGTACTGACCAGCGTCCTTTGCCACAAGGTAAAGTCAGTCGCAATCAAGCGTTAGTTTGGGGTGTGTTTTTAGGCGTGGTTGGCTTGGGTGTATTACAGCTATTTGTTAACACCATTACCATGGTGCTCACCTTTATCTCATTAATCGGCTATGCGGTAATCTATACCATGTATCTTAAGCGCGCTACGCCACAGAATATTGTGATTGGTGGCGCTGCTGGTGCCGCACCGCCAGTGCTTGGTTGGACGGCCATCACCGGCACCCAAGGCATTGAATATGCGTTACTTTTGTTTTTAATTGTATTTATTTGGACGCCACCACACTTTTGGGCGCTCGCCATTTATCGTGTTGAAGAATACAAAAAAGTGGATGTACCAATGCTGCCGGTAACACATGGCCTGGCTTATACGCGCATGCAAATTTTGCTGTACACGGTGTTGTTATTGTTAGTAACCTTGTTGCCTTACTTGGCAGGCATGTCGGGTCTAATCTATTTGGCTTCAGCCCTGATTTTAGGGTTAATGTTCTTGGCTTACTCAATTAAAATTTACAAAAATCCAGATGACAACAAAATCGCTTGGCGCACATTTATGTTTTCTGTTAACTATTTAATGTTATTATTTATCGCATTGCTAGTAGACCATTACTGGCTATTTACTTTATAGGGGGAAATGTGAAAGGATTAGGGCAAGTATTTAAAGCAGTCACTTCAGCCATGATTGGTGTGGGCAAGAAAGAAGACCTTATTAAGGACTTTGAACGCACTGAAAAACAAGGCCCCTGGCCTTATATCATTGTTGGTTTAATAATGACGGTGGTTTTTATTATGTTGGTGATTGCCGTCGTTAAATTTGCCCTAGCTTAATCTAGTGTTTCAATAATTAGATCAAGTGCAACCGCCATTTTGGGTGTGTGGTGTGGGCTGGTCAACAGCCCTGTTAATTCAAGATTAGGGCTTAATAATAAGTAACTGGTCGTGTGATTGATGAGATAGTTGTTGCTCATCTTCATATCTTTGTGGTCATTATGCTTTTTCGTCATTTTTTTATGTTTGCTATGGTCTTCTATCAACGCTTTTTGTTTGGTCTTTTCTACTTCGTGATAAACCCCTAACGCTTTTGTCATATTGGTTAACACTTCATCTTCAGCACTCAGGCCGATAAAGTTAGCATTAAAGCGTTTAGTAAAAGCGTCTAGATTGCCCACATCACGTTTTGGGTCAACAGATATAAACACCACTTGAAGCTTATTGGCGTGTTTCATCATACCAAGCGTTTGATTTAGTGTTGCTAAGTCAGTCGGGCATACATCTGGGCATGAGGCATAGCCAAAATACAAGATCGACCATTTGTCTTTTGCCGCTTCAGATAGCAACACCGTCTTGCGTTTGTCATCAATTAACGAGAACTTCCCTTGTAGTGATTTTGGGTTAGAGTATAGGGAGGCGGCAGGGTTAACCTCTTTAGACAGCTCCTTGATTTTATTGGCACCAGGGACCAGTAAAAGATAGGCCAACACAACCATAGCCACGCCCAGCCATATAATACTATTACGTGTCTTTTTTATTTGTACACATCTTCCCTTGCCCGTACAGGTTTCAAATTTTTCATCACTACAGGCATGATCATTTTCAATAAAATTTTTCACCGCTCTCCCCTTCGGTTTTGTTTATTTTGTTTATGCAGGCGTTTTAAATATTTTATGCGCTAATGCAACAAGGCTGAGTAACAACAACAAGGCAACTGCATTATGTAGAACCG
>CAYUWB010000017.1:14946-26202 GCA_964448305.1 uncultured Candidatus Ruthturnera sp.
GCTAATGCAACAAGGCTGAGTAACAACAACAAGGCAACTGCATTATGTAGAACCGCAACCGCCATTGGAATTGACAGCACCACATTTAAAATACCCAAAATCACTTGCACGATTAACAAGCCACCAGTTAATAACAAGTTTGATTTTAAGTGTGCATAACCTTTAAACAAATAAATAAGCGCAACAATTAAAACTGTCGTTACTAGCGCACCAATGCGGTGCATCATTTGAATAGCGGCACGGGCTTGGTTTTCTAATACACCAAATTCATAATCATGTTCTGCACCAATCGGCCCCCAATACAAGGCTCTAATAAAGTCCATCTCTGGCCACCAAGAGCCCAAACATCTTGGAAACTCTTCGCCACAAGATAGTGCTGCGTAGTTGGTACTGGTCCAACCGCCGAGAATAATTTGTAAACTAAGCACAGCCAAAGTAACCAATAGTAATGATTTGTGTCTTTTTAAAACGTGTCGGTAAGTAATTAATGGACCACCTTGATTGAGCAATAGCCAAGTAAGCAAGACAGTTGTCATAAAACCACCAATTAAATGAGTGGTTACAATCCCAGGATGTACTAATAGTGTAACCGTCCACATGCCAAAGGCGCCTTGCAGCATCACAAATAATGCGGTAAAACTCGGTAATGCCATTGATTGGTGGTATTGTGGTTTACCCCTTAAAGCTAAAACAAATAAAATTAAAATAACCAGCCCAAGAGCTGAGGCGGCGTAACGATGTATCATTTCTTTCCAGCCTTTAGCCACTTCAACTGGCCGGTCATAACCTTCAAGTTTGGTGCCGTCTGCTGCATCAGGAACAGTCAGCTGTCCATAGCAGCCAGGCCAATCAGGACAACCTAAGCCAGCATCGCCAAGTCGTGTATAGGCGCCTAAGATCACCACAATAAGTGCCAAGACAATAGAAATTTGTAGTATTTTTTTAAACATGTAATTGCAAAAGTTTTGTAATAATAGATGAGACGTATTTTAATGATTAAACCAGTTTATGCAAAACTCTCTCATAAAAAAGCCCTTGTACAAGTATGCAAAGGGCTTTAGAGGGATAAAATTAAGCTCGTATTATTTTAATTCGCCAATCATGCTTTTGTAAGCATGCCACGTAGCGTGAGCCAATACTGGAATAACAAACACCAAGCCAACAAAGTAAAGATCTGCTGTTAGCATCAATGCGCCCAGTACCAAGATACCAACCATTGGCACCCAGATAAGCATAATCACCAAATTCGCCATTGCTGCTTTTAAGCTAGTAACCACAGCAGTGAATGGGTCACAGTCTTTGTCTAGCACCATTGGGAAAGAGAACCAGCTAATCATAAATGAAATTAAACCAACCACAGCGGTAAAGATAAAGTAAGTCACGACAAAGCCCGTGTTAGCACCACTAGTGATGTCTGCCAAAATCGCTTGCACTACCGTTTGATTTTCGCTCACAATGTTTAAAGAGCCGGTATTAAAGATTGCATAAATTAATGGTGAGAACATCATCCAAGCAATGGCAAGCACAACCAAGATCACCGATAAGAAAATACTTGGACAAGAGCCCTTAGCTTTAAATGCGGCGCCAAACACAGCGCTGATGTTAGGGCTTTCACCGTTTGAAAGTCTTCTTGAGGCGTCGTACAGGCTCATGGCAGACATTGGACCCAAGACTAAAATAATCACCGCTAATAAGGGTGCGGCTACATCACCCAGTGTTTCAGAAGTGCTTAGATAGTGCCAAGCGCCATAAGAAACAAGGGTAAACAAAACACCATAAAAAATCGCCAATACTGGCATGGCTAAAAAGTCGCTGACACCTTGTTTTAACCAAGTAAAAGGTGCGCCCATATCAACTTGTTTAAGCTCAGCAGTCTTGCCAAGGTTTTCTTGCATTCTTGCAGTTTGTGGTATTGCCATTTTTATAATCTCCTCACGAATATATGTTGTTAATTAGCTATGCATTAAATCAGACCTTGATGGGGTTGTCAAGAAGATGTCACAATAATCCATTTAATATTATAAAGAAATTGATTTAAGTCAAGAAATTGATTTTTTTTATGATTTAGACAAAAAAACAGGTATCATTTATGGCAGTTTTATAATGTATAAGTGCATTAGAGGGACGAAAAGTATATTTTATTTGGAGGATTTATGAAAAGATTAACAACTCTTTTAAGCGCGCTAGTTGGCCTAATGTCAACCAACGTGTTTGCTGAGTACGGCCTTAATTTGACGGAAGGCGTTACTTCAGTCAGTAAAGACATCTACGATTTACACATGTTGGTATTTTGGATATGTGTAGCAATCGCAGTAGTGGTATTTGGTGTAATGTTTTATTCTGTGTTTGCACACAGAAAATCAAAGGGTGCAGTTGCAGCCAATTTTCATGAGAGCACTAAAGCAGAGCTTGCATGGACAATTATCCCAATTATTATTTTAGTTGCAATGGCAATCCCAGCCACTAAGGTGTTAATCGACATAGAAGATACTTCTAAAGCTGAAATGACCGTTAAGATTACCGGTCATCAGTGGAAATGGCAGTACGACTATCCAGAGGAAGGTATTAGCTTTATTTCAAACTTATCACAAGACTCCAAAGATGCGGTTAATGGTACAGACGCAGATCGTGAAAAAGCAAACAACTACTTACTAGACGTGGACAAACGATTAGTTTTGCCAGTAGACACTTCGGTTCGTTTCTTAGTCACTTCGAGTGACGTAATTCACAACTGGTGGGTTCATGAATTTGGTGTTAAGCAAGATGCAAACCCAGGCTTTATTAATGATGCATGGGCTAAGATTGACAAGATTGGCACTTACCGCGGCCAGTGTGCTGAGCTTTGTGGCAAAGATCACGGCTTTATGCCAATTGTGGTTGATGTGGTTTCTAAGGCAGACTACGCTAAATGGGTTTCTGAGCAACAGGCAGCAGCGAAAGCAGCAGCAGATAGCGCTAATAAGACATGGACTAAGGACGAGTTAATGGCGCAAGGTAAGAGTGTTTATAATACTAACTGTGCTGGTTGTCATAAGGCAGACGGTTCAGGTATGCCGCCTGTGTTCCCGCCAATGATAGGTTCGCCAATTGCAAACGGTGCAGCAGCTGACCACATTGCTATGGTTTTACATGGTAAGGGCGCAATGCCAGCATTTAAGATGTTAGGTGATGCGGATCTTGCATCAGTAATTACTTATGAAAGAAATGCCTTTGGTAACACAGGCAGTGTTGTTCAACCTTCAGATGTTAAATCTGCACGTTAATTAAAGGAGAAATAATATGACGACAGCAGCAGCTTCTCACGACGATCACCATCACGGACCTGAAAAGGGCTTGATGAGATGGGTCAAAACAACGAACCATAAAGACATTGGTTCTCTTTACATGTGGTTTGCATTTACTATGTTATTAATTGGTGGTGCGTTGGCAATGGGCATACGTGCTGAGTTATTGCAGCCAGGTATTCAGCTTATGGATCCTCAGTTCTTTAATTCACTGACAACCATGCATGGATTGATCATGGTATTTGGTGCGATTATGCCGGCCTTTGTAGGCTTAGGTAACTGGTTAATCCCTATGATGGTAGGTGCACCCGATATGGCGCTACCTCGTATGAATAACTGGTCTTTCTGGATTCTGCCATTCGCAGGTGGTATCTTGTTAAGCACGTTCTTTATGGAAGGCGGCGCGCCAGCATTTGGTTGGACGTTCTACGCACCATTATCAACAACGTTTGCACCAGATAGCACAGACTTCTTTATCTTTGCAGTTCATTTGTTAGGCTTTTCATCTATTATGGGTGCGATTAACATTATTGCAACAGTGCTTAATATGCGTGCTCCAGAAATGAAACTAATGGATATGCCATTATTTGTTTGGACATGGTTAATTACTTCGTTCTTACTAATTGGTGCGATGCCAGTATTAGCAGGTGCGGTAACAATGATGTTGACAGACCGTAACTTTGGCACTGCATTCTTTGATGCAACCGGTGGTGGCGACCCAGTATTGTTCCAGCACATTTTCTGGTTCTTTGGTCACCCAGAGGTTTACATTATGATCTTGCCAGCGTTTGGTGTGGTTTCTCACATTATTCCAACCTTTGCTCGTAAGCCGTTGTTTGGTTACTCTTCAATGGTATATGCAACAGCATCAATCGCATTCTTATCATACATCGTATGGGCGCACCATATGTTCTTGACTGGTATGCCGGTTGCAGGTGAATTGTACTTTATGTATGCCACCATGCTGATTGCGGTACCTACAGGTGTTAAGGTCTTTAACTGGATCTCTACAATGTGGAGAGGTTCAATGACCTTTGAGACGCCAATGTTATGGGCAGTATCTTTTGTATTCTTATTCACCATTGGTGGTTTCTCTGGCTTAATGCTAGGTATCGTGCCAGCCGACATTCAGTATCATGATACTTATTTCGTGGTTGCGCATTTCCATTACGTATTGGTAACAGGCGCACTATGGTCAATCATTGCAGCGACCTTCTACTGGTTGCCTAAATGGACAGGCAAGATGTATAACGAAAGTTTGTCAAAGGTGCACTTCTGGTGGGCTATGATTTCAGTTAACGTATTGTTCTTCCCTCAGCACTTCTTAGGTCTTGCGGGTATGCCACGTCGTATTCCTGATTATGCATTACAGTTTGCAGACTTCAACTACATCTCTTCAATTGGTGGTTTTGCATTCGGTGCATCATTTATCTTGCTAACGTATATCGTAATTGATTGTGTTCGTAATGGTAAGCCTGCAAGCGCAAGACCTTGGGAAGGCGCTAAAGGTTTAGAATGGACATTAGAGCCAAAAGCTCAGTACCATTCATTTAATAAGCCACCGTCAAGAAAGTTAATTTTAGAAGAGTCTCAAAACTCTTAATGGACGATAGAAAAAAAGGCGTTATGATTACCTCGGTAATTGTAGCAGCTGTTGCAATAGGAGTTTTTATAGCCACGATTGTGTTATTTAACCCAACGGGCTAATATGGAACAAAGAAAAATAACAAAAGGGTTCTGGATTAAATTATTTTCAGCACCAATATTAATGTTTTTATTTGGCGTGTTTGTTATGCCACCAATCTATGATGTCTTTTGTGAGATCACAGGTTTTAATGGTACAACAGGCAGAGTCGATACTGAACAGCAATATAGTGTTGATGAGAACCGCAAGGTTGAGGTAAGTTTTTTTGCCATGACCATGGGCGGGTTTCCTGTGCAGTTTGGGCCAAAGGTTGAATCGATGGAAGTAATACCTGGTAAGTTTTACACAACCAGTTATATTGCTAAAAATAACACCGATAAAACCATTGTAGGTCAAGCGATCCCTAGTGTAGCACCTACTGATGCTGCAGTACATTTTAAGAAATTAGAGTGTTTTTGTTTTAATAGGCAGGTGTTTAAACCACATGAAGAGGTCGAGATGATGCTCCGATTTGTAGTTGAACCAGAACTGGATAAGCGAATAGAAGATATAAGCTTATCTTATAATTTTTTTAAACTTGAAAGCTAAAAAGAGGAAGGAACTATGAGCGAACAAGAATATTACGTACCAGACGGTACTTACTGGCCGATTATCGGCTCAATCGGTATATCGACATTATTTGTTGGTATGGCTAACTCAATGCATGGTGTAGAATGGGGCGCATCAGTGATGGCACTTGGACTTGCTATCACAGTATTTATGATGTTTGGCTGGTTTGGTCAAGTAGTGAACGAAAGCACTAATGGTATCTACAACAAACAAGTTGATCGTTCGTTCCGTTGGGGAATGAGCTGGTTCATTTTCTCAGAGGTAATGTTCTTCGCGGCATTCTTTGGTGCTTTATTTTATGCAAGACAATTATCGGTACCTTGGTTAGGTGGTGCAGATAACAATATCTTTACACCAGACTTATGGAACGCATTTAGTGCCTCATGGCACCAAATGGCATTTTTAGCGCCTGGTACAGAGCTTCAATCAGGAACAGTGATGAGCTTCCCTGCTATTCCAGAAGGATTGACAATTGATAACGCAACACCTGGTGATGTTGTGGATCCATGGGGTTTACCAGCACTTAATACTGCTTTACTTCTAGCGTCAGGCGTAACATTAACATTTGCTCATCATGCTTTACGAGCAGGTCATCGTAATAAAATTGTTGGTTGGTTAGTAGCTACAATTGCATTAGGTGTTCTATTTTTAGGCTTCCAAATTATGGAGTACAGCCATGCATATGATGATGGCTTAAAGATGACAACAGGAATCTACGGATCTACTTTCTACATGTTAACGGGCTTTCATGGCTTCCATGTAACAGTTGGTGCGATTATGTTGACTGTGATTTTATACCGTGTTCAGAAAGGCCACTTTGATGCTGATAACCATTTTGGTTTTGAAGGTGTTGCTTGGTACTGGCACTTTGTAGACGTGGTTTGGTTAGGACTATTCGTCTTTGTTTACTGGCTATAATAGTTAGCTAGAACAATAAAAAGGCCCCTTTATTGGGGTCTTTTTTTTCATCAAGTAAAAGTAAGGAGTTGTTATGACAGGAGTGGTTGCTGTAATTATTATTATTGCTATTTTGGTGGCCTTAGGGGTTGGTTTGATTGGCATGATTAAGGGTGGAAAATCTGGTTCTGATAAGATGTTTAAATCTTTGGTTGTTCGTGTTAGCTTATCTGTGCTGTTGTTTATATTGGTTATGTTTTCTGGTTATATGGGCTGGATCACACCCAATGCAATTATGGTGGACGCACCCGTAATTTCGACACCGGTAAATAATGATTAAACGCAGTATTATCATGCCAGGAGTTTTGATCTCCCTAACCCTTTGGGGGTTATTGTCGTTGGGCTTTTGGCAGCTTGAGCGTGCCGATGAAAAAAGAGCTATAGAGCGCGATATCGTTCTTGCACAATCAAACCCAGCAAAGCTAGTAACGAAATTTGAGTCATTATTAGAAAAGGAGCATTACCAGGTATTGCTTGAAGGCTATTATGATAATGACAAGCAATTTATCTATGACAATCAGATTATTAATAGTAATGCGGGCTATTATGTATTAACACCCTTTGTTTTAAATACAGAAGCAGCTATTTTGGTTAATCGTGGGTTTGTACCTTGGCATGGAAAGCGTACAGAGCTTGCCGATATCAAAATCAACAATCAACCGACCACCATTAAAGTAAGTCTGATCAAACCTAAGCAACGCATTGAGCTTAAACAACAAAAAATTAGCACCGCTTTTCCAATACTAATTCAATCTTTAGACATCGAATATTTGTCTCAGCTATCAAATTACCAAATTATTCCAATGTTAGCACAGCTTGATGTTAATTCTAACAATGGTTTCTTTAGGCAATGGAAGCCCTTTTATGGTAGTGTTGACAAGCATTTAGGTTATGCACTGCAATGGTTTTTAATGGCCCTAGTGCTGAGCGTTATCGCCATTCGTCTACTAATAAAAAATAGAAGAAATTGATCTATATCAAGAATTCATTATTGACTTGACGGTATCATCAGGGCTATGTAGAATTGCCTTTTATTTAAATAATCCGCCAAGGCAGGATTATTCATTAAACGAGGAGAGAGTTTAGATGAGCTTAACAGAAAGATATGACTTAGGTGTCGTAAAGTGGTTTACCATTATGTCGGTGGTTTATTTGGTTTTGGGTACTGCGATTGGTGTCTATATTGCTTCGGAGCTGGCATGGCCCTTTTTAAATGATTTAGGCACTGATTTACCTTATTTCCAATTTGGTCGCCTTAGACCGTTGCATACTAATACCGTAATTTTTGCCTTTGGCGGCTCTGCGCTCATGGCCTCTGCTTTTTATATTGTTCAAAGGACCAATCAAACCAAACTTTGGTCCAACAAAATGGCATGGTTTACATTTATTATGTGGAATTTGGTCATTGTCTCTGCGGTAATCACCTTCCCTCTAGGATTGACTCAAGCTAAAGAATACGCAGAGCTAGAATGGCCAATTGATATTGCTATCACCTTGGCCTGGGCGAGCTACATGTATAACTTTATTATGACTATCCACATTCGTGATCGTAATAAGGTGCCACATGTGTACGTGGCCAACTGGTTCTTTATGGGCATGATGGTGATGGTCACTTACCTTCATGTGGTTAACAATCTCACTATACCCGTTGATTGGTTCAAGTCTTACTCAATCTTTTCTGGCGTACAAGATGCCATGATCCAGTGGTGGTGGGGGCATAATGCGGTTGGCTTCTTCCTAACAGCTGGCTTCTTAGGCATGATGTATTACTTTGTTCCAAAGCAGGCGCAGCGCCCTATTTATTCTTACCGTCTATCAGTAATTCACTTTTGGGCATTGATGTTTGGTTATGTGTGGCTAGGCGCACACCATTTGCAGTACACCGCTTTACCAGACTGGGCAGGATCATTAGGCGCAACCATTTCACTAGCGATGATCATTCCATCATGGGGCGGCGCATTAAACGGCATTTTAACGCTCTCAGGTGCGTGGGAGCGTTTGCGTGAAGACTACATCTTGCGTTTCTTAATTATGTCATTAGCATTTTATGCGATGAGCACCTTTGAAGGCCCAGTAATGGCGGCGAAAACGGTTAATGCCTTGTCGCACTATACTGACTGGACTATTGGTCACGTACATTCGGGCGCACTCGGTTGGAACATCATGGTGGCATCAGGTGCACTGTATCACATGATTGAAAAAATCTATAATGTTCGATTGTCGCAAAAACTATTGGGGATTCATTTTTGGGTGCATACTATTGGTACCGTAACTTATATTGTCGCTATGTGGGTATCGGGCATTATGCAAGGCCTGATGTGGAGAGCGTACGATGAGTACGGTACATTGGCCTACACGTTTGCAGAATCGGTATCGGCGATGCATCCTTACTACGCAATGAGGGCAGCAGGAGGCGCACTAGTCGTATTAGGTGCGATTACCATGTTAATCAACGTTATTATTACCATTCGTAAAGCGGGCCAGGAGCAAACCTCTGCTCAAGCGGCAACAGCATAGGAGGAGAGAGCAATGGCAAATCAAAACGGCAAAGAAAGCTTACAGTCTAAACTAGAAAAAAATGTATTTGGCATGTATTTGTTTATGGCGCTTGCAGCGTCAATTGCAGGTATTGTTGAGATCGTTCCTTTGTTTACGCATCCCGATGCAGTGAAAGAAGAAGTGACAATGGCAGACGGCTCAACTAAGAGTTTGTTGTGGCAACGTGGCGATAAGAAGTTATCAGATTGGAAGCCAGGCGATGGTGTTCGTCCTAATACGGCATTAGAGGTGGCAGGTCGTGATATTTATACTCGCGAAGGTTGTTATTTATGTCATTCACAAATGATTCGTCCATTTAGAGACGAGAAAGAGCGTTATGGCCATTTTTCTCTAGCAGTAGAGTCAAAGTATGATCATCCATTCCAATGGGGTTCTAAACGTACTGGCCCTGATTTAGCACGCTTAGGCGGCAAGTATTCAGATGAGTGGCATATTCTACATATGCGCCACCCCCAGGCTGTAGTGCCAGAATCAGTGATGCCTAAATATCGTTTTTTAGATGATGCAACCGTTGATGGTGCATCCATTCAAGCACACATGGAAGGCTTGAGAAAAGTTGGTGTGCCATATACAGACGGTGACATTGCAGAGGCTGCAGCGCAAGTTGACGGCAAAACCGAAATGGATGCTATAGTAGCGTACTTGCAATCACTAGGCAATATGATTAAGTTTGAAGACGGCGTCGTTTACCGCGAGTAATGACATCGGTTGATATATTTGGTGCTACCACAGCGGTGGTTTTATTTGTGTTAATGGTAGGTGCTTATTTTTACGCTTTTAGGCCTAAAAATAAAAAGAAATTTGAAGAGTTAAATAACTTTGTTAATAAAGAAGATTAGAGAGGAGAGTAGCAATGGGCGAACATAAGAATCCATATCCAGGTGAAAATAACACTGGCCACTTTTGGGATGATGACAATGATGTTAGGGAGTTGAACAACCGACCACCAAGATGGTACATGCTAGCGCTCTATATAGGCACTATTTCAATTGTAATTTATGCATTGTATTTCCCAACCATTCCTTGGTTTGGCGAGCACAATAAAGGCTCTGCTAACTGGACTCAAATTAGTGAAATGAAAGAAAGCGTTCAACAGCTTGAAGATTATCGCGAAGCCAAGTTTGCTGATAAAGAAAAAGCCATTGCTGATAGTAGCTTAGAAGAAATCGTACTCAATGATGATTTGAGAGAGTATGCAGTAAAAACGGCCAAAGTATTATTTGGTGATAATTGTGCAGCTTGTCATGGTGCAGGTGGTCAAGGTAACGATGGGTTCCCAGTATTGGCAGACGATGACTGGGTGTTTGGCGGCACATTGGCACAAATTAACACAACCATTACATACGGTAAAAAAGGCAATATGCCAGGCAAAGGCATGTTGGGCAATTTAACCGACCCAGAGGTGGAAAAACTTACCGATTATGTCATGGGCTTAAGTCAAGGCAAAAAAGACCCAGCAGGCCAAGTGCTTTATATGAAAGGCATGTGTATGGCGTGTCATGGTCCAACAGGCAAGCCAACGGCGCCGACAGCAGCCAACTTAACAGACGGCATCTGGCGCTTTAAAGCAGACGATCAAAGAGCCTCGGTATTGCGTACGATTAAGCACGGTGTTAATAAAGTTGGTGATGCAAATACACAAAATGCAGAAATGCCAGCCTTTGGTCAATCAAGCGTGATTAATGCAACACAGCTTAAAAAGCTAGTGGTTTATGTTCACCAACTGGGTGGCGGTGTCAAGGTGATTCCACCAACACCGGCAGAATTTTTACCAGTAGAAGCTAAGGGCGGCTCGTTTGATGCAGTCATAGCAGCAGCTGAAGCCAACTACAAAAAAGCATTAGATGTTAGCATGGCTTGGCGCGACACTGGCAAGATGATTAAAGAAGCTAAGAAAACCAAAGATGTTGCCCTAGCTAAAGCTGCAAACAAACAAGCAGTCAATTCATTGGCACAAGCGGCTGTTGCAGCTACTGCCTCCCCTAGGTTTTAATTAACCGGTTATAAAAACTAAAATACCCCTTTATTGGGGTATTTTTTTGTCTGTATTAATGACAATTTAACCCTTATTTTTTATTAAATAATCATTGAGCAATTTAAGCCTTTGGGTATAATCTCAATCTGATGCCGAAGTAGCACAGTTGGTAGTGCAACTGATTTGTAATCAGTAGGTCGCCAGTTCGAGTCCGGCCTTCGGCACCA
>CAYUWB010000018.1:0-24033 GCA_964448305.1 uncultured Candidatus Ruthturnera sp.
TAAAAATATAGGAGAAATACTATGAGTGATGTAACAGGAATCGCATTGGGCATGATCGAGACTAGAGGTCTTGTTCCTGCTATTGAAGCGGCCGATGCTATGACCAAAGCGGCAGAAGTTCGTTTAGTTGGTCGTCAGTTCGTTGGTGGCGGTTATGTAACAGTATTAGTACGTGGTGAAACTGGTGCGGTAAACGCAGCAGTACGTGCCGGTGCTGACGCATGTGAGCGTGTAGGTGATGGTCTGGTAGCAGCCCACATTATTGCGCGTGTTCACGGCGAAGTTGAAAACATTCTGCCTTCAGCGGCTGAAGCTTAATCAGTCATTTTTTAGGTGAATAACATTTGTGTTGTTCGCCTAGAAATGATTATATAAAACTTAAAATTTGTAAATGGTTTATTGATAAACATTAGCAAAAATATTTAAGTACTTATAAACGGAATTTAATATGACAAATTCAACAGAAAAACTTTCTGGACGAGAGAGGTCAATGCTCAGACGTCAGCAAATGTCTAAAACAGGTTCTGCCGGTATGAAAAAATCTGGTCGAGTAAACCCTAGAGGAAGACAATCAGCTGTAGTAGCAAACCCAAATATTGGTCAAGAAGTTCAGTCAAATACAACTGTAGAAAATACTACAGATAACGAATTAAACAACATTAATACTCAAGCAGTAGAAAATGATAATTTTGAGTATTGTTGTGATGATTGCAAGGAAAAGGACTTGAAAGAAACATGTTCTCCTTGTAATGACAAACTATCTTCACCAGAAGGAGATGTTAAAGTGGACGAGATTTGTGAGCTGGTTGATGCTGGTCAATCAAATGCTAGTTCATCTGTGAGAGCCTTCTGTAGAGATAGGCGTAGACAAATGTCAAAAACTGGTAAACAAGCATTACCAGGTAAGGTTGGCAGAGATGCACGACGTTCAAGGGTTAATAACAATAAAAACTCTATGTCAGGTCGTGATCTAGCCAAAATAAAGCGTGAAGAAAGATGTACGGTTGGTCGGGGCAATGTAGAAGCTTGTCGTCCAAGCGGTAGAATCAGACCGGGATCTGCACCATCTAAAGTTGAATTGGGTACTACACTAGCAGGTCAGCCTGTCAGTGGAACTCAGGTTGATCAAACACAAAAGATTACAGGTAGTGAAGCTGGTGGTTGCAAGGGAATTACAGGTACTGAATATTTTGGTGCTGAACAATTTTCACAGTTGTGTTCAACCACACCCCAAGCAAACGAACCTAAGGTTGGTGAAACTCAAACTACTAAAGGTCAGACAATGACGGGCACTTTGGTTGAGTCTACTTCTAAAATTACTGGCACTGAACCTGGTTCATGTAATGTAATTACAGGTAACGAATACTTGGGTTATGATCATTATTCAAATGCATGCGATAATACAAATGCTGTTTCATCGCACCATAAGGTAATGTCAACACCATCAAAAAAAAATTTAGCAATAACTGGAGCAGACGAAGCTAGAGCCAATTCAACAACCGGTTCAGAATCAGGAGCTGGTCATGCAATTACAGGCTCTGATTATTCAACTGCACCTTTTAGCCGTTCAAATGCGGGCGTTACAAAAGTTGACGTCAACCATACAAACAGTGGCTCTGTAATATCTGGCGGTGAATTATCATCACCACTTGGAGTTACAGGTGACGCACAAGATTCATGTGAAAGAGTGACTGGTACCGAATATGTTTCTAATGAAAGATATGTTGCTAATTGTGGCACTCAGGCTCCATTAACACCAAATAAAGTTTCTGTTGATAATACTCGTAAAGGTATGGATGTTACAGGCAACATGATGGATAGAGATGAGAAGGTAACTGGTAATGAGCCTGGCACATGTCAGCGTTTAACTGGCAGCCAATATGACAGTTCTGCGAGTAAAGGTTTGTGCGACCAGCGTTCGGATAAAGTAAATCAAACACATACTATTACTGGTAATCGTGTTTCTGGTAGTGAGGTTAGTGGCTCCCCAAAGCTAACGGGTGACGACTATGGCATGTGCCTGGGCGTCACCGGAAACGAATATGTTAGTAAGGAAAGTTTTGAGCAAAGGTGTTCTTTTGTACCGATGGCAGCACAGTTTAAAGACGCAGTAAGTCACACATGGAACGATCAACAAGTTTCTGGGTCACAAGTTAGTCAATCTGAGATAGTGACTGGTGATGAAGTTGGTGGTTGTAGCCCTATTTCTGGAAGTAGTTATAGATCTAGAGATGAGATGAGTCAGTTTTGTGATACATCAGCAGTAGCTGAAAGTGAGCAAAAAATGAGAAAAACATATACAATGCAAGAGGTAAGTGGCACGGTGCCAACAGAAGATCAACGTTTCTCTGGTAATTTTAATAAGGGCTTTGATCAGTCAATTAGTGGCACACCTTATCTCAAAAATGAAGGCCAATCTGAACAATATGACGCAAACTTTTCGGTTCGGTCGCCTGCTCGTGTCGCATTTCAGAGTAAATCTGAAAGAGTTCATGACAGTGTTTTTGGAACCAATGCAAGAATTACCGGCCCAGTTGCTAAAGCACAAGGTGTAATGACAGGCACACCAGAATTTAGACATCCGTATGAAATATCTCAACAGGATGTTGCTATTTCAGAGCCGACAAAGGTTGTGACTGGCGAAGGCAACGAAATCGGTTCAGATGTCACAGGTGATAATTGGTCTCGTGGTGGACAAATTACTGGCACTGAAGGTATGTTTTCTTCTAATCGAAATGATACGCAAAAAGGCAATCCAAATCACGATCATAAGATTGGTGCGCATGCACTCAAGGGTCGAGAAGTGACTATTGTTGAAGGTCCTAAGATTACTAATGGTAGCGGTGGTGGAAATGGTACAGATGGTGGCTCTTCAAGAGTAACTTTATCTGGCGGCGCACGCGGTTAATTTCGCATCATGAATACCAGGAATGCTTACAAGATTAGAGCCTCTCGTGTTTCTAGTCCTTTAAACAAAGCACCAGTTGGGATGGCACAATCAAGTGCACTCCCACAAGCCAAAAGTTCTTATTCATCTAAACAAAATTACGATATTGGCGCTAAGACCCCAATGGATTTGAACTCTGTTTGTGAAGCTCTTCCTGAGCGTTCTTGTAGACACCCTTTGACTAATATGAGGCAGAATGCTCATTTAGCCAGGTGCGAAGAATCTATTAAAGTTCGCTTTGATTCGATTACACCAACTTTAAAAAAACTTGCAAATTTACAACATGAGAATGATTTTGTTTCTAAGGCAGACTCTGTTACCTCAAAAGAGCTTGGTTTTAATTTTCCTATTGAATTACTAGAAACTGCCTGGGTTGATGGTTTAAACATGAAGGCTTTATACGCTAAAGCTGTTTTTAATGCGTTGAACAGTTCAATCGCTCAGTTTTCAGATGATTTGGGGCGGAATGAAGACTTAAGAGTAGACGCTGACAGTTTCTTTTTAGACTGTGGATATCACAGTGTTGATATTACACCTTGTTCTGATGGTCGTTTGAAAGGTCTTGCTAAATATATTTTACGTTTGCCTTTATCGGCAATTACTGTTCGTAATTCCTATGCTGGTGCATTATTTAATGTTGAATCCAATGTGCGTGATTGGGAAAAAATCGAGCTAGATAGGCTAAGAAATGGTAAAGTTCTAGACGATGGGAATGGTTATTTAAAGATTGTTGTCTATCATAGAAGTGGCTCTGACCCTTCGCATCAAGGGTGCGCTGCTCATGGCAGTAATGATAAAGTATCTGCTGAAGCTGGCTTAGAAAAATTGACAGAATTTCGTGAAGCTATTGAAAACACCTATTGTTGCGGATCTGCAATTGATATTTTATTGATTGGTGTTGATACTGATAATGATTCTATTCGTGTACATGTGCCTGATTCAGCCGGCAACATAAGTGTGCATCGATATGTTGATACATCAGAGTTGTATAACGAAACATTGTCAATGAGCATTGATCAGGCAAGAGTTAAATTATATAATGCTATTGATATTTGTAGTGATTCATCGGGCTGGGCACAAGGTGATGGAAGGCCTCATGAAGGCATGAGGAAAGTTGTCGCTAACTTGCTTGAATATAATTTATCTCAAATTGAGTATGTTGCTGATTTATACGGCGGCATGTATCCAGATATTGGCCATGCCGAACGCTATATTAGCGTGGGTGACGGCTTTCAAGAAATTCAATTGCGTAATATTGCTTATTTTGCGCACTTAGATACTGTTGAGGAAGGTGCAGCAGATTTAGATATCGGTATTAAGATTTTTACAGGACTGAATTTAAATAAAGGATTGCCAGCACCTATAGCAATTCATTATCGTTATGATTCTAAAGTACCTGGTTCAAGGAAAAGGTTGATAGAAAAATGTAATCGTGTTAAAAATGCGATATTAAACAGATATAAACAATTGGCTGAAAATAATAATTTATATTTTCAAATTAGCATTCAAGATTTGCCGTTAGGCAGCAGTCTTGAAATTATAAGTGAGGAAGCGTAATGAGAATAATGCAAGTAGAAAAGACTCTTGTCTCAACTAATCGTATTAAAAATTTAGGGTTAAGGCCTTTGCTTGTTGTACGAGACAAGCCTAACGGTACACCATTAGTGGCAGTTGATGCTGTTGGTTGTATCCCAGGTGATTGGGTAATTTGTGTAGGAAGTTCGGCAGCACGAGAGTCTGCAGGAAGCAAGGATTATCCAAGTGACTTAACAATAGTCGGCATTATCGATTATTGGGATAAAGACCAAAAAGGATAGAAAACTAACATGGAGATAATGCAAGTCCAAGAAGATCTTGTTTGTACTCGGTCTGTTAATCAGATAGAAGGTATTTCATTAAGAGTAATGAAAGACTTAAAGGGCAAGATTTGGTGTGCTTCTGACCCGGTTGGTGTTGGTATTGGAAAATGGGTTGTGACTGCAAGTGGTTCGGCTGCTAGATGGGCAATGCCTAGCTATGATTCAGCGACAGATTTAACAATTGTTGGGATTATTGATCATTGGGAATGGCCTGAGTCAAAGGATTAATATTATGTTGGCCAATTCAAAACTTAGTTGGTATTTGAGACGAGGGCTGGAGCATGAAATGTCAGCTATCCAGTATTACACAACCCAATCTAATTTGTGCAAAATTTGGGGCTTAGAGTCTGCCGCATCTAAGTTTGAAGAAGAGGCAAAAGAAGAGTTTGACCATGCATCTAGAATTATTAACTTTATGCTTAAGTTGGGTTTGACAGCGGCTACTTCACAATTAAAATCAATACCAAAGACGAAGACGTTAAAAGAAATATTAATCGTCGATTGGCAACTCGAAAAAGAGGTTGTAGAGCTATATAGTGATGCAAGCCAATATTGTTTAAATAGTGGCCTTATTCATGGTTATGAATTATTCAATACACTGCTGGAAGAGGAAAAACATCATTTAAGTTCCATTGAAAAGTGGATGCTTGAATTAAATTAAAGAATGAGTAATAACAGTTCAATAGACAAAGGAATAGCAGACGTTACTGATCTTGGGTGGAAGGTACAAAAACGTGCGTTAACAATGACAAAGCGCTATGATTATAGTGATTATGACGACATGAGAGATTTTCTTGATGATTTACAAGATTTATCTGAAAAAGAAGACTACTACCCAGATTTGACTTTTAGTCGTGTGCACGTTAACGTGTCCATTAAATCTAGAGAAGAAGAAAAGTTTACTGAAGTCGATTTTTTATTTGCAGCGCAAGTTGACGCTTTAGGTAAAGATTCAATAACCGTCGTAGAGGGGGAGAAAAATGGCTAAGTTGAAAATTGCAGTTGCCAATCTGAAAGGGGGGTGTGGTAAATCTACATTGTCTTTAAATCTAGCGTCAGGGTTAATGTCTAGAGGTAGTGTAGCATTACTTGATGCAGACCCGCAAGGCACATTAGAACACTGGCTGAAAGCTTCAGTAGACGGAATGCCAAGTGTCATTAATGCATCCAGTGATATAGAAAAATCTATCAAATCAATAGAAAGCGAGTTTGATTATATAGTAGTCGATTGCCCACCAAGTTTAGAAAGCGGACATACGAAGAAAGTGCTAGAATTAGTGGATTTATTATTAATCCCAGTTCTGCCTTCGCCACCAGATTTGTGGAGTAGTGTGCATATGGTAGATGCGGTCAAAGAGGCACAAAAAACTAATAAAAGGCTAAAATCCTATCTTGTTCGAAACCAAGTAGAAAACAGAAGTGCGCTTTCAAAGGCAATGAAGCAAGCTATAGAATTCTGTGGTCTACCAGCGCTAAAAAGCTCACTAGGAAGGCGTGCATCATATCGTTGGGCGGCACTGGAAGGGATTAGCGTTTATCAGTTTGGAAAACGTGGTGATACAGCAGTTAATGATATTGAGTCTGTAATTAAAGAAGTTTTTGAAAAGTAAACAAGGGGAGAAAAATGAGCAAATTAGAAGATAAGTTAGTTGAGAGTATTAACAAGCCTGAGCAAGATAAGCCTGTTATTAAAAAGCCAATAGCTAAGAAAAGTCCAGCTAAAAAACCAATTGCTAAAAAAGTAGCTGCTAAGAAGCCAGTAGCCAAGAAAAAAGTGACTACAAAGACTGTTGCTAAGAAGCCTATCGTCAAGAAGTTGGCAACAAACTCTATCAGCCATCCAAAACGTATTTGGCCTGACTGATTGTTTTTGTTAAGTATTAAACCAAGGAGTGCCGCATGAGCAAATTAGAAGATAAGTTAGTTGAGAGTATTAACAAGCCTGAGCAAGATAAGCCTGTTATTAAAAAGCCAATAGCTAAGAAAAGTCCAGCTAAAAAACCAATTGCTAAAAAAGTAGCTGCTAAGAAGCCAGTAGCCAAGAAAAAAGTGACTACAAAGACTGTTGCTAAGAAGCCTATCGTCAAGAAGTTGGCAACAAACTCTATCAGCCATCCAAAACGTATTTGGCCTGATTAAAACAACTTTTAAATATTATCTTTCTTTATGTCAGTTCAGTTATCAGATTATGATGATCTTCTTGAAGAGTTAGGCGAGCAGTCTGGCGAGGTTCTAGAGGCGAATTGGCATGAGGCAACACGTGTGTTTAGTCCGCGAGGGTTGCAATCTTATCTAGAAGCTGCATTAGGATTGAAATCAATTGGACGTGGTGTTGAGTTGGTAATTTCTTTTATCGAAAGTGCGCCTATTGTTGCAAAAGAGATTGGTGAACAGGCGGTGCCTGATTTGCACTCTATTGCAATTAAGATGTATTCAAGAACAAGCTCTGAAGTTATTGCATTGGTTTTCTCAACAGCACCAATTGCAGCAAGTCGACTTGGAGAAATAGATCTGTTTAAAGCTTACTTGGGCTTATTAAACAACCTAGTTGCAAAAGCCCCAAGAGCAATCAGACCTTTCTTAGAAAGTTTAGATGTCTTGCTTGGTCAACTCACACTTGGCGGGCTTAGGCGTTGGACAACCTGGGGTGTCTCTGCTTATCGTGACGATTTTGATGCGCAAGCCGAATACTTTAGTTTAAAAAGCGAACAAGCTAAAGCAATCTTGAAGCAAGAGCAACGTGGTGTTCTTTTTGTTAATATCCAACGAAGATTAAACATGTATCTTAGATCATTATGGGGTCGTGATTTTTTTATTCGCCCAACCTCTGGTGACTATGAAACACGTGAAGGTTATCAGCCATATATTGAGCATTATTTTATTCATCTGCCAGATGCTTTTGATGACTACAAGCCATCAGAAGACGCCGATGAAGATTCAATCGTTTTGGGTATGGATGTATATCGTGCCAGCTCTGCACATGCGGCAGCACATATTGTTTTTTCTTCATACGATGAGAATGCTCTAGAAGAATTAAGCAATTTACAGCGATTGATCATCGGTGTAATCGAGGATGCACGTGTAGAATTTTTAGCTGTTGAAAAATTTCCAGGAATGAAGCAGTTGTGGATTAATTTGCTTCCAGTAGATAAGAGTCCTGATGATACGCTTCAGCCTATTTTAGATAGAATGGCTAGAGCTTTGATAGATGATGAATATCAAGACGACCACCCATTGGTTGTAGAGGCTCGTCAACAATTTATAGCTTGTAAAGACCGTATGTCGGAATCAGAAATTTCTCGCGAAATTGGTCTAAATCTTGCGCAAAAAATACTAGAGTCAGATCTTGTTTTAAATTCAAGTCATGATAAATACAGCAATGTTTACCGTGATGATAATCGATGTTTGTGGCAATCACCAGATCATGTTGAAGAAGGACATGAGCTATTGCCGGGTGAAATACAACAAGTCCGTAAATATGTCAGTTTAATGGAAATGATTAATGAAGTCGAAGTTCCAAATGCTGGCGATGATGCACAAGAAATTTGGGTTCTCGGTACAGAGTTATTTCCTTATGAGGATGAGGGTGTTTCATGGAATGAAATGGAAGGCAAAGAGCCTATCTCTTCACCAGTCCATTATCATGAGTGGGACTACCAAACTCAACTAGAGAGACCAAGCTGGGTAACCTTGTTAGAGAAGCGACCAAAATCTGGTGATACAGATATTATTGAAGATATTTTAGAACGTCATAAGCCACTTGTAAGACGATTGAAACATCTTATTGAGGCAGTACAGCCACAAGGATTAATCAGACAAAGAAAAGTTGAAGATGGAGATGAAATTGACTTGAATGAGGCAATTAATGCGATGATTGATATTCGTCGCGGTGTACAGCCTGATCCTCGCATAGGTATTCGAACAACCCTTCAGATTAGAGACTTGTCGGTTATATTATTGGTTGACTTGTCAGAGTCGACAAATGACCCACTTCCATCTTCTAAATCTGACCTTGTGGAAAATGCAAATAAAAACAATGACGATGAGTCTGAAGAAAACAACCAGCCAACCATTCTAGATTTGTCACGTGAGGCAGCCGCCCTTATGGCAGACGCGATGGATAAAATTGGCGACCCATTTGCAATTCATGGTTTTGATTCTAATGGACGACATGATGTAGAATATTATCGATTCAAAGATTTTGATGAAGAATATGGCGATGAAGCTAAAGCGCATTTAGCAGGTATGACAGGCCAACTATCAACCAGGATGGGTGCAGCAGTTCGCCATGCAGGCTCATTGCTAAATGAACGAGGTAGCAGTAAAAAAATTCTATTTTTATTGACTGATGGTGAGCCAGCAGATAATGATGAAAACGACCCTCAATATCTACGTTTTGACACAAAGCGTGCTGTTGAAGAATTAGCCAGAGAAGGTATTAATACATTTTGCTTGACACTCGATCCGCATGCAGATGAGTATGTTTCAAGGATTTTTGGCGCTCAAAACTTTTTGGTGCTTGACAATGTTGAGCGATTGCCTGAGAAGTTGCCAGAGCTGTATTTATCGTTAACAAAATAAATAATTAGGTAAAATACATTCTCAAATTAATATTAACTAAATACAAAGGAAAAGATGATAGATACAAGTCAATACATGATAACTGAAGAGCCTTACTATCATAAGGTTGGTCAAGAGGTTGAGCGTTATGAGGCTGCATATTCCGCCCGTATGCCAGTCTTATTAAAAGGACCTACAGGTTGTGGAAAATCAAGATTTGTTGAATACATGGCGTGGAAGTTGCAAAAGCCTCTAATTAGTGTTGCTTGTAATGAGGATATGACAGCATCAGACTTGGTTGGTCGTTTTTTGCTTGATGCAAATGGCACACAATGGCAAGATGGGCCGCTAACCACTGCTGCTCGTATAGGTGCCATTTGTTATCTTGATGAGATAGTAGAAGCTCGTCAAGATACAACAGTAGTTATCCACCCGCTAACTGATCATCGCCGTCAATTACCACTTGAGAAAAAAGGTGAACAAGTTGACGCACATCCTGATTTTCAAATTGTAATTTCATATAATCCAGGCTATCAGTCTATGATGAAAGATTTGAAACAATCAACAAAACAACGTTTCGGCGGCATGTCGTTCGACTACCCACCTAGCGAGGTAGAAGTAGAGATTGTTTCACACGAGACTGGTATTGACAAAGAAACAGCAGAAAAGTTAGTTCAGGTTGCACAACGTTCGCGTAACTTAAAAGGCCATGGCTTAGATGAAGGCATGTCAACTCGTTTGTTAATATATGCAGGTCAACTGATTGCTAAAGGTATTAGTCCGGAAGACGCTTGTCACATGGCACTTGTTGAGCCGTTAACGGATGATGTAGATATGCGAGATACACTTGGTGCGGCTGTCGGCACATTCTTTGCTTAGTTTTGATATAGTGTAGGCTAATCCTGAGAAGGGTTAGTCTATAAGTATGTTATAATTATCTAATATATAAAAGCACAAGCGATTATATTTTTTTACAATCGCTAAGTTAAAATTTCTAAACACGCACTCTGTAGTAAGAAACAGAGTGCATTCTTGTAATATTTGAAAGAAGCTAATTTCATGAATAGATTTGCAAAGTTTTTTCCTTTCTTGGCTTGGATACATGAGTTAAAAAATCAGAAAGTTCTAAGAGCTGATATTGTTGCAGGTTTAACGGTTGCATTGGTTTTGGTGCCACAATCAATGGCATACGCACAACTAGCAGGGCTAGCTCCACAATACGGTTTATATGCGTCATTTTTGCCTGTAATGATAGCAGCCTTGATGGGCTCTTCTCGTCAATTAGGCACAGGCCCTGTTGCCATTGTATCCCTTCTAACTGCTGCAGCTATACCAACGGTTGTTCCTGAAGGAGCAGATATGGTGACCTATGCAGCTTATGCTTCGTTACTTGCACTTATGGTGGGATTTTTTCGATTCGCCATGGGGGCATTGAAACTAGGTTTTGTGATAAATTTTTTATCCCACCCTGTGGTTGTTGGTTTTACTAATGCGGCAGCAATTATTATCGCCGCCTCACAATTAAATAAAATTTTCGGTGTTGCTAAAGGGCCTGGTGAGTATAGTTATGAACAGGTTTGGGGTACGGTTATCAATGCAGCAACTAATACCCATTTTATAACCCTTGTTTTTGCAATTGTTGCTTCGATTATTATTATTGGCATTAGAAGATATCAGCCAAAATTACCAGGTGTATTAATTGCCGTAGCTTCTACCACTATTTTTTCATGGCTGATTGATTTTGGTAAGCCTACTGAAGAAGGCGGGCTTGGTGGTGCTATAGTTGGTGCAATTCCAGAAGGCTTGCCTAGCTTTATAATGCCAGATGTTGATTTTTCGGCAATGAATGAAATGATAGTGATCGCTATCACTATTGCATTAATTGGCTTTATGGAGGCAATCGCCATTGCCAAAGTTATGCAGGCTAAAACAAAACAGCGTCTTGATATTAATCAAGAATTAATGGGCCAAGGTTTGGCAAATTTTGCTTCAGGCATGTTTCAAGGTTACCCAATATCAGGGTCATTTTCCCGTTCTGCAGTTAATATTTCAGCTGGTGCAGTGACTGGATTCTCATCAGTCGTCACAGCTATATTAGTTGGGTTTACGCTATTGTGGTTGACGCCTTTGCTTTATCATATCCCACAAGCGGCACTTGCAGCTGTTATTATGACGGCGGTTCTTAATCTGGTTAAAATTGATCCCATTAAGCAGGCCTGGAAAGTTGAAAAACATGATGCGTTTGTAGCAGTCATCACATTTGCTTTGACTCTAGTTTTTGCCCCAAGTTTAGAAAATGGCATTATGATCGGCATAATCTTATCGTTAGGATTGTTCCTTTACCGTACGATGGAGCCTAGATTTACTGAGCTTTCTGCGCATGATGGATCTAATATGCTTGTTAATGCCTTAGATAATAAATTAGAGCGCTGTGAAGTGGTATCTATTGTTAAATATTCAGGATCACTATATTTTGCTAATGCAGGTTATTTTGAAGACAAGGTGCTTAAACTAATTGCAGAAAAGCATAAATGCCTAAGATATATTATTGTTGATATGGCAGGGATTAACTGGATTGACGCCAGTGGAGAAGACATGCTTACTCGTTTGTTAGATCGTTGCTCTTCTAATGGCGTGGAGATCTTATTTGCCCGTACAGAAGGCATTGAAAAAGTATTGAAAAGAGCGGGCTTCATGGACAGATTTGGTAACAAACGTTTTTTTGATCGACGTACTGATGCGTTACGTTTCGCATGGAGAGAGCTGGGAGATGAAGAAGCCGCATCAAAAAGCCCTTTAAAACACCTAATATCTTAAAGGTTACTTATTTTTTAGGTTAAAATAAGGGTCAATTTTTCATACCTTGCTACTATATGTTTAACGTAAAAGTCATTGCAGGCATTATTTTTGCCGCCTTCACCCTATTTTTATCAACTGTTGCACCTACAACGCCGATTGCCTGGATGTTGGCCATTCTATTGTTGACGATTTATCTTTTTGCCTTTGAAGTTGTCGAGGTAGATGAAGCAGCTATTACTATTATGGTGATCTTAGGATTGACTTCATTGCCATTAATCTATGCATTGATGGGTTTAGAGGAAGGGTTAGTTGATAACAATAGACTATTTGATGGGTTTTCATCAAACGCTGTTATTTCAATTATTGCTGTCATGATTATTGGTGCAGGATTAGATAAAACAGGCCTAATGACTAAGGTTGCAGCGTTTATTGTAAAGAAAGGCGGCACGTCAGAAACTAAAATTATTCCAATCGTTTCCTCGACAGTTGGTTTTATATCCTCGTTTATGCAAAATGTTGGCGCAGCGGCATTGTTTATTCCAGTTGTGAGTCGTATCTCATCAAAATCAGGTGTTCCAATGTCGAGACTGTTGATGCCAATGGGCTTTACTGCCATTTTAGGTGGTACGATGACAATGGTTGGCTCAAGCCCATTGATTTTGTTAAACGATTTAATTCTAACAACCAACCAAGGTCTATCAGCTGAAAATCAAATGGAAACTTGGGGCTTGTTTTCGGTAACACCAATTGGTGTAGCGTTAGTTGCAACGGGTATTATTTATTTTGTTATTGCTGGTAAATTTGTTTTACCAAAACAAGAAGAGAAAGAAGACAAAAGTGTTTCTGCCGTTGAGTATCTTCAGAAAGTTTATCAGATTGATTATGACTTGTATGAAATTAAAATCCCTTCAAGTAGTAAGCTTGTCGGGCTTAAACTAGACGAGGTAGAAACTATTTCAAAAGTTCGAGTTGTTGCGCTACAAGATGAAAAAGGTAATGGGATTATTGGACAAGACTCAGTAGATAGAAATACGACCATTCAGCCTAATACAACGATTGGTGTGTTGACATCACGTTCTAATATCGAGAGTTTTGTCGAAGGGTTTAAGTTAGAATTATCTGACAAAATTGAACAATTTACCGACTTATTGTCTACTCAAAATTGCGGTACAGCAGAAGTGGTAATTCCACCAAATTCTAGTTTGATTGGTAAAACAGCGCGAGACGTTTGGCTTAGAAAGACCTATGGTATTGCCATGGTGGCATTACACAGAAACGGAAAGACCTTGAAAGAAGGAGAAGGTATCCGAGATATGGAATTTCAGTCTGGCGATACGATTGTTGCGCATGTTTGTTGGGAAGATCTGGATCGATTGCAAGACAATAAAGACTTTATTATTGTAACTTCTGAATACCCAAGACAAGAAGAATCAAGACCTGAAAAAGTCAAATGGGCAGGCGTATTTTTTGGTATTGCCTTATTTTTAATATTATTTACAGATATTAAGCTGTCAATTGCTTTGATGACAGGCGCATTAGGAATGATTCTAACCAACGTCCTTAAGATTGAAGAAGCCTATCGGGCAGTATCCTGGAAAACAGTATTTTTACTTGCAAGTTTGATTCCATTGGGTCTTGCTGTGTCTAAAACTGGTACCGCTCTTTGGGTTGCGCAAGAAACAGTTAAAGTTGTTGGCGATATGGCCCCATGGGTTATATTAACGTCTATTGCTATCTTAGCAACATTCTTTACATTGGTTATGTCTAATGTCGGTGCAACGATTTTATTAGTTCCTATTGCGGTTAACATTGCAATTCAGGTTGGCGCAGATCCGGCAGTATATGCATTGACTGTTGCAATCGCCACTTCAAATTCATTTTTAATTCCAACGCACCAAGTGAATGCGTTAATTATGGGTCCTGGTGGATACAAAGTGGCTGACTTTATTAAGGCTGGCGGCATTATGACGGTTTTATTTATTGTTGTAATGATGACAATGATGAGTCTTATTTTCTAAGACTGGAAAATATATTAAAGGCTATTGTAAAAAGCTTTCAAGAAATATAGACCTTGTGGTGGCGCTGTAGCGCCAGCGCGTTTTCTATCTTTTGCTTCTAATACTTCTTTAACCCATTCTATTGACTTTTCGCCCCTACCCACTTTGAGTAATGTGCCGACGATATTACGCACCATGTGATGCAAAAATGCATTGGCCTTAATGTCTAATAATATTTCATCATCAGTTTGAGTCAATCGAATAAACTCAATGGTTTTAATCGGTGATTTGGCTTGACATAAACTCCCTCTAAAGCTAGAAAAATCATGTTCACCAAGCAAGTATCTGGCTGCTGTACTCATGGCTGTTATGTCTAGTTCTCTTGGTTCCCAAAGTGAGTGGTCACCTATGAGTGCAGAGCGTACCGGCGTGTTGTGAATTTTGTAATGATATTGCCTGGCATAGGCATTAAAACGCGCATGAAAATCATCGTCAACTTGTTTAACCCATTTAAAGTTTACATCATGAGGTAAATTAACATTGCCACCAAATAACCATGCCTTGTCTTCGCGTTTAACATTGGTTTCAAAGTGAATCACTTGTTCGATAGCGTGTACGCCCGCATCAGTTCTGCCTGAGCAAAACACACGAACCGGTTCATCGGCAATACTGGACAATGCCTCTTCAACCACTTGTTGGACTGTTCGAATACCAGATTTTTGCAACTGCCAACCATGGAAGTTTGTGCCTAAGTATTCAACACCGAGTGCTAATTTCATAAATTTCTAAGTAACCCTAATTAATGTAAAATCAATTTAACTATTTTATACGTTTGGAGTGCAGAGCATGAAAAATGAAGCAAAAGGATTGAGTCGAATCGCTAGTGCGTATAAATTTTCTATGCAAGGGCTGAAGTCATGCTACCAATCAGAAGCCGCTTTCAGACAAGAGCTTTGGCTGAGCATTGTATTAATACCGTCGGTTTTTTGGCTTAGCGATTCACCGATTGAGCAAGTGTTATTAATTTTCCCAATTGTATTGGTTTTAATTGTTGAAGTTTTAAACTCAGCAATTGAGTCAGTGGTTGATCGTGTTGGCGATGAGTATCACAAACTTTCAGGTGTGGCAAAAGACATGGGTTCTGCCGCAGTAGGGTTGTCATTAATGTTGGTGGTTATTACATGGTTGATTATTCTACTTTAGAGCTGCCTGATGGCATTGAATGTTTTGTTTTAGAATCAACAACTAGCACTAACGATCATTTAATTAAACTGCCTTTTTCTAAAGATGTTAAGGTTTGTATTGCTAGAGAGCAAACGGCTGGAAAAGGCCAATACCAGCGATCCTGGTTAAGCAAAAAGGATAGCAGTGTTTTGCTGTCATTGCGTTATCCATTTTCAATAGACACCAATCTTAACGGTTTAAGCCTAATCGTTGGCCTGTCTGTCATTGATGTTTTGAAAAACGATTACGGTATTAATCATTTAAAACTTAAATGGCCAAATGATGTTTTTTTTGATAATAAAAAACTGGCCGGTATTTTGATTGAAAACAGCGTGCAGAATAGTACGCAGTCTGTTGTAATTGGATTAGGATTAAACCATCATTTAGACGATGACTTTGAGTGTGAAACGCCTTGGGTAGACCTGTTTAAAATGACAGGTGAAGCGCCCAATCTTGTTGAATTACAAGAGAAAATAATAAAAAATTTATTGAATTACTGCCAATATTTTGAGCAGCGAGGGCTTGATAATTTTCAATCTCAATGGGCCGCACATGACTACTTATTAGGCAAACGATTAGAGCTTAATTACCAAGATAAAAAAACCATTGGTATCGCAAGTGGAATTAATACACAAGGTGCACTGATGATTGATGCAGATGGCGCAATGATCGAAGCTTATAGCTCCGAACAAATTCGTCTAATTTAGGGTAAGATTAAGCACTCAAAATAATGCTTTGTTAATTTATGCAGGAAAACACATTAATTGTTCAAAATATCCGGAAAAAATACGCTCGACGCGAGGTTGTGAGCGATGTTTCTTTTGAGGTTAAAGCCGGTGAAATTGTTGGTTTGCTAGGGCCAAATGGTGCAGGCAAAACTACGTGTTTTTACATTGCTTGTGGTTTGGTAAGGGCAGATAAAGGCCAAGTATTTATTGATCAACATAAAGTCAGCAAACTGCCAATGCATAAGCGTGCCAAACTAGGTTTGGGTTATCTGCCACAAGAGCCATCAATCTTCAGAAAGCTATCTGTTGAAGACAATATCATGGCAGTTTTAGAGCTTAATTCCCAACTAGATAAAAAACAAAGAAAGCATCGGTTAGAAGAATTATTGGCCGAATTTAACATTGAGCATATTCGCCATATTGATGGATTAAGCCTTTCAGGTGGTGAGCGTAGACGTGCGGAGATTGCCAGAGCATTGGCAATGGATCCAAAATTTGTTTTGTTAGATGAGCCTTTTGCTGGGGTTGATCCAATTTCAGTGGGCGATATTCAACAAATCATTTACCATCTTAGAGACAAAGGTATTGGCGTACTCATTACCGACCATAACTATCGTGAAATGTTAGACACTTGTGATCACTCTTACGTACTTCATGATGGGGCAATTATTGCCAAAGGCAATAAAGCAGAAATCTTATCTCACGAGGATGTGAAAAAAGTCTATTTAGGCGAATCAAGCAGTGAGCACTAAGCCTTTTGTTACACTGGGTATTGAAAGCTCTTGTGATGAAACCGGTATCGGGCTGTATTCATCAGATCAAGGTTTAATTGCTCATCAGTTATTTTCTCAAGTAGAAATGCACGCTGAATACGGTGGTGTGGTACCAGAGTTAGCCTCGCGTGATCACATTCAGCGCACCATTCCTTTGATCAAAGCGGTTTTATCTAAAGCCAACATGCAGCTGAAAGATATTAGTGGTATTGCTTATACAGCCGGCCCAGGTTTGGCAGGAGCTTTATTGGTGGGCTCATCTGTTGCTAAAAGTTTGGCTTGGAGTTTAAACATTCCTGCTTTGGCAGTGCATCATATGGAGGGGCATTTGTTAGCGCCACTACTCGAAGACACACAGCCACAGTTTCCATTTATAGCATTACTAGTGTCTGGTGGGCATACCATGTTGGTGGATGTTAAAGCTATTGGTGATTATCAAATATTGGGCGAGTCTTTAGATGATGCAGTGGGCGAAGCGTTTGACAAAACAGCCAAAATTTTAGGCTTGGGTTATCCAGGTGGGCCAGCACTCGCAGCATTGGCAGAACAAGGTGATGAAACACAGTTTAAATTCCCAAGGCCAATGACCGATCGACCAGGACTAGACTTTAGTTTTAGTGGGCTTAAAACGTTTGCACGTAATACTTTTGCCAAACATCCCGAGCAAAAATCCGACATTGCTAAGGCTTTTGAGGTGGCGGCTACACAAACTTTGATGATTAAGTGTCGGCGCGCACTAGAGCAAACCCATTACACAACCTTGGTGGTGGCAGGCGGCGTGAGTGCTAATCAATCACTACGACAAGTTTTAGATAAAATGGGTAAAAAATTAGAGGCTAAAGTGTTTTATCCCAGACAAGAATTTTGCACTGATAATGGCGCGATGATTGCCCTTGCAGGGCATTTAAGACTGATCAAAGGCCAAGTATCAGCAGGTAGCGAGATTGTTGTTAAGCCAAGATGGAGTCTTGAGGAGTTAGAAGCGGTATGAGTCAATTAGCCAAAATTTTTACTCGAGCATCAACGGGTTTAGATGCGCCTTTAGTGACAATTGAAGTACATATTTCTGGCGGATTGCCGAGTTTTTCAATTGTTGGTTTGCCAGAAGGCGCAGTCAAAGAATCTAAAGATCGTGTCCGTAGTGCACTAATGAATTCACAGTTCAAATTTCCAAATCAGCGAATTACGGTAAGCTTAGCGCCAGCAAATTTGCCTAAAAGTGGCGGTCGTTACGATTTGCCCATTGCACTAGGCTTGTTGCTCGCATCAGGCCAACTTAAGCCGAAACTTGACATAACAAAGTTTGAATTTTTTGGTGAACTAGGTCTTGATGGCTTGCTCAGACCAACAGAGGGATTGTTACCTGCGATTGTTGAGGCGACAAACAATCAGAAAGCCATTATTATTCCAAAAGAAAATTATGACCAAGGTGTATTGGTTGAAAATGCATCGATTTACCCAAGCCAGCATTTGCTGGAAGTTTGTGGATTTTTGCAAGGTGTTTCTGAAATAGAAAAACCCAATATCAGCACACAAAAAACGGCTATCTATAACAAAGATTTCTCTCAGGTTAAGGGGCAGTATCATGCTAAGCGTGCATTAGAAATTGCCGCTTCTGGCGGGCATAATATTCTATTAATCGGCCCGCCGGGCTCTGGCAAAACCATGCTCTCAGAAAGGTTGCCGTCGATCATGCCACCATTAACCACCGATAAAGCGCTAGAGCGCGCCTCGATTTATTCAGTTGCAAACAAGCCATTGAGTTTGGATGATTTACAGACTCGACCATTTAGATCGCCTCACCACTCATCCTCTGCAGTTGCCTTGGTGGGCGGTGGCGCCAACCCCAAACCAGGTGAGATATCATTGGCACATGAAGGCGTGCTGTTTTTAGATGAATTGCCTGAGTTCCCTCGTCATGTATTAGAAGTATTAAGACAACCTTTAGAAAATGGTGAAGTGCATTTGTCGCGTGCAGCACAACAAACCACCTTTCCAGCAAACTTTCAGCTCATTGGCGCGATGAATCCTTGTCCTTGTGGCCATTTTGGCGATGGTACGGCTAAATGTCATTGTACGGAAGATCAAATTGATAAATACCATTCAAAGATATCAGGCCCGTTATTAGACCGTATTGACATGGTGCTGGATGTGCCGCCACTACCTAAAGAGGTTTTGTTGAGTCAATCTCAAGAGGCGATTGAAAACAGTGAAACCATACGCGATAGAGTGCTAAACGCTTATAATAGGCAGCTGGACAGGCAGGGTAAATCGAATGATTTACTTACCCCTGATGAAGTAGAAAAAATGGTGCCGTTAGATAAAGAAAATACGCAGTTGCTAGAAGCCGTTATTGATAAATTACAGCTTTCAGCACGAGCTTATCACCGAATACTTAAAGTTGCCAGAACCATTGCTGATATCGATAACAGTAAAATGGTAGATAAGCAACATTTAGTTGAGGCTATTGGTTATCGTCGCCACAACAACGCATAAAAATATGATTATTATTCCTGCAATTGATTTAAAAGATGGCCAGTGTGTACGCCTAAGACAGGGTTTAATGGATGACACCACGGTGTTTTCTGACAATCCGGCTGAAATGGCAGCGCAATGGGTAGATCAAGGTGCAAAGCGCCTACATTTAGTAGATCTAAACGGCGCCTTCGAAGGCAAGCCAATTAACGCAACCAGTGTGACAGAAATCACCAAAGCATTTCCAGACTTACCGGTACAAATTGGTGGCGGCATTCGTAATATGGAGATTGCTAATACTTATGTGGAAGCCGGTATTAGTTATCTGATTATTGGCACCATGGCGGTGACTCATCCTGAATTTGTGTCTGAGTTATGTCGTGAATTCCCTGGAAAAATTATTGTTGGTCTAGATGCTAATAATGGCTTGGTGGCTACGGAAGGATGGGCCAAACAGACTGACTTACACGTGGTGGATTTGTCTAAAAAATTCGAGCAAGACGGTGTGAGTTCTATTGTTTATACCGATATTGCCCGTGACGGCATGATGCAAGGCGTGAATGTCGAAGCCACGGCTGATCTGGCCAAACAAACTTCAATTGATATTATTGCTTCTGGTGGTATTACCAATATGGATGATATTTCTAATCTATTGGTTGAAGCACATCATGGCATTACTGGCGCGATTACTGGCCGTGCAATCTATGAAGGCACGCTAGATTTCGCTAAGGCGCAACAGCTTTGTGATGCTAGTTGAGGTTGCCTACGCACTTGAGAAAAAACAAACCCTACTTGAGCTAGAGGTAGATGAGGGCACAACACTCAAACAAGCCATTGAATACTCTGGCATTATCGACACCTATCCTCAAATTGATCTAACCAAAGACAAAACCGGTATCTTTGGAAAAATTGCCAAACTAGACACCGTTTTGCGCGAAAAAGACCGTGTAGAAATCTATCGACCACTGATTGCCGATCCAAAACAAGTGCGTAAAGAGCGTGCTGCAAAGGGAAAAGTCATGCGTAGTGGTAAAAAAAGCTAATTTTTGCTATAATAAACGCCTGATAGTTATTTAACATTTGATGAACGAAGAACACCCTCCCTCGACATTGTCTTTTTTACAAAGGCTAAAAAAACAATTTTTCCACTCTCCACTACAATCTAGTGATGAACTCTTACAAGCTTTAAAAGAGGCGGAAGAAAGCCATATTATTGACTCACACTCTCGATCTATTATTGAGGGCACGATGCAGCTTGAAAACCTCGAAGTGCGTGATATTATGGTGCCAAAGTCGAAGATGGTGCTAATAAAAAACAAAACCTCTGCTAAAGATTTACTTGAGATAATGCTCAAATCAGCACATTCTCGATTCCCAGTATTAAACGCGCAAGAAGACAAAATACAAGGCATTGTTTTAGCCAAAGATCTGTTGGGACATTTGGCCAGTAATCAGAAAAAAGAATTCAGTTATAAAGAGTATTTGCGTCCTGCAGTTTTGGTGCCAGAAAGTAAAACTTTGGGTGGTTTGCTTAGAGACTTTCAGCAAAAACATTCACACATGGCAGTAGTAATGGATGAATATGGCGAGATTGCCGGCTTGGTGACATTAGAAGACGTGCTCGAGCAAATTGTTGGTGAGATTGAAGACGAGCATGACTTTGAAGAAGACAACATCATTGATTTTGGCGAAGGCCGATACTTGTTAAAAGCCAATACACCATTAGAAGAGTTCAACGAATTTTTCGAAGCCACCTTAGAGGCAGACGATGTAGATACTGTGGCAGGTTTTGTGGTTGCTGGCTTTACTTATTTGCCCGAGCAAATGAGTGAAATTGATTTGCAAGGGTTTAACTTTAAAGTGCTAAAGACCGACTCGCGCAGACTGCATTTATTAGAAGTCACAAAAATTAACAACAAATAATGGACACACTTGCCATTGTCTTTTTAATGGGTTTTTTGGGCGGTGTTCACTGTTTAGGCATGTGCGGTGGCGTGGTTGCTTTATTAACGTCAGCCTTACCAGAATCACTTAGATCTAACCCTAAAAAAACCTCACTGTATCATCTGAATTACAACACGGGTCGAATTTTGAGTTACATCTTAATGGGTGTATTATTTGGCTTGGCGGGTGAGCTACTCTCAAACATGCTTAAGATGAGTACGCTTGATTATGTATTGAGAATATTCTCAGGTTTATTGATGGTATTGGTAGGTTTATATATTGCCAATTGGTATGCCGGCATACAAGTATTAGAGAAAATTGGCGCCAAACTATGGGCAAAATTACAACCCATTAGTCAAAGGTTCCTGCCAGTCACCAGTTTAAAAGGCGCTTTTTTGGTTGGTTTGCTTTGGGGTGGTATTCCTTGTGGGCTGGTTTATGGCGCACTCAGTTTTGCTGCATTATCAGGCTCTGCTGTTCAAGGCGGGCTGATTATGTTGGCTTTTGGATTAGGCACGCTACCTAGCTTGTTGTTAATGGCAGGGTTTTCTTCAAAACTCAGTGAAGCCATTAAAAAACCTTTAGTGAGAAAATTCTCTGGTACGTTGATTATTGCTTTGGGTATTTGGGCTTTATGGATGCCAGCCAAATCATTAATACTCGATCTTCAACATTCACATCACTCAATTGAAGTTCCACAGCCAACTGATTTAGATTACTTAGTATAATTCCACCCATGTCATCTCTAGAGCAAACCGCGCAATTAGCCATTGACTTGTTAAAACAATACAAAGTCAGTGACTATGAAATATCGCTTGGATCAAGCTCCGGCGTTTCAACTGCAGTTAGACTCGGCGAGGTAGAAACACTGCAATACCATTTAGACAAAAATTTTGAAATTAATGTTTATATGGGGCAAAAAAAAGGCCACGCTTCAAGCGTTGATCTAAGCAAAGACAGCCTCAATAAGACCATTGAATCTGCCTGTTTGATTGCAAAATACACGCAAGAAGACCCTTTTAATGGCCTAGCACCAAAAGATTTAATGGCGTTTGATGCACCTGATTTAGAGCTCTACTACCCTTGGGATTTAGACGCAAAACACAGTATCGATCTAGCCAAGGCTTGTGAAGCCATTGCACTTGAGCAAAATGAAATTGACAATTCAGAAGGCGCAGAGGTTTCTAGTTTTCAAGGCGAAGGCCTGTATGCTAACTCTAATGGGCTTATTGCTTCACAAAGCAGCACGAGACATTCACTCAATTGCGCTTTAATTGCTAAGCGTGATGACGACATGCAAACAGCTTACGAATACACCACAGCGCTTGATGCAAATGACATGGAATCGCCAGAACAAGTGGGCATAAAAGCAGCATTATTGGCACAACAAAAACTAGGCGCAAAATCATTGGCATCACAAAAATGCCCTGTTATTTTTACGTCGCGTCTATCAGGTGGATTATTTGCTCAGTTATTAGGCGCTTTAGGCGGTTCAAGACAATACAAGAAATCAACTTTTTTATTAAATAGCATTGACCAAATTGTTCTCCCAGAGAGTTTAAGTTTGGTTGAGCAACCCTTTGTAAAAAAGACACTCGGTGCCAAAGCTTTTGATCGTGACGGCGTGTTAAAACGTGAGCAACACTTTGTTAAAGATGGTCGAGTTTGTCGTTACGTAATGGGGCAATATTCAGCCAATCAGCTCGGCCTTAAAACCACGGCTAATGCAGGCGGTACCAACAATGTCAATGTCACTGCTAATTTTGATGGCGGTTTGGACGAGATGATAAAAACCATGGATAAAGGCTTGGTAGTAACCGAGCTCATGGGTCAGGGTGTCAATGCCACAACAGGTGATTACTCACGAGGTGCGTTGGGCTTTTGGGTAGAAAATGGCGAGATCCAATACCCTGTTTCTGGGCTGACGATTGCTGGCAATTTAAAGGACATGTTGTTGGGTATTGAGCATGTCGGTACTGATATCGACCAACGTAGCAATCTAAAGGTTGGCTCAGTATTAATCAATCAAATGACCATTGCAGGGGAATCATGAATCAGTTTGATATTGTTATTGTCGGCGGCGGCATGGTGGGGCAAGATTTTGCCTTGAGCATGGCGCAAAAAACCAATGCATCGATTGCTATTGTTGAGCCAAACAATCCCAATCCAAAGTTGAGTAAAGATTTTCACGCACGCGTTAGTGCTATTACGCCAACTTCTGAGGCCTTTCTAACCAAACTTGGTGTTTGGGATTTAATCAAACGCAAGCATACTTTTACACAAACCAAAGTCTGGGATCAAAACTCGCACGGTAATTTAGACTTTAACGCCACAGATGATGAACTCAGTCACTTAGGCCATATCATTGAAAATGACGCCATTCAATCGGCCATGTTTACAGCGTTAAGCGATACTAAGGTTGAGTTTATTAATGCCAAACTTGATCATATTGATAAGACCGATGAAGGCTATCAATTACAGCTAGATAACGATCAGCAGTTGTCTTGCGCTTTATTAATAGGTGCCGATGGCGCACGTTCACGTATTCGTGATCTCACGCAAATTGAATTTAGTGAAACCAATTACGGGCAAAAAGCCATTATTTGCAATATTCGCTCTGACAAGGGTTTTGAAGACACCACTTGGCAGCGCTTTTTATCCGATAGTATTATTGCCTTATTGCCACTGAGTGATAATGAGGCGTCAATCGTTTGGTCTGCTGAAAAC
>CAYUWB010000019.1:0-11636 GCA_964448305.1 uncultured Candidatus Ruthturnera sp.
GATCAATAAAAAATGATCAAAAATAGTCGAAATAAGCCAATAATTGGCTGAATTAGCCTTATTTTAAGGTTCTTAATGGTCTATTAATAGGGTTTTTGAGTAAAAACAGCCGGTTTTAAAGTGGTATTTAAAAATTTTAGAAAAAATGAACTTACTTTAAAAAGAGGTTGCTTTAGATAAATATCATGGCGATTGATTTGGTTTTTGTTTAGAGCAATAAAAAACCAGCTAAAAAGCTGGTTTTTTAACGTCATGTTGTTAAGTTGTTAATTAATTGTCTATTTTTTGCGTTGATGAGGCAGCAGGTGAAAGCGCATAACCTTGCTTGCCGTAAATGGTACTTCTGTCGCCAGAAAATATACCATCTGTATTTTGTAGCGCATGATCCCTAAGCACCCTGCCAACGCCAAACGTTTCCGCCTTAGCACGCGCATAACCTTCTGACAAACCAAAGGCTGCAAAATCGTCAACAACAAAAGCTTTATCTTGCCCGCCCATGTCTTTTAAAGTAGAGGCAAAATCAGTTTCTGTTAACCAATTAGAAGGCCTCACTCTGTTTTGAACTTCAGGGGTAGTGTTGTTGACTTGAAATCTAGGGTCTTTTCGGTACTGCATAAGCGCCTCAGGTCGTGCGCCATAGCGGCTTAAATTAGCTGCATCGTTTCTAGGACTCCAATTTCCTCCCGTACCAAAAGGATTCCAATTAGAATTATTGCTCCAGGGCGATTGATTATTGTATCCGGTGCCTGTACCAAATGGCATCCAGTTTGCGTTATTTCCACCCCAAAAGGCACTAGCGGCGCTTGAGGACAATATTAAAATAATAGGTAAAAACTTCATTCTTCTCAGGATTGGGATAAATCTAGCTCAAATTATACAATACACCATACAGATAGCAAGTAAGTAAGCAAAAAAATAAGTGGTGCCGATGGCCAGAGTCGAACTGGCACGAGCGTAGCTCACTACCCCCTCAAGGTAGCGCGTCTACCAATTCCGCCACATCGGCAATAAGGTTTAGAACTTACTCGTTGGGAATGTCGCTGATTTTGGTGTCGATCATAGGTACATCTGACGGCACGATAGGTTCTACCACAACACTATCCATGACACTTTGCGGCTCCTCTGCTGTGCTGGTTTCGTTAGTTGCTAAATAAGCCAGCGTCAAACTGGTTAAAAAGAAACCGGTGGCAACACCTGCTGTTAGCTTGTACAAAAAAGAATTAGCACCGCGTGCACCAAATACTGAACCCGCCGAACCCGCACCAAAAGCTGCGCCTGCATCAGCGCCTTTGCCATGTTGCATTAAAATTAAAGCAACCAAGCCTAGCGCTAACAATACGTGAATAATAAGAATAACTTGAAATGACATAATAATTAGCCCGCTTTACAAATCTGTAAAAAATCATCAGACTTTAATGACGCGCCGCCAATTAAACCACCATCGATGTCTTCACAAGCAATCAACTCGTCTGCATTCGCAGGATTCATGCTGCCGCCATAAAGAATAGGGGTTGATTGAGCGATATCGTTATCATGGCCCGCTAATAGGCTACGAATAAAAGCGTGCGTGTCTTGGGCTTGCTCTGGCGTAGCAGTAACGCCTGTACCAATTGCCCAAACCGGCTCATAAGCCACAATAATATTTTTAAATGCTTCAATGCCCACACGATTAATCACTGCATTCATTTGACGAGAAACCACAGCTTCGGTATTACCCGACTCTCTTTCTTCTAACAACTCACCAATACAAAATAACGGAGTTAGGCCGTTGTCTAGGGCTACCTGTACTTTTTCAGCCACAATATCATCGCTTTCACCATATAGACTTCTGCGCTCTGAGTGACCAACAATAACATGCTCTACACCAAAGTCTTTAAGCATATCAGCACTCACTTCGCCGGTAAAGGCGCCAGCAGCATTGACGTTAAGATCTTGCGCACCGACATGTAACTGAGAGTGTGTGGCCAAAGCCTCAACTTCTGATAAGTAAGGATAAGGTGAACAGACAATCACCTTTGATTGAACCTCTGCCATACCAGCTAGAATACCAATTACTAAATTGCTTACCGACTCTTTAGAGCCGTTCATTTTCCAATTGCCTGCAACGATTGTTTGACGCATAATATTATTCGTTATAAAAAAAGGGGCAATGTTACGCTATTTGTCTATAAAAATCAATCAGTGCTTTGATTTTGAACCAAAATAAAGCGCCAAAGAAACCATTAAAATACCTAACGAAAAATACACTAAATCAAGTGCACCAGTAAAGCTCATTGATAATGACACTTCAAAAAACGTCACCACCAAAATCATCAAGATCACTTTGGCCAGTTTTGATTTTAAATCATCTAAAGAGTTGATCACCAAAACCTTGGACGACTGTCCGCTCTGTTTGGCTACATCAATATCACTAATAAACAACTCATACAGTCCCAAAGCAAAAATCATTAGGATGGTTGCCAACAAAAAACCATCAATAGCACCAACCGTATGCGCCACCATCTCAATTTTTAGTGCTTTTCTTTCTTCACCTGATGCACCTATATAATCACCAGCATGAGACAACAAACTACCAACATCAACTGCCGTAATGACAAACAAAAGTAGTGACAACAACGCCGAAGCTACAACAGCCACTAAAACCATGTGACGAGAGTTCCATAATATTTTTTCAAAAACCTTTTCAACCGACCCCATTTGTACAACTCCTGTGCAAAAACAAAAGCTTTAGTATATCATTATTAATTTTAAATTAAACCCAATCTTAAGGTGAAAAATAGTGGCAAAATTGACACTTGTTTCATTTTTATTTGCTAGATAAAACCATGTCAAAAACCTGGGCAAAATGCCTCAATACTTTAAAAGACACCTTGCCTTTGGCAACCTTTAGCGTCTGGGTGCAACCCTTAAAAGCCATCGAAGATGGAACCAACCTTTCGCTCTTAGCACCCAGCACATCGGTTAAAAACTATATTAATAAAAACCTAAAACAAGAAATCAAAAGCGCTGTTGCACAACATAGCAACAACCTTAAAATTTATATTGGTGTTTCAACCCAATCGACACCCAATCCTAAGACACCACAACGGCACAACACACCACTATTCCCAGAATACACCTTTGATCATTTGGTGTTGGGCAACGCCAACCAAATGGCCTATGGTGCCACTCGACAAATTGCTGAAAACATCAAAGCCTCGCCTTACAATCCTTTTATTATTTATGGTGGATCGGGCCTTGGAAAAACACACTTAATGCAAGCTGCAGGCCACTTAGCCCAAGAAAAAAACCCAAACATCAAAGTCATTTATGTGCCGCTGATGGATTTTGTTAGAAATATCACCGCCAGTTTGCGACACAAAACTATTGAAGACATTAAAGCTTACTACCAGTCAGCCGACTTGCTGCTGGTAGACGATATCCATTTAATTGCAGGAAAGGAAAAATCACAAGAAGAATTTTTTCATATTTTTAATTTTTTGTTTAACACCAAAAAACAAATCATTTTTACTTGCGACCAACCCCCTAAAAATATTCGTACTTTAGAAGAGCGCCTAAAAACACGATTTTCCCAAGGTTTAAACCTACATTTAACACCGCCAGAGTTAGAAATGCGTGCTGCAATTTTGTTAAAAAAAGCACACAACAAAAAAATCAACATTGACTTAACAGAAGACACTGCTTTGTTTATTGCTGGACACATCACTTCAAATGTTAGAGATTTGGAAGGTGCGTTACTCAAACTCAAAGCCTTTATTGACTTTTCTAAAATCGACCACTCGTTTATTTCTAAAGAGGTTGTTGAAAGTGCACTGGGAGATTTGATCAAACCCCAAGTTAAAAATATTGATATTAACGATATACAAAAAGAAACGGCAAAACATTATGCTATCACCGTTTCAGATTTAAGCTCAAAAAGCCGAAAACAACACATGGTTTTAGCCAGACAGATGGCTATTTTTATCGCTCATGAGCTTACCACTTTGTCTTTAACAAAAATTGGAAAACATTTTGGAAACAGGGATCATTCCACGGTTTTACACAGTATTGATAAAATAGAGAAAAAACTATTAGAAGAGGCATCAATAAAGAATGACTACGATTTAATCAAACTAAAATTAGCGCACTTATAAACACTATACACAGGTAGTTATCCAGGCAATTGTCGATAACTTTAATAACTTAACAAATCCACAAAATTTATAAACATAACCCTTTAGTTTTTACATAAAATAGTTAACTAATATCCACAACTTAACAAACTGTTTTTTAAAGAAAAAAATTAGTTATTAACAAAAAAATACGCCACTAATAATAACAATAATTATTTAATAAAAGGATTTTTTGATGAACACACAATTAACCGTTAGAGAATTACTAGAACCATTACAAACAGTTATTGGTGTTGTTGAAAAAAAACAAACACTACCGATTCTTTCACATGTATTAATTCAATTAAAAAACAATCAGCTAACTTTAACAACAACTGATATGGAAATAGAATTACGTGCTTCGCATTCTATCAATACACAAGAAGAAATTAGTTTTACTGTTTATGCAAAAGATCTAATTGACATTATTAGAAAATTACCAGAAGAAACCATTATTCAATTTATCATTGAAGAGGCTAAAGTTTATATCAAAACTAACAACAACTCTTTTGAACTCAATACATTTAATCATCAAGATTTTCCATCCCTACCTAAAATTGAAAACTCTGATGTTATTAAAGTTAAACGAAACGCATTAAAAGCACTGATTGAAAACACTTCTTTTTCAATGGGTAATCAAGACATTCGTGCTTATTTAAACGGTCTTTATTTTGAAGTTGATCAAAACAACATTACTGTGGTTGCAACTGATGGTCATCGTTTGTCAATTGGTGAAATTAAACAAAGTAACAATTTAGAAAATAAAAAAACCGTTATTCTTCCAAGAAAAGCAGTATTAGAACTTACTAAGTTGCTTAATAAAAACGAACATGAAGAGGTTGATATCCACCTTTCAGAAAATTATTTTTATTTAGTTAGTGATAATACAACGATTATTAGTCGACTAATTGACGGTAATTTTCCAAATTATGCACAGGTAATCCCAACAGATTATGAAAACACCATTGTGATTGATCGACAAGAGTTTCTAAACAGTTTGCAGCAAGCTTCTATTTTTGTTGAAGAGCGCACCAAAGGGGTTAAACTGGCTTTCAAAGATGCCCAACTTAATATTTTTTCTCATTCTGAAAGGGGCCAAGCCAAAACACAAATCGCCATTAAAAATTTCGACAAAGAGATTGAAATTGCTTTTAACATCCATTATCTAATTTCTATTTTAGAAAAACTAACCACTGATGAAATCAACATGGTGGTACCTGGCGGTGAAAACCAATCTTGCTTGTTAAGTAGTATTGATGATGAAACCTATCAATATGTTGTTATGCCAATGCGAATTTAATTGATTGATATTTAGGTCTTTATATGGCTGTTATCGATAAATTATCTATTCACCAGTTTCGTAATCTAACCAATCAATTTATTACTCCTTCCAAAGGGATTAATTTATTTGTTGCTAATAATGCACAAGGTAAAACCAGTTTAATAGAGGCTATTTATTATTTAGGGCACAATCGTTCTTTTAAAACAAAAACGATTAAAGAAGTAATTAACTTTGATTGTGATCAATTTCAGATAAGTGCCCAAGTTGGTGATAATAGAATTAAATTAGAAAAATCTAAAAATAAAAACACCATCAGTGTTAATCATCAAAGAGTTAATAATACTTCTCAGTTAAGTCAAATATTACCCACTCAAATTATTACACCAGACAAAGGGTTTGTTGTTAATGGCACCCCTAAAAATAAACGTTCTTATTTAGATTGGGGTGTGTTTCACGTGAAACAAGACTCTGTTAAAGCCTTTAAAACCTACAACAAAACCTTAAAAAACATAAACACTCTATTAATAAACAATCAAGCCGAATCGTTAGATTTTTGGTTTTTAGAGTTGGCAAAAGTATCAGCAACGATTAATCAAAACCGACTAAATTATTTACACCAATTAAAACAAACCTCACTTTCTGAACAATCAAAATCATTAGAAATGTTAATCGATTCACTAGATCAATTTGATTATCAGTTTTCTTCAGGTTGGCCAAAAGAAGTAGAGATAACCAACGAGCAAAATATTTACCAATATTTAAACAAAAACAAACCAGCACTGTTAAAAGCTAAATATTTAAATTATGGATCACATAAGGCCAACATTGATTTTATGTTTAACAATAAAAAAGAATGTTTTTTATCAAGGGGTGAGCAAAAAACACTGTCGATCATTTTTTGGTTAACACAAGTGTTATTGCTAATTAATCTTAAAACAAAACCAATTGTTTTAATTGATGATTTATCTTCTGAATTAGACAGTAAAAAAATAAACATTATTTTGCAATATTTACAAAGCCTAAAGGTACAAACTTTTATGACTGATATTGGGCACAATTTATCAACCATTAGCTCTGTTAATCCACTGGTTTTTCAGATTGATAACGGCGTGATTAAACAACACGATTAATTTGCTTAAAACCCAACCTTGTTTTTTTAAGGTATCCCTTTAAAATCAACACAATCAAGCCATATAATAATTTAAAAAAAATACCGACGAAAAGCCGATAATTGTGAGTGTCGTGGTATAATAAATTTATTTTTTTCAAGCACTTATGTCTGAAGATCAAACACAAGAATATCAAGCCTCCAATATTAAGGTTTTAAAAGGCTTAGATGCGGTTAGAAAACGCCCTGGAATGTACATCGGTGATACTGACGATGGCACCGGTTTACACCACATGGTATTCGAGGTGGTTGACAACGCAATCGATGAAGCGTTAGCAGGCCACTGTTCCAAAATCAACATCACCATTCATGAAGATCAGTCAGTTTCTGTTTCAGATGATGGTCGTGGTATTCCAGTTGATATTCACCCAGAAGAAGGTGTGTCTGCTGCTGAAGTCATTATGACCGTACTTCATGCAGGTGGTAAATTTGACGACAATTCTTACAAAGTATCTGGCGGTTTACACGGTGTAGGCGTGTCAGTGGTTAATGCTTTATCTGAAACAGTTCACCTAACGGTTTATCGTGGTGGTGAGGTTCATGAGCAAAGCTATACTTTAGGTGTGCCAGACGCACCGATGAAAGTGACCGGAAAAACAAAACAAACCGGTTCGACTATTCATTTCAAACCAAGTGCTGACGTCTTTACTATTACTGAGTTTAAGTACGACATATTAGCCAATCGGGTGCGCGAGTTATCATTTTTAAACTCAGGCGTACATATTGAAATCGAAGAGCTGGCAACTCAGCGCAAAGATGTGTTTGAGTATGAAGGCGGTATCACGGCTTTTGTTGAACATTTAAACAAATCAAAAAATCCAATTCATAACGATATTATTGCTATTTCAGCTGAGCGTGATGATATTACCATTGATGTCGCCCTACAATGGAGTGACGCTTATCAAGAAAGCATTTATTGTTTTACCAACAACATTCCACAACGTGATGGCGGTGCTCACTTAGCTGGCTTTAGGGGTGCACTAACACGAACACTCAATAATTACATTGATAATTCTGGCATGGCCAAGAAAGAAAAAGCCTCCATCACCGGTGAAGACACACGTGAAGGATTAACAGCCATTGTTTCAGTTAAAGTACCCGATCCTAAGTTTTCATCTCAAACCAAAGACAAATTGGTTTCATCAGAGGTGCGCGCACCTGTTGAATCGGCCTTAAACGAAAAACTGGGCGATTATTTATTAGAAAACCCAAATGAAGCAAAAATCATTGTTGGTAAGATTTTAGAGGCTTCGCGTGCTCGCGATGCAGCGCGAAAAGCCAGAGAGATGACCCGTCGTAAGGGTGCACTCGATATCGCAGGCCTACCGGGAAAATTAAGCGATTGTCAAACCAAAGATCCAGCCGAATCTGAAATCTTCCTAGTGGAGGGTGATTCTGCAGGCGGTTCAGCCAAGCAAGGCCGTGATCGACGTACTCAAGCAATTTTGCCACTCAAAGGTAAAATTCTAAATGTTGAGAAGGCGCGGTTTGAAAAAATGCTTTCTTCTGCTGAAGTTGGCACGCTGATTACCGCACTTGGTTGTGGTATTGGTAAAGAAGAATACGATATTGAAAAATTACGCTACCATAAAATTGTCATCATGACAGATGCTGACGTGGATGGTGCGCATATCCGTACTTTATTACTTACTTTCTTCTATCGTTATTTACCAGAGTTGGTTGAAAATGGTTATTTGTATATTGCCCAACCACCACTATACAAAATTAAAAAAGGCAAACAAGAGCGTTATTTAAAAGATGATCAAGAATTAAATGATTATTTATTGCAAGAAGCGGTAAATGAGGCGCATTTATTTACTAACGCTTCAGCGCCAGCCATTGCAGGTGTGGCTTTGGAGGCTGCGGTTAAAGACTATTATCAGGTCAATACAATTGTTGAGCGCCTATCTAAAAAGTTTAACTTGGCATTAATGAGAGCTATTGCTAGTTCAGCACCACTTAAAAACTTAAAAGAGGGCAAAGAATCCAAAGATTGGTGCGCACAGATACAACAGTTATTGGCCCAAGATTTAACACCGGCGCAAAAACACAAGGTTGTTTTTAATAACACAACCAAAGAGGTGGAGCACACGCTGTCTGTGTATGGTGTAGACACCGATACCGATTATTTAGGACAAGCTTTTTTCAGTTCTTCTGACTACAAAACTATTAAGAAGTTCTCAGAAAAAGTTGAAAGCGTAATCAACGAAGAGTCTTACGTTGAGAAAAAAGGCAAAGAAGTTAAGGTTAAAAACTTTAGCCAGGTGATTAACTTTTTGATGGACGATGCTAAAAAAGGTCAGAGTTTCCAGCGCTACAAGGGTTTGGGTGAGATGAATCCAGAGCAACTTTGGGAAACCACGATGGATCCAGAAAACCGAATCTTACTTAAGGTGAAGATTGAAGATGCGATTGTCGCAGATGAAGTTTTTTCAACTTTAATGGGTGACGAAGTAGAGCCAAGAAGAAACTTTATTGAAGACAATGCGCTCTCAGTCGATAACCTAGATTTTTAACACATTATTATTATTATTTAACAAGGAGTTACATTATGTCAACAAAACATCCAGTCGTTTCAGTTACCGGTTCATCAGGTGCAGGTACTACTTTCGTAAAAAAAGCATTTGAGAAAATTTTCGATCAGAAAAATCTTAATGTTTGTGTTGTGGAAGGTGATAGTTTTCACAAATTTGAACGTGCAGATATGAAAGTTGAGGTTGATAAATCACGTGCAGCAGGTAAGGTATTGACACACTTTTCGGAAAATGCCAATCATTTTGATAAGCTAGAGGCGTTATTTAAGCAATACGGCACAGATGGCACAGGTCAAAAGCGTTACTATATTCATTCTGACGAAGAGGCGGTTGAACACAACGCCCGTTTGGGTACTGATCTTAATCCGGGTCAATTCACTCCTTGGGAAGACATTGAATCGGGTACTGATATTATGTTTTACGAAGGCCTTCACGGCGGCGTAAAGACCGACAATGCTGATGTTGCTGGCCAAGTTGATTTGTTGGTTGGTGTTGTGCCATCAGTGAATATTGAGTGGATTCAAAAAATTCATCGAGATACTTCTGAGCGTCCTTACACGCCAGAGCAAGTGACTGAAATTATCTTAGACCGTATGCAAGATTATGTTGAGTTCATTACTCCGCAGTTTGATAACACACACATTAATTTTCATCGTATTCCATTGGTAGATACTTCTAACCCGTTTAGTGGTCAGGCAGTACCTTCGCCAGAAGACTCGTTAGTGGTTACTACGGTACGCATTGATGGTGTTGATTTACAAGCGGTAGCAGATCAATTGCCAGCAGAGGCGATGGCGTTTTTACAAAACGACAACACATTAGTCTATAAAGGCAGCTTTATGGTTGATGTGATGGATATCATGTTAACCCCAATGATTGATGGGTTGATGGCCAACAAGTAGGCCTCGAACCTATTCAAACCCTGTTGATTTCTGCAGACAAGTTTTGCAGAGGTTAACAGGGTTTTTTATTGAGAAAAAACATGCAAAAACAACCCGAAGCCCCTAGTTTTTTAGATTTTTTTATTTACTGGTTAAAGCTGGGCTTTATTAGTTTTGGCGGGCCTGCTGGGCAAATATCGATGATGCACCAAGAGCTGGTTGAAAAGCGTCGCTGGATTTCTGAGCATCGTTTTTTACATGCATTAAACTACACCATGGTGTTGCCTGGCCCTGAAGCGCAACAATTGGCCACTTATATTGGCTGGTTGATGTTTGGCGTAAGGGGTGGCATTGTTGCCGGCGTATTATTTGTATTGCCGTCGTTGTTTATCTTAAGTGCACTAACTTGGGTGTATTTAACCTATGGCGATGTCAGTGCAGTCTCAGGTGTTTTGTATGGTATTAAGCCAGCAGTCACCGCGATTGTTTTGTTTGCTGCTTACCGTATTGGCTCTAAAGCCCTGTCTAACAACGTACTAAAAGTATTGGCAGTATTGGCCTTTGTCGCTATATATCAATTTAACATACCTTTTCCATACATTGTTTTAAGTGCGGCTGTTATTGGTTATTTGGGGGCACAATTTTCACCTGATACATTTAAGATGGGTGCTCACCACGGTGCCAGCCAAACAAGTTATGGCCCAGCGCTAATTGACGACGACACACCAGTGCCTGATCATGCAAAGTTTAACTGGACCCGTTTGATTGGTTTTGCGGTTGTAGGTGTTGGTATTGGTTTGGCAGTCATGAGTTTGTTAAGTGATCCAGTGTTGCATGATATGGGTGAATTTTTCACCAAAGCCGCCATGGTAACCTTTGGTGGTGCTTATGCGGTACTGCCGTATATTTATCAAGGCGGTGTTGATCAATACGCCTGGCTAACCAGCGCACAGATGATGGACGGTCTAGCGCTTGGTGAAACCACGCCGGGCCCACTAATCATGGTGGTGGCGTTTGTGGGCTTTGTAGGTGCATGGACGAAAGAGATATTTGGCCCCGAATCCTTGTTATTAGCAGGTTTTGCTGGTGCATCAGTGGCGACCCTGTTTACTTTCTTGCCATCATTTTTGTTTATCTTTTTAGGTGGGCCAGGTGTTGAGGCAACCAGGGGCGATCTTAAATTTAGTGCACCCCTATCAGCAGTCACTGCTGCAGTGGTCGGTGTGATTCTAAATCTGGCTGTATTTTTTGCTATGAATGTGCTGTACTTAGAAAGCGGAAAACTAGATTATGTTGCCATACTAATCGGTGTTGCAGCCTTTGTGGCGATGTACCGATTTAAGGCCGGTATTATGTCTGTTTTAGGTGTTTGCGCAGCGATAGGGCTAGGCTTAACGGTGTTTATTTAACAACAATATTAACCAATTTATTTGGCACCACAATCACCTTAACTACGCTTTTTCCTTCAGTAAACTTGGTCACATTTTCATCGGCCAAAGCTTGCGCTTCTACTTGTGATTTATCCATATCGGCACTTAACATAAGCTTTGCGCGTAACTTGCCATTAACTTGGACAATAATTTGTATTTCATCTTGCGCTAGTGCCGTCTCGTCAACGCT
>CAYUWB010000019.1:11736-23917 GCA_964448305.1 uncultured Candidatus Ruthturnera sp.
CCGCCGATATATTGGTCTACGCCCTCTTTTAACCAATAGTCAGCGCGCTCATCCAGCATTGCATTGTCATTGTCTTTACAGGCGTAACGTGCAAAATACCAAGACGACTCAAAGAAGGTGTCAAAGGTGTCAGTTTCACGCTCAGCCTTGCCACCACAATTTGGACAAGTGGTTTCATAAAATTCTGGCATTTTTTTAATAGGAGACCCAACCCCATCAAAAGCCACTTCTTCAGGCAGAGTAACAGGCAAGTCTTTTTCCGGTACCGCCACCGAGCCACAGCTTGGGCAGTTGATAATCGGAATAGGGCAACCCCAGTAACGCTGTCGAGAAACGCCCCAGTCACGCAGACGATAGTTGGTTTGTTTTTCACCCAGATTGTTGTTGCTTAAGTTGTTTGCAATCGCTTCAAAGGCTTGGTTGAAATCTAAGTTGTCAAACTCACCTGAGTTAAACAACACGCCTTTGTCTGTAAACGCGCCATTTTCAAGGTTTAGTTCACCATCAGCCGGCTTAATAACACCCTTGATGTCAATGTTGTATTTTTTAGCAAAATCATAGTCGCGCTCATCATGTGCCGGCACACTCATTACCGCGCCAGTACCATAGCCCATCAGTACAAAATTAGCAATCCAGATTGGTACTTCTTCACCGGTAATTGGGTGTGTGCATTTAAGGCCAGAATCTACACCTTTTTTCTCCATGGTTTCCATGGCAGCTTCAGTGGTTTCCATGGTTCTGCACTCTTCAATAAAAGCTTGAACTGCTTTGTCATTTTTACCGGCTTCTAATGCGAGCGGGTGTTCAGCAGCAACTGCTAAATAAGTGACACCCATTAGTGTATCTGGTCGTGTGGTGTAGACTCTGAGCGGCTCAGAACCTTCTCTGGTAAAGTCAATTTCCAAACCAACCGATTTGCCAATCCAGTTTTTTTGCATGGTTTTGACTGCCTCTGGCCAACCTTCTAATTTGTCTAAATCAGCCAAAAGCTCTTCTGCATAGTTGGTAATGCGCATAAACCATTGGGAGATTTCTTTCTTTTCAATCAGTGCATCTGAGCGCCAACCACGTCCGTCAATCACTTGCTCATTGGCCAACACAGTCTGATCGACCGGATCCCAGTTAACAATAGCATCTTTCTTATACACCAAGCCTTTTTCAAACAATTTAACAAACAACCATTGTTCCCAGCGGTAATATTTAGGGTGGCAAGTGGCAACCTCACGAGACCAGTCATAGCCAAAACCAAGCTCAATCAGCTGATTTTTCATGTAATTAATGTTTTCGTAAGTCCAGTTGGCTGGCGGTACTTTGTTTTTTAGTGCAGCATTTTCAGCAGGTAAGCCAAAGGCGTCCCAGCCAATCGGCTGCATAACGTTTCTACCTTGCATTTTTTGATAACGAGAAATAACATCGCCAATACTGTAGTTGCGCACATGGCCCATATGTAGGCGACCCGAAGGGTAAGGAAACATAGAAAGACAGTAGTATTTTTCTTTGGTGCTGTCTTCAACAACCTGGAATGACTGATTGTCTAGCCAATATTGTTGTGCTTGCGCTTCAATGGTTTGAGCGTTGTATTCTGGATTCATAAGGATCTTTTTTATTTATTTGTATCGATATCGCATTGGGATATCGCTGAGTTAAGTTCTAAGGTGCCAACCAGCTCATTGATGTTGTTTAGTTTGTTGTCGATCAGGTATTGACTAATACCGTCGTTAATTTTGTTGCATACAAGTGGATCATAAAATAGTGAAGTACCAATACCAACAGTGTCGGCACCAGCAATAATAAACTCTAGCGCATCATTAACCGTGGTGATGCCACCTTGGCCAATAATCGGCACATTGTGATGTTTGCTTACTTGATAGACTTGGTGTACTTTTAATAGGGCAATTGGTTTGATGGCGGGCCCAGATAAGCCGCCTTGGTTGTTGCCAATGATCGGTGTACGAGTTTGTGTGTCAATGGCCATCCCCATTAGCGTGTTAATCACTGCTAGACCATCGGTGCCAGCATCAATACAACGTTGTGCACTATGAGCAATGTCAGTTTGGTTAGGTGAAAGCTTAGTAATTAAGGGTTTTCTTGTATTTTGACGGCAAATTTCAACCACACGATAGGACATGTCAGGATCATTGCCAAAGGCAACACCACCTTCTTTAACGTTCGGACAAGAGATATTGATTTCAATGGCATCAATGTCTGTGTCGTCAAATCGCTTGGCAATTTCACCATACTCTTCAACTGACGAGCCTGAGATATTAATAATAAACCGGGTTTCGGTTTTGTCTAAATTTGGCAGGATGTCGTTAATCACCACGTCGGCGCCAGGATTTTGCAAACCAATAGCGTTAATCATGCCGCTAGGGGTTTCTGTAACTCTGTGTGGAATGTTGCCTAAACGAGGCTCTAAGGTGGTTCCTTTAAGGCAAATAGCGCCTACATCTCGGTTAGAAAACCCTTGGATGCGAGTATATTCCTCACCAAAACCAACACAACCAGAAAGTAAAACAATCGGTGAGTCTAGCGACATTCCACAGAATTTGGTTTTCAAGTTGTTATGCATGGGTAGTATTATACATTTTTGCTGTTAAAATTATTAACCATGAAAGGATTGTTTATTAGTGGCAGTGGTACCGATGTTGGCAAAACATTTATCGCCAGCCACATCATTCGCGCACTAAACTCTAAATGTCGTGTTGTGGCAAAAAAACCCATTGAAAGCGACTGTCTAAAAACACCGCAAGGTTTGGTGCCAAAAGACGCAATTTTATTAAACGATGCCTGTGCTCAGCCCCAACCTATTGAAAAAGTTTGTAAATTTAAATTTGAAGCCTGTGTCAGTGGAGAAAAAGCCAGTGCCGATCAAGGTGCTAGGGTTGCTTTAGATGATTTGGTTGTCGCATCGCGTTCAGACAGTGAACAAGATTTTGTCATTGTTGAGGGCGCGGGCGGGCTTTATTCTCCAATTGCAGAGCAGCTGCTTAATGTGGATTTGGCGTCAGCACTCAGATTGCCCGTGGTGATTGTGGTTAAAGATGAACTTGGTGCGATTAATCAGGCGTTGCTCAGTTTGCGTGCGGCCAAGGAGCACAGTCTTGATGTGGCCATGCTGGTTTTAAACCAAATGAACAACAACAACCTAGACAACGCACAAGCAATTGGGCGTTACACACAGACCAAAGTTGTGGTTTTTAACAAAGACAATCAGAGTGATTTTGTTAAGATGGTGCTTGATTTAGTCAAGTAATGTAAGATTGGGTTTTTGTTTATTATCCTGCTCAGGCGCTTTGGCGTCTGTTTCAAAAAACATGCCCTCACCATTTTCACCTGCGTAGATAGTTAATATAGCATCAGTGGGTACGCTAATGGTTTGAGACTGCCCATCAAACCTTGCCTTGAACGAAAGGGTTTCGTTGTCAATGACCAAAGCGCTGGTGGCTTCGTTGGCAATATTAAGTACGATTTTCCCTTGTTGGATGTAGGGGCTAGGAACCACAACGCCCGCTTTTGAACAATCAACCAAGATGTGCGGTGTTAGCCCAGAGTCCTCCATCCATTGATGATAGGCGCGAATAAGATAAGGCGCTACCGAAACAACTGCCATAGCGCTTAGTTGTTGTATTCTTTCTCGCAGTCAGTTAAGCTTTCTTTAAAGCTTTCTTTGCTAAACAGTCGGCTAGCATAGGCGTGGATTGGTTTGGCTTTTGCGCCTAAGTCAATCTCCAGTTTTTTAAGTCGCCACAATAAAGGCGCCAAACAGGCATCAACAATCGTCATGTCATCGCTCTTAAAATAAGGCTGATAAGCAAACAAAGGAATCAGCTCAATAAGGTTGCTCGATAAAATTTTTCTTGCTTCGTTGGCTTCTTTTTTACTGCCAGTTTGAATGGTGTTTACCAACTCATACCAACAGCCTGCAGCTCGAGTAAATCTAAAGATTAATAAGCGTTTTTCTGCTTTTTCGATTGGATCAACCGGCAACAAAGGCGGGAATGGGAAACGTTCATCCAGGTATTCAGTAATAACCGACAAGTCATACAAAACCATGCCTCGATCAAACAAAGTCGGCAAAGATTGGCAAGGGTTAAGTTCTAAAATCTCTTCAGGCATTTGATCAACTTTTAAGTTAACCACCTCTCTCTCAATGTTTTTTTCCGCCATAATGAAGCGCACTACATGTGACTCCATCTCTTCAGCAGAAGCGTAAAGTGTGGTTGAAGCTGGATTGGGTTTGGTTAGCATGGTCGTTGTCCTCAAAAAATAAAAAACAGCACCCCTTTAAAAGAGGCGCTGTTAAATGTGTTAACTAATTGTATCAGAAATTAGTGGCTAATTAGTCTTTAGCGCGCCATTTGCCGTATTTCACATCTTTCCAGTATTCTTTTTTCAGCAAATAAGAAAGGATGAATAAAATAAACAAAAAGCCCATTACTTTGTAGCCTAAGTCAACGCGCACCAGTTTTGCAGGCTCGCCAACATAGTCTAGGAAGTTGGTAATATCTCTAACATCTTGATCAAAGTCCTCTGTTGATTTGTTTTGCTTAAGCTCCCATAAAACATCTGGCATAGAAGCGTTGACTAAGATCTTGTTGTTCACGCCAAACGGGCGAGAATCATCTTTATAAAAGCCGCGTAAGTAAGTGTAAATCCAATCGACACCTTTAGAACGAGAAACCAGCGACAAGTCTGGTGGCGTTGTGCCGAACCATTTAACTGCACCTGCGTCAGACATTGACGAAGTTACTTTATCACCAATTTTTTCACCGTTAAACATTAGGTTTTTTTCAACGTCGGCATCAGAAATGCCTAGGTCTTTACCAATGCGGTTGTAACGCATAAACGAAATTGAGTGACAACCTGAACAGTAGTTCATGAATAGATTGGCGCCGTTTTTAAGTGATTTTTGATCGTTAATATCCGTGTTGGCGTGATCTAGTGCTGCACCTGTGCCTGCGGCCAATACGTTAAATGAAACGACCAGTCCTGCTAGAACAGATGGGATTGTTTTAAATAGTTTTTTCATTTTATTTCTCCGTTACTCGTGCAGGCACTTCTTTGGTTTTGCCGATAGAGGTAAACCATGGCATTAAAATAAAGAAACCAAAGTAAGCCACTGTAAAGATTCTTGCCAATAGTGCGTTAAGCTCTGTTACCGGCTGCATGCCTAACCAACCAAGCACAATAAAACTAATAACAAAAATAGCCAGTGCTGCTTTATAAGGCCACGAACGGTAGCGAATTGATTTTACTTTAGAGCGATCTAACCACGGCAGTGCTAATAAAATTAACAAGGCAGCAAACATGCCAACCACGCCCGGGAATTGAGAACCAAACATTGGTGGAATGGCTCTTAATACTGAGTAGAAAGGCGTTAAGTACCAAAGTGGTGCAATGTGATCAGGTGTTTTTAATGGATTAGCCTCAACAAAGTTTGCGTGTTCTAAGAAGTAACCATTCATCGCTGGTGCAAAGAACACCACTGCCGAGAAGATCATTAAGAACACCACCACGCCAACAATGTCTTTCACACTGTAGTATGGGTGGAATGGAATGCCGTCTTTAGGAATGCCGTCCTTGTCTTTGTTCTTTTTGATTTCTACACCGTCAGGGTTGTTTGAACCAACCGTGTGTAAAGCAACAATGTGCAAGAATACTAGCACCACCAAGATTAATGGTAATGCAATAACATGCAGCGAGAAGAAACGATTCAGCGCTGGATCACCAACAGCATAATCGCCTAAAATCCACACTAGTAAGTCTGGGCCGATAACCGGAACCGAGCCAAATAAAGAGATAATAACTTGTGCACCCCAGTAAGACATCTGACCCCATGGTAGCACATAGCCCATAAATGCTTCTGCCATTAGTGCAATGTAGAGCACCATGCCTAAAATCCAGATTAATTCACGTGGCGCCTTGTAAGAGCCGTATAGTAATCCGCGATACATATGCAAGTAAATTACAATGAAAAACGCTGATGCGCCTGTTGAGTGTAAGTAGCGAATTAACCAGCCCCAGTCTACATCACGCATAATGTATTCAACGGATGCAAATGCATTGGCTGCGTCTGGCTTAAAGTGCATGGTTAAGAAGATGCCAGTCACGATTTGCATGACCAGTACTAGCATTGCTAGTGAGCCGAAGAAGTACCAGAAGTTAAAGTTTCTAGGTGTGTAGTATTCAGCTAAGTGTTCGTTCCAAACCTTGGTTAGTGGAAATCTTTGATCGATCCAGCTTTTATTGTTATCCATGATTTTCTCCTAAGATGCTTTTGGATCAACACCAATTCGAATTAACGAATCAGATACAAAATGATATGGTGGCACAATTAAATTAGTTGGTGCCGGAACGCCTGCGTAAACACGGCCTGCTAGGTCAAACTTAGAGCCATGACACGGGCAGTAGAAACCACCCTTCCAAGAGTCGCCACCTAAGTCGGCTGCACCTAATTCTGGGCGGTAAGTTGGTGAACAACCCAAGTGTGTACAAACGCCAACAATAACAGCGATTTCAGCCCTAATTGCACGATGGCTTTTAGTAATATAAGAAGGCTGTTGATCTTTTGAATCTTTAGTGCCATCTTTGTCTGCAAGTTCTTCGTCTGAAAATGTTTCTAAGTTAGCAAGTGTGGTGGCGTCACGTTTGAAAATCCAAACCGGTTTTTTGCGCCAAAGTACGCGAACCAGTTGACCCGGCTCTAATTTGCTAATATCAACATCAACGGGTGCACCGGCAGCTTTTGCTCTTGCTGAAGGCATCCATGATGATAAAAATGGCCATGCTACAAAGCCAACACCGACGGCACCAACAACGCTTGTGGCTTTAGTTAGAAAGCGTCTTTTTTTGAGGTCTATTTCTTGTCCTGACATAAGATTACTGTCCCTGTGTGTGTAAATCGATTTAAATAAAACCCGATAATTATAATGTATATCAGCTTTGTATAATAGTTAATTGTTCTAATATTCTTGTAAATCAACCTTAATAACGACTTTTTGTGTGTTTGACAGGGCTTCAAAATTCTTGAGAGCGTCAAGTAACAAATTGTGTTGTTTTTGGGCTCGGAAGGCCAGCGCTTGATCGTGCGTAACAAACGTGGCTGTGTTGTCTTTTAAGGCACATAATGAGAGTTTTTTTAAATCTTCCGGCAGTATTTCAAACAACTGATCGTTTAGCTGGTTAAACATCCTTGCTTGGGCAAACAACGCGCCTAATTTCCCCTTGGGCTCAAAGTTTGACAAATTGGTTGTGTTGTTTTTTTTCGAAGACATACGCCTGTTGTTTTAAATATTATCGTTTAAATTTATAAAATGACTTGGTAAAGGGCTGTCTGTATCATAACATCTGTGCGAAAATAGAGCCATTTTTAAAATTACGTTTTATTTCTATTAATGAGCATTATAAATAAAGTTGTTGCTAAGATTGTCGGCTCTCGCAATGACCGTCTAATAAAAAAACTTTTTAAAGTTGTTGGCCAAATCAACACACTAGAGGCTGACTTACAAAATTTAAGTGACAAAGCGCTTAGCGCTAAAACGCAGTTTTTTAAGCAACAACTAGAACAACAAGCTACGCTAGACTCCTTGCTGCCAGAGGCTTTTGCTGTCATGAGAGAGGCGAGTGTTAGGGTGCTTGGTTTAAGACATCACGACGTACAAATGATTGGCGGCATGGTGCTTAATGATGGCAATATTGCAGAAATGGGCACTGGTGAGGGCAAAACACTGGTAGCTACTTTACCAGCCTATTTGAACGCGCTAAGCGGTGCAGGCGTCCACGTGGTGACAGTGAACGATTATTTGGCCGCGCGCGATGCGCAGTGGATGGGCAAGGTGTTTAACTTTTTGGGCCTTAGCGTTGGTATTGTTACTTCTAGCATGCCACCAGAAGACAAACAAGCCGCTTATGCGTGTGACATTGTTTATGCCACTAACAATGAATTAGGCTTTGATTATTTAAGAGACAACATGGCCTTTACCACTGATCAAAAAGCACAGCGCGGGCTAAACTTTGCGATTGTTGATGAGGTTGACTCTATCTTAATTGATGAGGCTAGAACGCCACTAATTATTTCAGGCCCTGCTGACGACTATTCGGCAGTTTATCAAGCAATCAATCAAATGATTCCTCACTTTAGCAAACAAACAGAAAGCGGTGAAGGCAAAGAAGTTGTGGTTGAAGAGGCGGGTGATTACACCGTTGATGAAAAACACAAACAAGTGTTTTTAACAGACGATGGCCACGCCAAAGCAGAAGACATGCTCATTAATGCAGGCGCCTTGCCTGAAGGTGCAAGCCTGTACGATGCCAGCAATATTTTACTGATGCAACACATTAGTTCAGCATTACGAGCACATGTTTTATTTCATAAGGACGATCATTACATTGTGGATGGTGACGAAATTGTTATTGTTGATGAATTCACTGGCAGAACCATGCCAGGGCGTCGTTGGTCAGAAGGCCTTCATCAGGCGATTGAGGCTAAAGAAGGTGTTAGCATTAAAAAGGAAAACCAAACCCTAGCTTCTATTACTTTCCAAAATTATTTTAGACTTTACAACAAGCTTTCGGGTATGACCGGTACGGCCGATACCGAAGCAGTGGAGTTCCAAGATATTTATGGCTTAGAAACAGTGGTTGTGCCGCCAAACAAGCCATCATCAAGAGACGATAAGGCAGACCAAATTTATTTAACATTAGAAGAAAAGCTTGAAGCTATTGCTATTGATGTGGAGGCTTGTCAGAAAACAGGGCAGCCTGTCTTGGTCGGCACCAGCAGTATTGAAAATTCTGAGTCTATTTCTGCTTTGCTTAAACAAAAGAAAATTAAGCACGAAGTTCTAAACGCCAAACAACATGAGCGTGAAGCGCAAATTATTGCCAATGCCGGTAGCATTGGTGCGGTGACAATTGCCACCAATATGGCGGGTCGTGGTACGGATATTGTGCTCGGCGGTAAATTGGCTGATGATGCTAGTGACAAGCAAAAAACAGCTTGGAAAGAACAACATGAGGCAGTTATTCAAGCTGGTGGCTTGCACATTGTGGGTACCGAGCGCAACGAGTCTCGTCGTGTAGACAACCAATTGCGTGGCCGTTCTGGCCGTCAAGGTGACGTGGGCTCTACGCGTTTTTACCTTTCACTTGAAGACAATCTGATGCGTATCTTTGCCAGTGAAAAGATGGCAGCCATGATGCAGCGATTGGGCATGGAAAAAGGCGAAGCAATTGAGCATAAAATGGTCAATCGAGCCATTGAAAATGCACAGAAAAAAGTTGAAGGCATGAATTACGATGCCCGTAAAAACCTACTAGAATACGACGATGTTGCCAACGATCAGCGTAAGGTAATTTACCAGTTACGTGATGAACTCATGAGTGTTGATGATGTGCAAGATCGCTTTATTCAGATTCGAGAAGTTGTAATTGGCGACTTATTTATGGGTTATATTTCAGCCGAACAAGCCGAAGAAGATTGGGATGTTGAGGGCTTGCATAATGCTTTGAAGGCTGACTACGCTGCAGAATTTCCTTTGCAGCAATGGCTAGATGAAGGCGTTGATGTTGATGAACTTGAAGGTAGAATTATTGAGGGGCTTGGGGCAATATGTGACTACAAAGAAGAGATTGCCGGCACAGAGTCAATGCGTGGATTTGAAAAAGCAGTAATGCTACAAACCTTAGATCATTATTGGAAAGAGCATTTAGCGGCCATGGACTACTTGCGTCAAAGCGTTAATTTACGTGGTTATGCACAGAAGAATCCGACGCAAGAGTACAAGCGTGAATCTTTCGCCATGTTTGAGTCCTTGTTAGATACCATTAACGTTGAAATTGTAAAATCACTCTCTAGCGTTACCATTAATGAAAACACCAATGCTGATGAAGTTGAACAGCAAAACAATGAAGCCGCACAAGCACGACACGATAAGCTTGGTACAACCGGCGTAGATGATCATGAAGTAGAGGCTGCTCAACAAGAGGATCAGCCAGAGTTTGAAAAAGTAGGACGAAACGAGCCTTGCCCTTGTGGTTCTGGCAAAAAATATAAAAACTGCCATGGCTAACCTTTGTATCGGACTTATGTCCGGCACCAGTTTAGACGGTGTTGATGCAGTCGTGATTGATGCAAAAGCAACACAGTTATTGGCACATACTTATTTGCCCTACCCAGAAGCGGTAAAACAACACTTGCAAGTGTTGACTCAGAGTGGACAAGTCCACTTAAAGGATTTGGCGGATATTGACACACAAGTCGCTCACTTTTTTGCTGACGCAGTTGACAGTTTACTCAAAAGCGCCAATCTTTCGGCAGCAGACATTAAAGTGATTGGCTCGCATGGGCAAACCATCTTTCATCAAGGGGGCAAGTATTCTATGCAGATAGGACACGGCGCCATTCTTGCAGAGCGCTGCGGCATTACCGTGGTTAGTGATTTTCGTATGAATGATGTTGCGGCTTCAGGCCAAGGCGCACCGTTGACACCAATGTATCACCAGCACTTATTAAAAGATAAAGAAGGTGTAGTAGTTAATCTGGGCGGCATTGCCAACCTAACACAGGTTTCAAAAGATTCAGTCGTTGGTTTTGATACTGGCCCAGCCAATACTTTATTAGACAATTGGATTAAAAAATCTAAACAATTGGATTTTGATCGAGACGGTATTTGGGCAAGGTCTGGCTTTGTTGATGAGCATTTATTAAATACACTATTAGCAGATGACTATTTTAAAAAATCAGCGCCAAAAAGCACCGGCCCAGAATATTTTAATCTGGCTTGGCTTGAGTCGCATTTTGCTGGCAATGAAACTGCCGTTGATGTGCAAAGAACTTTGGTAGAATTAACAGCCATGAGTATTAGCCAACAGATTGCCCAAGGCGCAGATGTCTACCTTTGTGGTGGTGGCGTGCATAATTTGTTTTTAGTTGAGCGCTTGGCCTACTTAAACCCTCATAGTGAAGTATCCACCACCGACGATCTAGGTATGCCGGTTGATTATCTTGAGGCGGCGGCTTTTGGGTTTTTTGCACAACAAACCCTAGCAAGAAAAACTTCAAGCCTGCCATCGGTTACTGGCGCTAAAGGCGCAAGAATATTAGGAGCAATTCATGCAGCACAATGACACGTTGAAAATAATTCGTCCGGATGATTGGCACCTGCATGTGCGTTCAGGTGAGATGCTTAAATCAGTCATTGGTATGACGGCTATCCAAATGGGCAGAGCCATTATTATGCCCAACTTGACCCCGCCAGTTAGTAATGCTGATCAAGCGCAACAATATTATCAAGAGATTATGGCAGCCCTACCAGAAGACACTGGTTTTAAGCCGTTGATGGTTTTGTATTTAACAGACAGAACCACGCCAAAACAAATTCAGGCGGCTGTTGATGGCGGCTTGGTGGTAGCGGCGAAGCTCTATCCGGCCGGTGCGACTACCAATTCAGATAGTGGTGTCACAGACGTTGCCAATATTTATCCCGCACTAGAAAAAATGCAACAACTGAGTATGCCGTTATTAGTGCATGGCGAAGTAACCGACCCAGCTGTTGATGTTTTTGATCGTGAGGCTGTTTTTATTGAGCGAATATTAGCCAAAGTTATCCAAGACTTTCCTGAACTAAAGGTTGTGTTTGAACACATCACCACCAAAAATGCAGTAGATTTTGTTTTATCTTCAAGTCAGCGTGTTGCCGCAACGATAACCCCACACCATTTACTGGCTAATCGTAATGATATGTTGGTTGGTGGCATTAAGCCACACTACTTTTGCTTGCCAATTTTAAAGCGAGAAGACCCACATCAAAAATCCCTGCTATCAGCAGCGACGAGTGGCAACCCTAAGTTCTTTTTGGGCACAGACTCCGCACCACACGCAAAAACTGACAAAGAGTCCAGCTGTGGTTGTGCCGGTATTTTAAGCGCGCATTGTGCCATTGAGCTGTATGCAACTGCGTTTGAATCTCAAAATGCATTAGACAAACTTGAAGGCTTTTCCTCAAAATTTGGTGCTGATTTTTACGGCCTAACACACAATACACAAACCATCACCTTGCAAAAACAAGATTGGATCGTACCCGACAGCTATCCTTTTGCTGACACGACAGTTGTGCCGTTTATGGCAGGAAAAATGCTGTCTTGGAAATTAAGCTAAGTAAAAAATTCCAGCTCTGCAAAG
>CAYUWB010000020.1:0-23229 GCA_964448305.1 uncultured Candidatus Ruthturnera sp.
TCTTATTTTTAATCTTCTTCACAGCAATCATTCATTCACTTACTAGATTTATCATCTATGCTAAGAGCGATGTATTTGTCATTAGTCCAGTAGACTTCTTGTCTCATTATTTAATTGGCGACATGTTGGGCGGCATTGTGGTTATTTGGTTGGTATTAAAACTACTGCCTTTAGTAGTCGCAGCAAATCTAAAAAACGTTTAGCCCATACCTGGTTTTCTTTTTTTAGTAGTCTGTATATTTCATTTTTAGAAATTGTTACAGTCTATAATCTAAGTTATGAGGCTACAAAAAATTGTTATTTATAATTTAATTGCACTTGCGCTGCTAGTGTTAGCAAGAGTGCTGTCTTCACCATTTGACAACATCACTCCAGACTTAGGAAATATGTTGTGGTTCCCAATTGGGGCGGCAATTTTATCGTACTTATTATTTGGCTTTCGTGTTTTCCCTGGCGTATTACTAGGATATTTAATTGCTGAGGTTATTGTCGAAGGTGGCATAGTTGATATTTCTCAAAAAGAAGTGCTAAAGCGGACAGCAAGCTCTTTAGCGCCGATTCTATCAATTGGCATTATGCGTTCATTCAACTTATCGCAATTCTTTAATGAGATTAAAATTAAAATCAGTCATGTTTTGTTTTTGATATTTTTATCAGCAATATTCAGCACCTTGTTGAAAGCGCTACTCATAGACAATGGACTGCCTGCTTTAGATAACTATATTACAACCTATTTAATAGGCGATCTGGTTGGCGGGGTTGTATTTATTTATATCGGCATTAAAGTTTCAAACTTAATATATAAAAAAAAATAAAATAGTTCTTATTGAACTTATAAATCTAAATTTATTATCTGTTGTGAAAGTAATTCGAAATAACTTACTAGCCTTTACTCTGGTGTTGATCTCGCTCATTATGATTGAAGGCATAGGCTATATGAATTTTACATATGGCAATTTGCTATTCTTGCCAGTTGGCGCTGAAATATTTGTATATCTCTTATTTGGGTCTAGAGTACTACCAGGCGTAATAATTGCCAATACTATTGTTGGTTATTTCTTATGGAATAATTGGTTTGGAAATGGCTCAGATGGATTTATCGGACATGTGATTATTGGATCTATATCGCCTTTGTTGGCAATTTATATAATGAAAATTGCCAATCTTTCTGATTTCTTTGATGCCAAAATAATCAATTATAAGCACATATCATTTTCTATAATTTTAACTGCTTTGATAAGCACTATTGCTAAGTTCTTATTTTTCTGGGGAGTTATTCGAGAGCCAATAGAGCCACTAAGTTTTATAGCAAGCTACATGGTTGGCGATATTATTGGAGGCATTGTCTTTATTTATTTTGCTATTAAGATTTTGATGCCTGTTTTAATTAGAACTAAACTAGTTTAGCTTTTTTAGTAAGTTTTCAATCAACTCAATACGCCCAATATCCTCAGGCATTTCTTGCTTGATGATTAATTGATTTTGACCCTTTAATTGGTAATTTTTTGGCTGTTTTTGCACTAAATTGATGATTTTTATCGGCTCAACTGTGGTGTTATCGGAAAAAGTGAGGTGCGCCTTGTCATCGTAGATTGAAATTTTATCAATTCCGATTTTTTCCGAAAAAAGTTTGAGTCGTGTGGCGGCAAATAAGTTTTTAGTTGAATCCAGCAACAAGCCAAAACGATCAATCATTTCAATTTGCAAGTCTTTTAATTCGTCGTTATTTTTGGCATTGGCAATGCGTTTGTATAAAACTAAGCGCTCATGCACATCGCCAAGATAAGTCTCAGGAATGATACAGGCAAGGCCCGTATCAATTTCTATTTCATGGTTGATTGGGTCATTGAGGTTGATTTTTTTGCCAACGCGCATGGCATCAACCGTGCGTTTGAGTAGATCATGATAGAGGTTAAAGCCAATTTCACTAATCTTGCCAGATTGATTATCACCCAATAAATCGCCCGCACCGCGGATTTCTAAATCATGATTCGCCAGCATAAAGCCAGCGCCAAGCTCCTCTAATGATTCAATCGCATCTAGGCGTTTTTTGGCATTGGCACTGAGTGATTGATGTGATTTGATGACTAAATAAGCATAGGCTCGATGGTGCGATCGACCTACGCGTCCACGCAGTTGGTGAAGTTGCGCGAGACCAAAGTTTTGAGCATTGTTAATAATAATGGTATTGGCATTCGGGATGTCAATGCCCGTTTCAATAATAGTGGTACACACCAATATTTGAAAGCGCCCGTGATAGAAATCCCCCATGATGTTTTCGAGCTCTCGTGTCGGCATTTGCCCGTGCGCAATACGAATCTTGGTATTTGGCATGAGTGATTTTAAATTCTCAGCCATGTTATCGATTGAGTCAATGTCATTGTGAAGAACAAAGATCTGCCCGCCACGATGTAGTTCTCGAGAACACGCCTCTTTGATGGTGTCATCATGCCATTCATTCACAAAAGTTTGGATGGCACTTCGCCCTTGTGGCGGTGTGGCGATGACAGACAATTCTCTGAGCGATCCAAGCGCCATGTTCAGTGTGCGCGGGATTGGGGTGGCAGTCATAGTGAGAATATCGCTTTGACCACGAAGTTTTTTCAAGGCTTCTTTTTGTTTAACACCAAATCGATGTTCTTCATCAATAATCACTAAGCCCAATTTTTGGTATTTAATACTGCCTTGAATGAGTTTGTGGGTACCGATGACAATATCAATTTTGCCATCGAGTAGTTGTTGCTTAATTTGTGTCTGCTCTTTGGCGCTTTGAAAGCGAGAGAGTGCGGCAATTTCAACGGGGTAGTTAACAAATCGATCTTTAAAAGATTGGTGGTGTTGGTTGGCCAATAGTGTGGTGGGCACTAAAATAGCCACCTGTTTGCCAGCCTCTACTGCTAAGAATGCAGCACGCATGGCGATTTCAGTTTTACCAAAGCCGACATCACCACACACCAGTCGATCCATTGGTCGTCTGGATTGCATATCAGCCAACACTTCGCCCATGGTTTTGAGTTGGTCTGGTGTTTCTTCGAAAGCAAAGCTTGATACAAAAGAGGCGTAAGCATCACTCGGTTCTGGAAAAGCAAAGCCGGTTTGTGATTGACGTTTGGCATAAATTTCTAATAGCTCAGCGGCGATGTCGTGCAAGGCTTCATGCGCTTTTTGTTTGGCTTTGGTCCACTGATTGGTGCCAAGTTTGTGCAGTGGCGCAATGTCTGGCGATGCACCAGAATAACGAGAAATCAAGTTGAGTGACGTCATGGGCACCATCAGTTTGGAACCATTGGCGTATTCTAGCATTAGAAAATCTTGTGCTAGGCCGTCAAAGGTTTGTGTTTTTAAACCCAAGTAACGACCAACGCCATAACTCTCATGTACGATCGGATCGCCAATTTTAATTTCTACTAAGGATTTAATTGCTTCATCAAAATCCTTGTGTTTTGCACGACGACGTCTTTGCTGTTTAACCACATCGGCACCAAATAAATTAGCCTCAGTGATAACTGCAATATCTTTAGTGAGTAGCCCTTCGCTTAAGTTTGCATTGGTGATGCATAAGCGCTGCTCATGAGCAATAAAGGCTTGCCAATTATTAACTGAATTTGGCGTGTGCCCGTGGTTGTTGAGTAAATCACTAAGAACACTTTGTCGGCCTTCTGATTCACAAACAATGAGAATTTTTCCGCTGAATTTTTTCTTAAAACTTAAGAATTTAGCCAGTGGGTTTTTAGCCTGAGCATCAATGTTTAAAGGCGGTAATAATTGGCTAGAAAAATTTAAGACAGCTTGGCTACTTTCAATTTTTGAAGTGCCAATGACAAGCTGTTGTTGTTTTTTTAGATTGCTAAACAAGCGTTCTTTACTTAAAAATACTTGATTGATTGGCAAAGGAGGCCGATCAAGATTGTTACTAGCCTGTTGGTGTCGCTCGCTAATCTGCTCGAAGGTTAGATCGGCAAGATCGTTAAAGCCTTGATGTGTTGCAATAATCGCATCATTCGGTAGATAGTCAAACAGTGTATTGGTATGCGTAAAGAATAACGATAAGTAAAACTCAATACCATTAGGCAAGCGAGATTCACTAACCTCGGTGTAGATAAAATCATCTGTACTATTAAAAGTTTTTTGATAGTTTTCTTTAAAAACCTCAATACTACCTTTGTCAGTCGCAAACTCTCTAGCGGGCAATAGGTTGATTTGCTTGGTTGTTTCAATAGAGCGCTGAGTTGAGGTATCAAACGTACGAATGGACTCGATTTCTTGGTCAAACAAATCGAGTCGATAAGGTGTTTTTGCACCCATTGGGTAAAGATCAATCAGCGAGCCTTTGATACTAAACTCACCGTGCTCCATGACTGTCGTGACACGGTTGTAGCCAATTTTAAGCAACTGTTCAGCGAAGCCGTCTCTATTAATCTCATCCCCTATTTTTAAACCAAAACTGTACTTTTTGCTAAACTCGATTGGGCACAATTGCTGCAATAGCGATTCTAGCGTAGTAATAACAATGCCCTTGGTTAGGCTTGGCAATTTGGCCAGTGTTGTGAGTCGGCTCGAGGTAATGTCTGGATGTGGAGAAAAATGATCAAAAGCCAAGACTTCCCAGTTATCAAATGTGAGAATATCCAAGTCATCATTATAAAAATCAAGAGATTTGACTAATTGATCAAAATGCACAATATCGTTGGCAATGACCAAAACTACTTGATTTTGTGCTTTGGCAAACTCGCTCAGCGCAAGCGCCTGTGCACTGCCGTAAAGTGAGCCCCAATAAAATTTTTGTCCAGATTTAAACGCTGCAGAATTCTGCGAATAAAGTTGCGGCATTAGGGATTTTCTAGGATATCTACACCTTCGTTGTCTAGCATTTTGATGAGCTGAATCAGTGGCAGGCCAATGAGTGTATTCGGGTCATTACCTTCTAGGCGCTCAAAAAGGCTAATGCCTAATGCTTCGGATTTGAAGCTACCTGCACAATTGTAAGGTTGTTCTTTCTTTAGATAATGATCAATTTGTTGTGTGGTTAAGGTTTTAAAAACAACCTTAAACGGTTCAACAATTGTTTGCATATTTCTGCTATTTGTATTTAAAAGTGTCAAACTGGTAACAAATGTCACCGTATTTCCAGAACTTTGCTGAAGTTGCTTTATTGCATTTTCATGCGTGTGTGGTTTGGTTAAAATCTCGTCATCGGCTTGTGTGCCACTACCGAGTGTCGCCACTTGATCTGAAGCGATAATCAGCCCGCTTTGGGTTTTAGCAACCTCGGCAGCTTTTTCTTCGGCCAAACGATAGACTAATTGCTCTGGCGTTTCACCAGCGTGACGTGACTCATCAATATCAGGCGCCTGTATTGAAAACGCTAACCCAAGCTTAGTAAGCAACTCTTTTCGAAAAGGTGACGATGAGGCGAGAATTAGTGACACGAGCGATACCGGTATTTGTAAAATAGGTTTCATTTTACTTTATTCGAACTTCTTCTATGCGATTATCAATTATTGTAGCAATGGATGACAATCAGCTAATCGGTAAAGACAATGCACTGCCTTGGCATTTGCCTGCTGACTTGGGTTATTTTAAAAAAACCACCACCGGTAAAACCGTATTAATGGGGCGTAAAACTTATGAGTCCATTGGTTTTCCACTACCAAACCGCCGCAATGTGGTGGTTAGTCGTAATACTGATTTTAAGGCAGAGGGTTGTGAGGTAGTAGGCAGTATTGATGCTGCGTTAGAGCTGGCCAAGGATGATGATGAAGTGATGGTGATGGGTGGCGCTTCTTTTTATGAGCAAATGCTACCAAATGCTGATCGGCTTTATATCACCCAAATTGAAGGCGAGTATGAAGGCGATGCACATTTTCCAGAATTCGACCGGTCTGAATTTAATGAAATTAGCCGAGAATCACATGTGCCGGATGAAAAAAACCCCCACACTTATCATTTCACTGTTTTAGAAAGGAATTAATCATGTTAAAAATTGCAGTTTTATCTTTATCAATGTTGCTACTTTCTAGTTGTGTGCTCACTAAAGTAGTGACAGTGCCAATGCGTGTTGGTGGCGCAGTTATTTCAGTGATACCCGGTGTGGGCGAAGGCATTGATGAGGCGATTGATGAAACGGCCGATGTAATTGACGCTATTCCGATTTAACGCTATGTAAAACAGTTAAAGGCACCTTTAAAAAAAGGCTGTAAATACAGCCTTTTTATTGGGTTATTTTGCGTTTTGTTGTAAAACGCGTTTAAAGTCTTTTGGCATCACCTTAACAAAATGTTTAAGCTCGTTATTCCAATGATCAACAATACGTTGTGCTACAGTAGAGCCGGTAAATTTCGCATGGTTTGATACATACTGATAAAGCTCTTTTTGCGCTTCATCATCCATCGGATCAAGATCAACCATGATTGGATTAACCATGTCTTCAAAGGTGTTGTTTGGGTTATAGATGTAAGCAATACCACCACTCATGCCGGCGCCAAAGTTACGGCCCACTTCACCAAGAATAATGGCGCGACCACCCGTCATATATTCACAACCATGATCACCGACACCCTCAACCACAGCAACCACGCCTGAGTTACGCACGCAGAATCGTTCCGCTACACGGCCGGATAGATACATTTCACCGCCTGTTGAGCCATAGCCACAAACGTTACCGGCAATGATTTGCTCATCAGAAACAAAGGTAGAATTTTTTGGTGGATAAACAATCACACGACCACCAGATAAACCCTTGCCAACATAGTCGTTCGCATCGCCCTCAACTTCTAAAGTGATACCTTGTGCTAAAAACGCACCTAAAGATTGGCCAGCAGAGCCTTTAAAATTAATATGAATTGAACCTTCATCTAAGTTGTTACTGCCACGAGTTTTAACCACATGTGAAGATAGCATTGCACCCACCGCACGATCAACATTGGTGATAATTGAATCAAATTGTACAGACTCGTTGCCTTCGATAGCAGCCTTTGATTGCTCAATTAAGCTGTTATCAAGTTGTAGTTCTAGTTGATGGTCTTGCAAGATGCTTTGGTAAGTGCCAGTGTTAGCGTTTGGTTTGTCCGCTGGTGTTAATAAAGCGTCTAAATTAATTGAGCCTTGTTTCCAGTGGTCAATGGCTTTATCCATCTCTAGCATATCAACACGGCCGATCATTTCATTCACGGTTTTAAAACCAAGCTCTGCCATGATTAAGCGCAATTCTTCAGCCACCAAAAACAAATAGTTAACGACGTGTTCTGGCTTACCGGTGAATTTCTTGCGCAACTCTTTGTCTTGTGTAGCGATACCAACTGGGCAAGTATTTAAGTGACACTTACGCATCATGATACAACCCATAGTAACGAGTGGTGCAGTTGAAAAACCAAACTCCTCGGCGCCAAGTAAAACACCAATGGCCACATCACGGCCAGTTTTTAACTGACCATCTGTTTGGATTACCACGCGTGAACGAAGGTCGTTCATCACTAAGGTTTGGTGGGTTTCAGCTAGGCCTAATTCCCACGGCAAGCCCGCATGTTTGATCGAGGTGAGTGGCGATGCACCCGTACCACCATCATGACCTGCAATAACGATATGATCTGACTTGGCCTTGGTTACACCAGCAGCAATTGTGCCAACACCTACTTCTGCTACGAGCTTCACACTAATACGCGCGGCAGGGTTTGAGCGTTTAAGATCAAAAATAAGTTGCGACAAATCTTCAATTGAATAAATATCATGATGAGGTGGTGGCGAAATTAAGCCTACACCTGGTGTTGAGTGGCGGATCTTGGCGATACCTTCATCGACCTTAGTGCCTGGCAGTTCTCCACCTTCACCCGGCTTTGCACCTTGTGAAACTTTAATTTGAATCTCATCAGCATTGTTAAGGTAATCAATAGTGACACCAAAACGACCCGATGCAACCTGTTTAATCGCACTTCGACGTGAATCACCATTGGCATCAGGCGTCCAACGTTTGGCGTCTTCACCACCTTCTCCGGTGTTTGATTTACCACCTAGGCGATTCATAGCAATGGCGAGTGACTCATGCGATTCTGCAGAAATTGAACCAAAACTCATCGCACCTGTGGCAAAACGTTTGACGATTTCTTTGGCATCTTCAACTTCGTTAATTGAAATTGAATTGCCTTGTTTAAATGACATTAAGCCTCGTAATGTACAGTTGCGCGTGCCTTCTTCATTAGAACGTTTAGAGAATGCCCAATAAGCCTCTTCGTCATTGTTGCGAGCTGCAAGTTGCAAGTTGGCAATGGTTTGTGGCTCCCACATGTGTTTTTCACCACCACTGCGCCAATGGTAATGACCTAGGTTATCAAGATCGTTGGTTTGGTAAGCGCTTTGATGGCGTTTTTCAACTTCTGATTGTAAGACGTCAAAACCTACGCCTTTAATGCGTGATGCAGTCTCAAAGAAACATTTCTCCATGACTTCTGGCGCTAGACCAACTGCTTCAAAAATTTGTGCACCTTTGTATGATTCGAGGGTTGAAATACCCATTTTCGCCATGACTTTAAGCATGCCTTTGCCCACACCTTTGCGATAAGCTTGAATAATAGCTGTATCACTGTCTATGTCGATCATCTCATCACGACGTGCTTGCCATAAGGCTTCGAATGCTAAATAAGGGTTAATCGCATCCGCACCATAACCAGTTAGTAGGCAGAAGTGGTGTACTTCACGGGCTTCGCCAGTTTCTACAATAATACCAACTTGAGTACGTTCATGGCTAGCAACCAAGTAACGATGTAGCGCTGAAGAGGCAAGTAGCGTGCTAACGGCAGCGCGGTTTTCACCGACGTTACGATCAGACAAAATAACCAAAGAATGGCCGTCTTTAATGGCTTGAGAGCCTTGTTGACAAATGTCATCGAGTAATTCTGATACTTTTTTGCCTTCGCTAATATCGTAAGTAATATCAATGGTTTTACTGGTCCAGCCACGGTGGTTGCAGTGACGAAGTGCTGCAGTCTCTTCGTTGGTTAGAATCGGATGATCAATAACCAAACGATGTGCATTTTCTGCCTTGTTACTGAGTAGATTTCCTTCAGGGCCAATGGAACAACGTAGCGACATGACCACTTCTTCTCGGATTGAATCGATTGCTGGATTGGTTACTTGTGCAAATAACTGCTTAAAATAATCGTAAATAATACGAGATTGGTCAGATAGACAAGCCAAAGCTGAGTCGTTACCCATGGATCCTACTGGGTCGCGTAATTCGCTAACTAACGGTAACAACATGAACTGCAAAGTTTCTGTGCTGTAACCAAAGGCTTTTAAACGATGAATGAGTGACTCTGGATGAAAGTCATGCGCCTCTTCTTCACATTGAAATTCTGATAGATGAATTTGTTGGTCGTTGAGCCAATCTTGGTAAGGGTTTTGTGCGGCAAAATCAGCCTTAATAGCCTCATCATCAACCAATTCTCCCTTGTCAAAATCAACCAAGAACATCTTGCCTGGGCGTAATCTGCCTTTGGTTTTGACGTTATCAGTTTCAACGTCAACCACGCCAACTTCACTGGCCATAATCACTCGGTCATCATGTGTTAGGTAAAAACGTGAAGGGCGCAGGCCGTTACGATCAAGCACTGCACCAATATAGCGTCCATCAGTAAAAGCAATAGAGGCAGGACCATCCCATGGCTCCATCACATTTGAGAAATACTCGTAAAACGCTTTTTTCTCATCACTCATGTTGTCGTCGTTTTGCCAAGCTTCAGGCACCATCATTAGTACCGCCTCTTGCAAGGTGCGACCGTTCATCATTAAGAATTCCAACACGTTATCAAAACTACCTGAATCTGATACTTCAGTCTCAATCACTGGCAATGTTTTGTTTAAATCATCTTTAAATAAATCGCTTTCTAGTGTGCCTTCTCGAGCACGCATCCAGTTGTAATTACCCTGGCGAGTGTTAATTTCACCATTGTGTGACATGTAGCGACAAGGTTGAGCCCTGTCCCAAGATGGGAACGTATTAGTTGAAAAACGTGAATGCACCATCGCCAAATAAGTGGCGTATTCAGGATTAGATAAGTCAGAATAAAAATCAAGCACTTGCGATCCCATCAACATACCTTTGTAGATGATGACCGTAGTTGACAAACTACAAACATAGAATAATAATGCTTGAGATAGAGAGTCATCCGTGCGAATAGCATTTGACGCATGCTTTCTAATAACAAACAATGAACGCTCAAAAGCTTTATTGTCAGTACCATTTGCACTAGCAACAATTAACTGTTTAATGATTGGCTGAGATTCTCTAGCTGTATGACCTACATCAGCTTTATCGGCGTCAATTGGCACATCACGCCAGCCTACGAGTGTTTGCCCCTCATCTGCAATGGTCTTTTCTAGTACATTGATACAATGCGCCCTTTCGACATCGTCTTGCGGCAGAAAAACATTACCAATACCATAGTTGCCAGGCTCAACACTAACACCAAAATCTGCTTTGATTTCTTTGATAAAAAACTCGTGCGGAATATCCGTTAGAATACCTGCACCATCACCTGTATTAGACTCACAACCACAACCACCACGGTGATCCATACGTGCTAGCATTTCTAACGCATCTTTAGTAATTTGATGTGATGGCTTGCCCTTAATATGGGCAATAAAACCAACACCACAGTTCTCTTTTTCAAAGTTTGGGTGGTAAAGGCCGTTAGGCTTAGGTAGGTGTAATAACTGTTCTTTCATGTGGGTATTGCTTGATAATAATATTCGAAAAAAATCCACTAATTATAACGTAAAACATTGTATGACTGAGCCTCAAATACGTGACGTTAGTGGTGTTTTTAGCGATATTTTTCGGGTAGAATATTTTTTAATTTTCTAACCTTATTTATCCAAATCGATGCTAGCTGTTATTTCCCCGTCTAAAACCCAAGATTTTGATCCGACACAGATTGGCGTCTTTACACAAACACGTCAAATTGAGCAATCACAAGTTTTGGTTGATTTGCTCAAAAACAAAACCCAAGACGAAATTGCAAGCCTCATGTCAATTAGTGACAAGTTATCCAAGTTAAATTTTGATCGTTTTCAAGCTTTTAATACGCCATTTACACTGGGCAATGCCAAACAGGCGTTGTTGGCTTTTAAGGGCGATGTTTATAACGGCATTGATGCGCCAAGTTTATCGCTTGATGATTTAGAATTTGCACAAGATCATTTGCGCATGTTGTCTGGTTTGTATGGCGTTATTAGGCCACTGGATTTAATACAACCTTACCGTTTAGAAATGGGCACTCGACTTGAGAATGCTAAAGGTAAAAATCTGTATGAATTCTGGGGTGATAAAATCTCGCAAGTGCTTAATGAAGATGAACCTGAGGTGATTATTAATCTAGCATCGAATGAATATTTTAAAGGCATTGATAAAAAATCACTCAACGCTAAAATCATTAATATCGCTTTTAAAGAGCTTAAAAATGATGCTTATAAAATTATTGGTATTTACGCAAAACGTGCCCGTGGTTTGATGGTGAACTACCTGATTAAAAACAGATTAACCAAGCCAGAATCACTCAAAGATTTTAATATTGAAGGTTATCAATTTAGACAAGATATGTCCGATGAATTGACATGGGTATTTACTCGCGATTAAGCGCATTTATTCCTGATCAATCTTGTGTGCTTTGTGCAGAAAACGCAAGGTTCTGCGTTTGTCATGAGTGTGAGTCCAGCTTTAGTAATCATCAGCCTAGGTGCCAATCTTGTGCGCACCCCATCACAGGCGGGTTAGATTTTTGTGGACAATGCTTGGCACACGCCCCAGTATTTAATCGCGCTTACACTTTGTATGATTACCAAGACGCAATTGCCGATTTAATCAAAGCTTTTAAGTTTGATCATCAACTTTGTATTGGTGATTATTTCTCACATCAATTATTTGATTTGTATCGCTCTATTGTTGCCAAAGATATTCAATATGATGCCATTATTCCCATGCCACTTAGTCGCAATCGAATAGCAGAGCGAGGCTATAACCAAGTGTTAGAGCTGCTCGGCGTCATTAGTAAAAAAACCAATGTGGCAATTGACACTCAAAATGTTGAACGAATTAAAGCCACACAGCCGTTGTCGGCGCTTAATCCTGAAGAACGAAGGTCTGAAATCAAAGGCGCATTTAGCGTTAAACCAATGTCATATAACGCAGTTTTGTTGGTTGACGATGTGATGACCACAGGTTCGAGCTTGAATGAGCTTGCCTCAACCATATTAAAAAATACAGACGTGAAATCTTGCGACGTGATGACACTGGCTAGGGCAGAATCTAAATTTAATTAAAACGCACTAACCCCAGCAATGCCTTGAGCGCCAAGATTTATAGCTTTGTCCAGATCTTCAAGTCCCATACCGCCAAGAAAATACACTGGAATATTAAGTTCATTCACAACTTCTTGGGCTGAATCCCAGCCTATTGGAATGGTATCTGGATGAGTTTGTGTGGCTTGAACCGGCGAAATAACCACAAAATCTGCACCCAATTCTTGGGCTTGTAATGCTTCTTTGAGGTTGTGAGTAGATACACCAAGTAGCTTACTCTCAACACAAGGTCTTTTGTTTAAGTTAAGCATTTCTCCAGTAGTAATATGCCAGCCATCACAATAGACTTCATCAAAGGTTTTGTTGGGTATATTGAGCAATAACTTGATGTTATTTTGTTGGCATTTGTTGTGAAGTTCTGCGATAAATGCTTTATCTAGCTCAATTTTGCTTCGAAGCTGAATAAGCTCAATATCTTGCGTCATTTTTTCGTTAAACTTGGCCATCCAGTCATCTGTTTGATGATTGCTTGATGGCGTAATCCAATATTTATTAGGTAGCGTGATTGAGTCAATAAAAGCTTTCATGGTGGGTAATAGTTGATAATTGTATAAGTTTTGTATAGATGACCAGGCAATTTGCTGCCCTTCTAAGCCGACAGGTGTATTTTGATACGCATCAATATTATAAATCGTTAACTCAACTATTCTATCGGTATAAGTGTGTCGCATTGTTTGATGCAAACTTAGGTCGTTGACCTTAATGCCTAATTCTTCACCAAGTTCTCTAATAATGGTTTGTTTGGCGTTTTCATCGCCTTCTGCTTTACCGCCGGGTAACTCCCAAAAGCCAGCCATGAATTGATGATCTTGCCTTTTGGCAATGAGTATTTTCCCAGAGTCATCGCGTAAAATACCAACAACTGCCTTGATTATCTTCATTCTAACGACCTAATGGTAAAATGATAGCATTTTAGCATTGAGCAAGCATTTGAACCTAGCGGATAAAATTCAAAGTTTAAAACCACACGCCACCTTACTCAAAGATAATTTGATGGGTATTGAAAAGGAAGGTTTGAGGGTTTCGAGAAAGGGTGGCATTTCCCAGGCGCCCCATCCAAAGGCGTTTGGCTGTGCGCTAACGCATCCAAATATTACCACTGATTTTTCTGAATCATTGATTGAGTTAGTCACTCCGCCATTACGTAGCGCTGAATCAGTGTTGTCATTTTTATCAAAAACCCAACAATATTTGTATCATCATTTACCAAAAGACCAAAGTTTTTGGCCAGCTTCTATGCCTTGTGTGATTCGTGGTGAAACTTATATTCCTATTGCTCAGTACGGTTCAAGCAACCGCGGTATGATGAAAACGATTTATAGAAAAGGCCTGGCTAATCGCTATGGTAGTGTGATGCAAACCATTGCCGGCATTCATTTTAATTATTCATTTTCGGCTGATTTTTTTGAGGCTTATCGAGCTAAAAAAATGCCCAATGCAACCTTGCGAGATTTTACCGATCAAAGTTATATGGGGCTTACTCGTAATGTGGTGCGCTATGGTTGGTTAATTCCGTATTTATTTGGCGCTTCAAGTGCGGTGTGTAAGTCATTTTTAAAAGGCTATCATCGACATTCATTGGTTGAATTTAACGAGTCTACTTTGTATAAGCCCTATGCCACATCGCTACGCATGGGTGATATTGGTTATCAAAATTTACGTGAAGATGAGGCCGGTGTTAAAGCCAACTATAACTCTTTAGGTCACTATATTCATAGTTTAAAGTCGGGTATGTCTGCCAGTTGTAGTGAGTATGAACAAATTGGCATTAAGAAAAACGCAGAATATCAACAACTCAATACCAATATTCTACAAATTGAAAATGAATATTATGCTTCAGTTCGTCCCAAACCGTTGATATTAGATGGCAAAAAGCCACTAGACGCGCTACAAGACCAAGGTATTGGTTATATTGAATTGCGTTCACTTGATATTAATCCATTCTTGCCGCTAGGTATTGACCAAACTCAAATCCATTTTCTAGAAGCTTTTATGTTGTTTTGCTTGTTAGAGACGTCAAGCGCCATATCAAGTCGTGAACAATTTGATATTGATAATAATGACCAACTGGTTGCGCATGAAGGACGTAAACCTGGTTTAAATTTAACGCATAAAGGCCAAACTATTGCACTAGAAAAGCTGGGCTTAGACATTATGAATAAAATTTATCAATGTGCTGAATTGTTGGGCGAAGAATATCAAGACGCTGTTAAACAAATGACAAGGCGCATTAATAATGCAGATTTAACCCCTTCGGCAGTAACATTGAGCGAGATGAAAAATCGCAACCAAGGATTTTTTGACTATACCAACACCCTGTCTAAACAACATCGGAGAGATTTTTTGGCAAAAACTCTCGATTCAGATCATTTTGATTATTTGGATCAACAAGCTAAAATCTCTTGTGAGAAACAACTTGAAATAGAACAGGCGGATAACTTAAGCTTTGACGACTACTTGACCCATTATTTTTCTGATGAGTAATACAAATACAATCTGTGCATTAGCAAGCGCCCTAGGCCAAGGTGGTATTGGTGTGGTGCGTGTTTCAGGGCCTGCTGCTATTGAGATTGCGCAAAAAATGTTAGGCCAAATTCCAAAATCACGTTATGCACATTATGGCTCGTTTTTTAATCATAAAGGTGTTGAGATTGATAAAGGTGTGGCTTTATTTTTCCCGGGGCCTAATTCATTTACCGGTGAGGATGTGCTGGAGTTGCAAGGTCATGGCGGCATCTTAGTAATGCGCTCGTTATTAGAATCGGCCATGGCGCTAGGGGCGGTCGCTGCCGAACCGGGTGAATTTTCAAAGCGCGCTTTTTTGAATGGCAAGATGGACTTGGTACAAGCTGAAGCGGTGGCCGATATTATTGATGCCAGCTCTGAGCAGTCTGCTCGTTCGGCGCTACGATCTTTATCCGGCGAATTTTCTGATCAGGTAAATGCATTGACTAAGGCACTGATTGAGCTTAGGGTTTTTGTTGAAGCAACCATCGATTTTTCTGACGAGGAGATTGATTTTTTGGCATCCGGTGAGGTTAAACTCAAAGTAGAGCAGATTGAAAAAGACATTCAGAATATTTTGAATTCTGCTGAACAAGGCGCTATTCTTAGAGAGGGTTTAACCATTGCCATTGCTGGCAAACCGAATGCTGGAAAATCCTCTTTACTTAATGCGTTAACCCAAGTTTCTAGTGCGATTGTGACAGACATTGCTGGCACTACGCGCGATGTTTTAAAAGAAACAATCCATGTTAACGGCATGCCACTTAATATTATTGACACGGCTGGTTTACATATTAGTAAAGACAAAGTAGAGCAAGAAGGGATTAAAAGAGCACACTTAGAAATTGAACGCGCCGATGTGGTTTTAATGGTGTTTGATGCTCAAGATAAAAATCCAGATTTGTCAATTTTGCCAAGTGGCGTTGAAGGAAAACCAATTATATTAATTAAAAACAAAGTAGACTTAACTGGTGAATCCACTGGCATAACGCATCAAAATGGGCAGGTTCAATTATCGCTTTCAGCCAAACAATCACAAGGCCTTGATTTACTAAGACAAGAACTTTCAGACATTGCTGGATTGAGCGATACCGGAGAAGGGGTTCTGCTCGCCAGAAAGCGCCATATTGTTGCCCTAAATTCTGCCCTAAATTCAACCCGACATGCACTAGATCAGCTTAATAGCAACGCCAGCGAGTTGGTTGCTGAAGATTTACGCCAAGCAGCTCAATATTTAGGTAGTATCACCGGTGAGTTTTCATCAGATGATTTGTTAGGCGAGATTTTCTCGTCATTTTGTATTGGTAAATAATGAGTATTAAAACAAAATTTTATCTCTACCTATTAGTCACCATTGCGTTATCACCTTTGTTGGTGAGTGAAGTGGCGTTGGTTTATCAATCGCCTAATGGGCTTGATATTGCCCTAGTCTTGTTAATTTTGTTGGTTTATTTGGGTCTGTATCTTGCGATTCGTAAAGATTTTTTATTGCCGTTTAACGATTTGCAAAAATGGGTTGGCGATTACAATGTCGATCAAAGCGCACGTCTGAATGATGAACAAAAGACCACCTTTCAACCAGTGGCAACTGCAATTAATCATTTGATTGAAGAAAATCAACATCTATATGATGACATGGAAGATATTTTGCAGAAGCAAATTCAGCGACTCAGTAAAAAATCGGCTTCATTAGAAACGCTCTACGGCGTTTCGTCAAAACTTAATTCAATGCATTCTACTGAGGAGTTGTTTGAACATTTTTTAGATATTTTTATGAATATGACCGGTGCTGATTCTGGTGTCGCACGTCGTTTGAGTGACGAAGGTGATCTGCATTTGGCAGCGCAGCGTGGCGTGATTGATAAAGAAGGGCAAGTGGCTGATGTACTTAGTAGTGATTGTTTTTGTGGTGAAGTGGCCATGGCGCAAGATGTTAATGTGCAATTTAGTGTGCATACTTGTGCCAAGTGTGTGGGCGACAAATCTGAAGCTAAAGACAATGTCGGTACAATTTTTATTCCACTCAGATACCACGGAAAGACTTTAGGCATCTTTAACTTATTTTTTGATACCGAGCCATCACTGGCTTTTGATGAGCGCGCACTATTAGAGTCAATTGCAGACAATATTTCCATTGCCTTAGATAAAGCCAGACTCGATGAAGAGACCAAACGTATGGCGCTTTCGCAAGAGCGCCTGTTTCTATCGCAAGAGATTCACGATTCTTTAGCACAAACTATTTATAGCCTAAAGTTGCAAGTGACCGTATTGGAAGACATGCTCAAGCAGGGTGACAAGGCCGATGCAGGTGAAAAAGTAGCCAGTTTGCAATCTAATATTACTCAGGCCAATCAAGAGTTAAGAGAATTGATGTGTAATTTCCGTGTGCCACTCGACCCTAAAGGCATCGAGGTTTCGTTAGAAAACCTAGCCAATCGATTTGAAACTGAAGAAGGTATTGCAACTTATTTACAAGTTGAAGGCAAGCTAAACCTTGCGCCAGAAACCGAGATGCAAATTATGCGCATCACCCAAGAAGCACTGTCTAATATTCGTAAGCACGCCAAAGCACGTAATGTGAGAATCTTGCTTTCTGCTGAGCCAAATTGTCAGTTGTTAATCGAAGACGATGGTGTTGGCTTTAAAAAAGATCAGTTTGACACCGAGGTAATGGGGAATAATATTGGCATGAACATTATGAAGGAGCGCGCTGGAAGAATTGGCGCCTATATCGAAGTTGAAACAGAAGTTGATGAAGGCACTCGTGTGATTGTTTCATTTAAGGATTTATCGTGAAAATTTATATTATTGACGACCATGCTTTATTCCGTAACGGACTAATCTCATTATTAGAGTCAAGAAAGATTAACGCCAGAGCGGCCGCTTCCCCTGAACAAGGTTTAGAAGAAATACCCGATTTAGTAATCGATATTATTTTATTAGATTTACGCATGCCGACGATGTCGGGCATCGAGGTGCTAAAAGCATTAAGAGAGCAAGGCGAGCAAACCCCAATCGTGATGTTGACCACCAGTACAGAAGAATATGATCTGCGTGATTGCCTTAAACATGGTGCGCAAGGTTATTTATTAAAAGACATGGACCCTGATGAACTGGTCAATGCTTTAAATGAAGCTGTTACAGGTTCAATCGTAGTGGCACAAGATATGACACATGTCTTGGCTAAGGTACTTAAAAATGAATTAACTGATAATGAAGCTACCTTTGATTCACTTACCAATCGAGAAAAGGAAGTAGCTTGTCAGGTAGCGCATGGTCATAGTAATAAAGTAATCGCTAGAGAACTAGGTATTTCTGATGGCACGGTTAAATTACATGTGAAATCAATTTTGAAAAAACTTTCTCTTAGCTCTCGAGTTGAGGTGGCGGTAATGATTACTGAAAAAGGTTACTGCAGATAAATTGACAATGGAGAATTGATAGTTGACAATTAAGAGTAATGCTGTGATGGACAAGTCGTATGCTTTTGCATTACGAATTATCAAATTGTACAAACATCTTACTTCTAAACAAAAAGAATATGTTCTTTCTAAGCAGATTTTAAGAAGTGGAACAAGTATTGGTGCTCTTATTAAAGAGGCTGAACATGCTCAATCAAAAGCTGATTTCGTCAATAAAATGAGTATCGCTTTAAAAGAAGCGAATGAAACGGAATATTGGTTACAATTGCTCAAAGATGGTGAATATATCAGCGAACAAAGCTTTAATTCTATACATCCCGATAGTGTAGAGTTGATAAAGCTTCTAGTAAGCATAGTAAAATCATCAAAGAAATCAATAGATAAATAATTATCAATTTTTAACTTTCAATTTTCAATTAAAGACATGGACGGATATCAAAGACTTGTTGTTAAAGCGCTAAGGGAAGTGGGGGAAATATTGCCGTGGGATTTAGAAACAGAAATAGAGCAAGACCCTAGCTTGATTGTATTAGACATTAGAGAGCCAGACGAGTTTGAGATGATGCATATTAAAAACTCACTCCATGTGCCTAGAGGTGTGTTGGAGGGCGCCTGTGTTTGGAATTATGATGACACTATTCCAACATTAGCACAAGCAAGAGATCAAAATATTGTGGTGGTTTGCCGTTCAGGTAATCGTAGCGCATTGGCAGCATTAACAATGCAGCAAATGGGTTTTAAAAATGTTCGATCACTCAAATTAGGTATCAAAGGTTGGAATGATAACGACTTAGAAATGCTTAATAATCAAGGAGATATTGTCGATATTGATGAAGTTGACGAATGGCTAAACAGAGCGGTACCTGAAGACAAATTACAGCCTTAATTTTTGCTCAACAAATTAATTTATAAAAAAAGCGAAATAGTTCTTGACGCACAAATTAATCCAAGTATAATTTCCACCTTTCACCGAGTTCAAAACAACTTTGTTTTTGATCGTGGTAGCTCTTTAAAAATATATCAAACAACTTGTGTGGGCACTCGTACAATAAAAATTGTGCAGTGCACACGAAACAATTGCATTTATTTGTAGTTGTTCCGACAAAACAAAAGCAAAATCAGCTTTTAAAAAAATTGAACGCAAAGCGCATTTATTTATAAATGTTGCCAATGTTCTAAATAGTTAGAATTGAACTGAAGAGTTTGATCCTGGCTCAGATTGAACGCTGGCGGTATGCTTAACACATGCAAGTCGAACGGAAACGATACTAGCTTGCTAGTAGGCGTCGAGTGGCGGACGGGTGAGTAACGCGTAGGAATCTGCCTGATAGTGGGGGATAGCCCAGAGAAATCTGGATTAATACCGCATAATCTCTATGGAGTAAAGTGGGGGATCTTCGGACCTCACGCTATCAGATGAGCCTGCGTAAGATTAGCTTGTTGGTGAGGTAAAAGCTCACCAAGGCAACGATCTTTAGCTGGTCTGAGAGGATGATCAGCCACACTGGGACTGAGACACGGCCCAGACTCCTACGGGAGGCAGCAGTGGGGAATATTGGACAATGGGGGCAACCCTGATCCAGCAATACCGCGTGTGTGAAGAAGGCCTGAGGGTTGTAAAGCACTTTCAATTGTGAAGAAAAGTTAATAGTTAATAACTATTAGCCTTGACGTTAACTTTAGAAGAAGCACCGGCTAACTCCGTGCCAGCAGCCGCGGTAATACGGAGGGTGCAAGCGTTAATCGGAATTACTGGGCGTAAAGCGTGCGTAGGTGGTTTGTTAAGTTAGATGTGAAAGCCCTGGGCTCAACCTAGGAACTGCATTTAAAACTGGCAAACTAGAGTATAGGAGAGGAAAGTGGAATTTCAGGTGTAGCGGTGAAATGCGTAGATATCTGAAGGAACATCAATGGCGAAGGCAGCTTTCTGGACTAATACTGACACTGAGGTACGAAAGCGTGGGTAGCAAACAGGATTAGATACCCTGGTAGTCCACGCCGTAAACGATGATAACTAGCCGTTGGGAGGATTTACCTCTTAGTGGCGAAGCTAACGCGTTAAGTTATCCGCCTGGGGAGTACGGCCGCAAGGTTAAAACTCAAAGGAATTGACGGGGACCCGCACAAGCGGTGGAGCATGTGGTTTAATTCGATGCAACGCGAAGAACCTTACCTGGTCTTGACATACAGAGAACTTTCTAGAGATAGATTGGTGCCTTCGGGAACTCTGATACAGGTGCTGCATGGCTGTCGTCAGCTCGTGTCGTGAGATGTTGGGTTAAGTCCCGTAACGAGCGCAACCCTTATCCTTATTTGCCAGCACATCATGGTGGGAACTATAGGGAGACTGCCGGTGATAAACCGGAGGAAGGCGGGGACGACGTCAAGTCATCATGGCCCTTACGACCAGGGCTACACACGTGCTACAATGGGAAGGACAAAGGGTTGCTAAGCCGCGAGGTGGTGCTAATCTCATAAACCTTTTCGTAGTCCGGATCGGAGTCTGCAACTCGACTCCGTGAAGTCGGAATCGCTAGTAATCGTGGATCAGAACGCCACGGTGAATACGTTCCCGGGTCTTGTACACACCGCCCGTCATACCATGGGAGTGGGTTGCACCAGAAGTAGCTAGTCTAACTGTTTACAGGGGACGGTTACCACGGTGTGATTCATGACTGGGGTAAAGTCGTAACAAGGTAACCCTAGCGGAAGCTGGGGTTGGATCACCTCCTTAAGAAACGTATGAGTGTCCACAACAAGTTGTTTGATAGAATTTAATGAGAAGAAAGACCAAGTGATCCCTTCTAAACTATTCGTAGTTTTTTGTCGGGTCTGTAGCTCAGTTGGTTAGAGCGCACCCCTGATAAGGGTGAGGTCGGTGGTTCAAATCCACCCAGACCCACCACTTTTACCAATAACGGTGTTATTTTTTAATTCATTTGCAATTTGCAAACTTCATTAAAAAATGCCTTGTTATTTGCAAAAGTTATATAATTGGTAACAAGAATAACTAATGGGGCCATAGCTCAGCTGGGAGAGCGCTTGCCTTGCACGCAAGAGGTCGGGAGTTCGATCCTCCCTGGCTCCACCACTTAATCTTTCACTTAAAAAAACTTAAACAAGCTAACTTGATTAGTTACTTTGTTTAAGTTTTTATACCGCGGCTTCGGCTGTGGAGCTCTTTAACAATTTAATACATGAAGTAAAGTTTGTAAATATACAATATAACAACGCGATAACTGTTGTGATGACAGTTATCATTGGTGTATTGCATTGACACAACAATTTCAAAAAATATGGATTCTCATTGAGAGATTAATTTCTCTCATTGAAAAATAAAAAAGAATTCACCGATTGTGATTTATCACAATTTGTGACTTCAAGGTGAAATACGAAACCAGATAACCTTTATAGGTTTAAGATTTCAGATTTTGTTTGGATTCAAGCCATTTTTTGAGCGAACGCCGGAGTTTAGTTAATCTAAACGACAAGTGAGCGAAGAAAATAACAACGAAGACAAGTAAAAGATGGAAGATACAAGCAGATAATTTGGGGTTATATGGTCAAGTGAATAAGTGCATACGACGGATGCCTTGGCATTAGAAGGCGATGAAGGACGTGATAATCTGCGATAAGCTTCGGTTAGCTGATAAATAAGCTTTAACCCGGAGATCTCCGAATGGGAAAACCCAGTGGTCATCAGACCATTATCCTTAACTGAATACATAGGTTAAGGAGGCTAACCTAGGGAACTGAAACATCTAAGTACCTAGAGGAAAAGAAATCAACCGAGATTCCCTTAGTAGCGGCGAGCGAACGGGGACCAGCCCTTAAGCATATTTTAAATTACTAGAATGTTCTGGAAAGTTCAACGATACAGGGTGATAGTCCCGTACAGGAAAATTTAATTTATGTGAAATCGAGTAAGGCGGCGCACGTGAAACGCTGTTTGAATATGGGGGGACCACCCTCCAAGGCTAAATACTCTCTAATGACCGATAGTGAACAAGTACCGTGAGGGAAAGGCGAAAAGAACCCCGGGAGGGGAGTGAAATAGAACCTGAAATCGTATGCATACAAGCAGTGGGAGCGGATTTATTCCGTGACTGCGTACCTTTTGTATAATGGGTCAGCGACTTACTTCTCAGTAGCAAGGTTAACCATTAGGGGAGCCGTAGGGAAACCGAGTCTTAAATGGGCGAATAGTTGCTGGGAGTAGACCCGAAACCGGGTGATCTATCCATGGCCAGGGTGAAGGTTAGGTAAAACTAACTGGAGGCCCGAACCCACTTATGTTGAAAAATGAGGGGATGAGCTGTGGATAGGGGTGAAAGGCCAAACAAACCCGGAGATAGCTGGTTCTCTCCGAAATCTATTTAGGTAGAGCGTCATGTATTACTTCAGGGGGTAGAGCACTGTTATGGCTAGCGGGTTGTCAAGACTTAGTAAACCATTGCAAACTCCGAATACCTGAAAGTATGAGCATGGCAGACACACTGCGGGTGCTAACGTCCGTAGTGGAAAGGGAAACAACCCAGACCGTCAGCTAAGGTCCCAAAATTGTAGTTAAGTGGGAAACGATGTGAAAAGGCCCAGACAGCCAGGAGGTTGGCTTAGAAGCAGCCATTCCTTTAAAGAGTGCGTAATAGCTCACTGGTCGAGTCGGTTTGCGCGGAAGATTTAACGGGGCTAAAACTACATACCGAAGCTGCGGATCGCAATTTATTGCGATGGTAGGAGAGCGTTCTGTAAGCCGTTGAAGGTGTCCTGCGAGGGATGCTGGAGGTATCAGAAGTGCGAATGCTGACATGAGTAACGATAAAGGGGGTGAAAAACCCCCTCGCCAGAAGTCCAAGGTTTCCTACGCAACGTTAATCGGCGTAGGGTTAGTCGGCCCCTAAGGCGAGGCAGAAATGCGTAGTCGATGGGAAACAGGTTAATATTCCTGTAC
>CAYUWB010000021.1:0-14136 GCA_964448305.1 uncultured Candidatus Ruthturnera sp.
GAACGCAACTAGACAAACTATAAGAACTAGGCAGGGTACAGATTACCCACCAGATATAGAAGCAGAGTTATAGGAGAAACAATGACTACACAAAACAATGAAATTGTAATAACAGAATCAGCAATGAAAAAAGTATTATCTAACGATGAAACTTTAAGATTAAAATGCATGGTAGAAACTTTACATGATCAAGTAATTGAATTACAAAAACAACTAGGCAACTGCAATGGTAGTTGCAAAAAGGAGAAAAAAAATGCCAAGGGGTAAAGGAACATATGGGTCTAAAGTAGGTAGACCAGCAAAGAAAAAAAAGATGGGTATGGGTATGAAAAATGGAATGAAAAAAAGGAAAAGATAATGTTTAGATTATTAAAACCAATACTACCATTTGTACCTCAACCATATAGAAATATGGTTAATTTTTTTATAGGCGCAATATCAAATTTATCTGGTGCAAGGCTAAAAGCTGTGTCAGAAATTTTTATTCATGCTGTTGCTGATGGAAAAATTAGTGCAACTGAATGGAACAAATTGGGTGGACCAAATGGTTTAGGAATAGTAGGAGGAAGCAATGGCTCCACGAAAAAGTAAAAAAGGTTTGTACGCAAATATTCACGCTAAAAGAAAAAGAATAAAAGCTGGATCAGGTGAAAAAATGCGAAAACCAGGAACAAAGGGTGCGCCTACAGCTAAAGCGTTTAGGCAATCTAAAAAAACAGCAAAGAAAAGGTAATTATGGTTAAGAAAGCACATCAAAACCCTAAGGGTGGACTTAACAAAGCAGGTAGAGCGCATTTTAAAGCTAAAGGTCAAAATTTAAAAGCGCCTGTAAAGAGCGGAGACAATCCTAGAAGAGCATCATTTTTAGCAAGGATGGCTGGCGTTAAAGGTCCTATGTTTAAAAATGGTAAACCAACTAGAAAAAACTTAGCTTTAAAAGCATGGGGTGCGAGTAGCGTAGCTGATGCTAGAAAAAAAGCGGCGGCAATAACAAAACGTAATAAAGCTAAAAAGGCAAAAACATAATGGGAAAATTAAGACCACAAATATTTTTAGCTATAGTAGTCTTAGGTATACTAGCGGCTATTGGTGCATTAAAAGGTGTGCCTGAACTAGCAACTGCTACCATAGGTGGTATTATAGCATTAGGAATGAAAGTTCTTGAAAACGAATAAAAGTAAAACAAAGACGAGATTAATTGCGTCTACAACTTTGCTTGGCTTATGCTTAGCAAGTATAATTGTAATAGGAGAAATGTACTCTAAATGAAAAAAATTATTAAATCTATAATTAAAATACCTGTAAATATTGTAAAAGGCGTAGGTAAATTAATTAAAACAATAGTTAATTTTACGTTTGAAATTGTAAAAGCTTTTGGAAGAATGATAGTTTTTATTGTTAAATCTCCATTGTTATTAGCCATACAAACATATAATAAAGGTATATTAATACGTGATTGGGTAATGGTTAAAGTAGATTACCTGGATAGTGAAAGTAAAAAATGGCACAGGTTTTTTCAAACCTTGGCATTACCATATAATGCGCTTCTTAAATTAGGATTTAGTCCACAAATGGCTATGAGTTTTCTAGCTGTAGGTTCAACAGTAGGTACTGGTGTAGTTGTAAACGAAACAATATTAGCAGAAAGATCGTTTAGTAATCGAGATGCAGGTGTATATCTTGCACCATCAGATATGCCTAACTCAGAATTAGAAGAACAATTTAAAGAAGAAGTAACTACAAACACACTTAGAGTTTTACTTAATGACACACCAGTAGAAACTATAAGCATATCAGATGTAAACGTAGGAACTTCATTTGCATCTAAAGGTCAACCATCTGCTTTGCCATCAGGTAAAACAGAAGCAATACTGATTGACGGCAATAACACTAGAATCGAAATTGGAAAGTTAGTATTCTCAAGAAATAGTTGTACTACTTTGGTTATGACGAACATTAATTCAAATAAAACAACCATTAAAGATAATCAAGCCGATGGTTTATCTATATACCAAACAGCTTCATCTACTATACCTAACTTGCGAATATCAGGTGGTTACTACATGGCAGACCTATTACAGACTCAAGGTGGGTTATATGACCGAATACACATTAGTCCATTAGATAGCATTAGTTCTTCTAAAGTTTATGTAAATGAACTTAATTTAACTAACATCGTGTCATCTGGTGGTTCATGTACGCTTAACAAGCTAGATGTCGGAGAAATTGAAATAACTTTTAATAGAGTCGGTGGAGATAGTTCATTAGTAAGTAAAGCTTTAACAGTATCAAGTACAGTTACAAGTGCTAATTGGGTTGTTGATGGCAATGTAGAAGTGTTAATGGCACCAGTAGAAAGAAAACCTGACTAAAGCGCTGACGCTACATTAATCACCATTGTAATATATATATATATGTATACGCGCAATTACGTGCGTTCTAAAAATTCTGGGATATTCTAAAAAGTAGATAACAAAACTGTCCTATTTAGGTTTAGAATGATTCTGAAAATTTCCCAACATGGTATGTAATGTTCCGCCTAGAGAGAACAACTTAACTAAGCGGAACACAAACAAGTCAAGGGAATCATGAAACTACGCTCGCGCGTAAGAGAAAGGATTTCCTTACTTAAATTATAGTGTTAGGTCTTTGCCTGTGTCAACGGGAGCATCCTTAGAGTCCATCCACACTCGTGCGATCTTATTAAACGTATTTAAATCCATAGAAACAATGTGCTTAAGATCTCTCTTGCCCTTTTGCTTGTGTGATTGGCAAACTATAGGTAACTTACCCCTATTAGCCTCTGATGCCATCAAAGCCTGTTCTAGAGCCTTCAGCGTGCGACTAGACACAACCTTTCCATACTTAACTTCTATTGCAAAGTAAGGATGTTGTATATCAGGCACATTGCCTGAGTGTCTACCTGTTACAGGTATGCGTTCTACTGTTGCGTTAGTCGGTCGCGCGATTAGCTTGTCTGCCCAATCACGCTCTATCTGTTTCCATTGTTTACTTTGTGCCATCTCTCAACTCCAATAATCTTGGTCTCACATCTTCGCCCTCTATGGCTATGAAATTGCCTCTGAAAGCGTCTGTAAGTCTGCTTACAACGGGTACGCCAACAATCTTGTTGAGTTCATCAATGGAATGGTTGGTCGTAACGAATGTACGCAGTTCGTGGTTTCTGTATCTGTAGTCTATTATCTCGTGAAAGATTGATGTTGTCCAATCAGTCGTGTACTCCCTACCCAAATCGTCTAAGACGAGATTTCTTGCGCTCTTGTAAGTATTTACCTCTTGATTTAGGTTGCCAGCTTTCATGCTGGATTGTAAGTTTCTGATCAGATCACTCGCTTGTGCGAATAACACCGCTTGGTGATGTCGATTTATCACCATCCAGGCAGATGCCAACGCTAAATGAGTCTTACCGACTCCTGTTGTTCCATAAAGTGTTATAAACGGCTCGTTCCTCTGTTCTGCCCAATCAGAGCATGCCTTAAGAACGTAGTCTCCATTCTCAATCAAGCTTGTATCGTAGTCGCTATATCTTTTTTCATCATAGCTCTGCAAGTTTGAGGCTCTGATAAGTATCTCACGTGAGTTTTTCTTCATGCAAACGCATTGTGCATACTTGCCAAAGTCAGGATGATCAATGTGAAAGTTCCAAGCTACCCAACCTAGTCCTTCGCATTTGCAAACCCCGCGAGCGATATACTCTTTCGCGAGGTCTGCTAGTCGTTTAGTAACGTGTCCTTTATCGGAGTTTTGATTTTCTTTGTTTTTCTGCGAGTTCTCTTGTCCGCTCATCGATCGTTGTGCTGACCTCTGTTGCGCGACCTTTTGAAACTCGTCTTTCAGATTTTCCATAATAGTTCTCTTTTGCTTTCTCTAGCCAATTTCTAAAGGCTAGTTTCGGTTTTTTTGATTTCTTGCCTTCCCACCAGAGTGAATATTTCTTTGCCTCTGCTATCAAGTCAACTCCAACGTAATCTGTTTCTATGTCGGTTATGTACTCTTGAATTTTAGGATGTGAAACATTCTCTACTAATGTGCCATCATTGTCAATTAATGATAACCACTTTGGTGCTGTCGCTGTAGTTTCTACTTTACGTTTCTTAATATCTATATCTTTAGATATAGATATGGACGGCGCAACGGAATGCACCCCCAAAACGCAACCTGTTGCACTACATTCTTTTGGATTTTCAAGTAATAACTTGAACCCATCTGTTTTCAATCTCTTAACTTTTGACTTCACTCGTGTGAGGTAGCCAAGTTTTTCTAGATTTTTGACATGATACTGAGCCATTCTCTGTTTCATGCCACACTTTTCAGCTATGAATCTCGTGCTTGGAAAACAACAACCGCACTCTCTTGCGTGGTCCGCAAGTGCGAGAAGTACAATTTTTTGACTGGACGCGATATCTCTCTGTTCCCACGCCCATGTTATTGCTTTCAGGCTCACTCTATCCGCCTAACCCAAACTTCTTTCTCTTTGAGAATAGTTTGATACCTGACCTTCTGTCCTGCTTTTCGGCGCCTACTCGCGTCATTGATTATGCCGTGTTGCTTTCTGCGTGCCTCTTCCTTACCATCTGCGGGGATAGCAATTGTCATCCCCACAGACATATCTCGCACGCTAGTGAGAAAGTCTTGCCGACCAACTCTCTTAGCATACTCCGAAGTAAACTCCTTTGTACTTAATTTTCTTACCTCAGTCATATTATGTACTCCTGTTCTCATAGTTCACTTGTGCGATTGTGTCTATGTCTGGTGTGTCTGCTTTTTTAGGAGCGACTTTCTGTTCAGGTTCATCTTCTACGCCAAAGCTGATGTCATTGATTGTTTTTACAATCAACTCTCTCAACCCCATGCTACATGGTTTCTCAGGATTGCCCTGATTGTCAGTCTTGCTAGGATCTGAACCTAAGTTCAATATCCATTCAAGGTAACCCTTGCCCACATTTGAATCGTAGTAAGCCTCTTTTACAGTCTTGCCCTTAACTTTTGCACCATATCTTGTGAACACATAATCGTTTTTAGATGCATCCCATTCCATTTCAAAAATGTTCTTAACCTCTTTCTTCTCGCCTGTGTCCTCGTTAACAACTACTCTTGTAGGTGCTGACTGCGATTCCTTGTCTGCTCTGACAATGTCCTCGTCTTGTGTGAACAACTCGTGTGAGAAAGTAGCGTATCTCATACCCATAACGTATGCTCTCTTATACGCCATCTGCATGCCTCTCTGTCTATCAGATGATCCACGCTCTGACGAATCCCATGTGCCTACTGCACCTGAGATACAATCGTTAGAGGTTATGTCTATAATGTTGAGTACGATTGTAATTCTGCACTCTCCACTATCTGTGTTGTACTCTCGCACGTCCGCTAGCTCAGCTTTGTAACCAAAACCTTCTGCCAATTTAGACGCACCTGATTGCGTTAAAAACGGCTTTTGCATGTGCGCTATCGTTGTGTAGTCAATATCTTTGACCATGTCTTGCCTGATACTCTCTGCAAGTTCTAATCCTTTAATCTTGTCCATCGTTTATCCTTTTTACTTTGATGCCACTACTTACTCTCTTAGTCATCTTCTCGATGTAGTCAGCAAGTTCGCCACCTTGTTTCTTTAATTTTTTTACCTCAGTCATCATCACACGTTCAGGTTCTTCGACTATCCTTGTTCGTGCTTTCCTGATACATTTGTCTAGTTCCTCATCATCCATCCACTCCTCTGCGATATAGCGCAAGTCATCAACCGCTATAGACGACTTAGACGAACGCTTAGCCTCGTAATCCTTGCCTTTCAACACAGTTGCCCAGTTTGTATCAGACGAGCGAGAGTCTAGTTCCATGTAGATCATAGCCTCTAACTCATCTTTCTTCTTCTGTAGCGCTTGTATTTGTACGCCTAGAACCTCGTACTCAGACAAGATTGCATCAATCTTATTCGTTTCCATCTTCATCCATTTCTTCCATTTCATCTATCGCACGTGTGAGTGGTGTAATAGATTTTAGGTATGAATACCTATTGTTGATTGATCTTAGCTGAGATATGACATCACGAGTTACACTCGCCCTCACTTTGTCATCACTCTCAACTATGTTGATGTGCCTGTACTCTCTCTTTCTGCCATCGTCCTCAGTTCTAACGCTCATTAGAGCGTACTTAGTATCTTCGTCTCCACTTTCGTTTACGAAAATAACACGCAACCCACTCATAACATTCCTAGCTATGTTTAGATCCCACTTGTGTGCCTTGCTACTTACATGCTCTGCAAATATAGGATTAAGTGGACTCTCTGCATTTTCTGCATCTTGTACAAGAACCTCAGGCGTTAGCTTGTCTCCATGAGTAGAGAGCAAGAACTCGATTCGCTCGCCTATTATCTGCGGATCTAAATCGCGTATGCCCTCTGTGTTTAAAAAGGGATTATCTCCCCATACAAATTTCATAATTTGTCCTTCACTTGTTTGTTTATTGTTAAAAAAGATATCACATGATATCTGTAAAATCAAGCCATGTCGAAACATATCGTAACCCAACCATTCAAACCCCGTCTGCCAAAACTCTCCATAACGCAACAAGTTGCGCCCTTACTGACCTAACCTCGTCTGCCTTACCGCTACCATTCCAACCCCGATGCACCATACCTTGACCCGTCTGCCATATCGCAACTTAACTCTAGATAACGCACCTGAACTTAACTCTACAAGCCTCGTCTGCCTTACCGATCCGTAACATTACCGACTACGCCCGTCCGAACCACGTCTGCCATTTCCTGAACACACCTGTACACAAACTAACGTAACTTACCTGACCGCATCTGCCATCGCCCGACACTTCATATCAAATCATAACCTTACTCGCCCTGTCTGCCACGTAGTCATGCAAGCGACTACCTTTCCAATCTTGTGGTAGTTCTTATATTGTTATTTCTGCCTTAATTTCACTATGATTATGGAAAAACTAGCATAGCTAATTACGTCATAACCCAAAGTAATCTATCTAGCAGACTGGAATGTACTTGCACGCACGTTACATGGTGGAGAAGTGCGGTTCGTGTATTTTTCTTGGAGGGAAAAACGTACCCGCACCTCTCCGAAATATTTAAGATAGAGGTTTATCCTCTAACTCTTTCGTTAAGTCTAGCTTAAACATTCCTTTGTCGCCATCTTTCTCAGGTCTGTGTTCGCACAAGCCAACACTAAACCCCGCTCTTTCGATTAGGTTGAGCAACTGTTCTATGCTGATTACATCAGCATCATAAACAATCGGTATATCAACACTCCAACCGATAGGATAAGATGGTCTATATCTCACGTCAGTCTGCTTTACACCAATTCTGACATGATCTGTTCGCATGTATGGTTCTGCGTTCTCGATCTTGAGTACCGAACCCTGTACATGAAATGCTTGTCTCGCAAGTGTCATTGGCATGTCGACTTGTCTACACGCACCGACCATTGCTTTCTTGATCGCTATTGAGGGAACACCTGTAGATTTACCATCCCACTTGTGATCGCCCTTGTCTGCGTCTTGATTGCCATCTGACCATCTGTAAAAACAGTCATTGTATTCGTCCTCAGGCTTACGCTTAGACTTAGTCTTAGCTTTCTTAGCCTGTATATCTTCAATCTGCTTGATTGACTTGGCACTAAACTTGTGAACTATTAGTTCGCTAGTACCTGTTATTCGCACGACAACTTCGTGCAAGTTTTGTTTTGGCACTTGTAGTGCCGTTGTCTCTGTAGCCATGTATGCTCCTTGACTTGTATAGTCTTACGACTAGAATTGTTGTCCAACACGATGTATAACCTCGCCAATATCGTAGATGTCCTCTACGTTATTCACACGAGCGACTACATCGCTAGGATAAATATTTGTGCCTGATTGAATCAGAACCGATGCAAACCTTAGACCATCATTGTGTAACTTGTTAGCAAGTTCTCTAGTGTGATTTACCATGTGCGAATCTGTCATAGGCGCTGGTCCGAATGGTGCGCCATCCGATATCACAATAGCCATGCTATCTTGCATTTGACCTGAAAGCATATCTTGTATGTGCATTAGTGCGCTACAGTCAGGATTGCCATGAGGCATACCATCAGAGTAGCTATCCATATACGGAAACATTCCATTTTCCATAGGAACAATGTAGCTTGTTTTATGGCTTGATACGAATCCGAAAGTCTCTGCTTGCGGGAACGCCTCTTGCAAAGCAATAGTTGACTGAATTGCTAGATCCGCTCTTTCGCCATCCATAACATCATCCCAATGCATTGAACCTGATAAGTCAAGCAATATGACAAGCTTGCCACTACGATGATCTGACTTACCAAATACTTTGGTATCGCCAATAGCAGATATCTTCCATATGTCAGTGGTAGGCATACCTGTTCTGTGCCTGTGAGCCATCCCCATCTTATTGGTATCTTGCAACAGATTGACCACACGAGCGCTTGCATTGTATGGTTTCATCTTGAAGGTTCTAATCGTAGTTTTGTGATTAGCGCCATCGTCTGATTTTCCATACTCTCTAACCTCATCGCTAGTGTATACCTCAGCTTTCTTACCTTCTTCTGTATCTTTTTCTGCACTATCAAGCAACCCATCTAACACGTCTGAGATATCTAAAGATCCTGTATCGCCTGTACTTGTGTCGGGATTACTATCAACAGGTTGATCGCCCTCGTCTGATTGAGGTTGATCATCAGGTTGCTCGTCAGGCTCGTCTGATGGTGCGTCAGGATTGCCATCAACATCATCGAAAGGATTACCATCAACATCGCTTTGCTCATCGCTTTCCTCATCGCTTGGATCCTCAGGCGGATCATCTGATGGTGGTGGCGGTGGTGGTGCGTCCTTAGGCGTTAACAGATGCATGAGATCAATTGCGATACCTATAGTTACACTAACGCAATCTTTTGCGTTACCATTATCTATCATATCGTAAGTCGCTCTTGTCCATTTGATAGCAACATCTACTACGTCCTTGTGCCATTTTGGTGTTGGAACTACTGTTCCAAACAACATCGACATAAAGTGCATTGCTTTCTGATCTAAGGGATCAGTATACATCCTCTCACATGCGATCTTGATAGACTTGATAACGCCATCAACTGCGTTGTCAACACAATCAGTTCTAAGAAAGAACTCGTTAGCTTTGGTAGCACACCTTAGCGTATCTAAGTATTGGTGCAACGATACTGCTATATGCTTTGCATTTTGAGTTGCATGCAGTATTTTGACAGGATCGTAACTTGGCAGACCTCTATCGTATCTGTCTTGGTTGTAATCTTTCCACTTGCGTCTGTAAAAGTCCATAGCATTATTCAGAACTCCTCGCGCAAGAGTAAAGTCTACCTCGCTCTTGCCACGCATAGCAGTCGTGAGCGTAGTCTCAAATGACTCGTTAGATCTTCTAACGTATTTACTGCCCTCACTTGTAATGACACCATCGATGCCCTTACCTTTGGTTCTTGTGTTAACAACCTCAATCTTTCTACCAACTGCGTGTGATAGCACAGATGAATGATCGTTAGCACGCTTGTCTGATTTCCATGTATTTCTTCTAGGCATCTTCTGTCTTTCCTTTCACTACTGAACTGACTTTGTCAGAACCTGTTTCTTTACCCATGTCCTCGAATACTGATCGACCATGTGTGATTATGGCAGATTCCATACCCTCGAACTTTGGTGCGACTGTAACCTCAACCGCTCTCTTGGCGTCCATGCCCGATGTGATTGCAGTTGCTAAGTAGTAGATGTCTCTCGTAGATACGTACGTGAGACCATCTTGTCTGCACAACTCTGCGAATCTAACTATCCTATTGGATAAGTCATCGTTACCATCAGTTGCGTTAAGCATAGCTTTCTTTTCATCGGCTAGTGGCTCATTGATTTCAATGACCGCACCGAACCGAGACATAGTAGCTTTGTCCTCTCTCATCGTACCTACGTAACCCTTGCCCGCAGGATTCGCACTAGCGACAATAGTGAAGTTCTCATGAACATCGACCTTGTCGATCTTAGCCTCAGGCAACGCCCAATATCTATCTTTGGAATCCATGATTCCAAACATCTTAGATTTTAGTTCAGGCGTACACCTTGTCCATTCCTCAATTCTGAGAACAAATCCCTTGATAATGGCATTGGTTACAATACCATGATTCCAGATAACCTCGCCCTTGCCATCAGGTAACCACAATCCCACGAGCGATGCGATATCCATTCCTGAATAGCAGTTGAATCCAACGCTACCGCGACCTAGTTTTCTTGCGATCATGTCTGTGATCACAGTCTTACCAAGACCTGTGCCACCGATACACATCACAGGCGTTCTCATGTTGATGAACACCTCAAGTTCGTCAGCGATCTGTTCGCCATACTTACTTGGAAAGAACCACGATGGTGCGTCCTTCCACTTGTTCGACCTGTTAGGCTTTTTAGCCTTAGGTTTTTCTGTCTTAGTTGCGACAGGAGCGTTGTCCTCTCGCTTAAGTTGACTAAGCAACTTGTCTATTTCTGAATCTCTGATTGGCATTATTTTTCCCCCTTTTGCCCATCGATTTCATCGATTAGTTTGTTTGCAACATCTTTCGTAGTTGCTTGTTTATTGTCGTCTTTTAAGACGCTTTGAATGATCGCACCCATTGTTTTGTGCATGTCATCCAACACTTGATTATTAGCTTTGCTAGTTCTTTTTCTATCAATCATTTTGATTGATGTATCTAACATTTCGACAAGAATTTCTATCATCCTTGTGCGAAAAGCTAATTGCTTGTTTAAGTCTTGTGCGTGAGCCACCATATGAGGATCAGTTGATACCCCAATTTCATCAGGATCTAAGTTGGTCTCACGAGCGATTGCATTGATAAGATGTTTCTTACCAACTGTAGTCGTCCAAGCGGATATGCTCTGACCGATAGCGTCTGAGAATACTTGCGAAGATTCTATTCTTGCGTCATAATCACAGAGATCGCATACGTTGACTTTCCAAGTCATACCGCCCTCGCCCTCTTTCAACTCTAGGCTAGTTTCCATTTTACATGGACAACTATCTGTAAGTTCCCAATGCACAACTGCGTTCTCTACATCTGTAAGATGTGAAAATGCTTTGTGTAACACACGTGAGTCCTCACGAGTTGCTTGTTTCTCGCCCTGAAACGAGTCTGTAATGCTACTTACGAAATCGTAAGTAACTATGTGTTTGTTCATGTCTGCCATGTCGTGTCCTTTCTCTCGCTCAAGCTATGCTACTGCATGCTCTTTAGCGTCCGAACTTGTTTTGCTTTCTTCATCATCATCTGATGATAAGTCTTTTAAGACCTCGCCCAACACATTTTTTACACGCTCCTCAGCGTTTGTGTCTGTGCTTAATCTTTCGATCACTTTCTCAGCAATCTTATTTAGTTGCGAACCATCTTTATGGTCTTTGACCATTTGGTGCAGTTCCTTACCACTCTTGCCTGTAACGTCTACACCAAGCAATTGTGCATACAAATGTCGTCTTTCTGATTTTGAAATCGCCATCGTAACTCCCTTAACTTGTTTATGATTGCCAAGCCGACAACCACATACTTATTATATAACCATCTGCAACAGGATGTCAAATCCAACTCCCTACGTCCACACATATGGCATGTCAGTAGGTACATTCCATCCGAACTGACCATAGTGTTCCTCGTCCTTGCGTAATAGGTTACTCCTGTGCGAGTCATGAAATTCTTTGTTACCAAATAAATTTGGTAGCGTAATTCCCTTTCCAATCGGTAAATACTCCATAGTATTTTTGTACCCTCTTGCCATCCACTCTAGTATGCACAGGTTGGTGTACAACGCTAGAGCGTCAACATGGTCTCTCCAAATGTTTACAACAGGATGATTGACGAAACCTTTGTAAGCTTTACCTTTCTTGGTCAACGCACCTGTGATTATGTTATGCACTTGCAGAGCCTCAACTCGTTGTTTGCCAAGTCGCTTGGTATCTAAACACGCAACCGACTCGCTCATATTTTCATATGGTAAAAATGTTTGCATTAGCTTTGCTCCTTAATTTCGCCAAAGTTATATTTAACTATAACTTCGTGTTCTCCATTTTCTGTAAAAACATCAATGTCCATTGATTGTAATCCTCGCTTGTACCACGCTTGAGCGTTGTTCTCTAGCCATTCGTAGAATAATTCATTCATTACATTGTCTCCATGTAGATTTGGAAATCTCTTTCCTCGTCCTCTACTTTTAAAAGTAGTTCGTTTAAGCTTTCGTATGTGGGATACCACGAGTCGCTCTCGTTAACTTTCCCATTCATTTCTGACTCCACGATGTAGTTTAGAACTACATCTATGGATGTAGCCACGTCATATCGTTCTTGCTCTAGAAAGAGAACTCTTTCCATAAGCTGTTCTTTAGTTGGTAGTATTTCTGCCATTGTTCACACTCCTGTGAGTAATCGTTTTGGTAATAAGTCGCTAATTTCTACGAAATTTGCATCGCTGATCCATCCGTAATAATTAGCAGTTGCCCGATCATATCTAATCTCGAACAATTCGCCATTAATCTTTAGATTAAAAGCTTTCTTAGATCGCATGAGCGATCGGATGTCATCCCAATCGCTCTCGTCTATTGTGATCTCAAAGACTCGCATTGATCACTCCCATCCGAGCAACTAGGACTATGTCCTCGTTACACTTGTCGCAACATCTTCCATGCTCCTTAACAGGAGCGGGATTGTTGCCCATTCCACAGACATATGGTCTGCCGTCTCTTGCTCGTCTGATTGCCCATGTGAGTTCGTTACAAAACACACATCTGATGTCAAATCTAGTCATTGTATCTCCTTTCGTAATCCCAAACGTAATTTTCAATTACATCCCAATTTACTCCGATTGTTGCGTCATGATCATTCTTGAGCAAACACAAAATTTCTTCTTTATCGTCTTTAGTAAGACGATCGAAATTGTTGTCAGCATGAACATCGTTTAACTGCGACACCACATTTTCCACATCTTCGATGCTCCACACGATCGACACAACATTTTCATTTTCTATCTCTGAACTCACTTGCACAGAGTCTAAGCAACTCCTTTGGAGTTGGTCATAAACCCATTGTCGTGCGTCAGTCTCGTCCATGTCTGAGACTTGTACCATTGCTGACACACTAAAAGTGTGTACTTCCATTTGTTCGCTCATGATTGCTCCTTTGCAAAATGTTTATCATTTTTCTCTCGCACATGACTGAGCATGTCCTCGTATGGATATGCAGATTGCTCTGTAAATCCGACACGCAATCCCTTGCGATCAACTATGTTGAACTCATTGTCTAGCACATAAGTGCCATTGTCCTCATCGCCTGAGTACGAACCTTTAGGAGCAACTCCTAAACTAAGCGTACCGCCGAGAGTATTGCCAATAATTTGGCAGAGTCTTGCAACTCCGTAGTCGCCTGAGCGAATACCTTGCTCTCGTGCGTAAGCTACCATTGGCTCAACGCTATCTCTACCACCATTCCAATGGAGATAAATCTCCAATGGATCGTTTTCTACTTGAATTACTGCTCTGTTACCCATCTGTGTTCTCCTGATCGGACAAGTGATCGTACCTGTCCATGTGATCGTCCGAGATTGTGTCTCGGTCTAGTTGTTTTAACTCCTCTGGAGTTAGTTCGTCATCTGCCCACATACCCTTGACTGCTTCTGTTTGAGCGTCAAATATTTTTGCGATCTCAATCGCTGATGGATAAATATCCATGATTACCTCTTTCTCGCTAGTGCATTATGTTGCACTTATCGAAACTTGTTTGTTTTGGTGTCAAGCTGAACTCGACAATAACAGTCTATAACACCATATACATATAGTCAAATTTAACATTTGACGATATGTAGTTTTTAATTGTCATAACGCTGATTACGTAGTAACTCGTTATTTTGCTCAGTTACTCTTGCAAGTTCACGTACACACTCAGTCAGGCTCACGATCGCTTGTGCGATCTCACTCACACCCTTGCCCGAAAGGATGTTTACGTCAAGATTGCCCTCAACCAATCTTTTAGATTGTTCCTCTCGCTTACGTCTATGCTCTTGTGCGAGTCTGATCTTGTCTCTTTGTTCTCTAGTTAAATTCATTTAACTACC
>CAYUWB010000021.1:14236-22789 GCA_964448305.1 uncultured Candidatus Ruthturnera sp.
CTTGTGCGAGTCTGATCTTGTCTCTTTGTTCTCTAGTTAAATTCATTTAACTACCGCCTTTGCTAAAGGTTTAATCTCTTGGTAACAAGAGTTACACTTAGTATTCCAATCGTTCTTCTCGCTTATGATGAAGTCAAAGACTTCAAATATCTCATCCCTGTCTCCCTCTTTCAGAGCCTCAACTTGCTCCCACGTGATCCCAAGCGTACGCATGGAAAAGTACTCACGCATGTCCGAGTCTAATGCACAAGGATCGATTTTATCGATCGCTAGGATTGAGTCGTTTAATTTCCTTCTAAGGAAATCAATCACTCGTGTGTAGTGTTTTGAGAATTTTATGTATAGCCGATAGGCTAATTTTGATTTGTATAAAATGTTAGTTAACATTTTTAGTTCCTTTCTCGCACTTGTGCGAAACTTGTTTGCCATGAACTTTACCAAGTTCATAGAATTTAAATGCTAAAGCATCAATGGCATCGCATGTGAACCTATGATCCTTTGGATCAACCCATTGAGTCTCAGGTTTAACGCAACATGTAAGATCTGTATTAACCAGATCTTCAAAAAGTTCTTGCCAATCGTGGTAGTTTTCAGAACTACCAAAGCCTTCAGGTAATTTCATAGAAATCTCCTTTCCTCGCACTTGTGCGAGACTTGTTTTAGTTTTCTGCTTTCGACTCTTTAGAGTCATCATCAGCACAGACACACATCTGTGGAGCAGTTGGTTAAACTGTGAACAGTTTAGGCTCATGTTCAGGAGCGATAAATACTGTTCTACTTTTTAAGTAGATCCTCTCCTCTTGGTAGCTGATCCTCGCCCTTGACCCACACATGAGAAGGCTTTATAGCCTTGTCCTCTGCTTTGAATTGGGATGACCATCCCAACCTTCTAATTTCCATCTCAGATGTGTACCTATCTGAAGCTTCTTTAGAAGCTCGTGCCTCTGCCTCAGATTTCTCTGAGGCTTGGGCTTTTAGGATCTCTCGTGCTAGTCTCTTGTAGTCAATTCCATCTTTGATGGGCTTCTTTACAGTTACGACCTTGCCATTTTTACTACTCTTGGAAGCCTTTGGCTTTTTGGTAGTAGTAGTAGAAGTCTTTGACTTCTTGGTAGTCTTGGTCTTAGTTACTTTAGTAACTCTACCTGTGATTAGGTCTCTGAAAGAGCCATCTGGAACAGGGTAGCCTGTGACTTTTTCAAAGTCTGTACGTGAAAGCTTTGCTTTTTTAGACTTTCCATTAAGGAAAGTAAGAGCAGTTTTCCAAGTCCATTCTTTGAAGTCCTTAGGGACTTTGTGTCCGTTATGCTTAGCTACTGCGTAGCTTGCTGTTCTGTTCTGTAGTCTTGTCCTTACAACTTTAGTTGTACTCATAGTGTTGTTCTCCTAGTGCTTTAGCACTTACTTGTTTGACCGATCAATTTGACCGATAACCAAACTCTATAACGGGGTATAACATATGTCAATACCTTTAGGTATTTACATATTGTTAAGTATTACTACAAAGATATGTGTAAACATATCGTAGTAAAGAGAACGCAACTTATTGCACTATGGTTAGTTGCCTTTAGGCAGTTTGCTATAGTAGAATTTTGGTATGGGAAATAAAACGAGACTTACCAAAGAAATTGGTAAGAAAATATGTCAGCTTGTCGCACAGGGGAACTATCCTAGTTCTGCGTGTGAACAAGTGGGAGTTCCAAATTCAACATTTTTTGGATGGCTCAAGCGTGGGGAGAGTACACAGGAAGAGCCGTACCACTCTTTCGCAGGAGCGTTAAGGATGGCAGAGAGTATCTCTGAGAGTAGTGCTATTGCCGAGATTGTCGAGAGTACTGATTGGCGCGCACGTGCGTGGTTCTTGGAGCGGAGATATCCTGATCGATGGAGTCAGAAGAACAATAACGAGAGTAGCGAAGCTATAGGACTTATTGAAATGCTGAGACACCGACTTGCCTCGTCCAAGAGCGAAGAACTGCATGAATCACACGAGCGATCAGAGTCAAATCTGGTCATTGAGAGCGTAGAGCCGAATGACGCTGAGTCAGACGTACAACCACATAGCGGTGATGGTGGGGGTATGCCTTAGCAGTATACGTCAGGGGTAGGGAATAGGGATGGTTCTAAATTTATTTTTTGCCTTGACTACCTCCCCTAGATATTTTAAAAAGCACTATATTGCGTATTGACACAAGTAATCTATATGATTACAATTTCTTTTGGGGGAAGAGAGAGATAGTGTCGAAAGAGAGAGAAACCCCCTTTTCTTTATACCAAATGCAGGATATTGCGTTACTCCTATTTAATGTGATATCTTATTTGCTATGCCAATGTATGATTACATATGTAATAACGAAGAGTGTGACACAGACACTTTTGAGGTGCTGACTGACTACGAAGAGAAACCAGAGACTTGTCCTAAGTGTAAACACAAGAGTGAAGAGCGGAAGTCTTTTTATCAATACTCCTTTTACTTTAACTAATGCTTACAGAAGATAGAGATATGTTACTGAGTCAGTTAGGCTTTGAACTGACTGAAGAACAGGTAAAGATACTGAACCACCCAGCACGTATTAAATTAGTAGCAGGTGGTGAGCGTGCAGGTAAATCATTCATGGGTGCTGTGCATGTACTAGCTAAGTTTGATGAGATACAAGACAACGGAATCATATGGCTAGTAGCCAGAGACTACGAAAGATGCCGAGCTGAATTTGAATACTTACTAGACATGCTTGGCAGACTAGGTTTACTGAAAAATGCGTCTAAGCGTATAGACCCAGGCGAAATACAATGCGTTAACGGCATACGTATAAAGACTAAATCAGCACAAGACTACAGGTCTCTAGCGATGGAAGCACCAGATGGTATTGTTGCATGTGAAGCATCACAGATTGACTTCGAGTCTTTTCTAAGACTGCGTGGTCGTATTGCTGAAAAAAGAGGATGGCTATTTTTAGAAGGTACATTTGAGGCAAGCCTTGGTTGGTACCCGTCTAGATTTGAAGCATGGCAAATGCACCCCAATCCAGATGATGCTAAAAGTTTTAGTTTACCTTCATGGTCTAACTCTGTTGTGTATCCTGGTGGTAGAGAAGATCCAGAAATACTAAGTCTTGAAAGATTACACAGCGACACATGGTTTATGGAACGGCTTGCTGGGAAACCATCACCCCCTAAAGGATTGGTACACCCATTGTTTGATGTTGCGTTGCATGTAAATAATGACGCGCAATATGTTGCAGGAAGTCCAGTATACTTATGGATAGATCCAGGGTACTCAAGTATTACACAAAGTGCCTACGCTGTTGAGGTTATACAAAAAATTGATGACCAAGTTGTAGTTATTGATGAAATATATGAAAGAGAAAAGACAACAGAAGATATCATAGAAATTGCACAAAATAGAGAATGGTGGCAAGATGTAGATTCAGGAGTAATAGATATTGCGGCACATGCGCAATCTGAAAGACGACCTGTTGATGTGTGGTGGCACAAGGCTAACGTCTCTATGATTAGTGAAAAGGTTGGAGTAATGGATGGGATAGAAAGGTTTAATACTTTTTTAAAACCCCACCCTGTTACAAACAAACCTAACATGGTATTTAACCCACAATGTCGTGGTATTATTTCTGAACTAGGTGGTTGCCAAAATCCCTTTGATGGGCAAGTTCATGTATACTCATGGAGAACAGACCGAAATGGAAATGTGGTTGGAAGAGAACCTAGGGATGCTTTTAATCATGGTGCTAAGGCAATTGTTTATGGTCTTGTAATAAACTTTGGTTATGCAAGGCTTGCTAAAGAAAAACAAAAAATTACTGTAAAGAGATGGTAAATGGCACAGATAGATAATTTATTAGATAAAATAAAAAGAAGATTTGAAGCCGAAGGTTTCAAGCAGGTTAGAAAAAGAATGGAAGAAGATTATTCTTTGTATCGTATGAACCCATATGATGCAGGAGAGGGTTTTCAATCATACACATCCAACACTCCAAAAGTTTTAGCAGATAAAATTATGGCATACCTTACAACATCAAGCATGATTGTAAGAGTACCTAATGAAGGCAAAAACGAACAAGATAGAATTATTGGAGCCAACAAAGAGAAGTGGGTAATTGGTGCATTAAACTTAGCAGACGAAAGATTGTTAAGAATGGGTCAACCAAATGCAAGAGAACAATTATCTTTTCACATCACACTTCGTGGTCATTTTGCTGGTAGGTCTGTATTAAATACAAGACCAGATGGTAGTGCATATGTAGACATTACTGCATGGGATCCTTTGCACGTTATATATGAAATGGATGATGAAGGTATTAACTGGATTGCTCATAGAAAGAAAAGAACTAAAGAGTCAATCAAAGCTATTTACAATATGGATGTCTCTGCTCCTGAACAAGAAGCTGAAGAACAAGGTATAGATGTTTGGGATTATTATGACAGAGAAATGAATTGCATAATTATAGATGCAGGAGGACCAAAGTTTGCCAAGAAACCAACGCCACACGGAGTTATGATACAAGGGATGCCCTGCGCTCCTTGCTTTGTTGGAGTTGTGGGTCCGCAACCATACGTACAAGGAGATTTATCTAGTGAGTATACATCTCGTGAGTACGGAGAATCTGTGTTCGCGGCTAATCGGGAGCTTTTCCATGACTACAATTTTGCAATGAGTTCTATGAAAACATTAATATCTCGTTCTACGAGACATCCGTATGTAGTTACAAGTCCTGATGGTTCTGCAACATTAGAAACAGATCCATGGAGAGACGGAACAGAAGTTGATTTACCAGCAAACACATCTATTGATTTGTTGCCAGAGATAACTATGCCTGCAAACACAGGAGATTATTTAGGTATGATATCGGCAGAACTGCAAAGAGGTGGTTTACCAAATGTTGCGTATGGTGAATTACAATTTCAATTGTCAGGATACGCGGCAAACTTATTGAGGTCAGGTTCTGAACATCAAGTACAGCCTAGAGTTTATGCTTTGCAAAGTGCGTACCAACAAATATCAGAATTACTTTTAGCGCAATATGCGACTGGTGATTATGGAACAATGGAGATGAGAGGTAAATACAATGAACTTAAAAAGTGGTTTATGGGTCCTATATCTCCAGATGATATTGCCGAAGGTGGTCCAATTGAGATTGCAATTAAACCGCAGATGCCACAGGATGATCCGCAAAAAGTAACCATGGCGCAGATGATGAGGGAAGGACCAAACCCTCTTGCACCTGACGTTTGGATATGGGATAACATACTTGATGTACAAGATGTTGAAGATTTTAAAAAAGAAATTAACGCACAACAAGGCGAGACATTAGATCCAAAAGCAGTTATGATTAATGTTGTTCAGGCTTTAATGGCTAAAGGACAACAACAAGAAGCTATGGTTTATTTAGATATGTTGAGAAAAGCAATGAAGAAAGAACAGCAGGAAGAAACGGCGATGGATGTACAGTTCCAAGCGATGATGAGTCAATTTGGAATGACTGGGCAAGGTCCTGAGCAGTCAGGTCAAGCACCGCCTCCACCAAACGCACCACAAGATATGCCACCAGCAGGACCTCCAGGGGTTAACGGAGCGGTATTATCTAGTGAAGCTCAAGGTTTTCCTCCTGCGCCACCTACTGAGCCACCAACGCAAGATGTTGCGCCTGGTACACCTAGACCTGGTGCAAGAACTGCACCACCTGAAGGAGAAGGAATATAATGCAATATTTTGTTCAGATACGTAGAGCAGATGGAAGTACATATCCAACAACTGTAGAAGCAGACTCTTTAGCAGAAGCAAGAAGAATAGCGCAAAATGTTGGAGAGAGTGGAGAAACTGTAGAAAATATTACAGAGAATACATCAGGAATTGGCACAGGCGATCAAGCTCTTACATCACAAGCAATGACACAGGCATTAGAAGATGGACCTACAACTCTTGATAATTTATATAGAGAGTTTGAACGTAACAGAGCTTTGGCAATTAATAATGCTACCGACAGACCAATTGGTGAAGGGCAAACATCTGCACCATTAAGAACAACAGGTAATGAAGCAATTGGTGCTGGGTTTCAAGAAGGTTCTTATCAAGGACCAATGATGCCTGTGGCTCCAAGAGCGCAAGATTTTTTAACTGGAAGTGCGCCACAAGAAACATTAATGATGGCACAAAGACCGCAAGAACCTTTTTTGGAAGGATTACCTGAACAAACACCAACAGAATATAGTAGTTTTAATAAATATATTGATAATTTTTTATCTGACAACGCACAGTTATCAGGATATGCATTGGGTTTAGATAAGCAAGCACCAAATCAAGGTTTAGCTCAAAGCGTTATATATGGTAGTGGACCAATAGGTAGTTACTTTCAAGGATTGTTTCCAGAAGTACAAGCTACATACATGGCAGAAGATGTTGCAAAAAACATGAATTTAGCAGAGGGTGCTAATCCAGTTACAGGAAAAAGCTTTGATCAATTTACAAGTGAAATGCTTAGCGGTGGACAAGAAAATTCTTTATTTAATAAACAAACTACAGCATTTAATAACATTGTTGCGCAATATAAAAAAGATTTAAATAGTCCAGACAAAACTAATATTGCAGATAGCGTAGCAATGTCTTTTAGTGATAATGCAAAAAATGCTAGTACAGTTGTAAACATGATTAGGGGTATGGCTACAAGCAGATATGGTGATAATTATATGAGATATGTAAATCCAAGGTCAGACGCATTATACGATGCGTGGTCTAGAGAGCAAGCAAATAAAATGAAAGCAAGTGCGCCTGATATGTTTAAAGGTTTAGATTCAGAAGCTATGGCAGAAAGAGCGGCAAAGAATCCAAGTTTTGCAGGCAAAGAATCGTTTATGGAATATACTGCAAGGTCTCTTGGCGTACCATTTGCAGGAAATAATGAATTACCAATGGGAATGAGAGGTAGCTAATGGCAACATTTGAAGAATTTACAAGTTCATTTGGCAACATGCAAAGAAGTCCAGCAGATAGTGTGTTTTCTAGATTTTTAGATAGTCAACCACAAGCAACATTTTTTGGTTCATTGCCAGAGAATATGACACCTGTGCAAAGACAAGCATCTGGTGATGTTTATAATCAAGCTATACAGGATTATTATGGCGAGCTTGGTAGAAGAATAAGACAAGGTCAAGCACCTACATTGCAGTTCCAAGAATATCTTAGTCAGTTCCCATACACGCAAAGATTTGCGCAGGCAACACAAAGATCAAGAGATATGGCAAGACAAAGAGTTGCTCCTAGAACTAGAAGATTATTTTATGGCTAATGGTAACAAACAAATTTTTCAACATAACGCCACCACCAGGAGATCCAGGTAGTACAGATCCTTCGGATAGACCTTTTTTAAATTTTACTAAAAGGCAACAAACACAAAATAGCACGTTGCCAATAACTCCATCATCGCCACCACCAATGGCAAATCAATTTGGCGAAGTGTTTGAAAGACCTAATCCTGTAGTGCCAATAATTCCTGGCGGTGGACCTCCTCCTGACTATACTCCAAATATTGACAATGATACATATGCACCTGAGTTTAGAACATTTGAGACAGATGTAACTGCACAACAACAAGCATCTACATTTAAAGAAATTACAGATTACAAACAAATATTTAATCAAATTGATAGTATTGTGCAGGTAGAAAAACCTAATTTGCCACAAGAAAAATACACTAAACTTAATGACATTGTTAATAAATACAGAGCAAATAAAGGTTATGCAAACATAGATCCATATGAAGCAGGAACTCTTGCAATGGATGAAATATATATAGAGTTAGATAGACCAAGACCTAGAAGAGTGCGTGATGAAAAAGCTAATGTAAGTTGGCGTGATACGTGGTCAAATTTATTGCAAGACAATATAAGTAAACAAGAAAGATTTGGCAGTTTTGGTGGTGAGTTAGCTTTTAATGATTTTAAAAAAGAAGAAGGATTGCGTAATGCACCTAAAGCTATATTTGAAACATTATTTGTAACAAGTGGTGCTGGACAACTTGCTAGAATAGCTGGTTTATCTGGTTCAGGTTTGCGTATTGGTATGGGTTTTGGAGGAAAAGGTGGCAGATTTCTTTTAGGTGGATCAAAAGATGCATCAAAAGGTGTTGGTTCAATAAAACAAGCATACGAACAATCAAACAGATTAGTAACAACAAAAAGTTTTAAAGAAACTATTAGTCCTAAAAATTGGGCAAATTATAATACGCTTGGCACAGTTCTTAGGTATGAAGCGGCAGAAGAAAGATTTTTAATTCCGTATGCAACAGGTTTATATCAAGGTCAGCGAATAGGTGTAGGTTGGACAGAAGCAGAAGAACTTGCGTTTGAACAAGCTGTGCTTGCACATAGAGCTGAATTTGGTGATGGATTGTTTTCTAGATTATTACAACCATTTTTAGTAAATACTGCTAATTTCGGTTCTACGCAAAAAAGATTTTTAGAAGAACAAATAGAAGGTTGGAAATTTTTAGGTGTAGATATAGAACCAGGTGAAATGCTTGGTTTCTTTACAGGTATTGG
>CAYUWB010000022.1:0-21788 GCA_964448305.1 uncultured Candidatus Ruthturnera sp.
GGTGCTAAGTAGGTCAACATGCCAGCAGAATCAATCGCCACATTATTGCCTGCTTTGGCTTTGAGTTGTTCGATATCCTTATCGCTACCCGTTACCCAGCGCGCTGTGGCAATGGCGATGGTTTCAAACTGACAATCAACGCCGTATTCGTATTTAAGGCGATGTGCCACCACATCAAACTGCAAAATACCCACCGCACCAAGAATTTGCGAGCTGTTCATGGTCGGGCGAAATACTTGGGTTGCGCCTTCTTCTGAGAGTTGATCTAGGCCTTTTTGCAAGGCTTTGGCTTTGAGTGGATCTTTGAGTTGTGCACGGCGAAACAGCTCTGGTGCAAAGTTTGGAATGCCTTTAAATTCAAGTTTTTCGCCTTGGGTGAAAGTATCACCAATACTAATGCCACCGTGGTTGTGAATACCGATGACATCGCCGGCATAAGCAAACTCGCTACTCTTGCGCTCGCGCGACATAAAAGTAACGGCATTAGCGATTTTGATTTGCTTGCCGGTGGCTACTTGTAAAACCTTCATACCTTTTTTGTACTCACCACTAACGATACGCATAAAAGCTAAGCGGTCATGGTGTTTTGGATCCATATTCGCCTGAATTTTAAACACAAAGCCGGTGAGTTTTCCCTCATCTGGTGTGACTTCACGTACATTAGATTCTCTGTTTTTTGGCGTTGGTGCGTACTCGATAAAACCATCCAATAAATTTTGAATACCAAAATTAGAAATCGCAGAACCAAAGAAAACTGGGGTTTGTTTGCCAGCTAAAAATACATCTAAGTCAAAAGGTGTGGTGGTTTCAGTAATCAGCTCTACCTCGTCGCGCATTTCGGCAGCAATATCAGCGCCTAATATTTCATCAAGCTGTGGGTTGTCAACGCCATCAATGATAATGTTTTCACCAATTTCAGAGTTTTTACCGGCCTCATACAAATAGACTTTATCTTCTAATAAATGTACTACACCTTTAAAACGTTTACCCATGCCAATGGGCCAAGTGATGGGTGCACATTCAATGTTGAGGACGGTTTCTACCTCATCCATAAGATCAATTGGCTCTTTACCCTCACGATCAAGTTTGTTGATAAAGGTGAGGATAGGGGTGTCACGCAGGCGACACACTTCCATCAGTTTGATGGTGCGCATTTCAACACCTTTGGCAACGTCAATCACCATGAGTGCTGAATCAACCGCCGTTAAAGTTCGGTAAGTGTCTTCTGAGAAGTCTTCGTGTCCTGGCGTATCCAGTAAGTTAATCACGTGGTTATCATAATCAAACTGCATGATAGAGGAGGTAATCGAGATACCTCTTTCTTTTTCCATTTCCATCCAGTCAGACGTTGCGTGAGTGCTGGCTTTCCTTGCTTTAACACTACCGGCTGTTTTAATCGCGCCTGCGTAAAGTAAGAGCTTTTCAGTGACGGTAGTTTTACCGGCATCCGGGTGAGAGATAATCGCAAAGGTGCGACGCTTAGCTACTTCAGACATGGTTATTTAATAATAAGCTCGATACCGGCTTCATCAAACATTGCTTGCGAGAGCTGGACACTTTCATTCCAATTATCGAGTTCTTTGGATTTTTTAATCACCACTTTTTTAATACCGACTTGAATAATGCCTTTGGCACATTCTGAGCAAATGGGTAGGCCATGTACATAAAGGGTTGCACCATCCAATGAGGTGCCTGAGTAAGTTGCGTTATAGATTGCATTCATCTCTGCATGGACAACAAATTTGTATTTGGTTTCTCGATGATTGTAGCGCTCATCGGTATCATGAATACCACGAGGAAAGCCATTAAACCCCTGTGATAAAACTTCTTTTTTACTGCCAACGGTAACCGCGCCTACTTGAGTAGAAGGGTCTTTTGACCAAGTGGCTACTTCTGCGGCTAGGGCTAAATAGCGCTCATCCCATTTATTTAATTGACTCATACTAACGTATTTTAATAGATGCTAGGCTAATCAGCACTAAGATTAGGGTAACCATCCAAAAACGCACAATAATCTTAGGCTCTGATAAGCCTTTTTTCTCATAATGATGATGCAGTGGCGCCATGAGGAATATACGTGTTTTGGTGCGTTTGTACCAACCAACTTGAATGATGACTGAAAGTGTTTCAGCCACAAATACGCCACCCATAATGAATAGAAGAATTTCTTGACGAACAATAATGGCAATCACCGCCAAAATGGCGCCCAGTGAAAGTGAGCCAACATCACCCATGAAGATTTCAGCAGGGTAAGTGTTAAACCACAAGAAGCCCAAACCAGCGCCAATAAGCGCTGCACAAATAACAAACATCTCACCGGTGCCAGGCATAAATGGCATGTTGAGATAGTTGGCAAAGTTATAGTTACCACCAATATAGGCGAAAATCGCCAATGCACCTGAAATCAAAATCACCGGCATAATGGCTAAACCATCCAAGCCATCGGTTAGATTAACAGCGTTAGAACTACCAACAATCACAAAGTAAGATAGTACAGCTAATCCAGTAGCGCCTAAAGGGATTGTCCAATCTTTAATAAATGGAATTAGTAAGTCAGTAGAGATTGGTTGGTGTGGGTTGTTAACTAGCCAAACGCCAATAATAATTGCACCTAAAGATTGGGCTAAATATTTTTGTTTGGCACTCAGGCCATCAGATGATTGTTTTTTGATTTTTAAGAAATCATCAACAAAACCAATCCCACCAAAAATAAGTGCAGTCACAATAACAATCCAAAGATAGGTATTGTGCCAATCACCCCAAATAAGAATACTACTAATAAAAGCAAATAAAATCATGACACCACCCATAGTCGGTGTGCCGGCTTTGTCTTTATGTGTTTCTGGGCCATCTGTACGAATCACTTGTTTGATTTGATATTGCTGTAGGCGTGCAATAAAGAAATGACCCAGCGTTAAACTGATAAATAAAGCTGCTAGCATGGCTAAAACAGCACGAACGGTTAGGTACTGTAAAACACCAAAGCCTGGATCAAACTCGGTAAGAAAGCTAATTAATTCTAAAAACATAATTTAGTCTAGGTCGTTAATAGAAAGTAATTCTAAATTGAAAATTAGCAATGACTCTTGAGAGAGTTTTCCACGAGCACTATCGCCATAAATTTGTGCATAACTTGCAATAATAGTGCGTTTTTCACCAACGCTCATCTCAAGCACTGATTGGTCAATAACACTGATAATTGTGCCAGATCCTGCAGCAAAAGGCAGTGGTTTTCCTGATGGACGCATATTGGTGCCGTCGTCTAAATCAATAGATAAGTTGATTTTAACCAAATCTCCTGGTTTGGGATAATCACCAGCACCGGTTTGATTGATTTGCACATAATGACCAGCTTCTGTAGTTTTGGCGTTAGGGTAGTTGTCTTTGGCAAAGTTAATTAGCTTTTCACGTTTTTTAGCTTGTTTTTCTAGTTCCTTTTTTAGAAATTTTTGATTATTTGCTTGAAAAGCTGCTTCATCGGTTTTGAAGTTTTTTGCTTTTTCGCCAATGCGGATAATTTTTACCTTGCGAATAAAATCATCTTTCTTAATGGTGTTAACCACACTCATGCCTTTAATTACATGGCCAAAAACTGTGTGCTTACCATCTAACCATGGCGTGGCCGTATGGGTGATGAAAAACTGAGAGCCATTTGTATTTGGGCCAGAATTAGCCATCGACAAAATACCACCTTTGTGATGAGTCAGATCGGTGATTTCATCAGCAAACTGATAGCCTGGGCCACCAGTGCCATCGCCTTGTGGGTCTCCGCCTTGAATCATAAAATCATTAATCACACGGTGAAATTTTAAGCCGTTATAAAAAGGTTTACCAAGTTGTCTATTAGAGTGCTTAGAGCCTTCGGCCAAGCCAACGAAATTAATAACGGTTAGCGGGGTTTTTTCATAGGCAAGTTTGACGATAATATCGCCTTGATTGGTGTGTAGATTTGCATACAAGCCATCGTCTAGTTGCGCTTGGGATTGTAGTGATAAAAACAAGGTGAGAAATAAGGCTAGAACTCGCATAATTACCCTTAAAAAGAAAACTGATATGTTACCAAAGTTGTGACTTGCAATCAGTTAAAATATCCCCATATAGATAACAAAGTTGTTGCTTTAGAATTTAGGAGGAAGTTGTGTCTTTATTGATTACAGATGAATGTATTAACTGTGATGTTTGTGAGCCAGAGTGCCCAAACGAAGCAATCTATATGGGCGATGAAATTTATGAAATTGATGGCGATAAATGTACCGAATGTGTTGGTCATTTCGACACACCACAATGTGTTGAGGTGTGCCCAGTTGATTGCTGTTTGTCTGACCCTGACCGAGTAGAAACTGACGAGGAATTATTAGCCAAGTTGGCGTAATAAAATAGACCTGCATAAAAAAAGGCGACCTGATCAGGTCGCCTTTTTTGTTTTAGAAGATTAAGATTATTTGCCTAATGCATCTTTAAGTGCACTTAAACACAAGGCAATGTTTTCTTTTCTAGAAGAGTGCCCCATCAGGCCAATGCGCCATACTTTGCCTGCGTAAGCACCAAGACCTGCGCCGATTTCTAAGTTGTAATCGTTAAGTAAAATACCACGAACAGTGGCGTCATCAGCGCCTTCAGGAATGAATACTGAATTAAGTTGTGGAAGGCGGTCAGCTTCATCAACTAAGAAATTAATACCCATGGCTTCAAGCCCAGCTCTTAACTCTAAGTGATTAGCTTGATGGCGTGCCCAAGAATTTTCCAAACCCTCTTCCGAAATCATCACTAAAGACTCATGTAAGCCATATAGTGTATTAACAGGTGCTGTGTGGTGATAAGTTCTTTGTGCGCCATCACCCCAGTACCCCATGACTAGATTTAAGTCTAGGAACCATGATGTTACAGCTGTCTTGCGGTTTTTGACTTTAGTTAATGCACGCTCATTAAAGCTAACAGGTGAAATGCCTGGCATGGCTGAAAGACATTTTTGTGAGCCTGAATATATGGCATCGATTTCCCATTCATCAACACGTAGTTCAGAGCCACCTAATGAAGTGACTGCGTCTACAATCGTTACACAGTCGTTATCATGGGCAATTTTACAAAGTGCTTTAGCATCAGATCTTGCACCCGTTGAGGTCTCAGCATGTACAAAAGCCAAGATCTTTGCATCAGGGTTTTCTTTTAAGGCTTGTTCAACTTTATCAGTTGATACTGCTACGCCCCAATCATCTTCGACAACAATTGCCTCGCCGCCAAAACGTGTAATGTTTTCTTTCATACGTATGCCGAATACGCCATTGATACAGACAACCACTTTATCACCAGGCTCAACTAAGTTGGCAAAACAAGTTTCCATGCCAGCTGAACCAGGCGCAGATACAGGCATGGTTAATTCATTTTCAGTTTGAAAAATGTACTTTAAGCCCTCTTTGGTTTCATTCATCATGCCAACAAAAGCAGGATCTAGGTGGCCAATAGTTGGGCGTGCCATTGCTGACAAAATTCTTGGATGTACGTCAGAAGGACCTGGCCCCATCAAAGTTCTGATTGGTGGATTAAATGATTTCATAGTTTTTTGTAGTTAATAAAAATAAATAAGCCATTATAATTGCTTGTATGTCTGTCGTCCAAGAATTATCTCGCGCTTTACCTAAGGGCATTGTTATTAGCGGTGAAGAAAACACACGCCCATTTGAGTGTGATGGCCTGAGTGTGTATCGCCAAAAGCCATTGGCTGTAGCCTTGCCAGAAAATGTTGATCAAATTAAACAGATTTTAAAAATCTGTAAAGCCAACAATACGCCTGTGGTTACTCGTGGTGCTGGTACGGGTTTGGCTGGTGGCGCTATGCCGTTAGAGCAGTCGATTGTATTAGGATTGTCAAAGTTAAATCAGGTGAAATCGATAGATGCTGAAAATCAATTAGCCGTCGTCGAGCCAGGGGTTAGAAATATCGCTATCAGTGAAGCGGTCGCTGAATATGGCTTGTATTATGCGCCAGACCCTTCTAGTCAAATTGCTTGTACGATTGGCGGCAACGTGGCTGAAAACTCAGGCGGCGTGCATTGTCTTAAATATGGTTTAACAGTTCACAATATTGAATCCTTAACAATGCTTACTATGGATGGTGAGGTACTTACTCTGAGTCGCCAAGATGATGGCATGGGCTTGTTGGCGTTGATGAATGGCTCTGAAGGTTTACTGGGAATAATGATTGAAATTACGGTGAAACTCACCCCAACACCACAACTCGCTAGAGTGGTGATGGCGGCTTATGATTCGGTACGTGATTGTGCTAATGCTGTGGCTGATATTATTAAAGCCGGCATCATCCCGGCAGGCTTAGAGATGATGGACAAGTTTGCTATTGAGGCAGCTGAAGGCTTTGCAGGTGTTGGTTATCCACTCGATGCACAAGCTTTGTTGCTATGTGAGCTTGATGGTACTGAAGCGCAAGTGCAGGCCGAACTTGATACCGTATTACAGGTGTTATCAGGCGCATCCACTTTGAAAGTATCAGAGAGCGAAGAAGAGCGCCTGAATTTATGGAAGGGGCGTAAATCAGCCTTCCCAGCGGTTGGTCGCTTGTCACCCGATTACTATTGTATGGATGGCACTATTCCACGCCGACATTTAGCCGATATGCTAGAAAAAATTAATGATCTCTCTCAAAAATACCAACTCAGAGTGGCCAATGTTTTCCATGCAGGCGACGGTAATCTACATCCACTGATTTTGTACGATGCAAACATTCCAGGCGAGCTAGAGAGAACCGAAGAGTTTGGTACTGATATCTTAAAACTCAGTGTAGATATGGGCGGCACCATTACCGGTGAGCATGGTGTCGGTATCGAGAAGCTTAACGCTATGTGTCATCAATTTAACTCAAAAGAATTAGAAATTTTTCATAAGATCAAGCAAGCTTTTGATCCAGATTCGCTACTTAATCCTGGGAAAGCTGTGCCAGAGCTGCATCGCTGTGCTGAATTAGGCGCAATGCATGTGCATCATGGCGAGCTGCCACATCCAGAGCTGGAGCGATTTTGATGGAAGATAGAATTACACAACTACAAACACTAGTTAAGGAGTCAGACAGCTTGCGTATCAATGCTGAATGGCTAGATTATGCTGGTGTGGTGGAATACTACCCTGAAGAGTTGGTGATGACCGTTAAGGCTGGCACCAGCATTGCTGAACTTAAAAAACAACTAAGCAAAAACAACCAATCCCTATCTTTCTATACAAAAGATGACAATACATCCATTGGCGCCATGTATGCGAATGGTGGGCAAGATATCTCCGACAGTGTTTTAGGCGTGCAAATTATTGATGGTAATGGCGAGGCGTTAAATTTTGGTGGCCAGGTTATGAAAAATGTCGCTGGCTACGATGTGGCACGTTTATTAGTCGGATCTAAGGGTAAGCTAGCGGTGATTACTCAAATCAGCTTTAAAGTATTGCCAAGCACTTATGTTGGTGAACTTTCAGCGCCGATCAAGATTAGCAATAACCCAGTATTACGTGATGAAATCGAACAAAGACTAAAGTCAGTATTTGACCCTAAAGGTATTTTTCAGTAATGCAAACGGACCACATTCAAAACCAAAAGGCTAATGACATTATTCGTAAGTGTGTGCATTGTGGATTTTGCCTGGCTACTTGCCCAACGTATCAACTCTTAGGCGATGAGCTAGACTCACCTCGTGGGCGCATCTATTTGATTAAATCCTCACTTGAGAATAATCATTTTTCTGATCAAAGTATTAAACATCTTGATCGTTGTTTGACTTGTCGCTCTTGTGAGACCACTTGCCCATCAGGGGTTGAATATGGAAAGTTAGTTGATATTGGTCGTGAGTTTGTTGAGCAGAAGCGCCCGATCTGGCAAAAAGTCTATCGTTACTCTGTGCGTAAATTACTAACCACACCACTACTGTTCAATCCGATTGGATTTGTTGCAAAACACTCAAGCAAACAAGGTAGGGCCATCACCCCAAATGCCGGCAGTAAAAAAGTATTACTATTGGGCGGCTGTGTGCAGCCGGTACTTGCGCCGAACATTAATCACAGCATTAAAAATATTTTGGCCAAGCTTGGTTATGATGCGATCGAAACACCACAAAAACAATGTTGTGGTGCGGTTGATCAGCACCTGAGCGCTGAGCATGATGCAATGATTAAGATTAAAGCAAATATAGATGCCTGGCTGGCGTATGACGTTGACAGTATTATTTCTAGTGCTAGCGGTTGTGGCTTAATGGTAAAAGATTACGTCTCAATGTTTGAAGAGAGCGATGATTATTATCAAAAAGCAAGGCTAATCTCTAGCAAGACCCAAGATATTGCTGAGTTTTTAGTGGACAAAGATCTATCCAGGCTTGATTTAGAAAAAGCCAATATTTCTTATCATGAGCCTTGTACATTGCAACATGGGCAAAAGTTAGCTGGTTTGGTTAATTCTATCTTGCAACAATTGGGCTATACGCCAGCGCCAGTAAAAGACTCACACCTTTGTTGTGGATCAGCAGGTACATATTCAATCTTCCAGCCAAAGCTTTCACAAGAATTAAAGATTAATAAATTAAAAAATTTACAAGCGTCCAATCCACAGATGATTGTGACTGCTAACATCGGTTGTCTAATGCACTTACAAAAAGGCGCTAAAATACCCGTCAAACATTGGATTGAGTTGTTAAATGGGTAGAAGAAGAAAACCAAAAGCCAAAACCTACGAACTAGAAATCGAATCGCTTTCTCATGAGGGTCGTGGTATTGCACACTTAGAAGAGAAAGTGATTTTTGTTAGTGGTGCCTTACCAGGTGAAACCGTGATTGCTGATCGTACTTTTTCACGCGCTAAGTTTGAAGAAGCTGATGTTAAGGAAGTATTAAAGCCAGCCGATAATCGAATTACCCCCAAGTGTGAAGTGTTCGGTATTTGTGGTGGTTGTTCATTTCAGCACTTGTCAAGTAAAGACCAGATTGATGCCAAAGGTGAGTGGTTAAAAGATGCGTTTAAAGGGCAAGCTAAAGTTGAGCCTAAGCATTGGTTAGAGCCATTACAAGTTGAGAGTTGGGGTTATCGTCGCAAGGCAAGGCTTGGTGTGCGCTATGTGGCTAAAAAAGAGAAGGTATTGGTTGGCTTTAGAGAAAAAAAATCTGGCTTTATCACCAACATGAGTCGTTGCGAAGTGCTATATCCTTCGTTAGGCGACAATCTAGAAGTATTGGCCGATGCAATAGAAAAGCTTTCGATTAAGTCGCAAGTTCCACAGTTGGAAGTTGCCGTGGCTGAGAATAATACCGTGTTAATCTTGCGACATTTAGAGCCGTTAACGGCTAAAGACGAGCAAATATTATTAGATTGTGCCAATGATTTAGCCATTACGTTCTACACTCAAAGCGGCGGTGAAGAAACAGTAAAGCCATTAAATCAGGCGGTTGAGCTGACTTATACACACCCTGATCATGATATTGAAATGGAATTTTTGCCAACAGATTTCACCCAAGTAAATTTTAACCTTAATCGAAAAATGATTAACCTGGCACTTAAGATGCTTGAGCTTAATGATGAAGACGAAGTGATTGACTTATTCTGTGGTTTGGGTAACTTTACTTTACCAATCGCACGTTATGCTAAGCATGTGGTCGGCGTGGAAGGAGATTTAGGTCTAGTAGAGCGGGCCAAACACAACGCCAATAAAAACCAAATTACCAATGCTGACTTTTATATGGCTGATTTGTTCAAAGAGGTTGAGGGCGCACCATGGTTCCGTGGCAAAACTTACAATAAGGCACTGATTGATCCTGCACGCTCGGGTGCGATTGAGATTGTAGAGCTACTACCAAAGCTGGGCGTTGAAAGATTGGTGTACGTGTCGTGCAACCCTGCCACATTAGCACGTGATACTGCCAAATTAATTGAGCTAGGTTATAAACTGGATACTGCCGGTGTGATGGATATGTTTCCTCAAACCGCTCATGTTGAATCGATTGCTCTATTTACCAAATGATTACAATTAATATCGCTGATCAAACGCTAGAATATCAAAATAAAATCTATTCGATTAGTAGTGCAAAAAACGGTGTCGGCGAAGTGGAGGGGTCATTTTGCACACCGGTTGGTAGATTTAAAGTTTCTGAGAAAATTGGAGACAATCTCGAGCCGGGGTCGGTGTTGGTTGCCAGAGAGCCAACTGGTGAGATTTTTTCAAAAGAGTTATTCGATAAAAATCCTGATAGGGATTGGATACTCACGCGTATTCTTTGGTTGGAAGGCATTGAAGTGCACAACAGCAACACTAAAGATCGTTATATTTATATTCATGGATCGCCCGATGAAACGCCGATGGGTATACCCGGATCAAAAGGCTGTATTCGTATGCATAATGAGGATATAATTGCGTTATTTAATCATGTTCAAACAGGCGAAGATGTCGTTATAATGAAACCATGAGTCAGCTAGTACAATACTTACCGAAAAAAGCTTATGAGTGTCTTCAGGAGAACTCAGAGGCAGTTTTAATTGACGTACGTACTGAGGCTGAAAATAAGTTTGTCGGCAGGCCGCTTGATTGTATTTTTGTGCCTTGGGTGGATGAACCAGATTGGGAGCCACATCCCGATGATTTTATTGCTGCAATCAAACGTTTTATTGGTGAGAATGCACCCAGTACAGAAATTATTCTCATTTGCCGAAGTGGCTTTCGTTCTGACGATGCAGGTCGATGCTTGATTGATAATGGATTTACCAATGTGTCTCACGTGGTGAGTGGTTTTGAAGGCGATCTTGATGAACAAGACCAACGTGGTAATGTCAATGGCTGGCGTCATGATGGTATGCCTTGGAATCAATGTTAGAAAGCTTAAGGCTCTTTATTCACCCTCGGGTGATAACTATGTTGTTTCTTGGCTTTTCAGCCGGCGTGCCAATTTTACTTATATTTTCAACATTGGGGCTTTGGCTGAATGAGGCAGGTGTTGCCAAATCAACGATTACTTACTTTTCTTGGGCAGCGTTAGGTTATTCATTTAAGTTTGTTTGGGCGCCACTAGTTGATCGACTACCTTTGCCAGTCTTAACTAAAACATTAGGTCGTCCAGGCGAAGATGTCGTTATAATGAAACCATGAGTCAGCTAGTACAATACTTACCGAAAAAAGCTTATGAGTGTCTTCAGGAGAACTCAGAGGCAGTTTTAATTGACGTACGTACTGAGGCTGAAAATAAGTTTGTCGGCAGGCCGCTTGATTGTATTTTTGTGCCTTGGGTGGATGAACCAGATTGGGAGCCACATCCCGATGATTTTATTGCTGCAATCAAACGTTTTATTGGTGAGAATGCACCCAGTACAGAAATTATTCTCATTTGCCGAAGTGGCTTTCGTTCTGACGATGCAGGTCGATGCTTGATTGATAATGGATTTACCAATGTGTCTCACGTGGTGAGTGGTTTTGAAGGCGATCTTGATGAACAAGACCAACGTGGTAATGTCAATGGCTGGCGTCATGATGGTATGCCTTGGAATCAATGTTAGAAAGCTTAAGGCTCTTTATTCACCCTCGGGTGATAACTATGTTGTTTCTTGGCTTTTCAGCCGGCGTGCCAATTTTACTTATATTTTCAACATTGGGGCTTTGGCTGAATGAGGCAGGTGTTGCCAAATCAACGATTACTTACTTTTCTTGGGCAGCGTTAGGTTATTCATTTAAGTTTGTTTGGGCGCCACTAGTTGATCGACTACCTTTGCCAGTCTTAACTAAAACATTAGGTCGTCGTCGTGCTTGGATGCTGGTTTCGCAATTTGCTATTATGGGTGCAATCTTACTAATGGCATCAGTTGACCCAAAGGCCGGCATTGACGGCTTAACCCTTATGGCTTATGGCGCAGTGTTATTAGGATTTTCATCAGCCACACAAGACATCGTGATCGATGCTTATCGTATTGAGTCAGCTGATAAAGACATGCAATCGATGCTATCGGCAACTTATATTGCAGGCTATCGTATCGGTATGTTGGTGGCTGGTGCGGGCGGTTTGTTTATTGCTAGCTATCTAGGTTCAACCAAGGCGCTGTATAGTTATGATGCTTGGTCAGGTACTTACATGATTATGGCAGCGGTGATGCTGATCGGTGTAGCAACGACACTCATCATTAATGAGCCTGACACTAAGCGAAAAGAGGCTGAATATAGTACAACTGATTACGCTAGATTTTTCTTCTTATTTTTATCGATTGTTGCAGCTTTCATCTTAACTTTTAACGCAACAGCTGGGTTAGTTAAAGATGCTAAAGAAGCTTTAACTGAGATTTTTGCTAACAAGCATCTCGCTGGATTTATTGTCGGTACAGCTCGGATGATGACAGCACTTGTAGGCGCCTATGTTGTAGCTAGGGCGCTAATCGCGCTTAATATTGTTAACCGATCTATGGTTAATAACACCTATGTCGATCCGGTAAAAGACTTCTTTAGTCGTTATGGTATGAGTGTTGCTGTATTGTTGTTGGCAGTTATTGGTCTGTATCGTGTGAGCGATATTGTGCTTGGTGTGGTTGCTAATATTTTTTACCAAGATATGGGCTTTACCAAAGTTGAAATTGCTACTATTTCTAAGACTTTTGGTCTATTTATGACCATTGCCGGCGGATTTTTAGGGGGGCTGATGGCAATAAGAGTTGGTGTATTCAAGGTGTTGTTTTTAGGTGCTTTGTTATCTGCTTTAACCAACTTATTGTTTATTGTTTTGGCAAATGTTGGTCATGACATTGTATGGCTGTATGTCACTATCACGATGGACAACTTATCAGCTGGTCTTGCCGGTGCTGCCTTTATTGCCTTTTTATCGAGCCTTACTAATATTAAATTTACAGCAGTACAGTATGCTGTGTTCTCATCACTTATGACGTTATTGCCAAAGATATTTGGCGGCTATTCAGGCACACTGGTTGAGCAATTTGGCTATAGTGAATTTTTTATAATTACGACTTTAATTGGCATTCCAGTGCTATGGCTGGTGTATAAAGTCAAACCTTACATTGATTAAAACATGACTCTAGGCCCAATCATGATGGATGTGTCAGGTTTGACGCTGACACAAGAAGAAAAACAACAACTAACTAAGCCAAGTATTGGCGGCGTGATTTTGTTCACACGTAATTTTGAGAGCATTGAACAAGTCAAAGAGTTGATCAAATCCATTCGTTTAACGAATCAAAATTTACTCATTGCGGTTGACCATGAAGGTGGCAGAGTGCAGCGCTTTAGAGAAGGATTTACCCAATTGCCCGCTATGGCAAAGTTGGGCGAAGTGTACGATCAAGAGCCTGAATTAGCATTAGAACAAGCTTTTTCTTGTGGCTGGATTTTGGCAGCAGAGTTATTAACCATTGGTGTAGATTTTTCTTTTGCGCCTGTGCTGGACTTGGATTATGGTCATTCTTCAGTGATTGGTGATCGAGCGTTTCATTCCAACCCTGAGGTAGTCACAAAATTAGCGGCCTCGTTAATAAATGGTATGCATGAAGCGGGCATGAAATGTGTGGGTAAACACTTTCCAGGACATGGTCATGTGGCGCTTGATTCACACTTAGATTTACCGATTGATGAGCGACCAATGAACGAAATTAGGCAAGACATCCTTAGCTTTAAAGGTTTGATTAACAATGGGCTGGACGCCGTTATGCCGGCGCACGTGGTGTACTCTCAAGTGGATGACAAGCCGGCAGGATTCTCAAAAAAATGGATTAAAGAGATCTTGCAGTCACAGCTTGGTTTTGGCGGTGTCGTGTTTAGTGATGATTTATCTATGCAGGGCGCACACTTTATTAAAGATATTGCTGAGCGTGTTCAGGTATCACTAGATAGTGGTTGTGATATGGCTTTGATTTGCAATCATCCAGAGTTAGTGGCGCAAGTGATTGACCTTGATTGGCCCAAGTGTGAGAAACTGCATTTAATGAAAGGGATTAAGTCTTCTAAACTTGATAAAATAGTGCATAACAATCATCTACAAAATATTCAAACATTATTATGAGTAAAGACAATAATCAAGATTTCGAGATTCGTTTATTAAACGCTGTTAGAAAAACCTTAATCTCTGTTGCAAAAGACACTATGACCAAGCCAGGCCTACGTCATCCATTAACACAAGACACACAAAAAATGATCACTGATTGTTTAGATATTGTGGTCTCGAGACAAACAGCTATTGAAAAAGAAGCGAGCACACATACCGAGATGAAGCCTGTCTTTACCGATGAAGAAACCGTTCAAAGTTTCTCAATTGACGATCTTAAAAAAACCCTTAATTAATCAAGCTAGGCTTGATTAGGTTTTAAACATATTCGAGATTCGCATAGCTGGCAATTAGCCACTTAGTGCCCGCTTGTTTGAACTTGATTTGAATACGGGCCGAGTCACCTTCGCCTTCAAAGTTAAGCACTGTACCAAAGCCAAACTTAGCGTGCTTAACCGCCACACCGATTGACAATTGACCTTGCTCTTCAGGCGCCACGTCTTGGTTATAAATATCATCTTCTTGATAGTTTTGCAGGGTTGCGCCGAATTTTTGTTTGACTGAATGAGTATATTCAACAGGGATTTCATCTAAAAATCGAGAAGGATAAGCATACAAAGATTGCCCATGCAAAAAGCGCTTAACTGCAAATGATAAATTAAGTTTTTTCATTGCACGCGTCATGCCAACATAACACAGCCTTCTTTCTTCATCCATTAAGTGTGGCTCATCTTTGCTTTGTCTAGAAGGGAATAAATCTTCTTCCATGCCAGTTAAAAACACATAAGGAAACTCTAGTCCTTTGGCAGAGTGAATAGTCATAAGCTGCACATTTTGATTAATAGGTGCATTGGTGTCACCACTTGAATCTAACGAGGCCAATGAGATAAATCCGACCACTTCATTCATTTCACTGTCTTCTTCATGAACGTATTGTTTGGCTGCGGCAATCAGCTCTTCTAAGTTTTCTTTTTTACTGCCAGCCTTATCAGTTTTATCGTTTGAGTAGTGTTCAATCAAACCAGAGGCCTTAATCAAATAAGCAATTTTTTCACTAAGCTCTAAGTGCTTGGCGTCATCACACATTTGCTCAATTAACTGTGTAAATCCGCTTAATGCATTGCTTGCACGAGTTGGTAGTGAGGGCGATATGGCAATGGCTGCTTGGAAAAGATTGGTGTGATGATCGCGCGCAAATTCCCTTACTTTTTCAATAGTAGCATTACCAATGCCTCTCGTCGGAAAGTTAACCACACGCTCAAAGGCAACATTATCAGCCGAGCTTTCCATTAAACGCAAATAACACAAAGCGTCTTTAATCTCAGCGCGTTCAAAAAATCGAAGACCACCATAAATCACATAAGGAATATTGTATTTAATCAGCCGTTCTTCAAACCCTCTAGACTGTGCGTTAGAGCGATAAAGAATAGCGCATTCATTAGCAAGCACGCCATCATTAATGTGTTTTTGAATGGTGCTAACAACATAATCTGATTCGTCAGTTTCTGTACGTGCTTCATAGATATCAATCAAATCACCATCACCTGAATCCGTCCATAGTGATTTCCCCATGCGATTTGAGTTATTGGCAATCAGTGCATTAGATGCGCCTAAAATATTACCGGTAGAGCGATAATTTTGCTCAAGACGAATGGTTTGAATAGGGCGAAAGTCAGACTCTAATTTTTGGATATTTTCAATTTTTGCACCACGCCAGCCATAAATTGATTGATCATCATCACCCACACAAAATATTTGATTCCTGCCTGATGAGAGTAATTTAATCCATTTGTACTGAATGGTGTTGGTATCTTGAAATTCATCAATCAAGATATGCTCAAAACGATTTTGGTAGTGGGCAAGCAACTCGGTGTTGTTTTTGAGTAATTTATAGCTGCGCACCAAAAGCTCAGCAAAATCAATCAACTCGTTAGCCTTACAGTGCGCTTCATAAAGCTCAAACACTTTAATACTTTGCTTAACAAAATAGTTGTACCCAGCGTCGATGTCACTTGGCTGAGTACCCTCATCTTTTTGTTGGTTGATAAACCACTGAATTTTACGAACAGGAAATTTTGACTCGTCAACTTGGTTTTCTTTCATTAAACGCTTAATGATACGGAACTGATCTTGTTGATCTAGAATTTGAAATTGAGCGCTTAAGTTTGCCTCAATAGGGTGGGCGCGTAATAATCGATGTGCCAATCCATGAAAAGTACCGACCCACATACTTCTAATTGGCCGCCTTAATAACACTTCAAGGCGCTCACGCATTTCTTTGGCTGCTTTGTTAGTGAAGGTGACTGCTAAGATAGCGTCAATATGGGTATTTTGTTGTGTGACTAAATAAGCAATACGATGGGTTAAAACACGAGTCTTGCCGCTACCTGCGCCCGCAAGTATTAAGGCATTTTGCGTATCATCTAAAGTAACTGATTGACTTTGTTTGTCGTTAAGCCCATTGATTATTTCAGATAAATTCATGTTTTTTTCTTGCTTGATGGCATTAAATGGTTATAATATTATCTTTCTCTGATATCAAGTAACGAAGCCTGATTAAAGAGTAAGAGATTATAAACAATATTAAAAGTTAAAGTTAAATTTAAGGAGTATCTGTAATGACTTACTATGAAGGTGTTAAAAAAATGGAAGAAATGGGCGTAAACGACAACTACATTCAAGGTTGGGTAGCCGGTTTTTTAAATAATCCTGAGCTTGAAGAGCAAAGAATTACTGACGAGTGGGAATCAGGCTATGAAGACGGCAAAGAGCAAACAGATGCAAACTTCGCAAACTTCTGCTAATCACATTCATTAAGAATGACTTAAAAAGCCCCGTTTACGGGGCTTTTTAATGCGCTATCATTATGCAAGACAACTGGCAGCACAATACAAGAAACACGCTTAAAGGCGCCAGTAGTTGTAATGATTTTTTTCAGAGTGATCAATTTGAAGATCAACATTTTCCGATTAAAATCCCTCTAGAATTTGCAAATCTAATTGATAAAAACAATCCAAATGATCCTTTATTAAAACAAGTAATTAATTTTAACTCCCAAGCAAGGCTTGGGAGTTCTGAGTTTAGTTTATCGCCATTAGCTGATGAAGACAATGCACCAGTTGCAGGCTTAATACACAAATATCCTAACCGTGTTTTATTGATTACCTCAAGGGTTTGTGCTATTCATTGTCAGTACTGTTTCCGACAAAATTTTGATTATGCTGAACATGATGCAACGAGCAATTGGCTGGCAATTGAAGACTATATTCGCAATCATCAGTCTATTAATGAAGTCATTCTTAGTGGTGGTGACCCTTTAAGCTTGAGTGATGATAAGCTAGAAAAATTAATCAAAAATATTGAAAATATTCAACATGTTAAGTTGCTGCGCATCCATTCTCGCTCTGTGGTGGTAACACCAAGCAGAATAACTGATAAATTGGTCGAAATACTGGTTAAAACGTCGTTAAAAGTGGTTTTGGTGACACACATTAACCATGAAAATGAAATGTCAGAGACATTTGTTAAAAATATTGGAAATTTTGTCAATGTGACCTTGCTCAACCAGTCGGTGTTGTTGGCAGGGGTTAATGACGATTTAAACGCTTTAGAACAATTAAATTTGAAGTTATTTGATGCCGGTATTTTGCCATATTACTTACACATGTTAGATAAAGTAGAAGGTGCAGAGAAATTTTTAGTCAGTGATGATTGTGCAATTGAATTGCATCAGCAATTGCAGAAAAAACTCAGTGGTTATCTAGTGCCGAAATTGGTACGAGATGAAAATGCTGAATCTAAGACCTGGATGTCATCAAAAGATTGATTTTTCCAAAATAGCAATATCGATTTCACCCATGTGATAATCAACTAACTTGCCTTCTGGATCATATATATATGTTGTTGGCATGCCAAACACATCACCAAATGTACTAAATTGAGCGCTATTTTCATCGCTAAATAAGATGATTGGATAATCCACCATAAAGGTATCAGTAAATTCAATGGCGGCTTCTCTGTTGGCTTCCTCGTAGTCCATGCCTAAAATTTCAACTTTGTCTGAATACTTGTTGTAGAACTCTACAAAAGCAGGGATTTCTTTTAAGCAAGGCGGGCACCAAGTGGCCCAAAAATTCACCACTAAATACTTACCTTTAACTGTTTCGTTATTGTGCGTATTACCATTCAGATCAACCACTGAGAAATTGGGCAACTTAATTGCTTTTTCGTTCTCAATTGCTTTTTCGTTCTGAAATAAGGCTTTAACTCTTTCTTTGGCCTCATTAACGGTAATTGCTTGAACCTGACTTAAGGGAAAAATAAGGGCGAGTATAATTAGAATTTTTTTCATAACCAATTTTAATAATGAGTGTAAAAATTTACCATAATCCGAGATGTACAAAATCTAGACTAACACTAGCTATTTTAGAAGAAAAAAGCTTAGACTTCGAAGTAATTAAATACCTTGAAAATACACCTAGCGTAGCAGAGTTAAAAACCTTACTTGATGAATTGGACATGGATCCAAGATCATTAATGCGCACATTTGAAGCGCCTTATAAAGAAAACAACCTAGATGATGAATCACTTAGCGAAGATCAACTCATTCAGGCGATGGTTGATAACCCAATTTTGATTGAGCGCCCAATCGTTAAAACCGACAAAGGTATTGTTATTGGACGACCACCTGAAAATGTTTTGAAGATTATTTAATCAACCAATAAGGTTGATAAGTAACCTTCTCGACCTTCGATGTTTGAATAGTAAACATCATCCAAACCATCTACAACAGAAGATTTAACCACTTCTACAGCAAGAATAGCATCACTCCAAGCGCTTAAGTTTTTATATGCTGCGAGCGATAGGGCGTTATCAGTAAATTCATTGATCCAGGCTAGACGCATGAAAAAAGGCGCAAAAGCCGCGTCAATCATCGCAAAGTCATCACCATTGAAAAAAGTATCGTTGCCTTTAACTGACTCAACTTTTTCAAGCTTACCAAATAATGATTCTTTGGCTTTGCTGTAAGTCTCTTCATCGCCAGTTACTAGGCTGAATAGATCATCAAATAGGGCGGATGAAAATTGAATCCAAGCGCGGTTTTTGGCTTTTTGTATTGCATCACTTGGGTGTAAGTCACTGTCGCTAATATCGTTAGCAAACTCACCAATAACACTTGATTCAAAAATTATCTCATCGTTGGCTTTTAACAAAGGCACCTGGCCAGTTGGTGAAATTTCCTTAAACCAATCGGGCGGATCCATCGGATTGATAAAAGTGATATCGTAGTCGATGTTTTGTTTTTTTAAGATGATAATTGCACGCTGTACAAACGGGCAAAGCTTAAAACTAATTAATTCTAATTTCATAATAATGTTTATTGTTTTTTGATGCGATTATACCGCTAACCATTAGCAAGTATTTTGCTCTTCTGCAAGGCGGGCAATCAAAATATTGATTAAGCATAGGTGGAACTATGTGATTGAAATATTTTAATTGTTCAACGCAGTCAGAAGGGCAAAAGGCACCGCTAATCACGATGATAGGGGTGGTTAGTTAATAACGAATGTGCGCGGTAGATTTGCTCAATAGCCAGTAAGCGTGCCATAGAATGTGGCAAAGTTAAGTTTGATAAGCCCCACAGTTGGTTGGTGTGTTGTTTACAGGTGTCGGATAGTCCGTCCGCACCACCAATCAGCAAGGCGACGTTGTCACCATTTTGTTGCCAATTTTCCATATTACTAGCCATGTCTTTGGTCGTGTGTTGTTTGCCTTTTTCATCAAAGGCAATCACTAGGTTTGATCCTTGCGTGGCTTTTATTAGCAGCTCACCCTCTAGTGTTTTAATTTGATCAATATTTTTGCCTTTACGCTTTTGCGCATCCAGTGTGATTAATTCAAAGTTAAGCGAGGCGGGTAATTGTTTTTGATAATGATTAATGCCAGTTTGTATCCAATCTGGCATTTTTTTTCCAATCGCAATCAGCTTAATTTTCATCGAAATTAATCGTTGGAATTCTCAGCACCAGACCAAAGTTTTTCAAGCTTGTAGAATTCTCGGGTTTTTTCTGTCATTACGTGTACAACCACTTCAGCCAAGTCAATCAACATCCAGTGACCAGTTTCAGCGCCTTCAACACCAACAACTTTCATACCTAAGCGCTTGGCTTCAATTTTAATATTATTGGCAATACCGCGTACATGTTGTGCCGATCGGCCTGTGGCGATAACGATAGCTTCGATATCAGCACTTTGTTCTAAAATTTTTAGAGTGACAATATCTTCGCCTTTTAATTCTTCAATCGTCTCAGTAACGACTTTGAGTTGATCTTCTAATTTCATAAGTTTTTTAGGTAATGAATAATGGATTCTGGCAGTAAGCCAGATAAATTTTGTTGTGCGTCTATTTTACTTCGAATTTGTGTAGATGAAATGTTAACCAATGGCACTTTAGAAAAATAAACACCTTCATTATTGGTTTGCTTACTGCCTATTCTGGGCAGCACCACCAAAGTTGCATAATCACCTAGTTGTTGGTGTTTTTTCCAGCTGGCGATATTATCAAAACTGTCAGCGCCCATAATAAAAAAAATTGTGTCGTTAGGGTATTCTGTGTGAATTTGCTTGAGAGAATCAATAGTATAAGAGGGTGATTGTCTGTCAATTTCTCGAGTATCGACTGAAAGTTCGCTAAATTCTTGTACGGCAAGTTTGAGCATGTCTAGTCGCTGTTTGGCGCTAAATCGAAGTTTAGATTTATGCACAGGTGTTGCACAAGGCATTAAAAACAACTCGGATAGATTAAGTTCTTTCTTAATGGCGACTGCATTTTTTAAATGCCCAAAGTGAATAGGATCAAACGACCCACCAAAAAAACCAATCATAATAAGGCGTTAAGCTCTTGTTGACTCACCGCTTGCATTGGGTAAGTGCGTGAACCATCGTGAATCTCATTACGATAGCGTACAAAATCAACTTCATTGTCAATCATTAAAAACGGATTACCTGACTTTTGCTCAGCCATCGTGGTGGTGATTTCACAGCCATAATCATGCCCGCAATGCAACAATACAGCATCATCCACTTGCTTGAGTTTTTGCAATGAATGAAAAAATTCACCAGCATCAGCGCCCGGCATTGCACAATGGCCTGCACCATATACAAACAAACTGTCCCCCGCAATGAGATGTCCATCTAGTAAGTAACAAATACCACCAGCCGTATGCCCTGGTGTATTGATAATGGTGGCTTTGGTGTCACCCAAAGTAACCGTGTCGTTATCATCAACCGTTGTCACCGCATGCCTAAGGCGTAAGTAGCGAGTTTCATTCACACCAGCCGTGATCTTTGCACCGGTTTTTTCAGCCACCTCATCCACCGCATTAATATGGTCTCCATGCCAGTGAGTGAGCCAGATATCCGTAAGTCTATAGCCTTTATCAGTAATTTTTTGAATGAATAAATCGGCCTCCCAAGCAGGGTCAATAATGGCGCAAGTTTTGCTTGCATGGTCAAAAATAAAATGAATGGAATTTTCGTAAGTACCCACATGATAGAGTATCTCTAAAGTGTAAGTTTCTTCAGTAAAGGTTTTTTCTAACATGAGAATTTTCCATAAGCGCTGTACAAACATTTTACCAAACTAGCCTTGACTAATTTGTCTTAGAGACTATAATTTACATCTTTTGCTTGGCAACCAGTTTTGGGGCTATAGCTCAGCTGGGAGAGCACGACACTGGCAGTGTCGGGGTCAGCGGTTCGATCCCGCTTAGCTCCACCATAGCAAA
>CAYUWB010000023.1:0-20254 GCA_964448305.1 uncultured Candidatus Ruthturnera sp.
CGCAAGTATTAGCGTTTAATTCTTGCCCTGATAAAGATGGTGGCACCGGCGCGGTATTTGTGCTACTAAAGCAAAACTGATATGTTTAATATTGATGAAATCTACACAGTCTCTGATTTTTTATCACTGTGTAATAAAACCATTGAAAACAATATCCCCACTTGTTGGTTACAAGGAGAGATTTCAAACTTATCTCGCCCTGCGTCTGGGCATTGGTACTTTTCACTCAAAGACAACCGTGGCCAGATTCGCTGCGCCCTATTTCGCCTAAACCAACGCAATATTAAATTCAACCCTGAGAATGGCCTAGAGGTCTTGGTGCGCGCCGCGCCTACCTTGTACGAAGCACGTGGTGATTTTCAGCTGATTATTCAACATGTAGAGCCTATTGGTGTGGGCAACTTGCAACTGGCCTTTGAGCAACTTAAAAGCAAGCTCAAAGACGAGGGCTTGTTTGATGTTCAACACAAGAAACCACTACCTATTGAAGTTAATACCATTGGCGTTGTATCTTCATCAAATGGTGCGGTTATTCGCGATATTATTAAAGTACTTAATAAGCGTTATCCGTTTGCTGAAATTTTATTATTTGACTGTGCTGTACAAGGAGAAGGCTCAGCAGAAAAGTTATCCCAAGCCGTGGAAGCTGCTGACCGGTCAAATCAATGCGATGTACTCATTGTAGCAAGAGGAGGAGGTTCTTTAGAAGACTTGTGGGCTTTTAATGAAGAAATACTAGCCAGAGCAATATTTTTCGCTAAAACACCAATCATTAGTGCTGTTGGCCATGAAACCGATACTACGATTGCTGACTTTGTTGCCGATGTGCGTGCACCAACACCAAGTGCTGCTGCCATGCTAGCAACACCTGATCGATTAGAATTATTATCTAAGGTGGCTAAGCTCTATAGTAATCTATCGCAACTAAACCAACAAACACTCAATCAATACCAATCAGCACTCAATCAATTAAACACAAGACTGCCTAGCCCAGATAGGCAACTAAACTTATTTGCGCAAAGGCTTGATGGCTTAAATACACACCTTAACTATCAAATTAAAACCAAGCTGCGCTTAAATCAATCAAAATTATCCACCCTATTTGAACAACTAAAACAGCACTCACCTGGTGCAAAAATTAGCCACAATCAACAACTCAATCATTTGGCTAAAATACAGCTTCAACAAAACATTCAACGACTTGTTGTTCAGCACAAAAGCACATTAGAAAGCTTAAATGATCGATTAGAAAAATCCATCAACACAACATTAGATTGGCAAAAAAACAAACTGGCTCAGCACACATTGGGGCTTGACCATCTATCGCCACTCAACACGCTTTCACGTGGCTATAGTATTTCAACCATCCAAGATAATCAAGTGCTACATTCAACTGCTGACGTTAAAATAGGAGAAACAATGACCACACTACTAAGTGATGGTAAGATTTATTCCCAGGTTAAAAAAATTGAAAAAACTTAGCTTACTACTTTTACTGATACCCACCATTGTTCTGGCCAATATTCCGGTTAAAAATACTCCAATACCCGGCGGTATTGCAGTGATTGATTTTGAAACCAATCACGCCAATCCGAAAGCGTTCTACAACAAAGTACCCTTGTATGTGCAGCACATTAAAGACCAACACTATCAAGTATTGGTTGGCATTCCTTTGATGGAAAAACTGGGCAAAAAAACCATTAAAGTTCAGGATTTTTCTACTCGATTGTTTGATTTTGAAGTGACAGAACAATCTTATAGCGAGCAACACATTACCCTTAAAGGTAAAAAGAAAAAATACGTTAACCCTAATTTGGCTCATATGGATCGTATCAAATCAGAAAGACCTGTGCTTTCAAGCGCTAGAAAAGTGTTTTCCGATAAGGTTTTATCTAACGGATTATTTACACGTCCTGTTGATGGTGTGACCACCAGTCCTTTTGGGCTTAAACGTTTTTATAATGGCGAAGCGCGTCGACCACACACTGGGCTAGATTATGCAGGCGATATAGGTACACCCATCAAAGCACCGGCAGATGGAAAAGTGATTTTAGTGGGTAAATTTTTCTTTAATGGTAATGCTGTTTTTCTAGATCATGGCCAAGGCTTGATTAGTGTTTATATTCATATGAATGAACACTTAGTACAACAAGGTCAATTTGTTAAACAAGGTGATGCCATTGGTACTGTTGGTCAAACTGGGCGCGCAACTGGGCCACACTTACATTGGGGGATTTACCTCAATCAAACGGTGGTCAATCCAAACTTATTATTAGGAAAAAATGATGAAATCTAATGTGTCTTTATTGCGCCGATTGGGTGCAATTTCTTACGATATTATTTTGGCCTTTTCATTGACATTTTTTATTGTTGGTGCGATCCTTATTGCATTTTTTGACAAACAAGCCCAAACTGATTTACTAATGTTTGGCGTTTACTTAATAACTGTTTATTTTTATTTTACTTGGTCGTGGGTCAAGGGCAAACAAACACTAGGCATGAAAACTTGGAAGTTTAAAATAGAGCAAAATAATGGTGAAAATATCACACAAAAGCAGGCATTTGTTCGTTTTATACTAGCCACTCTATCTTTTGCATTTATTGGGCTTGGGTTTATTTACCAATTATTTAACAAAGACAATCTTGCCTGGCATGACAAGCACTCTAATACACGGCTGATAAAAAATTGACTTGTATCAATTTGGCTTTATAAAAACCTGTGCTATAATGCCCTTATTATTTAATATAAAGGGGAGATAGGGATGAGTTCAACAGTTGATAATAGCGCCAAAAAAGGTCATATTTTATTACTAAGCACCTTGGTTGTTACCTTGGTTTTGCCACTGGCTTTAATTATACTTTCTTACATGAAGATTATTGAAGGCACGTCACAATACATCTCAGCAGCCGCAGTCATCGCAGCAACGGTTTATATTATTGGTGGCACAATTTTGATGTTTACTCAAGATAAAAAAGATGGTGAAATGCTTGCTGATGGCTAAGCCTTAGCAATAAAAATTGAGAAAACAAACAACAAGACGCCCTAACAAGGACAATACAAAAAAGCCAAATCCAGTATTTGGCTTTTTTTATCAATATTGGATTACTATTATTCTAATCGTAGTTCTTGTAACTTTAATACGTCAAAGCTTTTTCATTAATCAGTTCCCAGGTTCTCTAACTGATAAGCAAAATATGATTGATCAGCATACCCAGATCAATCAATCATTAGACAAAGAAAATAGCATAAAAAAAGTTGAGCTTAAGACAGAAACTGCTGCTAATATGGAAATTTTAGAATCGCAAGCACGCTACCGATTTGGACTGATAAAAGACGGTGAAACTTACCACCAAATTACGCTGCAAAACCCTTGACGATACCTTGGGTATAATAAACCCATCTTTTTATTACTTGTCTTTTAATGTCAACTGATCAACACTTTCTGATTGTACCTGCTAGCGGTATTGGCTCTCGTATTGGCGGCGACATACCTAAGCAATACCTAAAGCTAAACAACGGCTTAAGTGTACTTGATCAAACGCTAAAGACTTTACTGAGTATTGACCAAATTAAAGGCTGTGTGGTTGCCATTGCCAAAAACGACACTCACTTCAAACAATCAAAGTTTTTCAATCATCCAAAATTACTCGCGACAGCCGTTGGTGGAAAAGAGCGCTTTCATTCAGTAATATCAGCTCTAAAAGCACTAAAGCCTTTTGCCAAAGACAATGATTGGGTATTGGTTCACGATGCAGCAAGACCTTGTGTAAAAACCGAAGATGTTATGAACTTAATCAAGCAGTTAAAAAATCATCCAACCGGTGGTTTATTAGCCAATCGAGTGGTTGACACCATTAAACAAGCCAACAATATTCAAGTTAAAACCACCCTAGACAGATCCAATCTTTGGCAGGCGCAAACTCCCCAAATGTATCGATTTGGTGTATTATCAAAAGCCTTAGATAACATTATAAATAACAATTTAAATATTACTGATGAAGCCAGTAGCATTGAAGCGTTAGGGCTTGAATCCATCTTGGTTGAAGCCAATAAAAGCAACCTTAAAATCACCACAAAAGAAGACTTAGAATTAGCTAATTTTTATTTAAAATCAAATAGTTAAATGAATATTAAAACCGGACTTGGGCAAGACTCTCACGCATTTGATGCCATCAATAACAAGGCGCTTATACTCGGCGGTGTTGAGTTTGGCCACCCCCAAGGCTTACGTGGTAATAGTGATGCTGATGTTATCTTGCACTCTCTCACTAATGCTGTTTCATCTATTACTGGACAAAATATTTTAGGCGCTAAGGCCGATGAACTCTGCCAACAAGGAATAACTAATAGTGCTGAATATTTAAAGCTAGCATTAAACGATCTTTATGGTTGGCATATCGAACATGTCGCTATTTCAATCGAATGCCTAGTGCCTAAAATTTCACCAAAAATAGATGCGCTAAAAACCAATATTGCAAAGTTAATGGATGTGCAAACAAGTGATATTGGCATTACTGCTACCACAGGCGAAGGTTTAACTGCTTTTGGTCGTGGCGAAGGTATTCAAGTATTGAGTATTATCACTGTTTCAAAAGCGTGAATAACTTACGTTCATTCTCTAGCGCTAGAATTCAAAAAATTCACTTTATTGGTATTGGTGGCTCTGGCATGAGTGGTATTGCTGAGGTTTTACATAATCTTGGGTATCAAATTTCAGGCTCTGATCTTAACGAAAATAAAGCAACACGCCGACTACAAGACTTAGGCTGTACAATCAATTATCAGCATTCAGCTGATCAAGTGAACAACGCACAAGCTGTGGTTGTTTCTAGCGCTATTAATGAAAACAACCCAGAATTAGTCAAAGCGCACGAATTAAATATTCCCACTGTACCAAGAGCAGAAATGCTGGCTGAAATCATGCGTTTTAGATTTGGTATTGCAGTGGCAGGCACCCATGGAAAAACCACAACCACCAGTTTAATTACACACATCCTTAATGTCGCTAAATTAGACCCTACTTATATCATTGGCGGTATTTTAAATTCAAGTGGCATTAACGCCAAACTTGGTGAAAGTGATTATCTAATTGCTGAAGCAGACGAATCTGACGCTTCGTTTTTACACCTGCAACCCATGCTTAGTATCATCACCAATATTGATCAAGACCACATGGCTACTTATGATAATGACTATCATAAGCTGACTGATGCTTTTATCAATTTCACCTCTAATTTGCCTTTTTATGGTGCTTGTGTGCTGTGTGCAGATGATGCTGGTGTTCAAGACATCATCAACGATATTCACCGCCCTTTGGTAACGTATGGATTCAACGAAGGTACTGATATACAGGCTACCAATATTACTCAACAAGATCGACAAATGCATTTTGATGTTGTCTGCAAAAAATACGATCAATCATTCCATGTTGAGCTAAATCTCATTGGTAAGCATAACATCTTAAATACTTTGGCAGCCATCGGTGTCGCTTGTGAACTAAACATCGATACTGATATTATTCAAAGCGCATTAAAAGATTTTGCCGGTGTAGCAAGACGGCTCGATTATCATGGAAAGCTTAATATTTCCAAACAAGCAATAGATTTATTTGATGATTATGGTCACCATCCTAATGAAATTAATGCGGTTTTTGAAAGCTTACAGAATACTTATCAAGATCAACGCTTGGTAGTTATATTTCAACCACATCGATACTCACGTACGCGAGACCTATTTGATGATTTCGCTCGCGCTCTATCTAAGGCAGACGCTCTGATTTTGTTAGACATCTACCCTGCGAGCGAACAACCCATTGCTCATATTAACGCTAGCACATTAGCAGATGCGATTCGTCAACGCTCATCCCTTGATCCAGTTGTTATTAAAAACACTCATGAAGTTCTAAAGGTGTTGCCTAATGTTGTTCAAAATAACGATATTATTCTAACACTAGGTGCTGGTGACATCCACACCCTGCCCGCTCTACTCATACAGGAATATGCTGACTCATAACCAGCCGATGGGCAAATATTGTTCGTTTCGAACCGGTGGCATAGCACAAGATTTTTTTACGCCTGAAAGCTTAGAAGATCTATCTAATTTTTTAAAAAAAAATCAAAAGCCTGTCTTAATGTTGGGCTTAGGTAGTAACTTACTAGTGCGTGACCAAGGTTTTGATGGGGTTGTTATCAAGCTAAAGCACTTTAATCAGCTAGAAATTAACCACCACACTGTTGTTGCTGGCGCAGGTACAACACTGGCAAAGCTTTCTCGATTTTGCGAATCTCAAGGGCTTAATGGTGCTGAATTTTTAAGCGCTATCCCAGGCAACGTTGGCGGTGCATTGGCAATGAATGCGGGCGCATTTGGCAGTGAAATTTGGCAGTTTGTTAGCGCTGTTACGACGATTAATACCCAAGGCGTTGTCTTTGAGCGAAGCCCTGAAGATTTTGATATTTCTTATCGACAAGCGTTGAGTAATAATAACAATGAATATTTTATTGCTGCTCATTTTCGATTTGAGAAATTTAAAAAACAAGATAATATTAAAACACTATTAGAACAACGAAACACTTCACAACCGATTGGCGAGGCTAATTGTGGTAGTGTGTTCAAAAATCCAAAAAATCATCATGCTGCTCAACTGATTGAAGACAGCAACCTAAAAGGTTTTTGTATTGGTGGTGCTTGTGTCTCTAATAAGCATGCTAATTTTATTATTAATCAAAATGAGGCATCAGCAAGCGATATTGAAAATTTAATTATTCATATTCAACAAACCGTAAAATCTAAATTTGATATTAGTTTAGAAACAGAGGTAGTTATTATATGATTGCGGTACTTATGGGTGGTAATTCAGCAGAACGTGAAGTCTCACTTAATAGTGGTGAAGCAGTTTACCAGACATTAAAAAATCAAGATATTGAATGCTTTAAGTTTGATTGGAAAGGCGACAACCTTGATGAATTATGGTCTCAATCTTTTGATAAGGCTTTTATTGTATTACATGGTCGTGGTGGTGAAGATGGCACTATTCAGCGGCAGTTAGAACAGCGCAATATTGAGTACACAGGTACCAATTCAGACGCCTCCAAACAGTGCATGAACAAAGCCACAACCAAGTCTATTTGGGATCAACACGATTTACCACTAGCACCTTCTATTTTGGCTAATATTGATGAATCCGTGCCAAGGGTTAGCTTTCCATTGCCTTGGGCAGTAAAGCCAATTTTAGAAGGCTCTAGCATTGGTATTAGCAAGGTAAAAAATGCACAAGAACTTGATAAGGCACTTGAGTTAGCCTGGCAATACGATGAACAAGCATTAATTGAACAGTGGATTAAGGGTGAGGAATACACAGTATCCATCATAGACGGTAAAACTTTGCCAGTTATTCAAATTATTGCCGATCACGGATTCTATGATTATGAGTCCAAATATCATTCAAATGAAACACAATATTTATGCCCATGTGGCCTGTCAAGTGCACTCGAACAGCAACTACAATCTATTGCTCTGAAGGCTTTTAATATTATGGGTGCCAAAACTTGGGGTCGAGTTGATTTTATTCTCGATAAAAACCAAAACCCTTATTTGCTAGAAATTAATACTGTTCCCGGTATGACTTCGCACTCTTTGGTGCCAATGGCAGCAAAAGTAGCCGGATTAAGTTTTGATCAATTAGTTTTAACAATCCTCAATGATTAAAAAACGCAGCACTCGATATAACAAACGTAAAAAATCACTCTGGCAACTGCTGCTGCCTATTACCAAAACCCTGCCTTTTTTTGCTGTGTTAGCCTTTATTATTTGGCGCATTTTAGAAGCAGAGCCGACTGAATTCTTAAAAGCACAAGTCAGCTGGGAGATTGATGAGTCGCTACCGATTGCCAAAACAGTTTTAGAACAAAAGATACAACCACTGATTAAAGACAAGTATCAGCTAAACTTGCATGAAATAAAGCAAACCTTAGAGGCTGAGCCCTGGGTAAGTGCTGCACATGTTGAGCGACTATTTTGGAATTCGATTCAGATTGATATCGAATCTCAAGACATTGCCATGCGCTGGGAAAATACCAATTGCAATACCAAAAATAAAGCAAACTGCACAGGATACATATCAACAACGGGCGAATTGTTTATACCAAAAACAATGATCCCATCAGAGGCAGTTTTGGCAAAATCAAGGGCAAATCAAGCAAAGGTTGTTAAACTTTATACAGATTATCAAGATTATCAAATGTTATCTGGGGATATGGTTATCACCGCTTTCTCTCGAACGAATATTGACCAACTGACCTTTGAACCTAATATTAGAGTCATTTTAGGCTACCAACAACAAGAGCAACGATTAAGGCGGTTTTTAAAAGCTTACGCCAAACTAAAGCCTTCAAAAAAAGCCAAACAGATTACTTTTGATATGCGCTACCCTAAGGGTTTTGCGCTGAGTTATTAGCTTGAATAAGTTGATAGCACAATGCCAAAGTAACCAATGTCCAATAAAATAGCGCCACTTTAACTACCCATCCCAGTGTTGGTCCTAACCCGATAATATTAGTCAATGCGGCAAACAACATACCAACTAAAGCAGGCAAAATGGCTTGCAAGAAGAATAAATTCATATGTGTTGTAAATGATAAATTCCATTTATATTTTGAAGGTTGATCAATTGCAATGTTCACAAAATTAAGTGTTATTGGGATAATCAAGAAATACACAATAAGTTGCAACAAGGGCATTCCAGTAATCATTACTGGGATAACAGTTACCAGACCAACAAGGAGTGTTAAGCCCACAAATCTGATGATTTTATTCACATCTAAAACCGGCATAAAACTGGCAATTGATTGCTCGCCAAGCATCACCAAACGATACATATTAATTGACAATGTGACATAACCATAAAAAAATAACAGCAAATAAATCATCATATTTTCAGGCAACTGAACATCTGGTAATTCTCCGCTATTAAAAAACTGCTCCATTAATCCCAACAATTCTGGCACCACCATTAAAAATGGCAAAGAAACAAGTGCTGGGAAAATAGAAATCTCAATAATTTTTTTCCAGTGTGTGAGTGCAAAGGCAAAGCCAGCTAAAAAGATTTTGTTGATGGGTAATGCGTTCATAATTTTATTTCATTTTAGAATTAACAACGTTAACAATAATTTTAAGTTTTTGACCTATTTGCAAAGGCTTTTTAATATCCAATTGATTCCATGATTTCAGATCACTAATACTAACCTTGAATTTTTTTGCAATTTTTGACAAATTATCGCCACTTTTAACACGGTAAGTGACTTTTCTATTAATATCAATCCCGACACTGGTAATCTTTGACAAATCCTTATTTTTATTAGGTTTGGCTTGCCAAATGACCAATTTTTTGCCAATAGACAAAGGCTGATCATGTTTTAAATGGTTCCATTTCACAATGCTTTTAATTTGGGTGTTGTATTGCTTAGCAAGCTTCCATAGGCTGTCACCTTTAGCCACTGTATGAATAACCTTGACCCCGGTTTTTTTGGCGTTTAATCGGCGCTTTTCACGTTCATCTTCAGAGAGTGCATAATCATTATCCGCACGCTGTGCAAGTGGCACAATCAGATGTTCGCCCACTTTGATTAAATCATTACTCATATTGTTAATACTTTTAATTTGACTTAACGTGGTTTTAAATTTTTGCGCTATATAACTCAAGCTCTCGCCAGAAGTCACTTTGTGCCTTAGCCAGCGCACTCGAGCATTCTTAGGATGGCTGTTTAAGTTTTTTTCAAAAATTTTAGCTTTATCAATCGGCAACAAAATAGCATGCGGCGGATTACTTGGTGTGGCCCAACGCTTTAATCCAGGGTTAAGCGTATAAACCTCATCTAGGGTGATGTCGGCCCACTGCGCAATGGTAGCCAAATCAAATTGTGAATCAAGCGAAACGACTTGTAATTGTGGCTTGTTGTCTACTGGTGTAATGGTTTGACCATAACGCTCAGGATACTTAATTAGCTCTGCTACTGCCAATAATCTAGGTACGTAACCTCGAGTCTCAGCGGGTAAATCCAAATGCCAAAAATCGGCTTTTTTGCCCAAGCGTTTGTTTTTTCGAATGGCTTTTTGCACACGACCAGGGCCAGAGTTATAAGCGGCAATGGCCAACAAATAATCCCCTTTAAAGAGTTTATTTAGATTTTTTAAATACTTAACGGCTGCTTTGGTTGACGCCAATACATCACGCCTACCATCGTACCACCAGTCTTCTTTTAGGCCGTAAAGCCTGCCAGTAGAAGGGATAAACTGCCAAAGTCCCGAGGCAGTACCATGCGAATAAGAAAAGGGATAATAGGCTGACTCTACAATAGGCAATAAAGCAATTTCAATCGGCAATCCAGCTTTTTCAACCTCTTTAGTTACCAAATATAAATACGGCTTTGCACGTTTAGTAACGCGCGTTAAATAATCAGGGTTTTTCTTAAACCAGTCAATATGCCAAAATAGCTTTTTTTGGCTAGGTGCGCTCAATGTCTGACGATTAGAAATATATTGCCATAAGTCTGTTTCTATAATGGATGGCTTAATTTTTACTGATTGAGCTGGCTTTGCTGTTGCTTTAGAGCCAATGCTAGTTGAATCTTTTTTAACGCTTGTTTGTGTAGTACCAATATCTTCTTGCGAGGTGCAAGCACTAAGAAAAAAAAATGATAAATATAAAAATCGTTTAATCAATGTTTTGTTTTGCTTGAACACTGAGGCGAGGCAGGAGCGCCATTTTTCATTAACCATTCATCTGGTGTATAAGTGTGCATCGCTAATGCGTGAATGTGGCTAAGCTCTTCCTTAAATAGTTGATTAATAAAACGATGACGATCAATCAATTTAAGGTCCACAAAGTAGTTACTGACGACCACCAGCTTAAAATGTGACTCAGTTGCAGGACCAGAATGATTAGCTGACTCATTAATCACCTCAAGATGAGTTGGGCTCAACGCTGTATTAAGCTGATCAGTTAAATGTTGTTGCATATCGCTCATTATTTTTTTCCGGTAAAGGCAAATACAAAAGCATCTGAAAAGAAATTATCTTTAATCATACCCTGCTTGACAAAAGTTTTTGCAGTGGCTTTCACCATTTCTGGAGGTCCGCAAGCATAAACCTCATAGCCAGTAAGATCTTCAAAATCGCTTAAAACACCTTCGTGTACAAAGCCTGTTTTTCCTTGCCACGCATCATTTGGCTCTGATAACACAGGCACAAAATGAATATTATCATGCTCATCAGCCCACTTTTCAGGCAGATCCATATACAAATCCACCTCGTCTCTTACACCCCAGTACAAATAGATTTGTCGATTAAGTTGTGTGGCAATTGCATGCTCAATAATTGATTTAATGGGGCCTAAACCGGTACCGCCTGCCACTAAAATAACTGGTTTTTTACTGTCTTCTCGAAAGAAAAAATCGCCTTTAGGGCCTTCAATTCGAAGTAATGATTTCTCTTCTAACTCATTAAAAACAAAATTGGTAAATTTACCGTTTTCTATTTGGCGCACATGTAATTCAATCAAACTAGAGTTTGTTGGCGCATTGGCAATTGAAAAAGCACGCGGTTCAAAATCAGGGTGAATCAAGTCAATATACTGGCCAGCCAAATATTGCAATGATTCAGCGCCAGGAATTTTCAACATGATTTGAGTCACATCATGGTTTAAGTGTTTAATACTTTCCACCTTACAAGGCAGGTTTCTAACCTCAATATCAGCAACGCTATCTAACTCATCTATTACAAGTGACACATCAGATTTAGCTCGACATTGGCATAATAACGCCATACCTTCTGCCACTTCCTCTGGGGTGATACCGTTAGGAACATCGCCCTGGTAACCAACCTCACCTTCAATAATGGTCGCCTTGCATTTGCCACAAAAACCTTTCTGACAACCATAAGGGAAGTTTAAACCGTGGATGAGTGCATCATCTAAAATAGCACTATCACCATCAGTTCTAAAGATTTTGCCACTGGCCTGATTTTCAATTGTAAACATGCGTTTATATAATAAATTTAAGTAGCCGACATTATAATGTAGGTTATATCTCTTAATGCTTAGTAATTTAAAGCCTTTATGACACAAGCAACCAACAAAACTGTTGTATTTTTAATGGGCCCTACCGCCTCAGGAAAAACTGATTTAGCTATCCAGCTAGCACAGCGATTCAAGGTGAGAATTATCAGTGTAGATTCTGCACTTATTTATAAAGGCATGGATATTGGCTCTGCGAAACCTGATGCTAAAACCTTAAAAAAATACCCGCATCATTTAATCGATATTTGCAGTCCAGAAGAGGCTTATTCTGCTCATGATTTTGCACGAGACGCTAAGACACAAATACAATTAGCTTTTGAAAATAATGAAATACCTGTTTTGGTCGGTGGCACCTCATTCTACTTTAATGCGCTTGAATACGGACTATCAAATTTGCCAGAATCTACCGCCGAATCAAGAGACAAATACAACCAACTATTAAAAAATAAAGGCTCAGCAACACTACACAAAGAATTAGAAAAAATTGACAAAAAAGCTGCTGACCGCATTCATCCAAATGATTCTCAACGCGTTACGCGTGCACTAGAGGTATTTGATTTAAGCGGAAAAACACTAAGTGAATTACAAGGCAATAAAAAACCAGGGATTGATTATCCGATCAAAAAAATTATTCTTATGCCACCACGTAGTGAGCTACATCAACGCATTGAAACCCGCTTTCATCAAATGATGGAACAAGGCTTTATTAACGAAGTTAAGCAACTTAAACAAAACCCAAGCCTTCATGAAGACCTGCCATCAATCCGTTGTGTCGGCTATCGTCAAGCTTGGCAATATCTTAACAATGAAATTGACAAAGACCAAATGATTGAACTGGCTATCATCGCCACACGACAATTGTGCAAACGCCAAAGCACTTGGCTAAAAAGTGAAACAGATGCGCTGATTTTAGAAACAGTTGATACTGACTCAGCAGTAAAATTTATCCAACAGCCTGTTTAAAAGCATCGCCTCTTGCTTCAAAATTATCAAATAAATCAAAACTTGCACAAGCGGGAGACAGTAAGACCACGCCATCATTGACCATATCGCCTGCCAAGCTAACTGCCTCATCCATTGAGTCAGCATAACTAACGCTAGACTTGTTAATACCTTCCCCAAGTATTTTTGCACTCTGGCCAATTAACACCACACCAGCAACATCTTTATCAATTAAATCAAACAGTGGAGTGTAGTCTTCTTGTTTGGCAACACCGCCAGCAATCAGCACAATATTCTCATGGCGATCAATCAGTGTGTTTAAGGCTTTAAGGGTAGAGACAACATTGGTGGCTTTAGAATCATTATAGTAATCAACACCTTGTTTTTTGGCCACCCATTCTAGTCGATGTTCTAGGCCTTTAAAATTTTTAATGCTTTCCACCATGGCGTCGGTGCTAAGAGCAATTTGATCGCCCAAAGCGAGTGCTGCCAATACATTGGTCACATTGTGCTCACCAATAAGTTGCATGTCGCCCACATACATCAACACGTCGTCACCTTTTAAAAAATAACAACTGCCATGACAAGTCACGGTACCAAAGTCAGTGGGCTGTTTTGGCATATCCACACCAAAATGTTTGGCTGATTGTTTCTTAGGCACTAGTGGCTCATCAATATTCACCACCAAATGTTGGCAATATTGATACAGACTCAGTTTTGAATCCACATAATCATCAAAACTTTTATATCGATCTAAATGATCAGGAGTAATATTAAGCACCACACCAGTTAACAAGTCTAACTCTTTGGTGTAATCCAGCTGATAACTGGATAGTTCCAACACGTAATATTCGATTTTATCATCCAAACAATCAAGCGCAGGTTTGCCAATATTGCCGCCTATCGCTACTTTTTTACCTTCATTGGCAATCATCTCACCCAATAATTGAGTGACCGTTGACTTGCCATTTGAGCCAGTAATGCCAATAACAGGCGCTTTAGCGTAACGTGAAAATAATTCAATATCGCTGGTTACTGGAATATTTTTTTCTCTTGCCCAGATAACAATAGCTTGTGTTTGTGCAATGCCGGGGCTAATAAACACTTCATCAATGTTAGTTAATAAATCTTGCGTCCAATCGCCCAACACGGGTTCTGAATTTTGGAATTCAGATAAATAATCAGATAATAATGGGGGTTGAGTGCGACTATCGGCTAGTCTGTAAGCAATACTTTGCTTTGATAAAAACCGAACAATTGACAAACCTGTATCACCAAGACCTAAAACCAGTTTCATTCTAAAGAGTACCTCTAATTTATTTTCGGTATAAAATAGGAGTATTTTACACTTTTAATTTATAGGAATAAATCATGAGCACATTTTCAACAACAACTGCTATTGGCAATATTAAAGTTAAAAACAAAGTTTTATCAGACACGATGAAATTACTGTCTTACACATTAGTGTTTGGCGGATTAGCCTCTTGGTTTTCAATCGCCATGGGCGCAGGATTCGGCTCAGCTATGGTTAGCTCTATTGCTGCCATTGCAGTTATTTGGTTTGTGCTGCCTAAGACACAAAATAGCAATAAAGGCATTGTGACTGCTTTTGCTATTGCTGGCTTACTCGGCTATTCAATTGGCCCTATGCTTACTTATTATTTATCAATGGCTAACGGTGCAGAGCTCGTATTTCAAGCTTTAACTGGCACAGGTGTTTCGTTCTTTGCGATTAGTTTTTACGCACAAAATACAAAAAAAGACTTTAGCTTTTTAAACGGCATGATCTTTTTTGCCATGATTGGCATTATTGTTTTATCACTTATTAATTTCTTTTTTATTGAATCCTCTGCATTTAGCTTATTTATGTCATTCGCTGTTGTGCTACTAATGGGCGCCTACATGCTTAGCCAAATGTCATCAATTATCAACGGTGGTGAAACCAACTATATTGTTGCAACGGTTGGGCTGTACTTAGCGCTACATAATATGTTTGTTAGTTTATTACACATTTTGGGTGCATTCTCTGGCGACGACTAGTCATTTGTATTAACTCAAATACATGATAGACTCTGAAGGCTATAGAGCTAATGTTGGTATTGTCATCACCAATGACAAACAACAAATTCTCTTAGCCAAACGCTACCAACAAGATGCTTGGCAGCTGCCTCAAGGTGGTATTGACGAGAACGAGACAGAGCTTGAGGCTTTATTTCGTGAACTTGATGAAGAGGTGGGTCTATCTGCTGAGCACGTAGAAGTGATTGCCAAAACGCCAAAATGGCTACGCTACGACTTACCCGATTATCACATTCGACGCAAACAAAAACCTATTTGCATTGGTCAAAAGCAGGTGTGGTTCTTACTAAAACTTACTTGTGATGAAAGCAATATTAAGCTTGATACACATTCTGATATTGAATTTGATGATTGGCAATGGGTGGACTATTGGCATCCTATCGAAGAAGTGATTGAGTTTAAAAAAACCGTTTATGAGGACATGCTAAAAGCACTAGCACCTGTACTATTTGACAATCAACACAAAATCCCATCGCAGTACTCTCGCCCACTAAAATGCGTGGCAATTACACTAAGCTAATAAACACTCATAAGCCACCTTATATCTACCCCCTATTGGTATAATTTGAGGCTTTATTCATTCTTAGATAGGATTTAACACTCGTGAATATCGGAATTTTAGGCCTAGGCACCGTTGGTGGTGGTGTTGTAAACGTTCTTAACAAAAATCAAAAAGAAATTACTCGTCGTAGTGGTGTAGGCATTCAAGTAACGCATGCCGCTGTTAGAGACATTAATCAAGATCGAATTTGTCCGACTGACAACCTTGAGCTTACTCAAGATCCTTTTGAAATTGTTAACAATTCAAAGATTGACATTGTATTAGAGCTAATGGGTGGCACTGGTTTAGCTAAAGAGTTGGTTGAGGCGGCGATTAAAAGTGGCAAACATGTCATTACTGCAAACAAAGCACTGATTGCAACTCATGGTAACGAATTACTCGCGCTTGCTAAAGATAACAATGTGCATTTATTATTTGAAGCAGCTGTAGCTGGCGGTATTCCAATCTTAAAATCACTGGAGCAAGGTTTAAGCGCCAATCAGATTGAAATGGTGGCTGGCATTATCAATGGCACAGGAAATTTCATCTTGACTGAGATGCGCGACAAAGGCAGAGACTTTGCTGATGTTTTAAAAGAAGCTCAAGCATTGGGTTATGCCGAAGCCGACCCAACTTTTGATGTAGAGGGTATTGATGCAGCCCACAAATTAGCAATCTTGGCTTCTATTGCTTTTGGTTCTGAACTGGATTTTGACAAAGTCTCAACAGAAGGTATTAGTAAAATTGAAGGTGAAGATGTTGCTTTTGCAACAGAATTGGGCTACTCAATTAAACATTTAGGCATCGCCAAAAAATATGATGGAAAAATTGAAATGCGTGTACATCCAACACTTATTCCAAAAACACGCCTACTGGCTAATGTTGATGGCGTGATGAATGCGGTCTTGGTTAAAGGCAATGCAGTTGGTCCAACACTTTATTATGGTGCAGGCGCAGGTGATGAAGCAACAGCCAGTGCCGTGATTGCAGATCTAATTGATATTATCAAAGGCACAGTCAGCGAAGATGTATTGGGTTGGCAGTCTTTTGAACCAATGACAAGTCGTCATAGTGATGATATTGAATCTGTCTTCTATCTAAGACTATTAGCCAGCGACAAACCTGGCGTATTGGCTGATATTACTTCAATCTTCGCAAATCACAATATCAGTGTTGAAGCAGTTGTACAAAAACAGATTGATTCACAAAATAACGCTCATATTGCTATTATTACCAACAAAGTCAAGACTGCTGAAGTGAATACAGCAGTAGAAGAAATTCAAAAAAATGATTTTATCCAAGAAACTGTTAAAATCATTCATGTAGAAACACTAGATTAATATTAAGGATTAATAAATACGCTATGAGATATACTGGTTTAATTGAAAATTATAAAGACAGACTCCCTGTTGATGACTCAACCCGCCTAATCAGTTTGGGTGAAGGCAACACACCCCTAATTCGTTTAGAAAATATTCCTAAAGTCTTGGGTAAGGATGTTGATATTTATGTCAAATACGAAGGTTTAAACCCAACAGGCTCGTTTAAAGACCGTGGCATGACGATGGCAGTCACTAAAGCAGTAGAGTCTGGCTCTAAAGCTATTATTTGCGCCTCAACGGGTAACACTTCTGCTTCAGCAGCAGCTTATGCGGCTCGTGCTGGTATTAAAGCCTTTGTGCTTATTCCAGAAGGAAAAATCGCCCTAGGTAAGCTTGCACAAGCCATGATTCATGGCGCTGTTATTATTCAGATCAAAGGTAACTTTGATGATGGTATGCGTTTGGTTAAAGAAGTGGCTGATCATGCGCCAGTATCCATTGTAAACTCAATTAATCCATTCCGTCTGCAAGGCCAAAAAACAGCTTCTTTTGAAATCATTGAAGCGCTTGGTGATGCACCGGACTATCACTGCTTACCGGTTGGTAATGCGGGTAATATCTCAGCACACTGGATGGGCTATAAAGAATATCATGAAGATAACAAAGCCAGCACAACACCAACAATGGTAGGTTATCAAGCAGCAGGTGCAGCACCGTTTGTTAAAGGTGAAATGATCGATGAGCCAGAAACTATTGCCACAGCAATTCGTATTGGTCATCCACAAAGTTGGGATTTGGCACACACGGTTGAACAAGAATCAAACGGTTGGTTTGACTCATTAACCGATGAAGAAATTCTAGCAGCACAAAAACTACTGACTGAAAAAGAAGGTATTTTCTGCGAGCCAGCATCAGCCACATCACTTGCCGGTGCAATGCGTGATATTAAAAGCGGTAAGATTCCTGAAGGCTCTAAGATTGTTTGCACACTAACTGGTCATGGATTAAAAGACCCTGACACAGCGATTGCACAATGTAGTGATGAAATGATTAACATCAACCCAGTGATGGACGAAGTTAGAGATGCAATTCTAAACAATATGTAATAATTCAGCAAGCCTTGCTTGCTGAATTTTAATTAAAGAGAGGGATTTATGGAATACAAAACCATTGACCAAACAATTGGAAATACCCCTTTAGTCAAATTACAAAGACTTAACCCTAATCCAACAAATACCATTCTGTTAAAACTTGAGGGCAATAATCCTGCCGGATCAGTTAAAGATCGTGCAGCGTTTAACATGATTAGCCAAGCAGAATTACGCGGTGAAATTACCCCTGGTGATACATTGATTGAAGCCACTAGTGGTAATACTGGTATTGCACTAGCAATGGTAGCAGCAATCAAGGGTTACCAAATGATTCTCATCATGCCGGATAATCTCTCACAAGAGAGGCGTGATGCGATGGCAGCTTACGGTGCTGAACTGATTTTAGTCACTGAAGATGAAGGCATGGAAGGTGCACGAGACTTAGCTGACAAATTAGAGTCTGACGGCAAAGGATTGCAATTAGATCAATTCTCAAACCATGATAACTCTGGCGCTCATATTAATACAACAGCTGAAGAAATCTGGCAAGACACTCAAGGAGCAGTTACTCATTTTGTTTCTGCGATGGGAACTACTGGCACCATTATGGGTGTATCCAATACACTTAAGGGTAAAAATTCTAACGTGAAAATTGTTGGCGTGCAGCCAGAAGACGGCTCACAAATTGCTGGCATTCGTCGCTGGACAAAAGCCTATTTACCCAAAATATTTGACGCCTCAAGGGTAGACTTTATGATGGACGTGTCACAATCTGCAGCTGAACAAACCACACGTGATTTAGCCACCAAAGAAGGTATATTTGCTGGCGTGTCTAGTGGTGGCGCCGTATCAGCGGCTCTTGAACTATCCTCACAAGTCAACAATGCAACTATTGTTACTATTGTTTGTGATCGAGGCGACCGATATCTTTCAACTGGCTTGTTTAACAGTCAGTAAGTCATGAAAAAATACATCTCACATCAGTTTCCACGTGAGTTAAAGATCTATGCTACCCTCTTGGTTGCCAGCATTACAACTATAGTTACTATTTTTTATTTCTTGCAAATAGCTGAATACGCTCATTTGTTATTTCAAAATATTGTTAAAGGCAATGCTTATTTTAATTTACTAATTACACCACTTGTTTTTATCACTATCATTTATGTGGATAGAAAATATTGTCATTTTGTTGGTGGTAGCGGCGTTCCACAACTAGTGGCTGCAAACGATTCTCGTAACAAAAAAATTCGCTTACAACTGTTATCAATTCCTATTGCACTTATTAAAATTCTTCTAGTGTCTGTAGCGTCATTTGGTGGCGCATCGATCAGTTTTGGCGGTCCCAGTGCACATATTGGAGGCTCTATTTTTTATCATTTTGCGCATTTAATCAAAGTTAAACGTAAGTTTTTGATTCATAGTTTTATTGCTATTGGTGGCAGTGCAGGGTTGATTATCGCTTTTAATGCGCCTATCGCAGGATTCTTATTTGCTTATGAAGAGATTGGAAGACAGTTAAAGCGACAAATGTTGATACTAATTGCTTTTGTCTCTTTTATTGTCTACCTAATATCGTATTCCTATTATCAACAACAGGCCTATTTGACAAACCTTTCGCATTTATCAATTGATTTATCTTTAGCGTATCAACTCATTCCTTTAGTAATCCTATGTGCAGTGTTTGGAGGATTATTTGCGAAAAGTTCAATTTTTCTTATCAATCAATTTGCTGCAAGAGAATTGAAAACAGTATTGATTTTTGTTTTGGGGCTATCATTAATTGTTGCCATTTTAAATATCTTAACAAATGGACAAACAGCTGGCTCTGGCTATGATCAAACGCAACAACTTTTATCGGGACAATCAGTAACGCCGTATTTTGCATTAGCTAAATTTTTGGCCTCATTGGCATCGTTTGTCACCACGATTGCCGGCGGTATTTTTATGACTAGTATTAGTATTGGTGCAGCAATTGGCACTGAAATCATAGACTTTATAGAGGTTGAACCACAAATTGTAATGATTATTGCAAGTGTTGCTTATTTAAGCGCTGTAATCAGGGCACCTTTAAGTTCAGCCTTCCTAGTACTAGAAATGACCAATTCATTCAATTTACTGCTCATTGCAATTATCACTAGTTATGTCAGTAGCTTTATTTCTAAAGCTATAAGTAAACAAGCACTTTACGAAAGCTTGGCTAACAGT
>CAYUWB010000024.1:0-12479 GCA_964448305.1 uncultured Candidatus Ruthturnera sp.
AAGCGCGCAAGGCAGCCGAGGAAATGATTAAACAAAGTGCATAAAAAAACCACTTATTAAATGTAAGTGGCTTTTAGTTTTGACTATTTTTTCTTTAAGCGTTCAATGCCGAGCATCTTAAAGATGTATTTTTGATAAGCCGGCTCAGAATTACCAGTTTTCATATTACGGATAAAGAATTTCTCAAAGGCAATCTTCGCCAAGTGCATCATCTTACCTTTTTTCGCCCAAGTGACATTTCTGGGTGGAATTTGTGGCATAGCAACAAAGGCAGCGCCTGTATCGCCCATATCAGCAATACAAACCGCGTTCCAAGTTGGAATGTGAGAGGGTGCATTACCAGCAATCATGTCTTCAATGTTGTGCACAACGGCTGTTACCATTGATTCAATCATATAGCCTGTTTTTGGTGTGCCACACATAACTGGTGTTGGCTCAACGGGTGGAATAGCAATATTAACACCGAGTGAAAAAATGTTGTCTTTAACGGGCGATTGTTGATAGTCGTTAATCATTACAAAACCACGAGGGTTAACATAGCCTGCATCAACATCCGCTAAGTTTGCTACGGTATCCACACCTTTAAAGGCCGGCAACATCATTGTGTGTTTGGTTGCCACTTCGTGTGTTTTTATGGTTTTGCCTTCGCTGTCCACCTCTTCAACGGTGACAGTGTCTGCAGTAATTGAAGCGACTTTTGAGTTGGTAATCCATTTAATATGGCGTTGTCTAAACTCTGATTCTAATAAGCCTTTAGAATCGCCAACACCACCCAAACCAAGGTGACCAATGTATGGCTCAGCGGTTACAAACGTCATTGGGCATTTATCACGAATACCACGTTTTTTAAGGTCTGTATCCATAATGGTGGCAAACTCGTAAGCAGGGCCAAAACAAGAAGCACCTTGAACAGCGCCAACCACAATTGGGCCACCACCGTTTGCACAGAAAGCCTCCCATTCAGCTGATGCAACTTTAGAATGAGCGGTGGTACAAATTGAAACACTATGCCCATCAGGACCCAAGCCCTCAACCTCATCAAAGGCAAGTTTAGGGCCAGTTGCTAATACAAGGTAGTCGTAGTCTATGGTTTGGTCGCCCACCATGACTTGGTTGTCATCGGGTTTGATCTCGGTGGCTTCGCCAACAATTAAGTTAATATCTTTGCGTTTAAGTCGGGGTGCTAGCTCAAAACTAATATCGTCTTCAGAGCGCCAGCCTACTGCCACCCAAGGATTAGATGGGATAAAGTTAAAGTTTGGATTGTTAGAGATAACCGTAACTTTGTGCTCTTTCCCCAGTGTTTTTTTGGCATCGTAAGCAAAAGGCAGTCCGCCCGTGCTTGCGCCAATAACGACAACGTGTGCCATATTTTTCTCCTCAATTGATTCGTTTCAAAAAAAACCATTATTTCTATAGTTAAGCGTATTGTCAAATATATAAGAATATCGTTACTTATTAATAATGACAATAAAAGTAGTTTTTTCACTAAAAACGTCTTTAATTTACGTCACTCAGACTGTATAATTCACAATTTTGTGGGTTTGTGATATTGAGGTTTTGGCGATGAATAGTAGACTGCCAAAGATTCAAATAGCTGTCATATTAGGGGCTATCGCTTATTTTTCCACATTAGGTGCGGGGGAGTCTGCAGCTTATGGGGGGTTGGTTAGCCTGATGAACACTTGGTTGGTTGATCGGCATACAAACAAACAAAAGACAACGACAATGAGCGCCCAAGCAAGTGTTGGGATGATGGCATACAGCGTGATAATGCGTATGGCAATGGTGGTTGGTTTAACTTTGGCGGGATATTTTCATCTAGAGTTAAAATCAGACGCACTCATTATTAGTTTAATTTTAGGATTGATTGGTTTTTTAATGGACAAGGTTTTACAAAAATAATGTCAGCAGGAAATGAACTTATCGCTTCTGGCGATTATATTAAACACCATTTACAGAACCTAACCTATGGTCAGTTTCCTGACGGCCACTGGGGTTTAGCACATACTGCTGCCGAAGCTAAAGAAATGGGCTTTATGGCTGTGCATTTAGATACGCTTGGCGTTTCTTTTATTTTAGGCGCCTTATTTTTATTCCTTTTTTATCGTGTTGGCAGAAAGATGACCGTTGACACACCTTCAGGTATTCAAAACTTTATTGAAAGCGTTATTGACTTTATTGACGAAAACGTTCGTGGCTCATTTAATGGCAAAAACCCATTGGTTGCACCGCTAGCACTCACTGTGTTTATTTGGATTATTCTAATGAACACCATGGACCTGGTGCCAGTTGATTGGCTGCCATATTTAGCACAGCAAATTGGCGCATATTTTGGCGCAGACCCACATCATGTTTTCTTTAAAGTGGTACCAACAACAGATCCGAATGCAACCTTTGGTTTGGCGATTGGTATCTTCTTATTAATGTTGTATTACAGTATTAAGGTTAAGGGTTTCGGTGGTTTTGCTGCTGAGCTAACATTGCACCCTTTTGAATCTAAAAACCCATTTCTTAAAGTGCTATTAATTCCAGCTAACTTTTTCTTAGAGTTTGTTTCTCTAATTGCTAAGCCAGTATCGCATTCATTACGTTTGTTTGGTAATATGTATGCCGGTGAAATGATCTTTATCTTGATCGCATTATTGCCATTTTGGATTCAGTGGACGTTGTCATTACCATGGGCAATCTTCCATATTTTGATCGTATTACTACAAGCCTTTATCTTTATGACTTTGGTAATTGTGTATATGGACATGGCCCACGACAAGGGACATTAATTTTTTTAAAAAATAGGAGTAAGAAATGACAGAAGTACAAGCAACATTATTTTTAGCAGGTTCAATCTTAATGGGTTTAGGCGCATTAGGTGCGGCAGTAGGTATTGGTATCTTGGGTGCAAGATTCTTAGAAGGAGCGGCGCGTCAGCCAGAGCTTATCCCAATGCTTAGAACACAAATGTTCATCGTAATGGGTCTAGTAGATGCGGTACCAATGATTGCGGTCGGTATCTCAATGTATATCTTATTTGCGGTTGCCGGTTAAATACTTTTTACTTGAAAGCAGGGTTTAAGCTATGAATATTAATTTGACGATGATTGGCCAGTTAATCATGTTTGCCATGTTTACATGGTTCTGCATGAAGTTTGTATGGCCCCCAATTGTTGCTGCCATGGAAGAGCGTAAAAAACGCATTGAAAGTGGTTTGATTGCAGCAGAGCGTGGTTTATCAGAGCATAAAGAGGCGCAGCAAAAAGCTCAGGAAATGCTTAATCAGTCTAAAGATCAAGCAGCTGAAATTATTGCGAATGCGGGCAGACAAGCATCAACGATGGTTGAAGACGCCAAAGACACGGCTTCACAAGAAGCAGACAGAATCAAGGCAAGTGCACAAGCAGAGATTGATCAAGAAGCGAATCGTGTTCGTAATGAGCTTAAAGATCAGGTGTCTGATTTAGTCATGCAGGGTGTGAATTCAGTATTGGCTAAGGAAGTGGACGCTAAAACCCATAAAGACATGTTGGGCAAGTTGTCGCAAACCTTATAGGACTGATCAGTGGAATTAACAACAATCGCCAAGCCTTACGCTAATGCAATTTTTGAAATTGCTGAGCAAGCCAAGTCACATTCAGACTGGAGAGGTGTATTAGAGGCGGGTACGCAGTTAGCTAATGATGCAAGTATGCAAGCATTTATTGCTTCACCGGGTACAACCAGTGAGAATAAGGCACAAGCTGTAGCGGCGTTGTTTAAGTCAATTTTGGGCAGAGCATTAAGCAAGCAAGAAAATTCTTTTGTTGCTTTATTGTTAGACAATGGCCGCATTGATGCATTACCAAGTATGCTTGAGTTGTTTGATGCGATGAGTAATTTAAGTAGTGATGCAAAAGCATTTCATGTGGTTAGTGCTTATAAGTTAAGTGCAGCTGAAGAGAAACAAATTGTGAGTGATTTATCTGATAAATACAACACAACAGTAAGTATCGACACCGAAATAGATGAGAATCTAGTGGGTGGCGTAGTGATTAAAGAAGGTGACAAAGTAATTGACTTGTCAATCAAGGCTCGAGTAGATGAGCTGGGTTCACGTTTGTCAATTAATTAATTTAATTTATTAAGAGGAAGAGGTATGCAATTAAACGCCAGCGAGATTAGTGATTTAATTAAAAAACAAATAGAAGGCTTTGATTTTGCAGCTGAAGCACGTACTGAAGGTACGGTAATCAGTGTAAGTGATGGTATTGTTCGTATTCATGGATTGGCCGACGTTCAGTTTGGTGAAATGCTTGAGTTCCCAGGCAATACGTTTGGCATGGCGTTAAACTTAGAGCAAGACTCAGTTGGTGCGGTTGTGTTAGGCGACTACTTACATATTTCTGAAGGTGATACTGTTAAGTGTACAAACCGTTTGATGGAAGTGCCAGTTGGTGAGCCAATGATGGGCCGTGTGGTTAACCCATTGGGTAAGCCGATTGATGGTAAAGGCGATATTGACGCTAAAGATTCATTACCACTAGAAATTATGGCACCAGGTGTGATTGATCGTCAAAGTGTTGATGAGCCAATCCAAACAGGTGTGAAAGCGATTGACGCGATGGTGCCAGTTGGTCGTGGCCAACGTGAGTTAATTATTGGTGATCGTCAAACCGGTAAAACAGCGGTAGCAGTTGATGCGATTATTAACCAAAAAGACACCGGTGTTAAGTGTGTGTATGTTGCGGTTGGTCAAAAAGACTCATCAGTAGCTGCTGTTGTACGTAAGCTAGAAGAGCATGGCGCAATGGAAAATACTGTTGTGGTTACAGCGGGCGCTTCAGATTCAGCGGCCCTACAATATATTGCACCTTATGCAGGTTGTGCGATGGGTGAATATTTCCGTGATCGCGGTGAAGACGCACTAATCGTTTATGATGATTTGACTAAACAAGCATGGGCATATCGTGAGGTATCATTACTACTTAAACGTCCACCAGGTCGTGAAGCATACCCAGGTGACGTATTCTATTTACACTCTCGTTTGCTTGAGCGCGCATCGCGTGTGAATGCAGATTATGTAGAGCAGATGACAAATGGTGAAGTTAAAGGTAAGACGGGCTCATTAACGGCATTGCCGATTATTGAAACTCAAGGTGGTGACGTATCAGCATTTGTACCAACTAACGTAATTTCAATTACAGACGGTCAGATTTTCTTAGAAACGGACTTGTTTAACTCAGGTATTCGTCCAGCGATTAACGCGGGTCTTTCAGTATCTCGAGTGGGCGGTGCAGCACAAACTAATATTATTAAGAAGCTTGGCGGCGGTATTCGTCTTGACTTAGCACAATACCGTGAATTGGCGGCATTTGCGCAGTTTGCTTCAGATCTTGACGCAGAAACAAAAGCACAAATTGACCGTGGTCAGCGTGTAACGGAGCTGATGAAGCAAAATCAGTATGCGCCAATGTCAGTAGCAGAAATGGCAACTTCGTTGTTTGCAGCTAACTCAGGTTCATTAGATGATCTTGACGCCAACAAAGTGGTTGATTTTGAAGCGGCACTGATTGCTTACATGGGCTCAAATCAAGCGCCATTAATGGACAAGATTAACGAAACAGGCGATTATAACGATGATATTGCAGCTGAGTTACAAGCAGCAATTGATGATTTTAAGGCAAACCACACTTGGTAAGATAATATGGCAGCTGGCAAGGAAATTAGAACGCAGATCGCGAGTATTAAAAATACTCAAAAGATCACATCGGCCATGGAAATGGTTGCTGCGTCTAAAATGAAAAAGGCCCAAGACAGAATGTTGGCATCACGCCCTTATTCTGAAAAGATCTCTAAGGTGATTGGACATTTGGCTTACGCACATTCAGAGTTTGAACACCCTTATATGAAAGAAGGTGGCGATTTAAAGCGTATCGGTATTATTATTGTTTCTAGTGATAGAGGCCTGTGTGGCGGTTTAAATACGAATTTATTTAGAAGCTTGCTTAAACAAGTGGCTGATTATCAAGCCAAAGGCATTGAAGTTGATATTTGTACGATTGGCAAAAAAGCAACAGCATTTTTTAAAAATTCAGGTTTAAGTATTAAATCAGTATTGACAGATTTAGGCGATGCACCGCATTTTGATGATTTATTAGGCACGGTCAAGGTCATGCTTGATGCTTATGATGAGGGTGAAATACAACAACTGTCAGTGGCTTACAATAAGTTTGAAAACACCATGACTCAGGTGCCAACAGTGACACAATTAGTGCCAATGGTAGCGGGTGAAGTTGATGGTATGGATCATCACTGGGATTATATTTATGAGCCAGATGCAGAAGAAGCATTGGGTGCATTATTGGTAAGGTACATTGAGGCTTTGGTTTATCAAGGTTTGGTAGAGAATATTGCTTGTGAGCAGTCATCACGTATGATTGCGATGAAGAGTGCAACAGACAATGCAGGCGATATGGTTAAAGATTTAGAGCTAGTTTACAACAAGGCAAGACAAGCGGCAATTACTCAAGAGATTTCTGAGATTGTTAGCGGTGCTGCTGCAGTGTAAATTTAAAAAAATAGAGTTTAAAAAAGAGGAAAAGCAAAATGAGCAGTGGAAAAATTACACAAATTATTGGCGCGGTTATCGACGTTGAGTTTCCAGCAGATAACATTCCAAGTATTTATAACGCCCTGAATGTTACAGAAACAGGATTGACGTTAGAGGTTCAACAACAGTTGGGCGACAATGTGGTTCGTGCGATTGCCATGGGTGGTTCAGAAGGCTTAAAGCGAGGTTTGGAAGTAACCAATACAGGTGAGGCGATTAAAGTACCTGTTGGCACTAAAACATTAGGTCGTATTATGAATGTACTTGGTGAGCCGATTGACAATGCTGGCGATATTGGTCAGGAAGCTGATTGGGCGATTCACCGTCCTGCGCCTGCTTATGACGAGCTTGCTCCTGCGGCCGAATTATTAGAAACAGGCATTAAAGTGATCGACCTGGTTTGTCCATTTGCTAAAGGTGGTAAGGTCGGCTTATTTGGTGGTGCCGGCGTTGGTAAAACAGTGAACATGATGGAGCTTATTCGTAACATTGCGATTGAGCACTCTGGTTACTCAGTGTTTGCCGGTGTTGGTGAGCGTACTCGTGAGGGTAATGACTTCTACCATGAAATGAAAGAATCAAACGTATTAGACAAAGTATCACTGGTGTATGGTCAGATGAATGAGCCACCGGGCAATAGATTGCGTGTTGCACTAACCGGCTTAACCATGGCAGAGTACTTCCGCGATGAAGGCCGTGATGTATTGTTATTTATTGATAACATTTATCGATACACGCTTGCGGGTACTGAGGTATCAGCACTATTAGGTCGTATGCCTTCAGCGGTAGGTTACCAACCAACACTAGCCTCTGAAATGGGTGCGTTACAAGAACGTATTACTTCAACTAAGAAGGGTTCAATTACTTCAATCCAAGCGGTATATGTACCGGCGGACGATTTAACAGACCCATCACCTGCAACAACTTTCGCTCACTTAGATGCAACGGTTGTATTGTCGCGTCAAGTAGCCGAATTAGGTATTTACCCTGCGGTAGATCCACTAGATTCTACGTCACGCCAGTTAGACCCGCTAATTGTTGGTGAAGAGCACTACAATATTGCTCGTGGTGTACAAGGTGTATTGCAACGCTATAAAGAGCTAAAAGATATTATTGCGATTTTAGGTATGGATGAATTAAGCGAAGAAGACAAGCAATCTGTGTCACGCGCACGTAAGATTCAGCGTTTCTTATCTCAGCCATTCTTTGTAGCAGAAGTATTTACCGGTGCACCAGGTAAGTACGTATCTTTGAAAGACACGATCAGCGGCTTTAAGGCAATCCTTGATGGCGAGCTTGATGATCTTCCAGAGCAGGCATTCTACATGACCGGTTCTATTGATGAAGTTCGTGAAAGAGCAGCGGAATCTTCCGCAGAGAAGGCATAAATGTCAAGTATTCACGTCGATGTTGTTAGCGCTACAGAGTCACTTTATTCAGGTGAAGCGAATTGCGTGTTTGCACCGGCATCAACAGGTGAATTGGGTATTTATCCAAAACACGTGGCTTTGTTATCAACGTTAAAACCAGGTGAAGTTAGAGTAGAAACCGCAAGTGGTGTTGAATCTATTTACGTGTCTGGCGGCATTGTTGAGGTGCAACCCGATGTGGTTACTATTTTTTCTGATACAGCAATCCGAGCAAATGATCTGGATGAATCTAAAGCATTAGAAGCCAAACAACGCGCTGAAGAAGCAATGACAAATTCAGACAATGGCCATGACATTGGCTCCACACAGGCGGCGTTAGCAGAAGCAATGGCTCAATTGCAAATGATCTCAAAGATTCGAGGCAAAAAGCTTTAAATCATTTTTACGACTTTGGTTTTAAAGTCAACAACTTTATTATTAATGATTTGGACGCCTTCTTCTTGAAGGCGTTTTATTTTGACGTTAATGTCTTGTGCAAAACCACCCAATTCCCCATTCGATTTAACCACTCGATGACACGGCACCTCGGGTGCGAATGGATTTTTATTCATGGCTGAGCCAACAGCGCGGTGTGCTTTTGGATGGTTAATGAGTTGGGCTAGACCGGCATAAGTAATCACCTTTCCAGCAGGCACTTTGGCTTTTAGTGTTTGATAACAGCGCTGTTGAAAATCTGTCATTCTAGGTAGGCTTGCATTGCTTCGTCAAACTTATCTTGCGCTTTGAGCATAAAGTCACAAATTTCTCTAACTGCACCATGACCACCATTTTTTTCAGTTACCATGCAAGATTTTTCTTTAACCAGTTCATGGGCGTTGGCTACCGCAATAGGCAAGCCAACTTTAGTCATCACCGGTAGGTCGATAACGTCATCTCCCACATAGGCAACCTGATCGGTATTTAAGTTAAGTTTTTTAAGCAAGTCATTGAATGCTACTACCTTGTCTTCTTGGCCTTGATAAAAATGCGTAATGCCTAGATTCTTCATTCGGTGCTCAACGGTTGTAGAGGTGCGAGCAGTAATAACAGCGGGTTCAACGCCATTGTCTTTTAATATTTTGATGCCTAATCCATCCAGTGAATTAAAACGTTTAAATTCTTGACCATCATCAGAAAAATACAAGCCTCCATCGGTCAAAACGCCATCAACATCAAAAATAATGAGCTGAATTTGTTTGGCTCTTAAGTAAGATTTATTGAGTAGTTTCATAGCTTAATCCTTTATTTCGTCCCAATTAAATGCTTCGCCTGGGTCGGTTTTTCTGCCAGGTGCAATGTCACTATGCCCAACAATTGCTTGAATTGGGTAGTGGTCTTTTAATTGCTCTAATGTTGCTTTTAATGATTGGTATTGTACCGTTTCATAGTCAAGATTGTCGGTTCCTTCTAGTTCGATTCCAATGGAGAAGTTGTTGCAATTGTCTTGCCCGTTAAAGTTAGAATCACCCGCATGCCAAGCGCGCTTATCAAAAGGTACAAACTGAATAACCGAGCCATCGCGTTTAACGAGTAGGTGAGCAGAGACCTGTAAATCTTTAATCGTTTTAAAGTAAGGGTGCGAGTCAAAATCGAGTTGGTTGGTGAAAAACTGCTCGATATAATGATTGTCAAATTCACCTGGCGGCAAGGAAATATTGTGAATCACAACTAAAGAAATTTCATCAGTGGGGCGCTCATTATGATTGGCCGATGGAACTTGTGTGGCTGACGCTAATAGGTGGTTGCTAATCATGCGTTTATTATAGCCCTATTCGATTCGATTAAAGTAACGCCCTCTGAGTAGTAGTCTTGGATTGTCTTTGTCATCAGTAAAAGCATTACGTTTGTGTAAGACATTGTTACACAACAAGCCCTGCCCAGATTGCATCAGATGCTTGAAGTGATAATCCGTGGTTGTGCTTAACAGGACATCTAAATACTCTAGTGCTTGTTTAACCTCAAGCGAATTTAAAAATTCTATATTTTTTTTGCGCTGTGTATAGCGCATAGACAGCGCATTGGTTGGTTCGTCAATAAAAAAGATAGGGCCTGTTGAGGTCGCTCGCCGCACTTTTCCATCAACTTTGTGTTCTGGAATGCTCATGGCTTGCGGATGAATGAGTGCTTTAGCAACATCAGGATTGTCTTCACGTAATAATAAATAAACCATTTGCGGGTCAACCCACTCATTGACACCGCCCTGAGCTGCAGGATTAACACAAAACAGCGAGAATGCACGAATACGTTCATTAATTGCATTGTAGTAGCCGTCTGTATGCCAGCCTATATTTTTATCCGTATAGGGGATAAATTCGCCCTGGTCTTTATCGCCACTTTGGGTGATGTGCGCCAATCCACCGGTTTTAACAAACAAGTGTTGATCAAAGTCCTTTAGCCCAAATTGCGTATTGATACTGATAATGGCTTCATTGTATTGATCAACAGGCTGAATTTTAAATAATGCAAAATTACCTTTTTGACAAAGGCTAGTAATTTTGTTTTTTTCTGTATTTGAGAGCTTGAATGGGTTATGTATTTCAACAATACAATCGTCTAGTTGGGTTGGTGCATTGGCAAGTTTTTTGTCTCGCCAATACCGATAGTCATCTGATTTGGTTAAAAGGTTAGCTGCCAATGCGTTTGTTGATTGTCCATTGCTGTGCAATCGATAGAATGTTGTTGAACACCCAGTAAAGAACTAAGCCCGATGGGAACCATAAGAAGAAAATAGTAAATACGAATGGCAACGACATCATGATTTTTGCTTGCATTGGGTCAGGCGGCGGTGGGTTGAGCTTTTGTTGTACAAACATTGAAGCGCCCATAATAATTGGCAAGATGTAATAAGGGTCTTGTGCTGATAGGTCAGTTAACCACCAAAACGGCGTATGACGCAACTCAACCGTGTCGAGTAGCATCCAATAAAAAGCAATAAATACTGGAATTTGCACCATGATTGGCAAACAGCCAGAGGCCGGGTTAACTTTTTCCTTTTTATAAAGCTCCATGGTCTTCTGACCCATTTTTTGCTTATCATCGCCATAAGTTTCTTTAAGTTTGGCAAGTCTTGGAGAAAGCAATCTCATTTTTGCCATTGAACGATAAGATTTCTCACTGAGCGGATAGAAAACCAGCTTGATCAGAATAGTAATAATGATAATTGACCAACCCCAACTATTAACCAGACCGTTGATTTTGTGAATACCCCAAGAAAGCGGGTCCGCTAAGATATCTAACCAGCCATAATCAAGTGTATAGTGTAATCCAGCTGTTACTTCTTCAATTTTTCCGTACTCTTTAGGGCCAAGATAAAATTGGTTGGCGCCCAGCGTTGTGCTGCTACCAGCAGCAACGCTAATCTGATGGTTTGCGTTAGTTAACTTGTACAAGTTATTGTTATCGCTTGTTGAAAAAACTTGCTCTTCGTTTTGATTTGGAATCCAGGCCGCAATGAAATATTGCTGCACCATTGCCATCCAGCCACCAACTGATTGCTGCTTTTCAAACTCATTCCAATCATCGAACTCGTTTTTTTGAACTGTATGTGAAGCTTTGTCATAGACGATGCCGCCGGTAAAAGTAGGCATCATCATGTTGCCTTGGCCAATCGAATTGCGACTAAGACGAACATAGCTCTTAGCTGGAATTGCTTCACTAGAATTGTTATTGATTTGATAATCAACTTCAACGATATAGCTGCCTCTCTTAAAGTGGAAGTTTTTGGTTACTGTAATGCCATCTTTGCCTTTCCAAGTTAGTGGCACGACCAGTTCATCTGCAGATAGCTGGTAATCTGTATTGGCAGATTCAAACAGTGATAAATGAGTTGGCAACAAATCGTCACGAGAGGCCAAGCCACTTTGTGCTAGAAATAGCGATCCTGCCTTATTATTTAATAATTGGAATTTCTCCTCTCCACCCATCTCTACAGGGTAAGCATTAAGATAGGCATTTTGTATGGTTCCGCCTTTGTGGCTAATTTCCATCGTTAATAAATCAGTGGTTACTGTTGTGTATCCATGTGATTCAACAATAGTTGGGTTTGGCAAGTCAATTTTAGATGTTTCAGTATTAATCATAGGGACATCGGTATTTTGAGCATTAGTACCGAGTGTAATTTCAGACTTGCGTACAACGTTGCCATTTTCATCAGTAATGTGTTTGATTTGCCATTTATCCCACAATAAGAAAACCGTTAAGAAAATAGCAATACCGAGAAATAATTTTTGATTGTTCATAAGGGGTTAATTAATATTAATGTGAATGTTTTTTTGGTACAGGATCAAAGCCACCATCATGCCAAGGATGGCATTTGCCAATGCGTTTGACACTTAGAATAAAGCCTTTAAAGAAGCCGTATTCCTTCACAGCATCGTAAGAATATTGTGAACAGGTTGGGTTAAAACGACAATTAGCGCCTAAGAACGGGCTAATAAATAGCTGATAAAATTTAATGGGAATAAGCAATAAATAACGCATAATTCAAA
>CAYUWB010000024.1:12579-19919 GCA_964448305.1 uncultured Candidatus Ruthturnera sp.
ATAAATAGCTGATAAAATTTAATGGGAATAAGCAATAAATAACGCATAATTCAAATTAGTTTTTTGTCACCTGTTTAAATAAGTTTAATAGTTCAGCAGACAGTTCTGAGCCGTTAGTTGGTTTGGCATTTCTAGCCATGACCACAAACCCCCAATTGTCTAAATGTCCTTGCGCCAATCTAAACGTTTCTCTGGCAACGCGTTTAAATCGATTTCTATCAACCGCCAAGCGCGTTACTTTTTTTGAAATCGCCAGACCCAAACGAGGCCTAGCGTCTTGATTGGGTTTTGCAATGATTTGCCAGTATTTTCCCCTAGCTCGCTTACCACCCTTAAAAATTTGAGTGTATTCGTTTGGCTTTAGGATTTTGGCTTCACGCGTCAGCCGTAAAGACATTAGGCAGCTAAGCGCTTACGTCCTTTTCTTCTGCGAGCATTAATTACCGCACGGCCAGATTTAGTGCTCATTCTTGATCTAAAGCCATGAGTACGTTTGCGTTTTAAAACACTGGGTTGGAAGGTTCTTTTCTGTTTCATAATAGAATATCAGCCGATAAAATCTTGCAATTTTACCATAAATCACAATATGACTTGTAAAAAGTATGATAATTTATAATAACTGTTAAACCCCTGATAACCAATTTTAAGATGGATTTAATTTACTGGCTAATGTTGCTTAAAGCGCCACACTTAGGTGTGCGCACTTTTTATAAAGCACTCAAATTTTTTGAAACACCTGAACAGGTGTTTTTGGCTTCGAAAGTGGCGCGTAAAGAATGTGGGTTATTTCGTCAAGAAACGCTCGACTATCTAGAAGAATGCGATACCTCGACAGTGCAGGCTGACCTTGACTGGGCCAAGGCAAAAGATTGCCACATTGTCACTTTGGTTGACGATGAATACCCTGCACAACTCAAAGATATTGCCGATCCACCACCACTGCTTTATGTTCGAGGCGACGTGTCTTGTTTGTCTAAACCTCAGCTTGGTATTGTGGGTAGTCGTAACCCAACGCCTGCCGGCAAACAAAATGCTAATGATTTCGCAAAAGCACTGTCTAAACTGGGCGTTATTATTACGTCTGGCATGGCCAGCGGCATTGATGCTAGCGCACATATTGGCGCATTAGAGGCCAACCAGCCAACCATTGCGGTTTGTGGCACAGGGCTTGATCGTATCTATCCAGCGAAGCACAAATCATTAGCACATCAAATTTCAACAAAAGGCGCACTGGTTTCTGAGTTTTGTATTGGCACCTCGCCAATCGCAAGTAATTTCCCAAGACGTAACCGTATTATTAGTGGCCTAAGTTTGGGTACTTTGGTGGTTGAAGCCAGCATTAAAAGCGGCACCATGATTACCGCCAAATTGGCTGCCGATCAAGGCAAAGAAGTATTTGCCATTCCAAGTTCAATCCACAACCCATTGTCACAAGGCTGCCATCAATTAATTAAACAAGGGGCAAAATTAGTTGAAAATATTGAAGACATTATTGACGAGCTAACATTGGATTTAGACACGCCATTGTTAGACAATAACGCATCTATTTATCCAAAAGATGTAGACAACCACCCCTCTGTGCTATTAAAATGCTTGAGTTATGAGGCCATGAGTATTAACGAAATGGTTGAAAAAAGTGGGCTAAGCCCCCAAATCATTACACAAGAGTTGCTTTTATTAGAACTTGAAAACAGGGTGGCAAAGGTTGGTGGCTCTGGTTATCTATTAACTAAGTGAGGTTTTATGACACACAATATTCTTGATGTACTAACGTATATGTTTGATTATTTGTTTGAAGAAGCAGAACAAGACTCGTCTAATGAAATTGACGATATCGCCTTAAAAGCCCATCTTTCGGATGCCGGTTTTGAAACAGTTCGCATTGAAAAAGCACTTAGCTGGTTAGAAAATATTGCCACTTTGCAAGATGGCAGCGTTAAGCCATTTGCCAATACACGTGGCGGCATGCGTATTTACAGTGATGTGGAAAAACTAAAACTTGATGCCAAATCTCGTGGCTTTTTACTGTTTATGGAAAACATGAAGCAGATAGACGCCAATCAACGTGAAATGATTATTGATCAAATTATGTCATTGGGTGATTCTGCGGTGTCTTTAGATGACTTAAAGTGGGTTGTGATGATGGTGTTAGGTAACAGCAATGATGAGGAAATCTCAGCGCAATGGTTAGAATCAATTGTATTTCTTGACGACAACCACACACTACAGTAATGGCAAAAAACCTTGTCATTGTTGAGTCCCCCGCCAAAGCCAAAACAATTGAAAAATTTCTAGGCAAAGACTATACCGTTAAGTCGAGTATTGGCCATATTCGTGATATGCCTAAAAAAGACATGGGCATCGATCTTGAAAATAACTTTCAACCAAGTTATGTGGTGAGTGCCGATAAGAAAAAAGTGGTGGCCGACCTTAGAAAGTCAGTAAAAACAGCCGATCAAGTTTATCTCGCGACTGATGAGGACCGCGAGGGAGAAGCGATCGCCTGGCACTTGGTAGAAGCTTTAAATCTGCCCAAAGATACACCACGCATTGTTTTTCACGAAATTACTAAAGGCGCAATTACCCAGGCAATTGCCTCGCCAAGAACAGTCGATTATCACGTGGTTGATGCTCAACAAGCCAGACGCATTATTGACCGCTTGGTGGGCTTTGAAATCTCACCGGTTTTATGGCGCAAGATCTCAGGTGCTCGTTCTGCAGGCCGCGTGCAATCACCGGTAGTGCGCTTGGTAGTAGAGAGAGAAAGAGAGATTACCAATCACGTCGCTAAAAGCACATTTAAAGTTAAGGCCGAGTTAGTGAATGATAATGGTGAGCTGGTTGATGTAAAGCTCAGCAAAGATTTTGATTCTAAAGAGGAGGCGATGGCTTTTACCACGGCTTTATTAGAGGCTAAATTAAGTGTTTCAGCGATTGAGCAGAAGCCTTCTAAGCGTTCCCCTAAACCCCCATTTATTACTTCTACCCTGCAGCAAGAGGCTTCGCAGAAACTTGGTTTTTCAGTTAAACAAACCATGACTTTGGCACAAGGTTTGTATCGAGAAGGCTCTATTACTTATATGAGAACCGACTCGTTCACGCTTTCAGAAACGGCGATTGAAACAGCTGGAGAAGTGATCGAAAAAACTTATGGTTCAGACTATCATCAAACCAGACGCTTTAAAACCAAAGACTCAGGTGCACAAGAGGCTCATGAAGCGATTCGTCCTACAGACTTAACCAAACCAGAGATTTACGGTTTGGAAGATCAGGCGGCCAAATTATATGCATTAATTTACAAGCGCACATTAGCCTCACAAATGAGTGATGCAAAATTACAAAAAACACAGATTAAAACCAACATTTCTAACCGCGATGAAACCTTTGTGGCCAATGGCGAAATACTAGTATTCCCAGGTTTTTTAAGTGTTTATGATTACCTGTCATCAGATGACAAGCTACTACCTGATCTAAGTCAAGGCGATGAATTAACCTTGGCCAGTTTTGCCGCAAGGCAGAGTTTCTCACGTGCTAAGCCTCGCTATACTGAAGCTTCGCTAGTGAAAAAGATTGAAGAAATGGGTATTGGTCGCCCTTCTACTTTTGCCACGATGGTGTCAACTGTACAAGACAGAAACTATGTTTCTAAAGAAACACGTGAAGGTGTTGAGCGCACTTACCAGTTGATTGAAATTACTGATGGACAAGTGCTTGAGTCAGAGCCAGTTGAAACCACAGGTGCTGAGAAAAACAAACTGTTCCCAACTAATGTGGCTTATTTGTTGAATGATTTCTTAGTCAAGAACTTTAGCAATATTATTGACTATGAATTTACCGCCAAACTAGAAAGTGATTTTGACACCATTGCCACCCAAGACGTTGCTTGGCAGGGCGTTGTTAAAAATTTCTACGAGCCTTTTCATGCTCAAATTGAAGCGGCAAAAGATATTTCCAGAGAAGAAACTCACGGCATGCGTGATCTCGGCACTGATCCAAAAAGCGGCAAACCTGTTAGTGTGCGCTTTGGACGTTATGGCGCTTTTGCACAAGTCGGCCATAAAGACGACGAAGACAAGCCAACTTTTGCCTCTCTTAGGGGTTCTCTTGATATTGAAACCATTACCCTTGATGAGGCGTTAGAATTATTTAACATGCCACGTACAGTAGGTGAAACAGACGACTTTGGTGTGATTAAAGCTAACTATGGTCGCTTTGGCCCTTACATACAATATGGCAAAAAATACGTTTCTTTAAAAGAAGACACACCTGAAGAAGTTACTCTTGAAAAAGCACTAGAGTTAATTGCCGCTAAAGAAAAATTTGATGCTGAACGCATTATCAAAACTTTCGACGACAGTGAAATCCAAGTGCTTAATGGTCGTTTCGGTCCTTATATTTGGAATGGTAAAAAACGCGGCAAAGGTCAAAAAAATATTACCATTGCCAAATTGTTTGGCGATAAAGAGCCGAGTGAGCTTACTCTAGAAGAGTGTAAAAAAGCCATTTCTGGCAAAATCAAATCCAAAACTGCTAAGCGCAAAAAGAAAGCCACCAAGAAAGCCGCTAAAAAGACCACCAAAAAAACCGCTAAAAAATCATAGCCTTACTATCACATGGCTATTTATGAGCTTTGCGGTGTAAAATACAAGGCATTTAATTAATAATGGTAGGTCGCTATGTTGCTAATAAGTGAAGTCATGATTGCAAATCCGCAAGTTGACGAATTTGAAGAGCTGGTTGTGGTGCTTAAAGATATCGCCAAAACATCAGACGAACGTTTTTTTCAAATGGATGTTAAACCTGATTATGGCGATACGCCAGAAAATTGGGAAGACCGTTTAGAAGCGGCATTTTATTAAAGGATAACTAAATGGGATTTAAATATTTAAACAAAGACCAAGATATTTTTGACGGTGATGACGGTGAAGATGTTTATGCGAATGAAGAGCAACTTCAAGCACGATTAGAATATTTTGAGTCTCAGTTGACAGGTTTGAGCGAAAGTGCGCCGGCTGAGGAACGCATCAAAATTTTATTAGAAATCGGCCGTATTCAGGTTGAACGTTACAAAGGTGCCGATGCCTGGGAAAAGGCTTTTACCGCCTTTAATTTGGCGCAAGAAGACGAGTTGTGGGAGTTGGCTGTTGAAGCGTGTGATGTGATGTTTTTATCCGAAGGCCCAGATGCATTAGTTGCACTTGGTCATGCATTATGGTTGGGTATTACTTTCCCGATTGACCCAGAAATTACCGTAGCAATGTTACAACACTTGGTTGAAGAGTCGCCAGAAGGGGCCGACACTAGAGCGGTAGCAGCGGCAGTAGCGCACTATATTACAACCATGCGTTGTGGCGAAGACGACGATCTAACCTTCTTTGCTTTACAAATGTTAACCAGTGTTGCCGATAAGCATTCACATATAACTGACCAATCTACTTTTGACGTATGGCGTAAAACTTTAGAATTAGACAAGCCTGAAGTCTTTTTAAAGAAGCTATCAGGCGCAGTTGATCAACTAGTAGAGGATAAGTGGTGGATTGACCGCGATACAATTAGGACAAAACTAGACGCTGAGCACACACATTAAATGAAAATTAAGGTTTGCGGACTCACCAATGCTGACAATGCACGAGAAGCATCGCTTCTCGGTATAGATGCGATCGGCCTAGTGTTTTATGACAAATCACCTCGCCATGTGGATGTCGAATCTGCGTTAGAAATTGTCAACGCCTTGCCGCCGTTTATTAATCGTGTGGGTTTGTTTGTCAATGCAGATTCAAGTTTTATTGATGAAGTGTTGTGCGAAGTGCCGTTGGATACTTTGCAGTTTCATGGTGATGAGTCGGTAATAGAGTGCACACAATATGCCATGCCATTCATTAAAGCTTTGCGCGTTAATCAAGACACCAACATTAATCAAATGGCCGATGATTATCATCAAGCCAGTGGATTGTTACTCGATGCTTTTAACAAAGACGCTTATGGCGGCACCGGCGAAGCCTTTGACTGGGGCTTGGCTAAGGTTGATATTGATCTGCCTATTATTCTGGCGGGCGGTCTAAACCCCGACACCGTTGCTGGGGCGATTAAACAAGTAAAACCGTATGCCGTTGATGTGTCTAGCGGCGTGGAAAGTGAGCCAGGCATAAAAGATATCACTAAAATAAAACAATTTATTCAGCAGGTTAAATCATGAGTTATTCATTGCCAGACGATAAAGGCCACTTCGAGCAGTACGGCGGTGTCTTTATTGCAGAAACTTTAATGACGGCGGTCACAGAGCTTAAAGAGGCCTATGAAAAGTTTAAAGATGATCAAGATTTTTTGGCCGAGTTTGAGCACGATCTTAGGCATTATGTTGGTCGTACAACGCCACTTTATCATGCAGAGAACCTGAGTAAAAAACTCGGTGGTGCGCAAATCTATCTTAAACGTGAAGACCTAAACCATACCGGTGCACATAAAGTTAACAATACCATTGGCCAAGCGTTACTAGCCAAACGTATGGGTAAAACCCGTATTATTGCTGAAACTGGCGCAGGCCAACATGGTGTTGCTACGGCAACCGTTGCAGCGCGTTTGGGCTTGGAATGTATTGTTTATATGGGCGAGGTTGATGTTGCCCGTCAAGCGCTGAATGTTTTTAGAATGAAGCTTTTAGGCGCCACAGTAGTGCCAGTGACTTCAGGCTCTAAAACTCTTAAAGACGCACTGAACGAGGCGATGCGTGATTGGGTGACGAATATTGACGATACTTTTTATATTATTGGTACCGTTGCCGGCCCACACCCTTATCCGATGATGGTGCGTGATTTCCAAAGTGTGATTGGCAAAGAAGCGAGGGCGCAATTTGCCGAACAAGTCGGTGGCCTGCCTGATGCATTGGTGGCTTGTGTGGGCGGTGGCTCGAATGCCATTGGCTTGTTTCACCCATTTATTGACGATAAGTCTGTGGCTATTTATGGGGTTGAGGCAGCAGGTTATGGTATTAAAAAAGGCGGTGAAGCGCATGCAGCGCCTTTGTGTGCCGGTAGTGTTGGCGTACTTCACGGCAACCGAACTTATTTGATGGAAGATGAAAATGGTCAAATTATTGAAGGCCATTCAATCTCTGCAGGGCTTGATTATCCAGGTGTTGGGCCTGAACATGCTTATTTAAAAGATTCGGGTAGAGCGCAGTACGTGGCGATTACCGACGAAGAGGCGCTCGATGCATTTCACACACTAACCAAGGTTGAGGGTATTTTGCCAGCACTAGAATCATCGCATGCTGTGGCTTATGGTATTAAGCTCGCACAACAGCTTGGTAAGGATAAAAATATTATTATCAATCTCTCTGG
>CAYUWB010000025.1:0-18888 GCA_964448305.1 uncultured Candidatus Ruthturnera sp.
GGCTCAAAGGTTTTGCAAATCCGTAGTGTGGAGTTTGCATCAAAATACAAGGTGCCTTTAAGGGTGTTGTCATCGATGGTTGACAACCCTGAGGGCACACTAATTACTAGTGAGGAAAACATTATGGAACAAGCTGTTATTTCAGGCATTGCGCATAATAAAGATGAAGCAAAATTGAGTTTGATTGGTGTGCCAGATAAGCCGGGTATTGCCTTTAAAATTTTAAAAAATATCAGTGACTCTAATATTGAAGTTGACATGATTGTGCAGAGTGTTTCGGCGCGTGAAGGCTTGACGAATTTTGCTTTTACTGTGCATCGGAATGATTTTGATAAGGCGCAATCGATCTTACAAGCGATCTGTGATGAATTAGCTGCTATGGCCGTACAAAGTGACGATAAAGTGGTTAAAGTCTCTTTGGTGGGTATTGGTATGCGTTCACACGCCGGTATTGCAGCAAAAATGTTTGAAGTATTACATCAAGATAATATTAATATTCAAATGATCTCTACTTCAGAGATTAAAATATCAGTTGTAATTGATGAAAAATATTTAGAATTAGCGGTGCGTTCATTGCACAGTGCGTTTGAATTAGATAAGGAATAAAGATGCCAGGATTTGATGATAGAGATGGTTTGATTTGGTTTGACGGTAAGTGGGTTGATTGGCGTGATGCTAAAGTCCACGTATTAACACATACATTGCATTATGGCATGGGTGTGTTTGAGGGCGTGCGTGCTTACGAAACAGCTAATGGTCCGGCGATTTTTAGAATTGAAGAGCACACAGATCGTTTGTTTAATTCTGCCAAAATCATGAATATGGACATTGGTTTTTCAAAAGATGAAATCAACCAAGCGCAAAAAGACGCTGTGGCTAAAAATAACCTAGACAGTGCCTATATTCGCCCAATGAGTTTTTATGGCTCAGAAGGCATGGGTTTGCGTGCTGATGGGCTAAAAGTACACACGATTATTGCTGCCTGGGAATGGGGTGCTTATTTGGGTGAAGACAATATGAAAAATGGCATACGCATCAAGACATCAAGCTATACACGTCACCATGTTAATATCGCCATGACCAAAGCCAAGGCTAATGGTAACTATATTAACTCGATGTTGGCATTGCAAGAAGCATTGACTGATGGTTATGACGAGGCATTGCTATTGGATATTGATGGTTTTGTGGCTGAAGGTAGTGGTGAGAATATCTTTATTGTTAGAGATGGTGTTATTTACACGCCTGACCTAACCTCAGCATTGGCTGGCATTACCCGTGATACTATCTTTACTTTGGCACAAGATTTGGGTTACAAGATTATTGAAAAACGCATCACTCGCGATGAAGTGTATTGTGCTGATGAGGCGTTCTTTACCGGAACAGCGGCTGAGGTTACCCCAATTCGTGAGCTGGATAATCGACCAATTGGTAACGGTACACGTGGGCCAATCACTGAAAGATTACAAACCCTTTATTTTGATTGTGTTTATGGTCGTAATGACAAATACAAAGACTGGATAGCGAAAGGAGTATGTCAATGAGTGCAGTCGTCGATGATTTTCAACAAAAGCATGTTAGCTTTTCTACGGTAGAAGCTAAGGATTTACCCTTTCATTGCCCACCTAAAGAGGCGAACAAATGGAATATGCACCCCAAGGTATTTTTGAAATTTGACTCAACAGGCAAAGCCGCTTGCCCGTATTGCGGTGCAAGTTATCAGTTGGCCTAACCGACTTTGACCATATCATGGGCAAGCAATCAACCAATGTTGTTTTAGTCGGCCCGATGGGCTCTGGCAAGACATCGGTTGGTCGCCGTCTTGCTTGTGTATTAAAACGCGATTTCTTTGATTCTGATTTTGAGATTGTTGCTCGCACCGGTGTTGCTATTGATCATATCTTTGATGTAGAAGGTGAAGAAGGGTTTCGTCAACGCGAAACAAAAATGCTAAAAGATCTGTGTGAAATTCCTAATATTGTTATTGCCACGGGTGGCGGTATTGTCATTAAAAAAGAAAATAGAGAACTACTAAAGCGGGACAGTTTTGTGGTGTATTTATCTTCTAGTATTGAGCAGTTAGTAAAGCGTACAGCCAACTCTAAATCACGACCTTTGTTAGAGCAATCAAACAATCGAGAGCAAACTATTCGTGATTTAGTAGAGGCTAGAGAAGGGTTTTATCAAGAAGTTGCCGATGTGGTGGTTGACACCACAGGTAAAAAACTCTACGCTATCATTAATGAAATTAAAAAAGCTGTGCCAAAATGAAGCAAATTTTTACCACTATTGTAATATTATTAATTGGCTTTAATGCACAAGCGATTAGCGAACGTGAGTTTGTTGAAAGATTAAAAAACACCCATCCTTTTTTTGAACAACAAGCACTTAGTAGCCAAATTAAACAGGTTGAAAAACGCTTAACTAGCGCCAATGAAGATTGGGTTATTGCCGTTGATAGTAATTATAAAAATGAAAATGCCAGCGACATATCTTCGAGCACTTATAGCAAACTAAACACAACTTCAGTTGATGTTTCGGCAACACGAAAGATTGCAAATTCAGGTAGTGACCTTACTTTTAAACACACTTGGAAAGACAAAAATAAAGACGTTGATACAACACGCAATAAATTTTCGCTAGACTATACATACCCTCTATTGCGTAACCGAGATGGCGTGAATGATCAGCTTGATGGGGACGTTGCACAGCTTAATATTGAAAAGGACACCTTAGAAAGGCTTGAGCAAGAAGAGAGTTTTATTCTTAAAAAACTTAAACGCTTTATTGATTTGGCTTATGCACAAGAGCAACAATTAATTAACGAGCGTCGATTGGCTTTGGCTGGTGAAGAACTTAATTTAGTTAAGCAAAAATTTGCTGCTTCAGTTGTGGATAAGGTTGATGTGTTATTACAAGAAGATGCTTATCAAAGAGCACAACAGCAGTTATTACAAGCACAGCAAGACTTAACCCTGTTGCGCCATGAAATCGCGATTACATTGGCGCTTAATTTTGATCAAGTGGTTGCTAATACAGATTTATATAAGGCTTACACGCCTAAAGATGCGCAATTATTGGCTAATGCTAGAGTGTTAAAGGTTACTGATTTAGATCAAAAAACTTTAAAACGACAGTTGCGTAGCTTCAAAAACGAATCACAAGCCAAATTAGATTTAAATTTAGGTTTGATCAGTGAGGGTGAAAATACCGATTATTCAAATTCATTAGAAAATCAAAGTGCTACTTGGAATGTAGGCTTAGGTTTGTCGTATCCACTGGGCGGAATCAAGAGTAGCAATAACGTTAAAAAAGCAGAAATTAAATTAGCGCGTTTAGCGCAATACAAGCAAGAGCAAATACTCGATCTTCGTGTACAAGTAGCAACGCTTAAAGAAAAAATCAACTTACTCATGCAAATGCTTAAATCCAATAAAAAGCAAATTACCATTGCTAAAGCCAGAACGGTGGAAGAAAAAGAGCGTTACGCCAATGGTAGTGGTCAAGCCAGCTTTGTGATTAGTGCACAAAATAATGAGCAAAATACACAACTAAGCTATGCACAAGTTGCCACAAACTATCAAAAAGCAGTGCTTGATTTTAAAGCCACGATTGATCAATTGGTTCGATGAGTCAAAATATCCTTCGATACACACTCACCCCTAAAGACTTACACGCACATATTTTTCACCTTGAGCTAACGCTTGATAATCCTAATCCATTGGGGCAGATTTTTTCATTGCCAAATTGGATCCCAGGTAGTTATTTAATTCGGGATTTTTCTAAACACATTATTAGTGTCAATGCGCAAAGCTGCGGCGAGATGGTTGCGATTAAAAAGCTAGATAAAAATCACTGGATCACCCAGCCTTGTGCTGAAAGCATTACCTTGAAATACGAGCTTTATGCTTTTGATTTATCGGTACGTTGTGCTTATTTAAGCAATGAGCGCGCTTTCTTTAATGGCAGTAGTGTGTTTTTAAAGCCAGTTGGCTTTGAAGCTATTCCGTGTGAATTAACGATTAACTATCCAACAAGCAATATGTTAGGCGATTGGGATTGTGCCACCACATTAAAGCTTAAATCAAAACACAAAAGTTTTGAAGTTTATCAAGCCGACAACTACCAAGATTTAATTGACCATCCGGTAGAGTTGGCTGATTTCACTCGTTTTGAATTTGATGTGTGTGGCACACCTCATGCCATGACATTGACTGGCCAGCATACAACAGATATTGGTAGATTAAGAGCTGATTTGATGCGAATTTGTGAGCATCATATAGATTTTTTTGGCGGCGATGTGCCGTTTGATGAGTACTTGTTTTTAACCTTGGTAAGAACCAAAGGTTATGGTGGTCTGGAGCACAAAAAATCTAGCAGTTTGATTTGCTCTAGAAAAGAATTACCAACCCAAGACAAGCCGGAAATTAACCCAGATTACACGCGTTTTTTAGCGCTTTGCTCACATGAGTATTTTCATGCTTGGTGGATTAAAACCATCAAACCTGCAAGCTTTCATGCGCTTAATTTAGGCCGGGAAAACTATACTGAGCAGTTGTGGATTTTTGAGGGCTTTACCTCGTACTACGATGAATTGTCACTATTGCGTACGAAGCTATTATCGCCAGAGCAATATTTAACTTTGTTCGCCCAAACACTAACACGGGTACAAAAGAGCCAAGGCCGATACAAACAATCACTCGCTGAGTCAAGTTTTGATGCTTGGACTAAATTTTATCAACAAGATGAAAATGCACCAAATGCCATTGTCAGCTATTACACCAAAGGCGCTTTATTGGCTTTTGTATTGGATATTGAGATCCGCAATCGTAGTGATGATGCGCAGTCGCTAGATGATGTGTTAAAGTTAATTTGGGACAGTTATCAAGATAGCGGCTTAGAAGATGACACTGTGCAAAAAGTTATTGCGCATTTAACCCAAAGTGATTTTACTCAGTTCTTTGATGATTATTTATATGGTATGAAAGAATTACCACTCAAGCAAGCATTTGACTACGTAGGCATAGATTGCGAATTTAGCCACAAGAAAGGAGAATTGTCTAACTTTGGTATTGGTATTAACAAAGATCAAGAATTCGCCCTTATTACTCATGTATTGGACGGCACTTGTGCTCAGTCATCAGGGCTGTATGTTGGTGATAAAATTATGAGTATTGATGGCATCAAGACACAGGCCAAGGATTTAGCAAATGCGATTGATTCTTACACCGAAGGCAATGTGATTAAAATTGGTATTTTAAGAGACGATCTGTTAAGTGAATTAAGCGTCACAATAGCCAACAGTGCGCCGACATTTTGCACTTTAAGCATCAAAGACAATCTAAGTAAAGACACTTTAAAAAGACAAGCGCAATGGTTTTACCACGATTAAATTTACCTAAATTATTAATCAAACCTGTTGGTCGCGCCATTAGTGATTTTGGTATGATTAAAGCAGGTGATAAAATCTTGTTAGCAGTTTCTGGTGGCAAAGATTCTTTAAGCTTGTTTCATATTTTGCGCCATTTTCAACGTCATTCCCCGGTTAAGTTTGAATTAGGCATTGTGACGATTGATCCGCAAGTAGAGGGTTTTGAGCCGCAAGCACTTGAAGTTTTTTTTAAGCAATTTGATACGCCCTATTTTTTTGAAGCCTTTCCGGTTATGGAGCAAGCCAAAGAAAGCATGAAAGGGGATTCTTATTGCTCATTTTGTTCTAGAATTAAGCGTGGGCTAATGTATCAAGTCGCCAGACGAGAAGGCTATAACGTTTTGGCTCTAGGTCAACACCTAGATGATTTAAGTGAGAGTTTAATGATGTCAATGTGCCACAATGGTAAGATTCAAACCATGAAAGCACACTATATCAACGACGCCAAAGATCTGCGTATTATTCGCCCAATGGTGTATGTGCGTGAGCGTCAATTGGCTGATTTTGCAGCGAGCGCTGATTTACCAGTGATTGCTGACTCGTGTCCAGCTTGTTTTAGCATGCCAACAGAGCGTGAGCATTTTAAACAGTGGCTTTTAGATGAAGAAAAGCGTACGCCTAATTTATATAAAAATTTACTCAGTGCAATGAAACCAATGCTAGATGAAACAAAGGACTTGATTGATGATTAAATTTATCTTAACTTTTTTCTCAATCTTACCACTTAGGCTTAATCATTTTATTGGTTCGCTCATTGGCCAGTATTTATATTTAAGTAACAGTGATTCTAAATTAGTGGTGAGTAAAAATATACAAACCTGCTTCCCTGATTTGAGTGAGACAGAGCAACAAACACTGATTAAAAAATCCCTAATAGAAACTGGCAAAGGCCTGAGTGAATCTGGTTTTATTTGGTTTAATAGTTTTAAAAATAATGCTACTTATATTACAAAAACCACGGGCATGGCGCATTTACAGAGCGATTCGCCAGTTATTTTATTGGTGCCGCATTTTGGTTGTTGGGAAATTACAGGCCGCGTGCTTTCATTGAATACACCAGTTGTTTTTTTATACAAGCCGCTTAGAAAGCCACAACAAGAGGCTTGTTTAATTTCCAAAAGACAGCAGGGCGACTTGTCGATGGCAACGGCAGATAAAAAAGGTGTCATTAAGCTACAGCGTGCTTTATCTAAAGGTGATTTAATTGGTATTTTGCCAGACCAAGACCCAGGTGAAGAGGGTAGTATTTTGGCGCCGTTTTTTAATCAAGATGCTCGCACCATGACGCTGCTAGCCAAACTTGCTAGAAAGAACAATGCCAAGGTATTATTGACCTGGGCAACACGTTTAGAAAAAGGCAGGGGTTATGAGCTAAATATGGAGCCAGTGAATATTTTGTCAGATTCTGGCGCGCTTAAAGATGATGTAATCTTAATGAATCAGGCGATTGAAGGATTGGTTAAGACTAAGCCTGAGCAATATTTATGGAATTATAAGCGTTTCAAATCAGTGATTGACTATTGATTAAAGATGGCTTATTAAGTTTATAAGCGCTCTATGATATAATCTGCCCATGAAATTTATTGAAGACATTCAAAGTGTATTTGATCGCGATCCTGCGGCAAGAAACACCTTTGAAATAATCACCACTTATTCTGGTGTGCAAGCGATGTTGTTTTATCGTTTGTCACACCGACTATGGCTATTAAAGCTTAAATGGTTAGCACGATTTATATCGATGATTGCTAGGTGGTTAACCGGTATTGAAATTCATCCTGCTGCTGTGATTGGGCGTCGTTTCTTTATTGATCATGGTATGGGCGTGGTGATTGGTGAAACCGCTGAAATTGGCGATGACTGTACGCTTTATCATGGTGTAACTTTAGGTGGCACCACCTGGAAAAAAGGTAAGCGCCATCCAACATTGGGCAATAATGTGGTGATTGGCGCTGGTGCTAAGATTTTGGGCCCGATTACGCTGGGCGATGATGTGCGTGTTGGCTCTAATTCGGTGGTGGTTAAATCCGTTGATAATGCACAAACCGTTGTTGGTGTGCCTGCACGCGTGTTAAAAGACTCTAAAGCGCAAACAGACCACTTCGAATCCTATGCAGTGGGTACAGGTGTTGATGATCCTACCGTTAAAGCCATTAACTCGATATTGTCGCATATTCATGATATGGACGAACAGCTTAATATCGTCTCTAAAAAGCTTGATATTAAAGATCAGGACGATATTAATGTTAATGAGTTAGAAATCGAAAGCAAATAAGTGCTTATTTTTATTAGTTCCTTATAAAAGATAGGGTTTTTTACTTGACTAAAACACTTGGTTAAGTATATAATAATGTCCTGTTAAAAAACAAGGACTGGTATGCAATTAACAACAAAAGGCCGTTATGCTGTAACAGCCATGTTAGATCTAGCATCTAATAGTACTGGCAAGCCGATTACACTCGATATTATTTCTCAAAGACAAAACATCTCATTGTCTTATCTTGAGCAATTATTCGCCAAACTTAGAAAAGCTGCATTGGTTAAAAGTGTGCGTGGACCCGGTGGTGGTTATTTGCTAGATACGGCAGCTGAAGATATTACTTTGACGCAGATTATTGAAGCTGTTGATGAGAATATTGATCTTCGTCGTTGCAAGGGAATGAGTACTTGTCATAGTGGAAAACAGTGTATTTCTCACCAGCTTTGGTGCGAAGTGAGTGAGCAAATTAGAACGTTTTTAAGCAGTAAAAATTTACAACAAGTGATCGATGATCACCAACTAAATAAAGGACTATAAAGAATATGTCAGTACCTACTTATATGGATTATTCAGCAACGACGCCAGTTGACCAACGCGTTGCTAAAAAAATGATGCAATACCTAACCATGGAAGGTGATTTTGGTAATCCAGCTTCCAACTCTCATTACTATGGTTGGCAAGCAGATGAAGCAGTCAAAAATGCCAGAAAACAAGTAGCCAGCTTAGTCGGAGCAGACCCAAAAGAAATTGTTTGGACGTCAGGTGCTACTGAGTCAGATAACTTGGCGATAAAAGGGATTGCGCATTTTTACAAGAAAAAAGGCAATCATATTATTACCCTTAAAACCGAGCATAAGGCTGTTTTAGACACTTGTCGTCAGTTAGAAAGAGAAGGTTATGAAGTGACTTATCTAGACCCGATGGCAAATGGTTTGCTAGACTTAGATGTTTTAAAGGCGGCGATTACAGATCAAACATTATTGGTTTCTATCATGCATGTTAATAACGAAATTGGCGTAATTCAAGACATTGAAGCAATCGGCAATATTTGTCGTGAACGTAAAGTATTTTTCCATGTAGATGCAGCACAATCTGCTGGTAAAGTAGCGATTGATTTGTCGACATTGCCGGTTGATTTAATGAGCTTTTCGGCACATAAGATTTACGGCCCTAAAGGCATGGGTGCATTATATGTGCGTCGTAAGCCACGTGTACGTCTTGAGGCGCAAATGCATGGTGGTGGTCACGAACGTGGCATGCGTTCAGGCACATTAGCCACGCATCAAATTGTTGGCATGGGTGAGGCTTTCGCGATTGCTGAAGCAGAAATGAGCGAAGAAAATGCAAGATTCATTGTATTGCGTGATCGTTTATTGGCAGGCTTTTCCGACATGGAAGAGGTGCAAGTCAATGGTGATTTAGACCAACGCATTCCAGGCAACCTTAACATCAGTTTTAACTATGTAGAAGGTGAGTCCTTGATGATGGCAATTAACTCTATTGCGGTATCTTCTGGTTCTGCTTGTACGTCAGCCAGTCTTGAGCCATCGTATGTATTGCGTGCTTTAGGTTTGAATGATGAATTAGCGCATAGCTCTATTCGTTTTAGTATTGGTCGTTACACTACCGAAGAAGACATTGATAAAGCTATTGTATTGGTACGTGATAAGGTGCAAAAATTACGTGATTTATCGCCATTATGGGATATGTTTAAAGACGGCATTGATTTAGATAAAGTTGAGTGGGCTGCACACTAATTACGATACAAAATACAAGGACAATCTAACCAATAAAGGGTTAGAATTACAACAAAAGAATAATTAGGAGAAATTAATATGGCATATGGTGAAAAAGTACTCGATCATTATGAAAATCCACGCAATGTAGGCGTTCTAGATAAAGACGCTAAAAATGTAGGCACAGGCATGGTGGGTGCACCCGCTTGTGGCGATGTAATGCGCTTACAAATTCAAATTAATGACGATGGTGTTATTGAAGAGGCAAAATTTAAAACTTACGGTTGTGGTTCAGCCATTGCATCAAGTTCGCTACTAACCGAGTGGGTTAAAGGCAAGACATTAGATGAGGCTGCAGAAATTAAAAATACCGATATTGCTGAAGAGTTGGCATTACCACCGGTTAAGGTTCATTGTTCAGTGTTAGCTGAAGATGCGATTAAAGCCGCTATTAGTGACATCAAGAGCAAAGCTGAGTAAACTGTAGAATGGCAATTACGTTAACAGACGTTGCAGCTGAACGTGTTGTTGGTTTTTTAGCCAACCGTGGTTCTGGCGTCGGCATTCGTTTGTCAGTACAAACAACTGGTTGTTCTGGTTTGGGCTATAACATGGAGTTTGTTGATAGTACGAACGACGACGATACTGTGTTTGAAGATAACGGCGTTAAAGTGATTATAGATGCTAAAAGTCTAATCTATCTTGATGGCACTGAAGTTGATTTTGTTAAAGAAGGCTTAAACGAAGGGTTTGAATTTAATAACCCGAATGCCAAAGCCGAGTGCGGTTGTGGTGAATCATTTACCGTTTAGCTTTTCCTGGCTATGCAAAACTACTTTGAGTTATTCTCTTTAGATGTTGATTTTGCAATAGATTTAGCTAGCTTAGAGCAAGCTTACCAATCACAAATTGCCAAATTTCATCCAGATAATTTTGCCACTAAAGATGATAAAGAAAAATCTATTGCCTTGCAAAATACTTCGTTAATCAATACAGCCTACGACACATTAAAATCACCCTTATTAAGAGCAGCTTATTTGCTAGAGTTAAAAAATATCAATGCATTCGATGAAAAAGACACACAGATGGATATGGATTTTTTGATGGGTCAGATTGCTTTAAGAGAAAAATTAGAATCAATTGAGTCTAAAAAAGATGACTTAGGGCTAGATGATTTTATTGAAAGTACTGATAACAAAATCAAAAATAATGTTGAACAAATTCAGCAGCTGTTTAAAACAGATGAGTTTATTGAAATTAAGAATTTAGTTAGAGAATTAAAATTTTATATGCAGTTGAACACACAGGCAAACCAACTAATGGATGAGTGGCTCTAGATTATGGCGTTATTACAAATCTCAGAACCTGGGCAATCAAGCGCACCACACCAGCATAAACTAGCGGTTGGCATTGATTTAGGCACAACTAATTCATTAGTAGCCTCAGTAATGAGTGGTGTTAACACTGTTTTGACTGATGAGAATAATGAAGCTATTTTGCCCTCAGTCGTTCATTGTGGAAAAGATAATAAATTAACGGTGGGTTGTGATGCTTGCCCTTATGCAAAGACCGACCCCACTAATACCATTGTTTCAGTTAAACGATTTATGGGTCTGGGTTATAGAGAGGTTAAAGACTTTAAAAATTGCCCTTATCAATTGATTGAAAATGGCAACAATGTTTTGTTTCATACGGCAATGGGTGATTTGAGCGCGGTTGAGATTTCATCTAGCATTCTCTCGTCATTAAAATCAAGAGCTGAACAAACGCTAGGTGGCGATCTAGTTGGTGCGGTTATTACTGTGCCTGCTTATTTTAATGATGCACAACGACAAGCTACCAAAGATGCGGCTACTTTAGCGGGTTTAAACACATTGCGATTACTTAATGAGCCAACTGCTGCGGCTGTTGCTTATGGCATAGAGTCAGGTGAAGCCGGTGTTCATGCAATTTATGATCTAGGTGGTGGAACTTTTGATATTTCTATTTTAAGTTTTCAAAAGGGCGTGTTTAAAGTACTTTCTACTGGTGGAGATTCCGCATTAGGTGGCGATGATTTTGATCAGTTAATTATTGACGATTGTATAGCAACATTAGGCTTAGGCGAGCTAACGCCTACTCAGATGCAAAAAATTAAACAATTTGCACGCACAGCTAAGGAAACCTTGACTGAGCATGAATTTGCCGAATTTGACTGTATTGAGGCCCCTTACCGTATTACTAAGCGCAAGTTTGAGTCTCTAGCCAAAGCACTGATTAAACGCACTTTGTTATTAACTAAGCGCGCAGTCCGAGATGCACAAGTTGAGATGGGCGATATTAAAGATGTAATTATGGTGGGTGGGTCAACTCGAATGCCACTAGTAAGACAAATGACAGGCGACCTATTTAATAAGCCGGTGTTATGTAGTATTAATCCAGATGAAGTAGTAGCAAAGGGCGCGGCTATTCAAGCTAATATATTAGCTGGTAACAAGTCACAAGATGATATGTTGTTACTAGACGTATTGCCTTTATCACTTGGTTTGGAGACCATGGGTGGTTTGGTAGAAAAAGTTGTGCACCGAAACACCACTATTCCTATTGTAAGAGCTCAAGAATTTACCACATTTAAAGATGGGCAAACGGCTATGAGTGTTCATGTGTTGCAAGGTGAACGTGAGCTAGTAAAAGATTGCCGTTCACTCGGAAAATTCGACCTTAGGGGAATCCCACCGATGGTGGCAGGTAATGCGCGTATTCGCGTAGAGTTTCAAGTAGATGCAGATGGGTTATTGTCTGTGAGTGCCACTGAAGAAACCTCTGGTGTTAAAGCCGATGTAACCATCAAGCCATCTTATGGTTTAAGTGATGGCGAGATGGAAAAGATGCTCAAAGACTCTATTTTATTTGCCAAAGACGATATTGAGGCTAGACAATTGCATGAGATGCAAGTGGAGGCAAAACGCACATTAGAAGCGATTGACTCAGCTTTAGAAAAAGATAGCAGCTTATTGGATGACTCAATGATTAAAATGATTTTACAAGCAAGATCTGATTTAGAAAAAAATAGTGAAAGTAATGATGAAAAAGCAATTAAAGCAGCGATTGATCATCTAGAAAAAGTAAGTGAAAAGTTTGTAGAAATACGCATGAATACTACTGTTATGAAGGCCATGAAAGGCCACAATGTTGACGAATTTTAAAAGGAAATAGTATGCCACAGATTATTGTATTACCTCATCATGAACTATGCCCAGAGGGATCTGTTATTGAAGTTGAAACAGGGGTTAGTGTTTGTGATGCACTGCTTGCTAACGATGTTGAAATTGAACATGCTTGTGAGATGTCAAATGCTTGTACTACATGTCATATTTACGTTCGTGAAGGTTTTGATGATATAGAAGAGTCTGATGAAACAGAGGACGATTTACTTGATAAAGCCTGGGGATTAGACCCGGATTCTCGCCTATCTTGTCAGGCGATTGTGAATGATACTGATCTCGTTATCGAAATTCCAAAATATACGATCAACCAGGTTAGCGAAAACCATTAGATTCTGACTTTGTTTTTTAAAATTTCAAAAATTTAGAAACAAAACCTTTTTCTTTTTCCGGTGAGCCAAATTTTTCAACCACGTCTTTGGGTGGTATTTTTGATAATAGCCATTGCGGTATTGGCGGATGTTCGCTACTACCACAAGATTTTCCTAAATTATTCGGATGAAAAATCTTAACAAAACTAGGCTCTTCTAAGTCATTAGTATAAACAATACCACAATAACGCTCTTGATGCTCGTTGGTTAAAATTACTTTAATTTCGTTAATCTGATCAGTAAATCGATTAGTTTCAACAGTTTGTGTTGGCACTTCTTTTAAAGTGTCATACAGATACCAGCCACTTGGTTGTTCAATCAGTTTTTGCAACAAAGCATGGCAATCATCCCATTGCATAATGCCAATGAAACGCCCTTGAAACTCATCAAAATAATCAGACATTAATTGCTTGCAATTTCCTCTTCTAAGGCCCTATAGCTCTTGATAATTTCACGCCAGACGCCATCCTTCTGAACATATGTTTTGGAAACTTGTTCCATATTGATAGTCGGAATAGTCGGAGCATTATGACCTAATAACGATTCTGCAAAATGTTGAGTCGCAGAACGATAGTTAAGCTTAACATCTACGCTAATCTGTTTAGCATTATGCTTATTGGCAAAAATAAATTCATGTTTACTGTGTCCTTTAGGTGGAATAGTGGTGTCTCTAACAATGTGATTAATGGCCCATGGGTCATGAGTGTCATTGCCTTGACCATCTACAGTCCAGCTTTTAAAAACAACTGTTTTTTCTTCATCAAAATCATTATGAGAATCTAGTTTTCCAGTTTCAAATAAGATATTTCCCCTGTCATCTTTGATTGTTGCTTCAATCCAAATATGACGAACCTGGGTTAAAGAGGTTGGTAGATTGTGACCTGCGCCAACATTAAATACATCAACTCCCAATTCAAACAATTCATCATTCCTTTGTTCAAAACTTAAGGTGAGCTCTGCTGCATTTTGTAGGCGTTTTTTAGCAATTTCTGCATGTTGACGCTTGCGTAGATTTTTAGGTGACATAATGGCGGATATAATTGCATTACCACCAACAAACTCATGTGAGTGCACCACACTATGCGTTTCTGTGCCTAGTGTTGAAGCTTTGCCGCTTAAGCGAACTTTTTTATTGATAAAAGTTTCAGGGCGTTTCAAAGTCTTAGCAATTTGGATTGCCACTTCAACAGAGTTCATGTGGCAATCTTGACAAACAATTTCATTTTGAGCGTAAGGGGAGACTCTCCATTCATCATAAGTACGTTCAACTGGCGTACCATTTACTGGATGAATAATATTATGACAACTAGCGCATAGATTTGCCTTTGTGTGAAGCTCTGAATATTGTGTTTCATGGTATGGGGATTTTGAATTTTTAAGTGGCCCATATTTAATGTGAGTTTCAGTGTCGATAATATGAGAGCCATTACCATGTTCAGAAGTTAGTGTGTCATCGAGTGGCACGGCGCCAGCAATACTATGACAGACATCACAGGTAACCCCTCGTGCTGCTTTTTCAGAGATACTAAATTCGTTGGTGTCTTTATCCCAACTAACTGTGTCAGTTAAAACCCCGATTGGCGCGTGACAACCTGCACAATATTTAAATATTTTTCCATCCGTTGCTTTTAAGCCTTTTTTAAACTCTGCTAAAAAGATTGGGTCATTCCATGAATTAGAATGCATAGACCCACGCCAACCTTCATATTGTTTTGGGTGGCAGCCTGCACAGGTTTCTGGATTTTCAAAGCTATCTAATGTGGCTTTATGGTGATTTTTAGTTCGTAACATTGATGGTGCAAAAGGGCGGTCTTTCGTTGGCTCTACATCAAGGCCGGCAATATCTTGATTAATGCCAACTGACGCTGCGTAAAGAGAGCCAAGGGAGGCCATGCTAAATATAATAAAGAGTAGTGCTGATGTTATATTTTTCATTATTTTTTCTCCTCTAGGGTAGGCACCAAGTAGCTTGAGTAATAAGCCACTGCTTCGATTTGTTCATCGGTCATGGTATCAACAATACGACGCATCACTCTTTCACCGTCATTGGCACGCTTTCTGTTTTTAAATTCTTTTAAGGTGGATATTAAATATTGAGGGTGTTGATTAGCTAAGACAGGTACGCCTAAATCAACCAGTGCATCACCGCTTTTGCCATGACAAGCAAAACAAGCAGCTTGACCTGTATCGGCATTACCATGATCGTAAAGCTTTTTACCTAAGGTTAGTAAGGCTGTTTTTTCTGCATCAGTTTTAAGATGGGGAATGTTTTTAACAACCGGTGTTTTAACTTGAGACTCATAAAAAGCACCAATATGATGCATATCAGCTTCTCCAATACCTAGTGCGATGCTAGTCATCGTTGTGTTGCGACGATCTGCTTCTTTAAAGTCTTGAATTTGTTTGGCGATATAGCTAGCAGGTTGCCCTGCAAGTGCAGGAAAGCTTGGCACAAAACTGTTGCCTGTAGGGCCATGACAACCCATGCAAGCCATGGCTTTTAATTTGCCTATTTCGGCATCACCTTGCGCAACAGCAGAAAAATTTAACGATAGGCAAATAAGCCCAAGAATCCAATGTTTGTTACTGAATGACATCCTCTCTCCCTTTAGAATTTGATCTTCAAGAGGCCTATATTAGCGCCTCAAGAGGAGAGAGTCAAATCAATTAGTAAGCCCTGATATAGCTTGTGTTAGGCTAGCTACTCGATTGTAATGCTTGGGAATGCGCCTAGCGCTTTGTCTTGCTGCGTTAATTTAGCAGATACTTTTCTAGCGATTTCTTTGTAGATCTCAGCCACTCGACCATCCGGATCTTTGGCAACAGTTGGCGAACCTTCATCTACATCAGTACGAATTTCCATTTCTAACGGCAGGGCACCCAGGAAATTAGCACCAGCATCTTTAGCCATAGCTTCACCACCACCAACACCAAAGATCGCCTCTTCGTGACCACAGTTTGAACAAATGTGTAATGACATATTCTCAACAATACCAAGGATAGGAATGTTAACTTTTTCAAACATTGCCAAACCTTTCTTAGCATCAATTAGTGCAATGTCTTGTGGGGTAGTAACAATCACAGAGCCACTCACTGGAATCTTTTGAGAAAGGGTTAATTGTGTATCACCTGTACCCGGTGGTAAATCGATGACCATGTAATCAACACCACGCCACAAAGTATCACGCAGCATTTGTTCTAGGGCTTGGGTAACCATCGGGCCACGCCAAATCATTGGTGAGTCTTCATCTACTAAGTAACCGATTGACATGCTCTGCATACCATGACCCAAGATAGGTAATAATTTTCCTTCACCTGTTTGCTCAGGTTTAAGTTTAGAAACACCCAGCATTCTTGGCTGAGATGGGCCGTAAATATCAGCATCCAAGATCGCAACTTTTGCGCCTTCCGCTTGTAGTGCAAGCGCTAAGTTGACCGCAGTGGTTGATTTACCAACGCCACCTTTACCTGAGGCAACCGCAATAATATTTTTAACTTCTGGTAATACATCAACGCCTTTTTGAGTAGAGTAAGTGGCTACTTTGGTTTCGATATTAACGCTTGAATTAGTAACACCTGCGTTTGATAATGCTAGGGTAACAGCATCTGATAAGGTTTGGTGGTAGCTAGCAGCAGGGTAGCCAAGTACAATATTAACAGTCACTTTGTCGCCATCAATGTCGATACTATCTATCGCATGTGAGGCAACTAAATCTTGCTCAGTGTAAATATCAACAACGGTTTCAAGAATATTCTCGATTTGATCTTGGGTTAAATCTGCCATCAGTTCCACGTCCAATTAAGTAAAATGGTGCTATTTTATCGTATAACGATTATAAGCAAACCTTAATATTAATAGGCTTATTCATATACCCCTTATGTCACAACGAAAAATCTTAGTTACGTCAGCACTACCTTATGCCAATGGTGAGATCCATTTAGGCCATTTATTGGAATACATCCAAACCGATATTTGGGTTCGCTTTCAAAAGATGATGGGCAATGAATGTCATTACGTCTGTGCAGATGATGCGCATGGCACACCAATCATGCTCAAAGCCAACGAGCTTGGCATCAGCCCAGAAGAGCTGATTAAAGGGGTGAGTGAGCGTCATCAAGCAGATTTTAAAGATTTTTCTATTGGCTTTAGTCAGTACCATTCAACCCATTCCGAAGAAAACAAAGAAATATCTGCTGGTATTTACAACAAGTTGAACGACAAAGGCTTTATTAAGACTCGTACAATTTCCCAAGCATTCGACCCTGAAAAACAAATGTTTTTACCAGATCGTTTTATTAAAGGTGATTGCCCAAAATGTGGTGCTACTGACCAATATGGCGACAACTGTGAAGCCTGTGGTGCAACCTATTCACCAACCGAGCTTAAGAATGCAAAATCAGCCGTATCAGGCGCAACCCCAATTACCAAAGATTCTGAGCATTATTTCTTTGACCTGCCGCAGTTCGAAGCCCAACTTAAAGATTGGACTGAGGCAGGGCATCTGCAAGATGAAATTAGTAACAAGTTAGCCGAGTGGTTTGAGCAAGGTTTACAACAGTGGGATATCTCACGCGACGCGCCATATTTTGGCTTTCAAATTCCGGGTGTTGAAAATAAATACTTTTATGTCTGGCTTGATGCACCAATTGGTTACATGGCAAGCTTTAAGAAGCTGTGCGATGAGCAAGGCCTAGATTTTAACGAATACTTTAATAAAGATTCTGACACTGAGTTGTATCATTTTATTGGTAAAGACATCGTGTATTTCCATGCGCTGTTTTGGCCTGCGATGCTAATGGGTGCAGACTATCGCACACCAACGGCTATTTATTCACATGGCTTCTTAACCGTTAATGGCCAAAAAATGAGTAAATCTCGTGGTACCTTTATTCAAGCTCGCACTTACCTAGAAAGCCTCAATCCTGAGTGTTTACGCTATTATTATGCGTATAAATTATCGCACAAGATTGATGACATTGATCTAAACCTTGAAGACTTTAAACAAAGAGTTAATTCTGATTTGGTCGGCAAAGTGGTAAATATTGCCTCTCGTAGTGCGGGTTTCATTGTTAAGAAATTTAATAAAACCCTGTCGGCTTACGCCATTGAAGGCGATTTGTATAACGAGTTTGTTGCCAAAGGTGATGACATCGCTAAGCTGTATGAGGCACGCAATTATAACCAAGCCATGCGTGAGATCATGAAGTTGGCTGATAAGGCTAACCAATACATTGATGAGCACAAGCCTTGGCAAATGGTTAAAGAAGCCGGCAAGGAAGCACAGGTGCACGATGTGACTTCTTTAGCGCTTAATTTATTCCGTGTACTGATGACTTACCTAAAGCCAGTATTGCCAGAGATGGCCAAGCAAGCTGAAGCATTTTTAAATATTGATGCGCTAAATTGGGCAGATTTAAAACACCCACTAACCAAACATCAAATTAACAAATTTAAGCCACTGATGTCGCGCATTGAAGACGAACAAATTAACGCCGTGATCGAGGCTTCAAAACAAAACACACAAACCACCGAAGAAGAAAAAGAGGATGACAATATGATTAGTATTGATGACTTTACCAAGATTGACCTGCGCATTGCCAAAATTGTAAAAGCCGAGCATGTAGAGGGCGCTGATAAACTCTTGCAACTGACACTTGATATTGGTGAAGAAAACACGCGCAATGTATTTGCTGGCATTAAAGCACACTACAAGCCAGAAGATTTAACAGGTCGTCTAACGGTGATGGTGGCTAATCTTGCACCTAGACAAATGAAATTTGGCTTATCTGAAGGCATGGTGTTAGCGGCGGGTGATGGTAAGTCGTTGCATATCTTGTCGCCGGATAGTGGTGCTAAACCAGGCATGAAAATCAGCTAATTACTGCGTCTTTT
>CAYUWB010000026.1:0-8536 GCA_964448305.1 uncultured Candidatus Ruthturnera sp.
TTTCATAATGGGTTTTATTGGTTAAAAACTGTTATTATCCAAAACAATACGAATGCTTAAATGAAGTTTAGATGTGGAATTAATGAACAATGAGTAATAAACAACAAACACAAATTTGGATTGACGCAGATGCTTGCCCTGTGGTGATTAAAGAGATCTTATTCAAAGCAGCTAATCGCACCGAAACCCAAATAACCTTAGTTGCTAATCATGCATTGCACTTACCGCCCTCTCGTTACTTAAGTTTTATACAAGTTAGTGCAGGGTTTGATGTGGCTGATAATGAAATTGTTAAACGCTTAAATGCAGGGGATTTGGTAATTACCAGCGACATACCCCTAGCAGATGAAGTAATCACCAAAGGTGGTCTCGCTCTAAGCCCAAGAGGCGAGTTGTTTAGCGCTGGGAATATTAAGTCAAAACTGAGTATGCGTGATTTTATGGATGTAATACGCTCAAGCGGGGTGCAAACAGGTGGCCCCTCAGCCTTAAGTCAGGCAGACAAACAATCTTTTGCCAATCAGTTGGATCAATGGCTAAATAAACAAGTCAACTCATGAAACTAATTTAATGTAGTTTGCTCACTTGTTGATCAATGTTTTGTTTCAAATTTTCTACTATCAAGTTCACATTTTTCAACTGCTGCTTTAAGCAAGTTCAGGGTCTGCATTTCACTGAGTTTTTTATAAGCTTCTGCTGTTGTTTTAGCAGGTATGGATAGTACAATATCAAGGGTTACAGCAACATCTTGAATTTTATTAATAAAACTCCTAAATTATTGAAATAAAACAAAAAAATTTATAAAAATAAATTCTAATTGTAAAGTAAATAGAACCAGTTTTGAGTGAAATATTTGTTATTGTTTTTTTGCCTTACTTTATATAAAGAAAGGCAGTTCAATTTAAACAAGAAAATTATTAGTGAAATGGCAACTATTGAAGCCAATATTTACCCGAAGAGTAGATTTTGCCACTTGGGTGATCACGATGGCCAAATGGATGCTGTGGTGTAGCAACAAATTTTTGCAGCATCTCGTCTTCGGCATATAAAGAAAAGCCATTGTTATCAAGCGCTTGTTTGGCTTGATCACTAGAGAAAAAAGTCATTTTGTCAAAGATGCAACTGTCATCCATGAAAAAGATAACTTCGCATCGGTTATTGGCACTGGTGATAACCGCCCAGTGACGCTCACCCATACCAATAACCTTACACCAATAGCCTTCAACAGAAATTGGCGAGCTAGAAAAAGGCTGTTTTGGTGGTGTAATATCGTCAGTTGTAGCAACCTTCTCTCGCATATCGTAGTCTTTATAATCATTTTCTATCAGATGATTGATTGCCTCTGACGAAGTGTTGAGTTGGATAGTTTTATAAACACCAAACACATTATCTAACAAGCTGACACTGCATGGGTTATTAGTATTGTCAGCATGTTCTATAAAAGCCCAGGCGATGTTAATGTTGGGTGACGGGGCTTTTTTGTAAAAAAACTGCTTTTGTTTTAAATCTAATTGATCACTCATACTTATATACGTTTGTTAACAATAACATAAAGAAACTAATATAAGAAAAATATTATAGTCAAATTCAAATTAATAATAAATTATCCTGGTGATAAATAGTAAGCCTTTAGTAACCGTAGTTAACGCCAAGTAGGTTTCATATACACACCTGGTGTGGCTTCTTCTGCCATGATCTTGCCGGGCTCCATCATAGAACGAATACCTTGATCCATGCCTGGCATCATAAATGATGATGACTGAGGTTGGCGGTATTGTTGTTGTGGTTGGCTCATGCTGCTAAAAGGCATTGAACCCATATTGCCCATGCCACCAAATGGCATTGATTGTGGTGCTTGCTGATAGCCTCTATTGTAACCACCGTGTCCTCTATTGTATGGGTTGTATCTAGGCTGATATCTTGGTTGGTTGTAGCTTTGTCCGCCCCATGGTGTAGAGCCACCAAAAGATTGCATTGGCTGAGAGAAGCTCTGACCACCAAATGGCATCATGCCTGTTGAATTACCCCAATTGGCTTGCGTGGTTGTAGTGATGGCTAGTGTTAAGCCGATACATAATTTTATTGCTGTGTTTTGCATGTTGTATTCTCCCAAGAATTTTAAAAAAGTGTTGGTTTGAACTATACGCTTGATTTTTTAAGTTTTGTGATTATTTGGGTTTATTTGTTTACCAAAGCAGCGGTGACCACATAACGAAGTGGGCCACCAGCAATGGGTGCGTTAAACGGATAACAAGTGACGAGTTTGAGCTGTGATAGATTGTCATCAATGCTGATGTCTTGCTGATCAGAATTGATGATTTTGATATCACTAACCTCGTAAGTGTAGTCGTTGTTATCGAGCATGGAGTCAAGCTTAAACTCATCGCCAATGCTAACGTCTTGTAAAAAGCGAAAGTGCGTATCACGATGCCCAGAAATTAGCGTGGTGCCATCGCGCCCAGGATGATTGGTGCCTGCATTGTGCCCTGGACCAAAGGCCAGTACATTGCCGGTATCACCTGAGAGTACAATCAAATCTTGATTATGCTTGGTGGAGGATAGGCGCATCACGGGGTGTGAATCCATCCAATTCCAGGGTTTGACTTGATAACCTGTGTTGTTAGACACACTCCAGGCTGATTGGATTAGGTACTGAGCTAGCTCGGCCTTGATGGGTATGTAGGCACCATAGGCAAAGGTGGTGATACCGATGATGCCAAATAAGAATGATTTATTCATGATGCTTGACGCTTGCGAGTAAAGAAAGCAAACAACATAGCGATCAAACCGATGAGCATCCACAGGGTGGAATTAGTGGCTGTTTTAGCGGCTTTCATCTTTTTGGCAATAGATTGAGTAACCAAGGGTTTATTGCCTGGTTTTGATGGGGTGATGTCCACCGCAACCAATGAAGTGAATTTGGAGATGAGGTGATGATTAAGCGCAAGACTGGTGATATCGGCCTGAACTTTGTCACGATCAATGCGTCGATATTGTGATTGATACTCGCCCATCATTTGCTCAATCTTGCGCCTTGCCCAGAGTACATTAATACCGTTGGTGTTGTTGCTGGCATTAATCTCAACTTCTTTGGTAAACACACCATTAGCTGTATTGCCACTGATGGTGAGTTTGTTTGGTATGGCATTAAGCTTGTAAACGGCGGTAATGGTTTCTCCCTTGTAAAGATCGGTGATAGAGCCTAGCGCTTGTTCGGCGTTGATATCCATCGGGAAGTTGATGTTGATATCGGTCATGGCCGGGGATTCTAGCTTTTGGAACAGTTCACTCATTTTGACTTCAACTTCATCAATATCACCAATGTAAGTAAAAGTACCCTTGCCGATTTCTGCCATTTTTGTCATCAAGTAGTCGTTTGGTGCTGAGCCGATGCCAATGGTAAAGAAGCGATCATCATCGATGTTTTGCTGAACGGTACGGAACAACTCTTCTTCATTGCCTACTTGACCATCGGTTAAGAAAACAACTTGACGCAGGTATTTTTGTGAATCTTCATCGCGTGATGATAAAGCAAATTTAATGGCTTCTAACGGCTCGGTGCCGCCGCTTGCTGCCAAGTATTTGCTAAAGCGAATGCCGTGGCGTTTGTTCATATCGATGGCAGGAATAGCGGTGTCAAACAATGTTTCAAATTCATCGTCAAAATCAATGATGTTGAATCGGTCTGTGGGCTTGAGCCGGTTAATGGTTTGCACTAAGGCTTTGGTTGCTTGGTCCATTGATGAGCCCATCATAGACCCTGAAGAATCAATAATGAAAATGACTTCTCTCGGGGTGTTGGTTTGTTTGAATACTTCATCAGCCGGCGGTGTTGCCATCAGCATTAAATAATGATCATCACCCTTTTGCTGGGTAAATAAAGCAAGTGCTGGGGTAAGGGATTTGTGCGCTTGCCAAGTGAGCTCAAAGTCACGATTAGCTTGGGTGTTTTTAAGGCTAATGTGTTTGGTGAGTGGGTCGGTTTCTACAATGTCAATCTGGTGATAAGGGGAATCAATCGTTTGGGTGTTAAAGCCTGCCTTTAGGTTGATGCTAATGGCGACAGGTCGGTCGGCATTGATGTCAGCTGGTGAGGTGATTTTGCTGGCGTCTTTTACGCGGTGAGTATTGGGGGTATTGCCCAGTGTGTTTTTTTGTGTGCTGATCTTTTTGCCTGGGATGTAGCGTTCACCGACGACCATGGGAAAGCGGATTGAGAATTTGTCATTATCGATGTGTACGGCTTGTTGGTATTCAATGGCAATGGTGATGGTTTCACCTGGGCCGATATTGGCAACTTTGGTGGTAAATATATTGGGACGCTGCTGCTCAATTAAAGTGGTTTTTTTGCCTGCTTTTTTGGCTTGGTTGTAAATCTTTTTAGCAGCCTTGCGTTCTTTGATTTGCCCTTGAATAATGCGCTCGCCAATAATCATGTCTAGGTGATCAACCGCTGAGTCTGCAGGCAATGGAAAGACATACACACCCTCTACCCAATCGTTTGATGGGTTGGTGAAGGTTTGAGAAAGCTTAACCCGATTCATGGTGCCGGTGATGTCCATTTGTACTTTGGTATCAAGGGCAACTTGAGTGAAGGCGGATTGGTCACTCAGGGTGTAGATGATGGCGCCTGATTTAACTTCGTTAATGGGGTTGGTGGTAGCGGTTTGTACTTGGACTGGTTTTTGCGCAAAGGAGATATCGGCACGAATGAAATTTGAATAAAACAGTATTGTTGCTGTGATAAGGACGGCGATAATGCCAAGGGGTTTGGTGTATTGCATGGTAGCTTCCGTTTTGGTTGAAAGCCGTTATTATCTAAAATGAAGATGAAGTGCTAATGTGGTTTGTGTGTTTTGTTAGTGAAGTTGCCTTCCTTAGCGCTCAAATACCATGCTCTGGCTTGTTTTAACTGCTGCTCAGTGATGTCCATATCCATTACTCTAAAGAGTTTTAGTGTCTTGTTTGCTTTAGTTTTGATAGGTTTCATATTTTCTCGCAGTCACGATATAGCGCAACGTATTGTCTTTGGTAAAGCCATCAAATGGCCAAGGGGTGACAAGCTTAAGCTCGTCAGTGTCAGTGATGTCTATTTTGGTTTTATCCAGATCAATGATGCTGACATCCAGCACACAGTATTGATACTCTGTGCCCATTTGATCATTAAGAATGATTTGGTCATTCAGATTGATATTTTGTAAAAAGATAAAGTGATGATAAGCATGAATCACAACGGTGCCACAATCGCCTGGCAGGTAGCTATCAGATGATCTTCCTGGGCCAAAGAGCAAGGCGTCGTCACCATCGCCTTCAAGCACCACGAACTCTTGATTGTGCTGAGGTGCGGTGAGCCTAAAAACTGGGAATACATTTGAACTTGACCAGTGTTTTTGTTGCATCTCTTCTCTCATATCGTGTTCCTATAATAAAGTGACCTTAATCAATGACAACAAGGAATGGCATTGATCTCGGTCGGGTACCTCAACTATCTAAAGGGAGGAGGAGTTGATAGTTGTTGTTGAGGTTCGTTAAATCGTATAAATATTGTTTCTATTGGTATTAGCCTTACCAATAAAGTAGCCCCCTGCTAAACCCAAGAGCAACATTAAAGTAGAAATAATGGTTAAAAAATCAGTGCTATGCGCGGCAGAATTTTGGCTTTTTAAAAGCCCTACCTGGGTGATCAAATCAGTATTGGCTTGATCAAGATTGCTCAGCTTGTTGCGCAGTTTGCCTAACGCTAGCACCTGTGTATTGTGCTTGGCAGATTCTGCTTGTAATGCATTAAAAGATTGGCGCTGCTGATCAAGTTCTTGCTCTAGTTCAACAATGGTTTGTTGTTGGGTTTGGTTGTTTTGCTTGAGCTTGGTTATTTGCTTTGTTTGCTGTTTTAGTTCGTTATTAGATACTTGTACAGGTTTAGTATCAACCAAGTATCTGTTAATAACCCAGCCTTGCATGTCTTGGTATTTAACCTGGCTCCAGCCATTGGCTTGTTTTTTGATTAACGTCACCGGTGTATCAAGACCCAGCTTAGTAATAATATTGCCTTTAGTAATCGAAGCATCTGCGCGCATTGGTATTTTGACTTCGCCACCAATATAAACAGTTGGGTTAGCCATAACACCACTTGAGAACATAACTAAGAGGAGGAGTTTGCGCATAAGATTTTTTCCGATTTACTAAAAACAATGAGCACAGTTTAGAGCTTAATAATAAATGTCAAATGTTTTATAAATGAAGATTAGGTGAAGATTAAGTGAAGATGGTTTTCGATTGGTATTTTATGAATTACAATACGCACATCTTATAAAAATTACATAACAAGTTATGCCCAATATTCTAATCGTTGAAGACGATATCACTATTGCAGAAGCACTGGTATTTGCCCTAGAAAATAGTGGATTTAAATGTAATTGGTTTACTACTGGAGGCGAAGCTCTAAATCATTTTGAACATAACGATGTAGATTTGGTACTGCTGGATATTGGTTTGCCAGATATTGATGGCTTTGATGTGCTTAGAATTATTCGCAAACAAGCAGATACGCCTGTCATTATCTTAACCGCTCGTGGCGAATCGGAAGATCAGGTGTTGGCGCTTGAGGGACATGAGGCCGATGATTATATTGTCAAAGAAAGTGGTTCTGACAGTCCAAGAATTATTATTGCAAAAATAAAAGCCTTGTTGAGAAGATCAAAGCCTGAGATTAAAAAAGATAATTCTGTGTTTAGTTTTAACGAGGCATTACAGCGGTTGTCTTTTAGGGGTGAGGTATTAACCCTAACGCCTGCTGAATGCAAAATTTTGACGCATCTTGTTAAAAATCCTAATCGAATTTTTACCCGTCAAGTGTTGTTAAGTGTTATTCATGATGGGCCAATTGGTTCTGATATTAATACCATTAATACGCACATTAAATCTATTCGAAAAGCATTGGCTAAAATCGAGAAAGACAGCGACTATATTACAACCCACAGAGGCTTGGGATACAGCTTAGTCTTATGAATTTATTCAGGCCGACCCTTGGCATTAAGGTGTTTATTTCTTATCTGGTGATTAGTAGTGGTATTGCCTGGTATTTAACCGATACTGCACCAGATAAACTTAGCAAGGGTATCGACAAAGCCGCTGAAGAAGTGATGATTGACACAGCTAACTTGTTGGCGCAAATAGTGACTTTTGATATTGAAAATGATCAAATCAATATTGAAAAATTTGACCGAATTACTTCTACCTATCTCAACCGACAATTTGATGCAAAAATTTATGATTTTGCCAAACACAAAGCCTCACTACAAATTTATATTACTGATTTAAAAGGTCAAGTTATTTATGATTCTACTGGGCGTTACGTAGGCGAAGATTTCTCTAGAGATAATGATGTGTACCTAACCCTGAAAGGCAAATATGGCTCTCGATCTAGCGCCTATGATCGAGATAACAAAGACCCAACTTCTGATGAAAAAGCCTTTTATGTGGCAGCACCAATCTATCATAAAGGTGCTAGATTTGGCTCGTTAACGGTGGTTAAACAAGCTTCTAAACTTAGGGCGTTTTCTGTTACTCAAGAAGAGCAGCTCAAATACTATGCCAGCGTTATCTTTTTAATCTCTTTGTTGTTTGGTGCTGGCATTAGTTTGATGGTGTCTCGATCAACTAATAAGCTGATTAAGTACACCACTAGCCTATCCAAAGGTGAGAATGTAGCTTCGCCTAATATACGACAAGTGGAATTTGCCGATTTATCAAAAGCCATTGAAAAATTACGAGCTGAACTTGAAGATAAAGAATACATTGAAGAATTTATTTCAATCATGGCGCACGAAATTAGATCACCCATTACCGGTATTCGCTTAACAGCAGAAACCTTGTTGTTGCCAATGGACGATGAGCAAAGAACGCATTTTATTAAAAATATCTTAGATGCTAATAATCGCATGGATCTCTTGGTCAGTCGCATCTTGGATTTGTCAAAATTAGAGCGTAGAGACACACTTGATAATATTGAAAAAGCAAGTGTGAAGCGTTTGATAAAAAACGTGCTAAATTCACCAACACGCAAAGGCTTAATTAAATCAAAAAGTATTGAGATAAAGTATGACATTGAGAGCGATGTTGAAATAGAAGTAGAGGCGATTTTGGCTGAACAAGCGATTAGCAATATTATTGACAATGCTATTTCATTTACGCCAAATGGAAGCTCTATTCAGATTAAAGTACGCGAGTCTAACCGAGCTGTACAGATTAAAGTATTGGACGAAGGTCAAGGTATCCCTGACTATGCTAAAGGACGCCTTTTTACGCGTTTTTATAGTGTGGCCCGCCCAGACACTGGAAAACGTGGCAACGGCTTAGGATTGCGCTTTGTGAAGAAAATTATGCATCTTCATGGCGGGTCTGTTACGCTTAAAAATCGTTTTATGAAAAAAGACGGTGCTGAGGCCACACTAAAATTTCCAATTAAATCGTAACAATTTAATGGTGATACTTTTGAACTTCATACTGCCTCCTATTTTTTGATTGATTCAATTTA
>CAYUWB010000026.1:8636-18143 GCA_964448305.1 uncultured Candidatus Ruthturnera sp.
ATGGTGATACTTTTGAACTTCATACTGCCTCCTATTTTTTGATTGATTCAATTTAACTATACACCTAATTGGTGAATAAAAATAGAGGTGTGTGTTTTAACTAAGTCACTCTTTTGGTGGTGGCCTTATCGTCCCAATAGTTGGCTTTGTCTTTTAGAATCCAACGAACACCGCCTTTTGGATCTTCAACGTCGCCTTTGTATCGTGGGATTAAATGTACATGCAAATGCATAACACTTTGCCCTGCAGCGCTACCATTATTGACACCAATGTTATAAGCGTCGGGCGAAAACTCTTCATCAAGGATTTTTTTGGCTGCTTTAAGTGCTTTGCCAATGGCTAGCATTTCGTCTTCAGTGGCTTCAAAATAGGTGGCAAAGTGGCGTTTAGGAATGATTAATGTGTGTCCAGGTGAAGCTGGATAAGTATCAATAAAGGCTTTTGTGTGCTCGCATTCGTAAATAACGCGCTCATCTCTTAATTTACAAAAAATACAATGATCACTCATGGCTAAATCCTATTTTAAAATGGTTAATTTGAGTGCGAAATTTTACCTTAAGGATAACGCTAAGACAACACAGAAGAGAGTAATGCTTGGGTGTAATCGTTTTGAGGATTGGTGAGAATGTCTTGTGTGGTGCCGCTCTCTAAAGCCTTGCCCTGCTTCATTACAATCACATGATCGGCAAAGTAATCGACAATGGAAATATCGTGAGTGATGATGATGTAGCTTACGCCCTTCTCACGCTGTAAGCGTAATAACAAATCGAGTATTTGCACTTTGACCGTGGCATCGAGTGCTGAAGTGGGCTCGTCACAAATGATCACTTCTGGATTAACGCTAATCGCCCTAGCAATTGATAAGCGTTGTAGTTGACCGCCTGACAACTCGTGCGGGTAGCGATGCATGAGCGCCGGATCAAGCTCTACTTCTTGTAATAACTCGGTTAAATAATCGGTATTTGCTTGTGCTGGGTTGAGTGCTTGCAAGCCTTCGAGCAAGGTTTGTGAAATTCGCATGCGTGGATTAAAACTTGAGGTAACGTTTTGAAAGACGATTTGCACCATGGCGGCGTATGATTTGCGATCGTAACTTTTAATCGCTTCATTGCCCATACTAACCTGACCATCATGCAAGTCTAACTGGCGCATAACGGCTTTAGCAAGGGTGGTTTTGCCCGAGCCAGATTCACCCACGATGGCAAGATTTTGCCCTTGTTGTAAGGTGAAATTAATCTTGTCAACCGCTCTAACATAATCAGTAGTACGCTGAAATAAGCCGGTTTTAATTGGGAAGTAAACCTTAACATCATCGCCTTTGATGAGTACATTACCAAAGGTTTGATCACGGCTGCCTTTTGGCAAAGAAACCAAAAGCTCTTTAGAGTAATCTTCTTTAGGGTTTTGGAAAAAATCGGTTTTATCGCGGTTTTCAATAATTTCCCCTTGATGCATGACCGCCACCTTGTCCGCCATGAGTTTGACCACGGATAAATCATGGGTAATGAGTAATATCGATAATTTCTGATTTTTTCTTAAATCTAGTAATAGTTCCAGCACTTGTTTTTGTGTGGTGACATCAAGTGCGGTGGTTGGCTCGTCAGCAATCAGCAGTTTGGCACCACCAGCGAGTGCACAAGCGATCATCACCCGTTGTTTTTGTCCGCCAGAGATCTGATGTGGATAACGAGCAACCATTTCGGCATCGGTGTCTAGATCAACTTGCTCAAAAAGGCTTAAAACACGCGATTTTCGCTGTTTTTTGTTTAAATTAGTATGTAAGGCCAATACTTCGTCAACTTGGGCGCCAATGGTCATAATTGGATTTAGACTGTTGGTCGGATCTTGAAAGATAAAGGCGATTTCGGCGCCACGAAAATTTTGGATATTTTGTGAATGGCTTAAATCAGCATCTTGGTAAGTGATTTTGCCGCTCTTTTTTAGGTTTTTTGCAAGTAAATCAACCACACTTAGGGCAGTTAAACTCTTTCCAGAGCCAGATTCACCCACTAAAGCGAAAATTTCACCTGGGTTAATGGCAAAGCTAATATTTTTTACGATTTTTTGTGATTTGGTGAAAATTGATAGATTTTCAACATTTAGTAATGGCTTAGTCATTGTCGTCTCCCTTTGGGTCAAATACTTGACGTACTCGATCAGCAAATAGGTTGGCACTAAGCACCAAGATAAACATAAAGATAAAGCTAGAAGCCAGTGGCCACCAAACCACTGGATCGGTTGATAGCTCTAAACGAGCGGCGTTGATCATATTGCCCCAGCTCATGGTGGTAGCATCAACACCGACACCCACGTATGACAATACGGCTTCAATTAATACCAGGCCGGAAAAATCAAGCACGATTGAGATAAGCACCAAATGCATCACATTCGGCATAAGATGATTAAACAAAATTTTGATATTACTAACGCCAAACACTTTAGCAGCTTGGACAAATTCTAGCTCTGAAAGTTTGAGTGTTTCTGCGCGGATAAGGCGACATAAGCCTGTCCATGAAGTGAGTGCAAGTATCACACAAAGCAGCAGTAATTTAAGGTCTGAGCGCTCTAAGGCAGAGGCATAATCAGAGGCATGTTCATCCATATACACTTGCAAAATCAACACCAAAGCAGCAATAAGTAAGATACCTGGAATGGCGTTAATGGTAGTATAAATGTATTGGATCACATCGTCGGTTTTGCCTTTAAAATAGCCAGCCATTAAACCCAGAATAATCGCTGGAGGCAAGGCTAAAAGTGTTGTCAATAAGCCAAATATCATGCCGGTACGAATGCTTTTTACCGCTTTATAAAAGACATCAATACCAGCTTTGTCAGTACCTAAGATATGATAATTAGGCATCATCAACACTGTCCAAACACAGAAGAATAGTAAAGCAAAAATAGTAACAAAAGCTGATCGATTATTTTTGGTATTAATCGAGGTGAATTTTTCTAAAAACAAGATCAACACCATAAAAATACCGGCTGCATAAAACAAGGCATTAGCGCTAATACCTAAAATATTTTTGGCGTTGTCACTGGCGTTGGTGATTTCAGCTGGTGGTAGATTTAGGTGGACACGTCCACGCAGGCCGTTGTCTAAATACTCTTTTGAAAATTGTTCAAAATTCAGTGGTGTGGAGTAGGTTTTTTCTTCGGCTTCTAATGCGGGCAGTAGCACCCTATCCAGTACGCTGTAAGTCGTGGTGTTGTTATCAAGCCTAAAGTGAATGGAATCTGACAGGCCGATTAAAATATAAAAGGCAAAGACAATAAAGGCAGATAGCGCTAGCGGTTGGGCGAAGATTTTTTGCCATTTTTGTCGTAGTAGTTCGTTAGCACGTATTTTGACCACAGCAACCATGCTTAAGGCGAACAATACCCAAAGCAAGAAATCGGTCCAAAGCCAAATAAACGTCATTTGAACTTCACCCTAGGATCAACCCAAGTGTAGGATATGTCCGTTAATAATAGACCGACAATATAAAGGATCGAGCCTAAAAATACCATGGCACGCACAATGGCAAAATCTTGTGAATTAATGGCATCAATGGTGTAACTACCCAAGCCTGGAATCGAGAAGAAACTCTCCATAATTAGACTGCCCATAAATAGCGATGGAATCACCACAACCACGCCGGTAAGAATGGGAATCATGGCGTTTTTTAGTACGTGCTTAAACAGCACTTGTTGCTCGCTAAGACCTTTGGCACGGGCGGTATTAACATAAGGCTTGTTGATCTCCTCGAGAAAAATCGAACGATACCACCGAACACCTGCACCAAGACCGGCGACCACGCCAATGAGTACTGGCAACATAACAAAACGCCAAGATTCAAAACCGGCTTGATAACCTGAAACTGGGAACCAATGCCACATTCCAGCCACCACTTTTTGACCGATAATGATATAAAAGAGCCCAGATATCGACATCAGTGCCACGGTGAAAATTAGGCTCATTCTCTCTAGTTTGGTGCCGAGCAGCATCACCATCCACATGGCAAAGACAATGTTGGTAATCAGTGCAATGATAAAGGATGGAATGGCTAATGCTAATGATGGCCACATGCGCTGAGCAATGTCTTTATTGATGTTTCTACCTGAGTCTGAATGACCAAAATCTAGCTGAAACAAAGGAATGGATTTTTGGTAAAAAATGGTGTCTGTGAGTATGGCTGAGCCGGATTGATCGGTATTAACAAACAAGGGCTTGTTGTAGCCTTTTTCTTCTTTCCAAGTGTGGATATCAGCCTGTGTAACATGTTTGGCGCCTAGTTGAATACGCGCCATATCATCAGGTGTATTGACCATGAAAAATAACAGAAACGTAATCAAGTTAACGCCTAATAAAATAGGAATACTATAGAGAGCGCGTCTGAGTATGTAGGTCCACATTTTTTGTATTATTTAATAAAAAAGCCAGCAAAAAGCTGGCTTTATTTTATATCAGATTGTCTGATTTAATACTTACTTAGCGCCAGTGTCTGCTGCTGCAGGAATAGCTCTGTTATAACCGTAGTTACTCCATGGGCTATTTCTCCAAGAATTATTATTCCATGGGCCATTATGGTTACCCCAAGGAGCACTGTTAAAATTAGAATTATTCCAAGGACCATTGTTGCCACTCCATGGGCCGTTATTAAAACCTCTATTACCCCATGGGCCATTGTTGTTCCAGCCGTTGTTACCCCACGGACCATCGTTACTATCAAATTCATCCATAAAGTCATCCATTTCTTCACTGAACCAATCTGGTGTGAACATTGAGTATGGATTGTTGGCAATAATACCGTTATTGTTGTTAGAACCGCCCCATGGGCCATTACTCCAACCGTTATTGCCCCAAGGGCCATTGTTACCGCCCCAGCCTGCTGTTGCGTTTAACGCTAGGGTTAATAGTGAAACTGTGATAATTTTTTTCATCTTGCTCTCCTCTAATTATTAATAAAATGAAAGTTCATTATAAACCAATATTTTTGATCAGACGAAAAAAAACCAGCAACAAGTGCTGGTTTTTTCTAGCAAAAAATAAATGAATTTATTTTGCTGGAGCTACTGGAGCAGCAGGTGCCGCTGGGGCAGTTCTGTTCCATGGTGTGTTGTTGTAGTTCCAAGGACCATTGTTGTATGGGTTGTAACCATAACCGTTGTTCCAACCGTTATTATTACTGTTGAACTCATCGTCAAACTCATCAACCATGTTGCTCATTTCTTCCATGTACCAACGTGGGTCCCAGTAATCGTACGGGTTGTACGAGAAAATACCGTTGTCTTGCTGGTAACCGTAGTTGTTGTAACCATTGCTCCAAGGCGTGTTGTTGTTATTCCAAAAAGCGTTAGCACCTAGTGCTGCTGCCATTGCAAAAATTGCGATCATCTTTTTCATTGTCTTATCTCCATAAAATTAAATAAAAGGAAGTTATATTATAACACAGTAATATTAGAAGTCAATACTATTGTTCCAAATTGGTCGATAACTAAAATCCACTCGGGTAAGGGCTGGGTAATTGGTTAAACTGATAATTACTTGGATAAGGGCTTGGTAAGTTGTTTGGATTAGAAAATGACTGCGCTGCAGGCGTCATAAACATCGGCGTTGGATGTGGCATACGGTTGCTCTCTGCTTGGTAAGCCTGATCTGGGGTTGGCATTTGGCTCATGTCAAAATGCGAGGCATTAATGTTGTATGGGCGATTGTTATATGGATAGCCGTAACCTTGATGACGCTTATTACCAAAGTTATTATTGTCAGTGACTTTTTCCATCCAGAACATCGGTGTCCAAATTGGCCAATCGTTATCATCGTAGCCTGAACCATAATTATTAAAGTCTAAAAATGCATTGGCATTAAAACTGGCTAAAAATAAAGACGCTACAAACAATTTTTTCATCAAAACCCCCTATTAAATTAGACTCAATTATAATACCAAACATGTCGACAAAACAGATATTACAATCCCTTTTAGAAAAGCGAATTTTAGTGCTTGATGGCGCCATGGGCACCATGATCCAAAAGCACAAGCTTAGCGAAGAAGATTATCGCGGTGAACGCTTTAAAGATTGGCATGTTTTGGTACAAGGTAATAACGACCTTCTGTCACTCACACAACCACAAATCATTCAAGATATCCATCGATCATATTTAGAAGTTGGTGCTGATATTGTTGAAACCAACACTTTTAACGCCACCAAAACTTCCATGAGTGATTATGAAATGGAAGAACTGGCGTATGAGATTAATGTAGAAAGTGCGCGCTTAGCCAAAGCTGCTTGTGAGGAATTTTCAACTAATGACAAGCCAAGGTTTGTTGCTGGTGTTATCGGCCCGACTTCGCGCACCTGTTCACTCTCACCTGATGTTAACGACCCCGGCTTTAGAAACGTTACCTTTGATGAATTGGTTGGTGTGTATATGGAATCCACCCGTGGTTTGATTGAAGGTGGTGCAGATATTATTCTAATCGAAACCATTTTTGACACGCTCAACGCCAAAGCCGCTATCTTTGCCGTGCAAGAAGTGTTTGAGCAGGATGATACCGAATTGCCGATTATGATCTCGGGCACTATTACTGATGCCTCTGGTCGTACCCTATCTGGGCAAATGACTGAAGCGTTTTATAATTCATTGCGCCACGCTAAGCCGATATCCATTGGCCTTAACTGTGCGCTGGGCCCTGATTTATTACGCCAGTATGTAGCTGAAATGTCACGCGTGGCCGATACTTATGTGTCAGCACACCCGAACGCTGGCCTGCCGAATGAGTTTGGTGAGTATGACCTAGGTGCCATCACCATGAGTGAGCAAGTGGGTGAATGGGCTTCTTCTGGCTTGGTTAATATTTTGGGCGGTTGTTGTGGCTCTACGCCAGAACATATTAAAGCAATTGCCAATGCCATAGATGGCCTAGCCCCAAGACAAATTCCAGATATTGCACCAGAATGTCGTCTTTCGGGCTTAGAGGCTTTTAACATTGGCGATGACTCATTGTTTGTGAATGTGGGTGAACGTGCTAACGTTACCGGCTCTGCTAAATTCAAGCGTTTGATTCTCAATGAAGAATATGAAGAAGCGCTGGATATTTGCCGTGCACAAGTAGAAGACGGCGCACAAGTGGTTGATATCAACATGGATGAAGGCATGTTGGATGGCAAGGCAGCGATGGTTCGTTTTATGAACCTGATCGCCTCTGAGCCTGATATTTCCAAAGTGCCACTGATGGTAGATTCATCCAAATGGGATATTATTGAAGCTGGTCTAAAATGCACACAAGGCAAACCAATTGTTAATTCTATCTCGCTTAAAGAAGGCAAGGATAGTTTTGTTAAATATGCCAACTTATGTAAGCGCTATGGTGCGGCTATTATTGTCATGGCATTTGATGAAGTTGGCCAAGCGGACACCCAAGAACGCAAAATTGAAATCTGCACCGAAGCATACAATATCTTAGTCAATGAAGTTAACTTCCCGCCAGAAGACATCATCTTCGATCCAAACATTTTTGCTGTAGCAACCGGTATTGAAGAGCACAATAACTACGGTGTAGATTTTATTGAAGCCACACGTGAGATCACCCAAAACCTGCCTTACTCTAAAGTATCTGGTGGTGTATCTAACGTTTCTTTCTCCTTTAGGGGTAACAACCCTGTGCGTGAAGCCATTCACTCGGTATTTTTATATCATGCGGTAAAAGCTGGGATGACCATGGGCATTGTGAATGCTGGTCAGCTAGTGGTTTATGATGATATTGATCCTGAGCTTAAAAAAGCAGTAGAAGACGTAGTGCTCAATGCAGATGAAAACGCGGGTGAACGTTTGGTGGATATTGCCGGGAAATTCTCAGGCACTGGTGACACTCAAGAAAACAAAAGAGATTTGGAATGGCGCACTTGGCCAGTTGAAAAGCGCTTAGAACACTCCTTGGTTAAAGGTATTACTGAATTTATTGACGAAGATACTCAAGAGGCGCTGGATAAATTAGGCCGCCCTATTCTGGTCATCGAAGGTCCGTTAATGGACGGCATGAATGTGGTCGGTGATCTATTTGGCGACGGCAAGATGTTTTTGCCACAAGTAGTTAAATCTGCTCGAGTGATGAAAAAATCGGTCGCTTATTTAGATCCATTCTTGGAAGCTGAAAAACAAGATTGTGGCTCCAACACCCAAGGAAAAATTTTAATGGCGACAGTCAAGGGTGACGTACATGATATTGGTAAAAATATTGTTGGCGTGGTGCTCTCTTGTAACAACTATGAGATTATTGATCTTGGCGTCATGGTGCCTGCTGAAACCATTCTAAAAACTGCCATTAAAGAAAATGTTGATATTATCGGCTTGTCTGGACTGATCACTCCATCACTCGATGAAATGGTGTTTGTTGCTAAAGAGATGACACGCCAAGGCTTTGAACTACCACTATTGATTGGTGGTGCCACTACTTCAATTGCACATACGGCGGTAAAAATTGAGCCGCAATATGACAAAGGTGTATTTTATGTTAAGGATGCCTCTAAAGCAGTTGGTGTAGCCACCTCGCTACTATCAAATGAACTCAAACCAGCCTTAATGGAAAACACCAGGGAAGAATATGAAAAAGTACGTGTCCGCCGTGCCAACAAAGGCAAAAGCAAATTACTGTCTTTAGACAAAGCCAGGGCTAACAAGCCGAAACTAAGTTTTGACGACATTACCACGCCTAAGCAGCTTGGCGTACAGGCATACAAAGACTACGACTTGGCCGAAATATTTGAATTTATCGACTGGGTGCCGTTTTTCCGTACTTGGGAGCTCGCGGGCAAATTCCCCGATATTCTCACGGATGAAGTGGTGGGTGAATCGGCATCTGCTTTATTTGAAGATGCTAAAACGATGTTCAAAAAAGTGATTGATGAAAAATTATTACAAGCCAATGCAGTAGTAGGTATTTTCCCAGCAAATAGTGTCAATGAAGATATTGAGCTATATGACGAAGATGGGAAAATATTAATGGTGCTTAACCAACTTCGCCAACAGTTAGACAAAAAAGGCAATACACCAAACTTTTGTTTGAGTGACTTTATCGCCCCAAAAGACAGTGGTATCCAAGACTACATGGGTGCATTCGCCGTTACTGCGGGTATTAATATTGATCCATTGGTTGAGGCTTATGAAGCTGATCATGATGATTACAATTCAATTATGATTAAATCAGTGGCCGACCGATTAGCCGAAGCTTTTGCCGAGATGATGCATTATAAATTCCGAACCCAGATTTGGGGTTATAGTGATGAAGACTTTAATAATGATGAATTTATTGAAGAAAAATACCGTGGCATCCGCCCTGCCCCTGGCTACCCTGCATGCCCTGAACACAGTGAAAAAGACAAACTATGGGAACTGCTCGATGTTGAGAAAAATACCGGGATGACACTTACTAGCTCTTACGCCATGCTACCAACAGCCAGTGTTAGTGGTTGGTATTTTGCGCATCCTGAATCGCGTTATTTTGGTGTGGCCAAAATCAACCAAGA
>CAYUWB010000027.1:0-15856 GCA_964448305.1 uncultured Candidatus Ruthturnera sp.
TTTAGAAAATTTGAGAAATTTTCTAAATGGGTATTTTTTTATAGCATAGTCGCCAATGCGATCAAAGCCATCCAAAGTACGCCTGTAAAAGATAAAGCACCGATTGTTTTCATGATTTTTACTCCTGTTTTTTAATGAATCGAGTTCATTTTATAAAGCAGGGAATATTGAAGCCTTGACCCAGGTCAAGTTTTGGTAAAAATACCAAAAAAAATGCCGCAACCAGTGCGACATTTTTATTTTTTTAAGAATTTTTTGTGTTATTCTTCGCTAACTTCCTCGCTCGCTTCTTCTCCTTCTTCATATTCTGTTTCAGCGATTTTAGCGACGGATACTAGCTTCTCGCCTTTGGCAATATTAATCAGTGTTACACCTTGAGTATTACGACCAATGATTGACACGTCAACTGCTCGTGCACGTACCAATGTGCCTTTGTTAGAAATCAGCATCATTTCGTCTTCGTCTGTAACTTGGATAGCGCCAACGACTTTACCGTTACGATCCGAGGTTTTGATAGAGATGACGCCCGATCCACCACGTGCTTGAGCACGATATTCATCCAATGCTGTACGCTTTCCATAGCCTTTCTCAGTTGCCGTTAAGATTGGGCTTTCATTATCTGCCACAATCGCTGATACGATTTCGTCATCAACAAGCTTCATGCCTCGTACACCAATCGCTGTACGACCAACGGCTCGGACATCTGATTCTTTAAATCTGATTGATTTACCACCTGCTGAGAACAACATGATGTCATTTTCACCAGAAGTAATTTCTACACCAACGAGCTTATCACCATCTCTGAGTTCAATAGCGATAATACCGCCTTTTCTTGGGCGGGCGAAATTGGTCAGTGAGGTCTTCTTACAAGTACCACTACTGGTCACCATGAATACAAACTGATCATCGGAGAATTCTGACACTGGCAAGATGGCGTTGATAGACTCGTCTTTTTCTAATGGCAATAAGTTGATAATCGGTTTACCGCGTGCGGTGCGTGATGCCATTGGCAGCTCATAAACTTTGAGCCAATGCACCTTGCCCGTTGATGAGAAACACAATACCGTATCGTGGGAATTGGCCACAAATAGCTGATCAACGAAATCTTCATCTTTCATCTTGGTGGCTGCTTTACCTTTACCGCCACGACGCTGTGCTTGGTAATCACTCAGTGATTGCGACTTCACATAGCCGCCATGAGAAAGTGTGACTACGCGGTCTTCTTGGGCAATTAAGTCTTCTAATGTTAGATCAATCTTATGCTCGATAATTTTAGTCATACGATCATTGGCGAAGTTGTCACGAATCTCAATTAGCTCATCACGAATCACTTGCATCAGTCTTTCTGGATTTTGCAAAATATCCAATAAGTATTTAATGCGCTCTAATAATTCATTAAATTCATCAAAAATCTTGTCTTTTTCTAGGCCGGTTAAACGGTGAAGTTTAAGGTCAAGAATCGCTTGTGCTTGTTTTTGTGATAATTGGTAATCACCACTGGCTTGCAGGCCAAGCTCAGCTGGTAAATCTTCTGGCTTAAACATGGCCATATCACGATCGCCGATCAAATCTTTAATCACGCTACCCTGCCAAGTTTTCGCAACCAATTGTGCTTTTGCTTCGGTTGGATTGTTTGCTGCTTTAATTAGCTCGATAATTTCATCGATATTATGTAGTGCAACTGATAGACCTTCTAAGATGTGAGCGCGGTTTCTGGCTTTGTTAAGATCAAAGATAGAGCGACGGGTTACGACATCACGACGATGAGCAATAAAGGCATCTAACACGCCTTTAAGTGTCATGAGTTTTGGCATGCCCTTGTCAATGGCCACCATGTTAATACCAAACACGGTTTGCATTTCAGTCAGCTTGTAAAGGTTGTTAAGCATCACTTCTGGCACTTCACCACGACGAAGCTCAATCACCATACGCATGCCATCTTTGTCAGATTCGTCTCTAAGGCCGGTAATGCCGTCTACTTTTTTGTCTTTTACTAATTCTGCAATCTTGCCGATTAACTTGGCTTTGTTCACTTGGTACGGAAGCTCTGTAACAACAATACTTTGCTTGTCTTCACCTTCAACGTGAGAAACTGAACGTAGGTAGATTTTGCCTTTACCTGTTTCGTAAGCTTGACGAATACCGCTAGCACCATTGATAATACCGGCTGTCGGGAAATCAGGCCCTGGCATGACTTCTAACAATTCATCAATAGTCGCTTCTTCATTATCAATCACTTTCAAGCAAGCATCAACCACTTCGCCTAAATTGTGTGGCGGAATATTGGTTGCCATACCAACTGCAATACCAGATGAACCGTTCACTAGTAGATTAGGGACACGAGTTGGCAGTACGCTCGGCTCAGATTCTGATCCGTCGTAGTTGTCAATAAAATCAACCGTTTGTTTGTCAAGGTCGCGTAATAATTCGTGCGAAAGCTTGGCCATACGGATTTCCGTATAACGCATGGCTGCTGCTGAGTCACCGTCAACCGAGCCGAAGTTACCTTGACCATCAATCAAGATATTACGCATCGAGAATGGCTGTGCCATACGAACAATGGTGTCGTACACGGCGGTATCACCATGCGGGTGGTATTTACCAATCACGTCACCGACAATACGGGCTGATTTTTTGTAAGCTTTGTTGTAATCGTTACCCAAAACGTCCATCGCATAAAGTACACGACGATGCACTGGCTTGAGGCCGTCTCGCACATCGGGTAAGGCACGACCAACGATGACACTCATTGCGTATTCCAAGTAGGAATCTCGCATCTCATCTTCAATGGTAACTATGGGGAAATTAGGCTCGAAACTTTCTGGATTATCAGTATTTTCAGACATACAAAAAAGGCTTAATTAAATTAGCTTTTATTGTACCCTAAGTGGTATTTTCACACAACAAAAATGTGGAAATAATGCAGGTTTTTTTGTAAAAAAATTAATTAAAAAAAATAATTAAAAATCAATGACTTATGCGTTTCTTTTTTGAACAGCTTGCGCCAGTGTTTTGAGTAGATTTTCAGTATCATCCCAACCAATACAACTGTCAGTAATACTCACCCCGTATTCAAGTGATTCTAACGGACCAACTGACTGATTACCTTCATTGATATGCGACTCAATCATCACCCCAAATATTTCATCAGATCCGGTGATAATTTGGTTAGCAATATCTTCACCCACTAGTAATTGATTTTTGAATTGCTTCTGGCTGTTAGCGTGAGAAAAATCTACCATGATTTTATCCAACAAGCCATCTGCTCTTAATTGTGCTACTGCTTTATCAATATGTACTTTTGAATAATTAGGACCGTCAGCACCACCACGCAAAATAATATGTGCTGTTTCATTACCTGAAGAGGTGTAATGACTTACGCCACCCTCTTTATTAACTGAAAGCAAATGGTGTGGGTTGTTGGCTGATTTGATCGCATCAATAGCCACGCTAAGCGAGCCTGTGGTGCCATTTTTAAAACCAACAGGGCAAGACAAGGCTGAAGCTAATTCTCGATGAGACTGGCTTTCAGTGGTGCGTGCACCGATTGCGCCCCATGAAATTAAATCTGAAATATATTGTGGCGTAATTAAATCTAGGTACTCAACAGCAACTGGCACACCCATGTCAGCCAAATCTGTGAGTAAATGACGAGCAATCTTAAGACCTTTGTCGATATTGAAACTTTCGTCTAAATCTGGATCGTTAATTAGACCTTTCCAACCAATTGTTGTACGTGGTTTTTCAAAATATACACGCATTACGACCAATAACTCATCGCTAAGCTCTGATTTTAGCTCTGACAGTCTTTGTGCATACTCACGAGCAGATTTTGAATCATGAATTGAACATGGGCCTACAATCACCATTAGGCGCTTATCTCGACCCTCTAAAATATCTTTAATGGCTTTTCTTGTTTGGAAAATACCTGATGAGCCTTTTTCACTCAATGGGTATTCACTCATTAAGTCAGTTGGCGCTACCATCGGTGCGCTTGAAGTGATTCTTAAATTGTCAGTATTGTGTTGCACAGTTTATTTTTGATTCTCAATTAATGCGTAAGCTGAGTGATTGTGAATCGATTCAAAATTTTCAGACTCTAAACGATAGTAATCAATATCATCATTAGTATTTAAACCTACTGCAATATCTCTGACTAAATCCTCAACAAAAGCAGGGTTATCATACGCTCTTTCCGTTACAACTTTTTCATCTTCTCGTTTTAGGATTGCATACAATTCGCACGAAGCTTTTTGTTCAGCTAAATCAATCAAATCTTCAATGTGTAGTTGCTTACCTTTTGAAGCCTTTGCTTTAATGGTAATATGTGAGCGCTGATTGTGTGCACCATACTTAGAAATACTCTTAGAACAAGGACACAGACTAGTGACCGGCACCACTACTTTCATCATCACAGATGATTCACCTTCATTTAACTCACCATATAGCGTTACTTGGTAATCCATCATTGACTCTACGCCTGAAGAAGGTGCGGCTTTTTTTCTAAAAAATGGAAAGTCCAATTTAATGTGCGCACTATCTGATTCTAATCTTTGACGTACTTTATCAATAATTTTATCAAAACTCCCTGTCGTGAATTCACAAGGGCCTTCATTTAAAATTTCAATAAAACGTGACATGTGCGTACCTTTGACATTTTCTGGCAGTGTCACTGTCATGGTAAAATTACCTACAGTTGGCATCTTGTCGCCATTTCTATCTACAAAAGTGATTGGATGAGAAATATCCTTAATACCTACTTTGTCAATGATAATTTGGCGCGTGTCTACTTTGTTTTGCGTATCAGGCAAATCGCATGATTTCATAATTTTTTCTCCGAGTAAGAAACTGATGCTCTAGGGGTTTCCCAAATAATAACTTCACATATATGCACATCTGGGGTATTAATAAGTTTCGCCACTTCATCATAAAAGTACTTGGCAATATTTTCAGCGGTTGGATTAAGCACGTCAAATGGGGGTATTTCATTTAAATATTGATGGTCTAGTCGCTTAACAACAGCTTTAGTTTGTTTTTTGATTTCACGAAAGTCAATGGCGATACCGGTGGCATCAAGCACTTCAGACTCAACTGATACTTCAACTTGCCAATTGTGGCCGTGCAGACGTGAACAATCACCTGGATAACCCCTTAGCGAATGTGCAGAGGCAAAATCAGTGACAATTTTTAGGACGAACATAATTCGGAAAAATCGTTAAAAAACCAATAATTATACCGGTTTATTAGAATTAATTACACCCTCAATTATTAAGGGTTGAGCAAGCTTTAATCAACCGCTTCCAAACGAACAACATTGTGATAACCTTTTGGTAATTCAGTACCGCGACGTGCTCGCGATCCAATATAGTTGGCTAAATCTTGGAATTTGATGGTTAGATGGCGCTTTCCTGAGTAAATTTTAAGGTTTTGTTCTTGAGTAAGTACACAGACAGCACTGACACGCTCTTTGGTGTCTTTTCCAGGGATTTGGATCAGTTTATTGCCCTTTCCTTTTGACAATACTGGCAATTCAGCAATTGGGAAAATCAGTAGTCGCGCACTATTGGTAGCGACTGCTACAAATTGCGATTCAAGATTATCGACTTGAACAATCGGCATGACTTTTGCCTTATTTGGCAATGATAGCGAATGTTTTCCTGCTTTCTTTTTTGATAACAAATCGCCGATAGTCGTCACAAACCCATAGCTAGCAGTTGATGCTAATAAGATATTTTGACCGCTCTCACCCATAACCACATCAACAAATTCTGCCTCTGCTGGTGGCGTTAATCGACCCGTTAAAGGCTCGCCTTGCCCTCTAGCACTTGGTAGAGAATTGGCCGCTAATGTGTAAGATCGGCCTGTTGAATCAATAAAAATCACGGGCTTGTTGCTTCGACCCTTGACACTGGTCAAATAGCCATCACCCGACTTATAGTTTAAGGTGCTTGGATCAATATCATGCCCTTTAGCACTACGCACCCAACCTTTATCACTAAGTACAATGGTGACGTTCTCAGCTGGCACTAAATCATCCTCATTAAAGGCTTGAGCAGAACTAACATTTGACACAATTTGACAACGACGCTGATCGCCAAAATCTTTAACAATAGCTTTAAGCTCTTTTTTAATGTAGGTTTTTAAACGCGTATCGCTGGACAATAACAATTCTAATTTTTCTTTTTCGGCGGCCAGCTCTGCTTGTTCACCTTGGATTTTCATTTCTTCCAGTCTAGCCAAATGACGGAGTTTTAATTCTAAAATTGCCTCAGCCTGCGCTTCACTCAACTTAAAACGAGACATTAACACTGGTTTTGGTTTGTCTTCAGAACGAATAATGGCAATCACTTCATCGATATTTAAAAAAGCAATTAACAAACCTTCTAAAATATGCAAACGCGCTAGAATTTTATCTAAACGATGGTTTAGACGATTAGTGACCACTTGTGTGCGATACTCTAGCCATTCTTTTAGCATTGGAATTAGTGGTTTAACTTGAGGCCTGCCATCAAGTCCAATCACATTCATATTAACGCGATAATTTTTTTCTAAATCTGTTGTGGCAAATAAATGCAACATCAATGCATCGGCATCAACACGATTAGAACGTGGCACAATCACAATACGCGTTGGATTTTCGTGATCTGATTCATCACGAATATCGTCCACCAATGGGAGTTTTTTGGCACGCATTTGCGAGGCAATCTGAGTGATCACCTTAGAGCCTGAAGTTTGAAAAGGCAGCGCTTCAATAATGATGCCACCATCTTCTTTTTGATAGGTGGAACGCATCTTAACCGAACCATGACCAGTTTCATAAATTTGTTTTAAATCTGCTTCTGAGGAGACAATATCAGCATAGGTTGGATAATCTGGTGCTGGCAATATTTGCATAATAGCATCCAGATCAGTGGAAGGCTTATCAAGCAATTGAATACAAGCAGAAACAACTTCAGTTAAATTGTGTGGTGGTACATCAGTGGCCATGCCTACAGCAATACCTGAAGTACCATTGAGCAATAAATTAGGCACTTGTGCTGGTAGGTTTTCAGGCTCTTGGAGCGAACCATCAAAATTGTCAGTCCAGTTAACGGTGCCTTGGTTGATTTCACTCAGTAGTAAATCCGCATAACGAGATAACTTAGACTCGGTATAACGCATGGCTGCAAATGACTTGGGATCATCTGGCGCACCCCAGTTACCTTGTCCATCAATAAACGGATAACGATAAGAAAAAGGTTGTGCCATGAGCACCATGGCCTCGTAACAAGCACTGTCACCATGTGGATGAAACTTACCTAAAACATCACCCACGGTACGGGCTGATTTTTTGAATTTAGCAGTGGATTTAAGGCCTAGTTCGCTCATCGCGTAGATGATACGTCGTTGCACAGGTTTTAGTCCGTCGCCAACAAAAGGTAGTGCACGGTCAAGAATGACGTACATTGAATAATCAAGATAAGCGCGTTCACTAAACTGAGCAACGCTTTGCTGTTCAAGGCCGATTTGGCTCATTCTCCCCCTGGAAATAACTTACTTTTATAAAAAAGTTTTGAGTTATTTTAATGCAACTTTCAGCTCAGAAAGATTAAATTATTCAAAGTCTTCTGTCGTGATACAAGAACAAAACAAATTACGATCACCATAGACGTTATCAATACGTTTAACTGGTGGGAAGTACTTACTGTGTTTTAATGATTCAACTGGGTATAGCGCAGCTTCTCTTGAGTATGGATAACCCCACTCACCCGCCATTTCAAGTGCTGTGTGTGGTGCATTTTTCAGTGGATTGTTATCTTTATCCCACTCACCTTTAATGACTTTTTGAATCTCAGCGTGAATACTTGCCATCGCTGTAATAAAGCGATCAATCTCGTGTTTTGATTCACTCTCTGTTGGCTCAATCATCAGTGTGCCTGCCACGGGGAATGACATAGTCGGCGAATGAAATCCATAATCCATTAAGCGCTTGGCAATATCTTCTTCAGAAATACCGCTTTGTTCTTTAAGTGGACGAATATCGATAATACATTCGTGCGCAACAAAACCTTGGTCGCCTTGATATAAAATTGGGAAAAATTCTTTCAACTCATTGGCAATATAGTTGGCACTAACAATAGCAATTTCTGTTGATCGCTGCATGCCATATTTGCCTAGTAACTTAATATACGACCATGAAATTGGCAAAATTGAGGCAGAACCATACATGGCTGCTGATACAGCGTTTGAGTCTTTCTCTAACGGATTACCTGGCAAAAACTCAGCCAAATGTGCCTTAACACCGATTGGCCCCATGCCTGGACCACCGCCACCGTGTGGAATGGAGAATGTCTTATGCAGATTAATATGTGATACATCCGCACCAAACTCTCCCATACGAGTAATACCAACCATGGCATTAAGGTTGGCGCCATCTAAATAAACTTGGCCGCCGTGGTTATGAATAATGTCACAAACTTGCTTGATTTCAACTTCAAACACGCCATGAGTTGATGGGTAAGTTACCATAATGGCTGAAAGCTTATCAGTATGCTTTTCGGCTTTGGCTTTTAAATCATCAATATCAATATTGCCAGACTCATCACATTTAACAATCACGACTTTCATGCCAGCCATGACTGCACTAGCAGGATTAGTGCCATGCGCTGATGACGGAATAAGGCAAATTTTTCGATCAAAATCACCACGAGATTCGTGATACGAGTGAATGGCTAACAATCCTGCAAATTCACCTTGGGATCCGGCATTAGGTTGTAGTGACACTGCATCATAACCTGTGACTTCAGCTAACGCATGTTCCAAATCTTTAAATAATTGCTGATAACCTTTGGTTTGATCAACCGGTGCATACGGGTGCATTGATGAAAAACCTGGCAAACTGATCGGATACATTTGCGTGGCGGCATTAAGCTTCATGGTGCAAGAACCGAGTGCAATCATTGAGTGATTAAGCGCAATGTCTTTATTTTCTAGGCGTTTTAAATAACGCATCATTTCAGTTTCAGAGTGGTAATGACTAAACACTGGGTGTATTAAGTAATCTGAAGTTCTTAACATAGCCGGTACTAAACTAGACTCAGATTCAGCTAAAGAATCAACGGAAAAAACCGATAATAATTCAGACAAATCTTGTGCTGTTGTAGTTTCATCAACGGCAATGGTTAGCTGGTTATTACTCAATAAACGCAAGTTGATGTTTTGCGCTTGAGCTTTAGAAAACAAAGCTTGGGCGTCGGTTGTATTGAGTGTGATCGTATCAAAAAATTGATCACTTGCTAGCTCATAACCGGCATTTGTCAAACTCTTGGCCAAATTAGTGGCCTTAGCATGTACTTTATTGGCAATTCTTCTCAAGCCGTTTGCGCCATGATAAATACCATAAGCTGCTGCCAATACGGCTAACAATACTTGAGCCGTACAAATATTACTGGTGGCTTTATCACGACGAATGTGCTGCTCACGCGTTTGCAAAGACATACGCATGGCTGGGTTACCATGCACATCTTGTGATACGCCAATAATACGTCCTGGCACCATACGTTTGAATTCATCACGGGTGGCTAAAAATGCCGCGTGTGGGCCACCAAAACCCATTGGCACACCAAAGCGCTGAGAGTTGCCAATGGCAATGTCAGCGCCCATTTCAGCTGGTGTTTTAATCAGTGTTAACGCTAAAATATCACAAGCAACAATGCTTAACACGCCGGCTCGGTTTGCTCTAGCAATATCGTCAGTCAAGTCACGAACTTCACCATTGGTGCCTGGCGACTGCATAAGAGCGGCAAAACAATCAGAAAAATCATTGTTTTGAACATCTTCAACAACCAGCTCAATACCGATTGGCTTGGCACGAGTTTGTAAAATAGTAATGGTTTGCGGATGAGTGTTTCTATCAACTAAAAAGCGATTAGATTTGTTCTTTTTATTGGCACGTTTAGCCATCATCATTGCCTCTGCTGCTGCAGTTGGCTCGTCCAACAAAGAAGCATTAGAAATATCCATGCCGGTTAGATCCATAATCATTTGCTGGAATGTTAGTAACATTTCCAAACGACCTTGGGAAATCTCTGCTTGATAAGGTGTGTAGGCTGTATACCAACCCGGATTTTCTAGAATATTACGCTGGATCACAGTTGGCATCAAAGTGCCGTAATAACCCTGGCCGATAAAATTACTGAATAATTGATTTTGACCTGCCAATTTGGTCGCAAGCGCTAGAGAATCTCGTTCTGTTAAACCTTCTTCAACATCCATTCGATTACCAAAAAGAATGCTTTCTGGTACTGTTTTGGCAACAACTTGCTCTACGGATTCACAACCAATGGCACTTAGCATTGTATCAATTTCCACTTGACTTGGTCCAATGTGCCTATCTAAAAATTCGTTACTCATAGCTTGTTAAAAATAAAATAAATTTAAGCGACAAATTTTAACCTCTTTTAAAGAAAAAATACCGCCTATAAATTAATGGGCACTTTAGCAAAATATTTTTTTATTCTCCTCCCAGAGGACTGCTGTATATCGCCAGTACAAGGCGGGTATTGGGATGACAAAGGCTTTTTAACGAGTATTTTTTTTTACAAGGCAGTTTTTTAAACTTGATTGAGCATAGTAAAAATATGTGATTGAAAGTTTTAAAAACCTAACGCAGCAAAACTGGAAAAGACGAAATTAAAAAGTTAGCCTGGCGGCCAAGCAAGTGCACGCCCACCCAAACAATGCAAATGGATATGGTACACCGTCTGTCCGCCGTCTTCATTGCAGTTCATTACCACGCGATAACCATCATCCGCAAAGCCTAATTCTTTAGCAATTTTACTAGCTGTTAAAGTCAACTTGCCAACCAAAGCCGCATCATCTGCTTCATTTAACGTAGCAATATGGTGCTTAGGAATAACTAAAAAATGGTGGGGCGCTTGTGCGCTGATATCATGAAAAGCGAGCACGTCGTCATCTTCATAAATTTTATCGGCTGGGATATCGCCATTAATAATATTACAAAACAAACAATCTGACATAAGAGTACCTTTTATAAATCCTAACGATATTGGCGTAAATACCACCAGCCAAATACTTTTTTAGCTACATGCATCAAACGACAATTTGGCAACATCATGCCACCTTTCATGGTGCGAGACACAAAGATACCTTTGTTATTTGAATCAACAATACACATCAGTTCAATTTTAAAAGTATGGCTTGCAGGCTTTGAATTCAGTACATCTAATACATTTTTAGCTGCTGCTTCTGCTTGAAGATCTGCCATGTGCGCTTGCTTAGGCATCCACTCAGGCCCTGGGAAAGAACCAGAATCACCCGCAACAAAAACTTTGTCAGAACCTTCTACTTCACAAAAACCGTTCGCCTTAAGCAGTCCGCCTTCACTGCGCGCAAGATCGGTATTGTCAAACCATTGGTTGCCTGTCATGCCTGGCATGAATAAAATTAAATCCGCAGCAAACTCGCCGCCTTCGGTAACAACTTTATCGGCTTCAAATTTTTTCATCTTATTGCCAAGATGCGTGGCAATGTTGCGTTTTTTCATCTCAGTTAATAAACCTTTGACCGCTTTTTTGCCTAGACGTGCGCCGGGTTTTTCTGCAGGGGTGAAAAACATTAAGTTAAATTTATCACGTCGCCCCTCAGATCGAAGCTGTGTATCAATACCAAATAAAAATTCAAACATTGGCCCGCCACGCATAGCACTTGGCTCTTTTGGATTGCCTGAGAATCCAATGGCAATATCACCGCCATCCATCGCTTTTAATCGATCACGAATTTTTTCGGCCGAACTCAAACCTTCACAAGGTGTAATTGCATGCTCAATACCAGGTAATTTTTTAATAAATCGCCCGCCTGAGGCAATAATCAATGCATCATTTTCATACAAACCTATCGGTGTAATGACCTTGCGACCACCTTCTTCTAAGCCTGTCACTTCGCTGGCTACATGATGAACATTCATACGTTTAAAAAAGTTGTCTAACGGCACAACAATGTCTTTTTTTCCGGCCGCGCCCGATGGCACCCAGATTAAACTTGGCATATAAACCAACTCTGCCTTCGGCGAAATCAAGGTGATTTCACATTGTTTGTCTTTTTTTCTTAATGTTTTAACTGCAGTTAAGCCAGCGAAACCTGAGCCAATGATAGTAATTTTCTTCATATCAATCCTTATTTATATTGTGATAGAAACGACTTATATCATTCTCGCATTCAAACTCTATTACCACCTTTTGTTAAGTGGTCTTTGAATTTGCCCGAGAATATCGAATCAAAAAATATATAATCTAACATAATAATTTTACAAACTTTTTTAGGATATTTTAATGCTTGACAAGGATGCACTAGACACTTTATTTACAGAAGCCAGAAGTCACAATGGCTGGTTAGATCAAGATGTTTCAGAAGAACAAATAAACCAAATTTACGAGTTAATGAAATTTGGCCCAACGGCGGCCAACACTTGCCCTGCTCGAATTACTTTTGTTCAATCTAATGATGCCAAAGAAAGACTTAAACCACATCTTGATGAAGGCAATGTTGAAAAAGCCATGAGCGCACCAGTAGTTGCTATTATTAGCTACGATACCGAATTTTATGAAAAGCTGCCATTTTTATTTCCACATACGGATGCCAAAAGTTGGTATGAAGGCAAGCCAGACAAAATAACTGCTGTTGGCTCAATGAATGCAACACTGCAAGGCGCTTACTTTATGATGGCGGCGCGCTCAGTAGGGTTAGACTGTGGCCCAATGGGTGGTTTTAACGCAGAAACGCTGGATCAAGAATTTTTCCCTGACGGTAAAACTAAATCCATCTTTTTGTGTGGCATCGGACATGGTGATAGTACACAAATTTTTCCAAGAAGCCCTCGCCTAAGCTTCGACGAGGCTTGTGAAATTATTTAAAAATTTTAGAAATTTTTAAAATGGGCTGGAAAACGTCTATTTAAACCCTAAAAAACCCGTAAAAACGCCAGTTTAAAGGTGTTTATACGGGTTTTTTGTTGTTAAATTAAGCCGCTTTTAAAAATTTGACAAATTTTAACAATAAGCACTATTGCTAGTTTTTTATAGGGTTGTAAGTTATTTTTGTTATGGCAGGATGTTTTTTTAACTGACTGACTGGACGAATCGGCCTATTAACAAAATCACCGCCACAATTAGGACACACACCCATTAAAACTGATCCCACACAGTCTGCACAGAATGTGCATTCATAACTACAAATCATCGCCTCATTAGACTCTGGTGGTAACGACTTGTTACAGTTTTCACAAGTCGGCCTAAGTTCTAACATTTACTGATCAGATTCTTGCTTTTTCTCTCTTGGAGGGCAACCATTGTGCTCCAACCAAAGGTCTTCATGACCAATCGCTTTAGCAAAAGTTGGAATCTTACACTCTTCTGCTGTTTTTTCTGTAACAGTTTCTTTGTTATCAGTGTCTTTTTCGTCTTCACCAATACCAAACAATGCAAATGACGCAAAACTCAAAGTTAAGATTGATACAGTTAATAATTTTTTTAGATTTTTCATAACGCTCCTTTTTTTAAATTAAATGAATTTTATTCAGTAGACTCTACCAACTGATACGCCCCATGACAAGCGATACAATTTTGCATAATGATAGCAACTTGTTTTAACGAATGGTCTGGATCTCTTTTAGCGACTGCATCATTATAAAGCTCACCAAATTGGGTGTGAATATTGGTACTTAGCTTTTTAAATGCAAGCGGGGTTTTGGCGATAATAGATACTTGGGTTTCTCCCTTTGAATCTTCAGTCAAAAGCTTTGCGATTTTAATGGTTCTATCAATGTCTTTATCCGCTGCTGCACTCACCAATTGTTGCATATGACCTAGCAAGCCACGCATCTCGCTCAAAACAAAGTTGCGCTCGCCTTTGGTTAAAATAATGGCCGTTCGCCCGTCTTTGGCTGTTGCCACTGAACCAGTTACAAACTGATAGCCAACACTAAAAACGATAGCTGACAATAAAATGATGATTGACCAAAGTACTTTTATATTTTTCATCTTACTATCCAGAAATAACAAATTTAATAATATCGCCAAATGCTAGATAGAATAGCGCTAGCATTGATAAGGCAAATATTGTTTTTTGTACAAAATCTAGGTTTTGAATCGCATCCCTGCCACGTGTTAAATCACATGCTTCACCTGGACAATGTTTAACTTTTTCTTTATGAAATAAATTATAAATCTTACAACCTGCACAAATACCAAAAACCGCTTCAAAGAACAATAACCCTAAGCATAATGCACAAGGGAGAACAAGCCCTGGACCACGAGTATCGTCTAACACCACTTTATAAAACACAATAACTGCTATAAAAAATCCAATTGACCATGCCCATCGTTTGGGTGCAGCGTCTGTATATTCAGGTTTTTGATTATTAACCATCCAGCGACCAACCACCATCGATGGCGCATATTTAGGGTTGATAAATACTCGAATAAAAAAATCAAACAAAAATACCGAAACCATAATTTCAGTCGCTCTAAAACCCTTGCCAGTCCACGCCAACATGAACGCCATAAAGGCAAACAAAAATACAATACCTGCTGCTGCTCTAACCTCGCGCTCATTAAACATAAGCGTGTCATAACCCTCAACTTTCTCGCCAAATGAAAACATATATCTTATTATTGATTTAATTAAGATTTAATTGTACACAATTTGCAAAAAAAAAGCGTTTTTAAACTACCTGACCGGCCGCCCAACCTGATGACCAAGCCCACTGAAAGTTATAGCCGCCTAGCCAGCCAGTGACATCGACTGTTTCACCAACAAAATACAAGCCTGATTGTGACTTGACTTCCATGGTTTTGGAAGACAGTTCATCTGTATTAACACCGCCCACAGATACTTCTGCTGTGCGCATACCTTCTGTGCCGCTTGGACGTAACACCCAGTTATTTAATGTGACGCCCAATGTTTTTAAATCACTTTGCTTGATTTGACCTAAAGGCAAATTTGACAAAGGTTGTTCAGTTAAAGTATCAGCCAAACGAATAGCCAAACGCTTAGGAAAAAGCTTTGCCAAAATGGTTTTAAGCTCTGCTTTGCCACGATCTGATTGCATCTGCAATAACCAATCGCCCGCATCTAGATCTGGCAGCAAATCAACACTAATTTCATCGCCCTTATACCAATAAGAGGATATTTGTAAAATTGCTGGACCACTAATACCACGATGAGTAATTAAAATACCCTCTCTAAAGCTTTGACCATTGCAGCTCACTAATGCGTCAACTGACAAACCAGAAAGGTCTTTAAAGTATCGATCAATGTCGTTTTGATGAAAGGTAAAAGGCACCAATGCTGGCCTAAAAGAAACGGTTTTAATGCCAAATTGTCTAGCCACTTGCAAACCAAAATCAGTTGCACCCATTTTAGGAATAGAAGGCCCACCAGTCGCAATTACCAGAGACTCTGATTGATATTTTTGCCCATCTGCAAGTACAATATATTGGTCTTTAAAATCAATGCTTTCTATCTTTGATTCTAATTTAATACCGATACGCTTACACTCATCAAGCAACATGCTTAATACTGCTGGTGCTTTATCGTCACAAAACAACTGACCCAGTGTTTTTTCATGCCAACTCAGCTTGTATTTATCCATTAGTGCAATAAAATCCCATTGCGTGTAACGTGCTAGTGCTGATTTGCAAAAATGTGAATTATGAGAAAGATAGGATTCTGGATCGATATGCAGATTGGTAAAGTTACAACGACCACCACCTGAGATTAGAATTTTCTTGCCGACTTTGTTGCTACCTTCTAAAACCAACACTTTACGCCCACGCTTAGATGCTTGAGCTGCGCACAT
>CAYUWB010000028.1:0-14195 GCA_964448305.1 uncultured Candidatus Ruthturnera sp.
TTGGTTTTTAGTTTTTCAACCAGTGGGTGGGTTGGGTTAATTTCAAGAATTGGCTTAGTTTCAGGTACATCTTGACCAAGTGAAGCCATAATTCTTTCCATGTTGCCACCCATCTCATTTTCATCAGCAACCAAACAAGAAGGGGACTCGCTCAGGCGATTAGAAATTTTCACTTCTTTCACTTGCGCTTCAAGAATTTTTTGCATTTCTGCTAATGTCTTTTTAAAGCCTTTAGCGGTTTTTTCCTTCTCTTTCTTTTCTTCTTTTGAGTCCAAATCTTCTAAATCGCCTTTAGCAATTGATTTAAGATTTTTGCCTTCAAATTCGGTAAAGTTATTCACCATCCACTCATCAACACGGTCAGATAAAAGCAATACTTCAATGTCTTTTTGCTTGAATATTTCTAAGTGTGGAGAGCCTTTAGCGGCTGCATAAGTCTCAGCAGTAACGTAGTAAATATCTTTTTGATCTTTACCCATACGCTCGATATAGTCAGCCAGTGATACGGTTTGATCTTCACCTTCAGATTTAGTGGTTGCGAAACGAAGTAGACCGGCAATTTTGTCTTTATTGCTATGATCTTCAACCACACCTTCTTTCATTACCATGCCGAATTCTTTCCAGAAAGTTGCATATTTTTCTGGCTTGTTTTTGGCCATTTTCTCTAATTCTTTTAGGATGCGACTAACCGAGGCTTTGCGAATGGTGTCAACCACTTTATTGCCTTGCAAAATTTCACGAGAGACGTTTAATGACAAATCAGCTGTATCGATGACACCCTTAACAAAACGCATATACATTGGCATAAGCTCTTCGTTGTCTTCCATGATGAACACACGCTTAGCATAAAGTTTAATACCACCTTTGCGCTTTGGCTCCCACATGTCAAATGGTGCTTTAGAAGGGATATAAAGCAGAGAAGTGTAATCTAATTTACCCTCAACACGATTATGCATCTGAGTGAGTGGCGCTTCAAAATCGAATGTTAATGATTTGTAGAATTCATCATAATCCTCTTGTTTAAGTTCTTTTTTATCTTGCGTCCAAAAAGCGTTGGCTTTGTTTACAGTTTCATATTCAATCGTATCGTCATCTTCTTCAGAAGCTTTAATCATCATGATAGGTACGGTGATATGATCTGAGTATTTTGAGATAATGCCACGCAGACGATAATCATCTAAAAACTCTTTTTCATCCTCTTTAATGTGCAGTGTAATCGTGGTACCAAAATCTTCCACCGTGGTGGTTTCTAGCGAGTAGTCACCTTTACCCTCTGACGACCAAACGGTACCGTTAGCTTTATCATCGCCGGCTTTACGCGTGGTTAGTGTTACTTCATCAGCCACAATGAAAGCTGAATAAAATCCCACACCAAACTGACCAATAAGGTTGGAATCTTCAGCTTGTTTTTCATCAAGATTTTGCAGGAATTTTTTGGTACCAGAGTTAGCAATGGTACCAATGTTTTCCATGACTTCGTCTTGTGTCATGCCAATACCATTATCGCTAATGGTGATAGTGCCAGCATCTTTATCTACATCTACATGGATTGTTAATGCTTCTTTACCCTCAACTAGGGCATCATTTGATAGCGATTCAAACTTAAGCTTATCAACGGCATCTGAGGCATTTGAGACCAATTCTCTTAAAAATATTTCTTTGTTAGAGTACAAAGAGTGAATCATTAAATGTAGAAGTTGAGAGACCTCAGTTTGAAAAGCATGGGTTTGTTTTGTCGCCATTTGTTTATTCCTGTTTTGTGCGTAAAATACATTGATATGGGCGAAGTTATAAAATTCAAGTGAAAACTCAAATTACACAATTTATGTTGTATTTACGTATAGAGCGCCACTATGCGTTAAATACTCAGCAAGCCTATCAGCGTGATTTACAACAATTGTTAAGCTTTGCAAGTCAACAAGGTGTTAACAGTTGGATTGATTTAACCAGTGAGCACCTGAATTTATTGGTGATGAAGATGCGCCACGCCAATAGTAGCGGCCGTACCATTCGTCGCCATCTATCTTCTATTCGTGGATTTTTAGCCTATCTTGTTAATCAAAGTTATTTGCCAAGTAACTGTGCATTGGGATTACAAGTACCAAAGATTAATCAAACCTTACCTAAAACATTAGACTACGATCAATTAACACTCATGCTTAACCCAAGGTCTAAATCACTCTCAGAGCTTCGTGATGTGGCTATTATTGAGGTGATTTATTCATGCGGGCTTCGCGTATCAGAATTAGTCAATCTCAATATGAATGATATAGACTCTGAACAGGGTTTTTTGAAAATCATGGGCAAGGGTAGCAAGATGCGCCATACGCCGTTGGGTGAATCTGCTCAAAAGGCAATTAGTCGCTATTTAAAGAAGCTTGACATTACACAAGGTGCCTTATTCTTAAACAATCGACAAGCAAGGATTAGTGTTAGATCCATACAAGAGATGATCAAAAAGCGTGCACTTGAAGTTGGTATTAAAATTAGCGTACACCCACACATGTTGCGCCATGCTGCAGCAACACATTTTTTGCAATCAAGTCATGATCTTCGCTCTGTACAAGAATTTTTAGGTCACGAAAGCATTAAGTCAACTCAGGTGTATACACACTTAGATTTTTTAGAGTTGTCTAAAGTTTATGATCAGTGCCATCCAAGAGCAAAGAAAACAACATGAATCATAGAGTAAGATCAGCGGTGCAGCATTTGAAAGTAGGCGGGGTGATATCTCATCCAACAGACACTATTCAAGGTTTGGCTTGTTTGCCGCATTTTGAGCAAGCTATGCAGCGTATATTACAGCTAAAGTATCGCTCTGCCAATAAAGGCATGATTTTATTAGCCAGCGATATTCGCTACTTTTCTGATTATGTAGCAGATGTATCTCAATTGGATAAAATTAAAACAGGTAGTACGCCGACAACCTATTTGCTTAAAGCCAATCAGTATGCTTCTAAATATTTGACTGGCGGTCTTGATACAATTGCCCTTAGATTAACCGATAATCCTTTAATTGTAGAATTGTGTCAAGCAAGCCATAGTGCATTGGTTTCTACTAGTGCAAATACGAGTGGTAAAAATACCGCAACAAGTGTTCTTGAATTGCATCTTTTTTTTAAACATGAATTAGATTTTATTATCGCGCCACAAAACTATAATAGCCAACCATCACAAATTATTAATTTGCAAACCGGAGAGCGCCTCAGATGAGTGAAAAAACAATGATTGATCAAGTTAAAACTTATTTATTAAGCTTGCAGCAAGATATTTGCAATCAGTTGGAAGCAGTTGATGGCAAAGCTAGCTTTATTAAGGATGAATGGCAAAAGCCAGATAATAGTGGTAGTGGCATTACACGTGTGCTAACTAATGGCACTGTGTTTGAGCAAGCTGGTGTCAATTTCTCTATTGTGCATGGTGATAATATGCCTGCTTCAGCCACTCAGCTTAGGCCAGAACTAGCAGGGCGAAGCTTTAGCGCCTTAGGCGTTTCATTGGTAATTCATCCACTTAATCCTTATGCGCCTACTTCACATGCGAATGTGCGTTTTTTTATTGCTGAAAAAGCAGGGGAAGATCCAATTTGGTGGTTTGGTGGCGGCTTTGATCTCACGCCTTATTACGGTTTTGATGAAGATGCGATTTTATGGCATCAAACTGCCAAAGATGCTTGTGATTCATTTGGCGAAGAAGTGTATCCAAAATACAAAAAATGGTGTGATGATTATTTTTATATGAAGCACCGTGATGAACAGCGTGGTATTGGTGGTTTGTTTTTTGATGATTTAAACGAAGGTGGATTTGATCGGTGTTTTGCTTTTATGCAGAGTGTGGGTAACAGCTATATTAAGGCCTATCGACCTATTATTGAGCGTCGTAAAGACACGCCATTTGCTGATCATGAAAGGCAGTTCCAATTGTATCGTCGTGGTCGTTATGTTGAGTTTAATTTAGTTTATGATCGTGGTACTTTATTTGGTCTACAAACTGGTGGCCGTACTGAGTCTATTTTGATGTCACTACCGCCATTAGTGCGTTGGGAATATCAGCATACGCCTGAACCTGGAACGCCTGAGGCAAAGTTGTATGAGCGTTATATCAAACCGCAAGATTGGTTGGGGCTTGAATAGTAGATATGAAACATAATATTGACGCTAAACGTCTACTTTGCCCTATGCCGGTGATACGTTTAGGTGAGATGATTGATATCGTTAATACTGGCGACACCATTGAAATGCTAGCGACTGACCCAGGTGTTCTACATGACATACCTGCTTGGTGCAAGGTACATGGACATAAGGTGATTAAAATTGATGAAAAAACCGATGAGATTACTCTAATTGTTGAGAAAATAGGGTAGAATAACTCGCTGTTTTTATTGTAAATAACAGTTTTTTATAATATAACAATAAAACCAACAAGAATTATGCTTGCAACGGCGCAGGCTGTTTGACAAAGATTGTCAGCAAATTAAATAGTTAAAAAATAGGAGAAGATATGTCTGCTAAAGATGTAATGAAGATGATGAAGGACAACGAAGTTAAATTCGTTGATTTCCGTTTTACTGATACTAAAGGTAAAGAGCAACACGTGAGTGTTCCAGCCCACACAGTTAATGCTGAAAAATTTGAAGCCGGTCAAATGTTTGATGGCTCTTCAATCGCTGGTTGGAAAGATATTAACGAATCTGACATGATTTTACAACCAGACTTAGATGCGTGTGTTATGGATCCATTCACTCAAGAATCCACACTAATCGTACGTTGTGATATTATTGAGCCGACAGATATGAAGGGTTATGAAAAAGATCCTCGTTCTATTGCTAAGCGTGCTGAAGCATACATGCAAGAACAAAATATTGGCGATACTGCCTATTTTGGTAACGAGCCAGAATTTTTTGTATTTGACCAAGTTAAATATGACAACACCATGGGCTCATGTAGCTACTCAGTACATTCTGAAGAAGCAGCTTGGGAAAGTGGTAGTGATTTTGATGGTGGCAACACTGGTCACCGTCCGGGCGTTAAAGGGGGTTACTTCCCAGTTCCTCCTGTAGATTCATTACATGATCTACGTGCTGAAATGTGTCTTGCAATCGAAGAAATGGGTGTTACTACTGAGGTTCACCATCATGAAGTTGGTACAGCTGGTCAGTGTGAAATTGGCGCTTTATACAATACATTGGTTAAAAAAGGAGACGAGACTCAAATCCTAAAATATTGTATTCAGAATGTAGCACATGCATACGGTAAAACTGCAACATTTATGCCTAAGCCTATCGTTGGTGACAACGGTAATGGAATGCACGTTCACCAGTCAATTGCTAAAGACGGTGTAAACTTGTTCTATGAAGAGGGTGCTTACGGAAACTTAAGTGAGTTAGCGCTACACTATGTAGGCGGTATTATTAAGCACGCTAGAGCGTTAAATGCATTTTGTAATGCTTCAACTAACTCATACAAGCGTTTAGTTCCAGGTTTTGAAGCGCCAGAGATCTTACAATATTCAGCTAAAAACCGTTCTGCTGCGATTCGTGTTCCTTTTGAGTCAAACCCTAAGGGTACGCGTGTTGAGGTTCGATTCCCTGATCCAACTGCTAACCCATATTTGGCATTCTCAGCGATGTTAATGGCCGGCCTTGATGGTATTAAGAATAAAATTGATCCAGGTAAGCCTGCTACAGAAGATTTGTACGAATTATCAGAAGCTGATAAGGCGAAGATTCCTACAGTGGCATCTTCACTTGATCAAGCACTAGAAGCTCTTGATGCAGACCGTGAGTTTTTAACTGCTGGTGGTGTATTTACAGATGACATGATTGATTCATACATTGATCTGAAGATGGAAGAGGTAACTGCACTTCGTTGTGCAACTCACCCAGTTGAATACGAAATGTATTACAGCTTGTAATATTTAACTTCGTGTTACAAAAAAAAGCCGTGCAAATGCACGGCTTTTTTTATGTCTAAAGCGTAAAATAACCTTCAAAATTCTATATTGATAATTATGACAGTACTTAGAAACGATTGGACGATTCAAGAGGTTGAAGATTTATTTGCACTGCCTTTTAACGATTTGTTATTTCAGGCACATAGCATTCATCGTCAAAATTTCGATCCAAATTATGTTCAAGTGAGTTCTTTACTGAATATTAAAACGGGCGCCTGCCCAGAGGATTGCTCATATTGTTCACAGAGTTCTAAGTATGACACAGGTCTTGAGCGTGAAAAACTCATGGAGATTGATTTGGTTTTAGAGCAAGCTAAAGAAGCACAAGATAAAGGCGCTACTCGTTTTTGTATGGGCGCTGCTTGGCGTAATCCTACAGATAAAAGCCTGGATAAAGTAATCCCGATGATTCAAGGTGTTAAGGCGATGGGTATGGAGACCTGTGTGACTTTGGGTATGTTGACTCAAGAGCAGGCATTTACTTTGAAAGAGGCAGGTCTAGATTATTACAATCATAACCTTGACACTTCTGAAGAAAATTATAGCAATGTTATAACCACTCGCACTTTTCAAGACCGTCTTGATACGCTTGAATCTGTGCAAAATGCTAATATCAATGTTTGTAGTGGCGGTATCTTAGGTTTGGGTGAAAAACAGACCGACAGAGCCTCTATGCTAAGATCTTTGGCAAATTTAGAGCAGCATCCTGATAGCGTACCTCTTAATCTGTTGGTGCCAATTCCAGGTACACCTTTTGAGAAGGTTGAGCCACCATCTGAAAGTGAATTTATTCGTACCATTGCTGTCGCTCGTATTATGATGCCAAAATCAGTGGTGCGTTTGTCGGCAGGTCGCACTGAAATGGGTGAAGCGATGCAGGCTATGTGTTTCTTTGCAGGTGCTAATTCTATTTTTTATGGTGAGCAGTTGTTAACAACAGACAATCCAGATACCAATACCGATCAAGAATTATTCACTAAATTAGGCATCAACCAAGCTCAAGCAAGTAGTCACTAATTATCTTTGCCGCTTCTGGCTTTGCTAGTTGTCTTGCATTATTAGACATTTGTCGAATCTGTGTAGCGTCAATACTTAATAACGTTTTTTCTAACAATTTAAGGTTTAAATCTTTTTGTTCAATCAAGACGCCGGCATTGTGACTGGAGAGAATTGTAGCATTGTAAAACTGATGATTATCAATGGCATGAGGCAGTGGGATTAGAATACTAGGCTTGGCTGCTATCATTAACTCTGACACCGTCATTGCACCTGCACGACAAAGCACAATATCTGCCCAAGCATAAGCTTTTGCCATATCATCAATAAACGCCACTACTTTTACGTTTTTATTATTATATTGCGTTTTAACGGCGTTTAAATGCTGCTTACCCGTTTGGTGCCAAATATTGATGTCGATATCCAGCCTGGTAACAATATCATTAATTGGTTTGGCGCCTAAGCTACCACCTACAATTAATAAATTGAGTTTTTTATTATTGGTGTTTTTCTTTTTGGGTTTAAACAACACTGGATTGCCAGAGGTTAAAACACTGCTTGAGCGATCAAACGTATCATCGAATGCTTGGAAAGTTTGTGTGGCGATTTTTAATAACAGTTTGTTGGTAGTGCCAGGCACTGAATTTTGTTCGTGAATGACTAACGGCACACGTAACAACCAAGCCACCAGGCCACCAACACCTGAGGCAAAGCCACCCATGCCAAGTACCGCTGTTGGGTTTACTTTGGCAAACACACGCACTGTTTGGATAAAAGCAAGGCTTAATAAGAAAGGCGCTTTAATTAAAGCGATAATATTTTTGCCGCGCAAACCTACTGCGCTAACTGTGTGAAGTGGAATATTATGCTGAGGCACCAATGTATTTTCCATGCCATGGTTTGATCCTAACCATTCAACATTAACCGAGCGTTGATCGAGCTCTTCAGCAATAGCTAGCGCTGGGAATATGTGCCCACCCGTGCCACCAGCCATTATTAAAATTGTCTTTTTATCTTTAGACATAATTTTTTTGTTTGCTATAGGGTGCTCTATTTTCCATATCGATTCTAAGAATAATGGCTAAAGCAATAATAGAGAAAATTATACTACTACCACCATAACTAATCAGCGGTAACGTAAAACCCTTAATCGGAATAAGACCAAGGTTCATGGCAATATTAACACCTGCTTGCATTGAAAACCAAGTAGAGATACCAAAAGCTACGTAAGAGCTATATTTTCTACCATGTTTGAGCGCTTCTTTAGCAATGTTGAAGCTTCTGTTTAAGATATAAGCAAAGCTAAATAAAACAAACAGCATGCCAATCACCCCAAGCTCCTCACCAATAATCGCAAAAATCATATCTGTATGAGACTCGGGTAGCTTGGTATATTTTTGAATACCAGCGCCTAGTCCTGTGCCAGTCCAATCTCCTCTTCCAATACCAAGTAAGGCTTGCTTAGTTTGTCCAACACCATCTTTGCCCCATAGATCATTCATCCAGAATGATAACCACCTTTCTAATCTTGTTGGATCAAAAACAACATACAAAGCAAGCGCTCCAAGCACACCAACACCTGCTATGATTAATTCCCTAATATAAGATCCTGCAATAAATAGCATGCTAAGCGCAGTCAGAGAGATAATAATGGTGGCACCTAGATCAGTTTCAAACATAGTTAATATAGCTGAACTTCCCACAATTAACAATGTTTTACCTATGCCTATTAAAGAGCTAGTTACTTCTTTTTCTTGACGAATTAAAAAACCAGCCATAAATAAAATCATGGCAAGCTTCATCATTTCAGAAGGTTGAAATTTAAAAATAGCAAAATTAATCCATCGCCTTGCACCACCTGCAGAGTGACCGATAGGATCTGGCAAAAAAACGATTGCAAGCAATACAAGTGCCATAATAAAAAAAATGTGTGAATATTTTTTAAAAAATACAACTGAGGTTTTTAAGATGAAAAAACTAGCACCTATGCCAAGTAGAATAAAAAAACCTTGTTTCATTACTTTTGGTGTGCCATCAAGATGTGCAGAGGCAGAAAATGTCATAACCAAGCCAAAAGCAATCAAGACTAAAATAGTAATTAATAGTTTTTTATCAGGAGATTGACCAGTTCTATTAAACATTAAGTTCGCAATATGAATAACCAAAGAGTTTATATTTTATACCCTAAAAGCTGTTGCTATTAGTTGAGCTTTTAGCGCGATTAGGGGATAATATTGCATTTTGTAAATTTAGACACCCGCTCATGATTTCTACTGCTAATATCACCATGCAATTTGGTGAAAAACCTTTATTTGAAAATATTTCTATTAAGTTTCAAGACGGTAACCGCTATGGTTTAATCGGTGCTAATGGTTGCGGTAAATCCACCTTTATGAAAATTTTGACAGGCGAGCTGACACCAACACATGGTACAGTCAGTATTAGCGAGGGTGAGCGTCTAGGCATCCTTCGTCAAGACCAATTCGCTTTTGAAGGGTTTCGTGTGGTTGATACCGTGATCATGGGCCATGAAAAGCTATGGGAAGTTAAAAAAGAAAGAGATCGTATTTACGCCTTACCTGAAATGAGCGACGCAGATGGTATTAAGGTGGGTGAGCTGGAAATGGAATTTGCAGAAATGGACGGCTATATGGCTGAGTCTTCTGCGAGTGAATTGCTATTAGGTTTAGATATCCCTGAAGATCAGCATTACGGCCTAATGAGTGAGATTGCACCTGGTTGGAAATTGCGTGTACTTTTGGCACAAGCTTTGTTCTCAGATCCAGAAATCCTACTATTAGACGAGCCAACTAACAACTTGGATATCAATTCAATTAGCTGGTTGGTTGATGTATTAAATGAGCGTAAAGCCACTATGGTGATCATCTCGCACGATAGGCACTTTTTAAATGGTGTCTGTACGCACATGTCAGATTTAGACTATGGTGCACTTAACACCTTCCCTGGCAACTACGATCAATTTATGATTGCCTCAACGGCGATTCAGGAAAAGATGCAAGCTGACAATGCTAAAAAAGAAGCCAAAATTAAAGAGCTAAAGCATTTTGTGTCACGATTTTCAGCCAATGCTTCTAAGTCAAAACAGGCAACTTCTCGTCAAAAGCAGCTTGAAAAAATTGAGCTTTCTGACATTAAGCCTTCTTCAAGAATTAGCCCTTACATCATCTTCAAACAAGAGCACAAATTACACAGAAATGTATTAGAGGTAACTGGGTTAAATAAAAGCTTTAAGGCGCAAGGGGATGATAAAGACACCAAACCTTTACATGTTTTAAAGGATATTGAATTTTTATTTGAAGTGGGTGAGCGTGTTGCTATTATTGGTCAAAATGGTATCGGTAAAACCACGTTATTGCGCACATTAGTTGGTGAAATTGAGCCAGATGCTGGCAAGGTTAAATGGAGTGAGAATATCAACATTGGTTATTATGCGCAGGATCACAGTGCTGATTTTGATCAAGACATGACTGTGCTTGATTGGATGGCTCAATTTAAACAGCCGAAGCAAGACATGCAAGACATGCGTGGTGTTTTGGGCAAGATGTTGTTCGGTAAAAATGACATTATTAAAAGTGTCAAATCACTTTCGGGTGGTGAAAAAGGCAGAATGTTATTTGGCAAACTAATGCTGCAAAATCCAAACGTATTGGTTATGGATGAGCCGACTAACCATTTAGACATGGAATCAATTGAAGCACTTAACCTTGCACTTGACAATTATGAGGGTACACTTATCTTTGTGAGTCACGATAGAGAGTTCGTATCATCATTATCTACCAAAGTGGTAGAGCTTAAAGAGGATGGCATGCATTACTATTCTGGCAACTATGAGGACTATTTAAAATCACAAGGATAAAATGATTACAGCAGTATTGAAAAGGTTTGTTAAGCGTCAAGGCTTTGACTCCGCTGCAATACTGTCATTCGATACTTTATTTGCTGTCGTGCCTGGCTTGGCCCTAGGTTTAAGTGTTTTTTCCCTGTCTCCTTACTTTGCCGATCTTCAGCAATATCTAGAGCAATTCCTATTCACGCAATTACTACCGCAAAATTACGACGCGGCTAAAGACTATATTCAGCAATTTATCGTCCAAGCGCAGGCGCTAAAAGGCTTAACTTCAGTATTTTTACTTTTTGCGGTTATGTTGTTGCTTTATGAAGTAGATAAACGCATCAATCTAACCTGGCACGATCACCATCATCGTCATTGGATGCAAGGGTTAATTTCTTATTTGTTTGTATTATTTTTAGGGCCGATTTTTGTTGGTGCATCGCTATTCTTTAGCTCTTACGTGATGGCATTAGAGTTATTTAATCAGTTGCCAATGGCAGGCTACGCACCATTTTTAGCGCCTTTTGTTTTGTCTAGCTTAGGTTTTGCAATTTTGTATTACGCCGTACCTTTAGAAAGTGTGCGTTTTAGTAATGCATTAAAAGCCGGCGTTATTGCTGCAATAGGCTTAGAAATTATTAAATACGCGATGTTCGCCTACATTCAATATTTCCCAGTTTATGAGCTAATTTATGGCGCCTTGTCGATATTGTTATTGGTGATGCTTTGGGTTTATCTAGCGTGGATGATTGTACTATTAGGGGCAAGTTTTTGTTATTGCTTTGAAAACAAAGAGCTACTGTAACAATTAGCGTAAAATTAGCACTCTTTAATATAGTTAATATTCTTTATGTTTACAGGCATTATCCAAGCCATCGGTCAAATTAAAACTAAGACCGCGCATGACAAAGGCGCCCTATTTAGTTTTGCTTCAGATGAGCTAGATTTCTCTAATGTCTCCATTGGTGACAGTATTGCAGTGAATGGCGTGTGCCTGACTGCCATTGAAATTACTGATAACAGCTTTAAAGCAGACCTTTCACAAGAAACCTTAGATTGTTCTATTTTTGCTGATTTGTCACAAGGCGATAAAGTGAATCTTGAAAAAGCGCTAAGACTTAATCAAGGTATTGATGGGCATATTGTTAGTGGCCATGTTGACGGACAGGGCGAGGTCGTGGATAAAACCACCGAAGGCGAATCAACCCGTTTTAAAATAAGCACGCCTAAGAATTTGGTAAAATATATTGCTAAAAAAGGCTCAATTACCATGAATGGCGTTAGTCTAACGGTTAACAGTGTTGATGCTAATGTATTCGATGTTAATATTGTGCCACATACATTAACAGCAACAACACTAGGCTTGCTTAACGTAGGCAGTCAAGTCAATCTTGAGGTTGATTTAATCGCCAGACACCTTGAACAATTATTAAACAACAATAAATCATCATGAAAGCAACGATTGAAGAAATCTTAGAAGACTACAAGCAAGGCAAAATGATCATCTTGATGGATGATGAAGATCGTGAGAATGAAGGTGATTTAATTATCCCTGCAGCCACTTGCACCAAAGAAGATATTAACTTCATGGCAACCCATGGCCGTGGCTTGATTTGCCTAACCTTAACGCAAGAGCGCTGTAAACAACTTGACTTACCGCTCATGGTGGCGCAAAATAACGATGCTAACGGTACCAACTTTACGGTTTCTATCGAAGCTGTAGAAGGTGTGACCACGGGTATTTCAGCTGCAGATAGAGCTAAGACAGTTTTGGATGCAGTGGCTCCAGATGCGACACCAGCTGATATTGTACAGCCGGGCCATATTTTCCCTTTAATGGCGCAACCAGGCGGTGTACTTATTCGCGCTGGACATACGGAAGCAGGTTGTGATTTAGCGCGTTTAGCAGGCTTAGAGCCAGCTTCTGTCATTGTTGAAATTCTTAACGAAGATGGCAGTATGGCGCGCCGTGATGACTTAGAAATTTTTGCCAAAAAACATAATATCAAATGGGGTACGATCGAAGATCTAATTTCTTATCGAATTGAGAATGAAAAAACCATTGAGCGTATTAATGAACGTAATTTTGAAACCAAACACGGCACCTTTAGATTGGTGTCATTTTTAGACAGCATTCATAACGAAACCCATCTTGCCTTAGTTAAGGGCGACATAAGTGCCGATAGCGACGTTTGTGTGCGTGTACACATGGAAGATACATTTAGAGACGTCTTGCAAGAAGAGTCGACAGGCTTTGGTGTAGATTCAGCGCTAAAACACATTTCCAAATCAGAGTCTGGTGTATTTTTATTGTTAAGAAAACAAACTGACAAATCAATCTTACAAAATATTGATCCTAGTATTCGAGATAATGGTGGAGACGATATTAAGACTTACGGCGTTGGTGCGCAGATTTTGTCCGATCTCGGTGTCAAGAAAATGAAAATCCTTGGTAGTCCAAGAAAACTACACGGCCTTAAGGGTTTTGGCTTAGAGGTAGTTGAATATGTTGACACTCAAAAATAAGGAAAACAATGGAATTTAAATTTGACCGTGATGCCAATCAAGATTTTTTGGCCAATGCTAAAGTAGCCATCATTGTGGGTTATTTTTATCAAGATATTGGCGATAAATTGTTAGCTGCTGCGCACGAGACTCTAGCCAAATACGGCATCAATGAAAACAACGTTAACGTGTTTTATGCACCTGGTGCGTTTGAGATTCCATTATTGGCTAAGCGTCTAGCTGGGCAAAAATCAGGCAATGAAAATTTATACGACGGCATTGTTACATTAGGCGCCGTTATTAAAGGCGAAACTCCACATGATGTCTATGTTTGTAATGAATGTTCAAAAGGCATAGCTGAAGTCTCTTACAATTATGAGATTCCAACAACATTTGGTGTGCTAACAACACTTGACATGGATCAAACCATTGGCCGTGCAGGCGGTTACAAAGGTAACAAAGGCGAAGAAGCCACCATGGCGATGATTGAAATGCTTTATTTGATGAAGCAGGCCGATAGCCAAGCGTTTTAGAGTATGGCTTTTAAAACCCCAAAACAACGCTCACGTGAGCGCGTGGTCCAAGCGGTGTATCAATATCTAGTATCGGGTGGTGAAGTACTGCAGATTGAGCAGCAATTCTTAAACCAAAAAGAAGGAAAAATCTCCAAAGCTTTCTTCTCTAATTTGTTTATTAATATCTTAAAAAACAGAACCGCATTAGATGAACTCATCGCACCGACTATTTCTAGAGAAACAGACGAGTTGGGTTCAGTAGAACATGCGGTACTTTACTTGGGTACGTATGAGTTGCAAAACTCTATTGAAGTACCTTACAAAGTGGTGATTAACGAGGCACTTGAAATTGCCAAACTCTATGGTGCTGAAGG
>CAYUWB010000029.1:0-13400 GCA_964448305.1 uncultured Candidatus Ruthturnera sp.
TACCTGGAAAGGAGTGAACTCATGGCCGGCAATGTAGTTGAAGTTTCCGACGCCGAATTTGAATCGTCAATAATTCAAAGCGATAAGCCCGCTTTAGTGGATTTCTGGGCAGAATGGTGTCAACCCTGTAAAATGCTAGCCCCTACTGTAGAAGAAATCGCTGGCGAATATGTCGATAAAGTTAGAGTCGCCAAGGTCAATGTAGACGATAACCCAGCTACCGCTACCAAGTTTGGAATTCGTGGAATTCCCACACTCTTACTTTTCAAAGATGGAAAAGTCGTGCAACAAATGGTAGGCGTTAAACCTAAAGGCGATATCACCAAAGCTATCGACGAAGTTCTATAAAATTGTTTTATCCGGCTAAAAGCCGTTGGCCTTTAGCCGGATTGGTTCTATTTCGTTTGCCTTCAATTAATATTTTCCAGAAATTAACCTGGTCAAAAAGGCCCTCTTTCTCTGGAGCTTACGATGTCGAAAAAATTGGAATCCCTCCAAAAAGTTTCTATTTTTTCGGGAATTAGCAAAACCCACCTAGAAGAAATTGCCGCAATCACTATAGAAAAAAAGTTCAAAAAAAATAAAGTCATTTTTAATAAAGGCGACCGGGGCAACGTTTTATTTATTCTCACCAACGGTACCGTAAAGTTATCTCTTTTCGATCAATCGGGTAAGGAGATGATATTAAAAATGCTTTATAAAAACGATTTCTTTGGCGAAATGTCGTTACTGGACGAATTTTTTCGTTCCGCCACGGTAACGGCTCTTGAAGATTCCCAGGCTCTCATCATATATAGAAACGAATTTATGCGATTGATTCACCAATTTCCGGGAATTGCGCTGGAAATGTTGAAAGTCTTCATACATCGTTTAAAAATGAGCGACAAAAAAATCGTTAGCCTTACTTTCTTCGACGCATTCAGAAAAGTAAGTTCTACGGTCATTGATTTAGCCGAAAAAACGGGGCGTCAAGAGGGAAAATACACCGCTATCGATTTAACGTTAACCCGCCAGGATTTAGCCAATATGATTGGCTTGAGTCGGGAAACGTTAACCCGAATTTTACAAGAACTCCACTTCCGGGAAATATTGAACGTTAGTAGAAAAAAAATCATCATTCTCAACCGAAAAGCCCTCGAAGAAGAAATAGAACGCGGCGGCCTTCCAAAACTCTAGCGATTTTTGAAAAATACCGCCTAACCCGCCTTTTTTTAAACAAATTCGATTATTAGTATTAAAAAATGTGACCTAGCTCCTTTCTTGCTTAAACCCCCTGCCGTATATTAAAATAAGATAGAAATAAAATTTCCTTTTCATAAGCTTATGTTTTCCAATTTTGCGCAACTGATAAATTCGAATAAATACAAGAAATGGACTCTACTTTCTTTTTGGATGTTGATCCTATCGCTGAGTTGGTTAGTCGAAGCAAAAGCGGAAGAAAAACCGGTAGGGCAAATTCTAGGCGTTATTGGAGAAATCCAATATAGAACCGCAACAGACACTCCCGATACCCCGGTTGCCATCAAAGAGAAAACCGGCGACGCCAAACTAGTTTCTTTTTCCCCTTGGAAAAAAGTTGTCTTTAAACAACCGGTCTACGCCAAAGACGAATTCAAAACCTCCAAACGCAGTCGTCTTAAAATAAAATTCAACGACAACAGTCTCATGGCCCTGGGGCCCAATTCAAAAATGCAGGTGGGTTCTTATATTTATAATAAAGAAAAAAAACTTCGCCAGGGAGTGATGAAAGTTTCGTATGGGTTATCGATGTATATCGTCAATAAATCCCAACGCAATAAAAGATCCAGTTTTAGAATCGTTTCGCCCACTGCAAATTTGGCCGCCCGCGGTACTCAAGGATACGTCAGCTCATCGGATAAAATGACCTACCTGGCAAATCAAGCGGGAGCCATGGACTCCTCCAGTAGCGATCCAAACATTGCAGGTAATGAGTTAGTCGGCGCCATGAAGAAAAACTCTATACCCAAAGGAAAACCGCCAACCCCACCAACTAATTTGTCTAATAACGAATTGAACTCGGTTAGAGGCGTGGTTATGGGTCCTTCGGGCATTAATCCCAACAACCCATTAATAAAAGACCAAACTCAAACGGCCCCAGCAAAAAAGAAAAAATCCAAGGAGTCCAAAAAAGACGATAGCGGCGGCAAAAAGAGCGATAAAGAAGGCGACTCTGATAGCGAAGAAGGCGATAGCGAAAGTTCCGACTCCAGCGAAGGCGGCGACGATTCCGGCGGCGATAGCGAAAGCTCCGACTCTAGCGAAGGCGGCGATAGCGGAGATTCAGGAAGCGATTCCTCATCCAGCGACTCGGGAGGAGGAGATTCTGGCGGCGGCGATAGCGGCGGCGGCGGAGGTTTTGCCGAGAGTTTTACCGCAACCGGTAGCTCTGCCGGCGGCGCAGGCGGCGGTGGTGGCGATTTTGCTCCCGTTAACAACCCTTTTTCACCTGCAGCGCTAAGTTCCTGTTCCGGCTAAGGTTTTTTAGCGCTAAAATGTTACACATGTTTAGAAAATCCGCCTTAATCATTGTTTTTTTGGTCTTTTTAAGTCCAAGTTTGGGATTCGCCCAAAAAAAAATTCCTCCTGCTGCAGAATCTGGCCTGGCCCTCAAAATGCTTAAAAAATCCCAACCCGGTCGCTGGGAACCTCCCCCACAACCTCAGCCCGAAGTTTTAATCGTTCGTGAAGACGAAGTTTCTCCGCAATCCCCTTCCCCATCGGGAATAATTTATGATGAAAAAACAGGAAATATTTCTCCCGATAAAAATCCTTCAGCCTCCTCTCCCGATCCAAAACTTGAAAATAATTTGCCTCACTAAAATTATCAAAATACCATATCCAAACCGTTGAAAAGACCCAAGAAAAATAGTCAGAAATGTGATGTAGCTCCTACCTTTTTTATTAAAAAAGCCGTACAATTACTTACATAATGAACCTTTTCTCAAATTGAGATCAATCAATTTCCGAGGAAGCGCTTTTGCAACGCAAAACTAACAAATTATCCATAAACCGGGTCTTGAAAAATCGATTTAGTAAAGCGCTAGCGATTTTTCTTATTTACATGATCGGCGGGTTTCCGACTTTGGTATTTGCTCTTCCGCAAGACGGGCAAATTGTTTCGGGACAAGGAACCGTTGGTCAACCTTCGCCGAACCAAATGGTTATCAACCAAAACACCAATCAGTTGATTACCAATTGGAATAGTTTCAGCATAGGGCAATCCGAACACGTTCAGTTCAACCAACCCAACGTAAACTCCACCGCTCTCAACCGAGTGATGGGACAAGACCCCAGCGCCATCATGGGTCGGCTATCCGCAAACGGTCAGGTCTTTCTTAGCAATCCTTCAGGTGTCGTGTTTGGGCAAAACTCTCGCGTCAATGTCGGCGGTTTGATGGCCACAACGCTTGGTATCTCGAACGACGATTTTCTCAATAGGAACTATCACTTCAAGCAAGACGAATCCAAACCGCTCGCGGCGATCCTCAATCAAGGAACTATAGAAGCCGGTCAAGTGGGACTGCTTGCTCCCAGGGTCGAGAATCAAGGAACCATCATCGCCAATTTAGGAAACGCTGTTCTTTCATCTGGCGAAGCGGCGATTATGGATTTTGACGGCAGCGGCTTGATCAACTTCGAAATCACTCAACCCGTTAACGGCGAAGTGAAAGACGCCGACGGCAACGTCGTCGAAAGCGGCGTGGTCAATTCTGGATTTGTGAAAGCGCATAGCGGTAACGTAATTCTATCTGCCAGTCAAGCTCGTGGCATGGTAAGAAGCGTCGTCAATAACACCGGAATCATTGAAGCAAACAACGTCGTCAAAAAAGGCGGCCGCGTTTTCTTGATGGGCAACCGCGTAAAAAACTCCGGAACCATTAACGTTACAGGTAAGGAACCCGGACAAACCGGCGGCACCGTTCATATTTTAGGAAACGAAGTTGAAGTTTCTGGCGGAACCATCGACGCATCGGGCGACGCGGGCGGCGGAACCGTATTGATCGGCGGCGACAAACAAGGCCAGAATCCAAACATTCAAAACGCAACAAATACAACCGTCGCGGAATCGGCAACCATAAAAGCCGACGCGATTAATAAAGGCGATGGCGGTAAAGTTATTATTTGGTCGGAAAACTCCACCAAAGTTTACGCGGCAATTTCGGCGCGCGGCGGCGCGAACGGGGGCGACGGCGGGTTTGTTGAAACCTCCGGTAAAAAGTTTTTAGACGTCACCAAAGCGGCGGACGTTTCCGCTCCTAAAGGCAAAGCCGGTACCTGGTTACTCGATCCAACCAATATAGAAATCGTCAGCGGTCCCGGTAACGGCGACGGCTCGCAAATTTCTGTGACGACCATCGAAACTGCATTGAACGCCGGAACCAGCGTCCACATCGTCACCAGCGGTCAAGGTTTGGAAGAAGGCAATATCACCGTTTCCACCGCCATCTTGAAATCATCTGGCGGGGACACGTCGTTAACGTTAACGGCGCATGGCGACATCGTCGTCAACCAATCGATCACTTCGACAAACGGAACGCTAGACGTTAACCTCATCGCTGGCGCGGATATTTTAATCAACGCCGCGATTGCCACCAACGGCGGTAACTTATTAGCGGATGCGGGAGCGACCAATCTACCGGTAAATATTTCGGGATCGTACACGCCAGCCGCGCGCATCTGTGGAGCTGCGGTTGAGTTGCCGGAAATTCAAGTCAACGCCGACATAACAACCAATGGCGGTAACGTTAATCTCGGACAATTTAAAACCAAAAGCCATTCTTTAATAGGCGGCGGTACTTACACAAAAGAAAAACACGCCACCGCCGACGTAACCGTTCAAAACGCATCGGTCAATACCAACGGCGGCGACTTCACGATTAACGGTTCTGCGGCCACTGTCGCGTCCACCGCAACGATTACCACTCCGGGCGGCAACATCGTCATTGAAGGCAGCGATCAATCCATTGTCAGCGTATCGGGTATTTTGAACGCCGCAAACGCGGCGGCCAGTCAAACCGGCGGCAATATTCACGTATTGGGTTATAAGGTAGGCATCTTTGGTAACGCTGAGCTTGACGCATCTGGCGACGCCGGCGGCGGAATCATCCTCATTGGCGGCGATTATCAGGGTAAAAACGACGAGATACAAAATGCTTATAGAACCTATGTAGGAACCGACGCGGTTATCAAAGCCGATGCCACCAACACGGGTAATGGCGGCAAGGTCATCGTCTGGGCCGACGACGTAACGCGTTTTTATGGAACCATCACCGCCAAAGGCGGTGCGACATCCGGGGACGGCGGACTCGTTGAAACATCCGGTAAGAACTTTTTAGACGCCCAAGGCTTTGTCGACACCACGGCGGCAAATGGAAACACAGGGCTTTGGTTACTCGATCCGCAAAATGTAGTCATCGATGGCAGCGGCGGGGCGGCGCTAACCGACGTCGACCAATTCGCAGACGGCAGCGGTACCGTCAATATAAACGCCAGCACGATCAATGCCGCAGCTTCTAACGTCACCATTCAAGCCAACGACGACATCACCGTAAGTACAGCAATCAACATGACTAACGCCGGAATAACCTTGACATTGCAAGCCGGCGACGATGTGTTTATTAACGCCAACATCACAACTAACGACGCCGCCATTGTCATAACCGCAAATGCGGCGGGTCATACCCCCGTCGCCCATGACGGTACGGGAGACATCACGGAATCTGGAGATGTTACGGTTGACGCCGGGAATGCGACCATTACTCTGTCGGCGGAAGGGGATATTTTACTTCCTCAATTAACAACCACCAGCACAAGCGATTCGGCCATCACGGTTACATCGACCGCAGGTTCGATCCTTGACGGTACCGCCGGTATCGAATTGACCGCTACCAGTGGTGGGGCGGTATTGAGCGCCGCGACAGGAATAGGGACAGCTGGAGCGAGTGGCGCTGTCGATATGAACGTGGTCAAAATAAATGCCACGAACACAACGTCTGGCGTTATCACTATTGGAGAGAACGCATCCGGAGGTTCGCTTGAAATTACCGGTATTACCGCAGGGGGATCGACAAGCGAAACCTTGGTTTTTGTTCAGAACGCTACAGCGGATATCACAATATCCGGAAACCTCAACGCAGTCGGGACGGTTATTATACAAGCGCCTCGGGATATCATCCTAAATGCTTCCAATAATATCACTCTGGCGACAAACGGAAGCCTGGTGATGCAAGCGGGGGACGATATTACCCTGAACTCCAGTATCGCCGCAAGCGGTACCGGAACCTTACACTTTGAGGCCGATTCAGGGCATACCGATGCCGGAGCCGCGAACGGAACCGGAGGCATGACGCTGGCATCGGGTCAATCGCTTACGACCGTAAACCGGCAAATCACCTTGATCCTGGACGGATCCTCAGGCGCCTTTACAGGAAGCACAATTAATTCAGGAAGCGGAAATATCAACGTTGCTAACTCAGTCGATAACGTCGCTACGGGCATTGGCGTTACCGACTTCAACGACGGATTTTTTGATCTGATCACCACTACTGGGACGTTGACGGTGGGTCAAGCCACCACAGCGGGGTCCGACGGGTTGGGCACAAGCGCAGTTGTTTTAGATGCCGGCGCGGTTACCGTTACGGGAATCTCTAATACTACAGCAAGCAATTTCACGATTGCTTCAACAAGTACGGTCACATTTGCAACCACCACCTCCAGTTTTTCAGGAAACCTGAGCGTTAACGCAACGGGCGCGGTAGCGGTAAACGTTACGGCCAGTTCTCTTAACGGCGTCAGCATAACCAGTAGCGGAGCGGTTACCGTAGCTTCAGCTGCTCAGGTCTTGGCCAACGACGACGGCGGCGCCGACACGCTTTCTATTCAGGGTACCAGCATCAGCCTAACGCCTAATGGATCTGTTTACTCTGTCGAACAACAGGGAACAGGAACCATAACGCTTACTTCTACATCTGGCGTTATTGATTTGGATACCGCAGGAACGAATGGGATCTCCATTAAATCTCAGGATCAGGCGACGTCCAATATCACGGGTTTATTGACGTTAAACGCCGCCACAAACATCACCGGAGCCAACTCGGCAAACCAGGAAATTTTCTCTAACGGAAGCGTGACCTTTTCCGGTAACAACATTGGGGCGGGTACGGGTAACAATGCCATTTCCATCGCCAGCAGCTTTACGGCAGGCGCTGCCAACACGCTAACCGTCAACGTTAACGGGACCGCCAGTTCGGCATTTGTTCAAACTCACTCGGCCGATAACCCCTTCGACACGATAAACATTACTCTAGCGGACGACCGAAGCGCTTTTAGCTATGTCACCAACCCTGCTGCAGGAGGCGACTCAATCACTGGTTTAGACGGAACAACGAAACATGATCTTTCCTTTGATATGTCCGATACCAACATTGACGTGAGTTACACTATCACTGAAGCGGCCGCCAAAATGGATATTCACCTGGGATCTGGCGCTGGATCAGGGGCTATCACACTGACTGCCGACGATATTGATATTACCGCAAATCTTGGCGTTTCGGGCGGGTCCGTAATTCTTAAGCCTAATGACACTACTAGAAGTATTGGGATTGGTGGAGGAGCGGGAGACTTTAATTTAACAGACACCGACATTGGCTTTATTATTGACGGTCAAACATCTATCACAATCGGGGCTAGCGGTGGCACAGGCGCGGTGGCTATCGATTCCGCTACGTTCACAGATCCTATTACCATCCGCGGTGGAACGATGACCTTAAGTAATGTTGGCATCACCGCTACCGGTAACAATGTTACTTTGACCTCAACCGGCTTGATTGGCGATGGCGGCGGCAACGATACAACAGACGATATTCTTGGCAGTACTCTAACTTTAACCAGTTCCGGAGCGATTGGATCTACCATAAACAATGCGCTCAATATCAATGTTGGAACTCTAATTATAACAGGGACGGGAAATAGTAATGTTTTCATTACCGAGGCTACCTCATTAAGTATAGGAACCCTTAACGCAGGAGCGGGAAGTGTTGAATTGCAATCGGCGGGGTCTATCTCCAGCAGTTCATCGGCAATCACCGCCAACAATCTAAATCTACTGGTCGGCGGCTCTGGCGCCGCCATTGGAGCCTCCGGAACAGCAATAAACACCACGCTTTCGGGAACGTTGACCTTAACGGCATCGGTAGGAACCGGCGGCGGAATATTTATCTCCAATACGGGAACCCTGGCTCTGGGCGTTATCAACGCCGGCTCGACTTCCGGCGATACGGTTGAAATAAGTTCTACCACCGGTATGACCAACTCCAGTTCTTCGATCACGGCTGAAAATTTAACCTTAACGGTTTCGGGAAGCGGCGCGGCTATCGGCGCCTCGGGAACGGCTAATGATATCAACGTCACTCTGGCGGGAACTTTAACCGCAACCGCTTCTACAGGAGCGGGCGGTATCTTCGTCGGCGAAACTGGAGACATGCTTGTTGGAGCGGTTAATTCCGGAACCGGTAACATGGAGTTCACCACAACCGGCGCCTGGGACAATACGTCAGCTCTTACGGTAACCGGCGCGGCGTTAACTATCACTGCCGACACCGGCGTTGGCCTTAACGAGAGCATCACAACTACGGGCGTCGTTATTATTGACGCAGACTCAGGCAACGAGGGAGACGGCGATTTCGATATAGCTACTACCAAAACGCTAAACAGTGGCGGCAATTCAATGTCCATCACGGCCAGCGAATTTATTCTGACCGGTACAGGCGCTGTTAATTCCGGGGCTGGCAATATGAACTTATTCCAATCGTCAGCCACTACTATCAGCGTTGGGTCTGCCACCGGAACCTTTAATATCACCGATACCGAAATAGCCTCTATCACCACCACTGGAACGTTAACGATTGGCGACTCCTCTTTAGCAAGCGCTATAACAATCGATACAGCCGACTTCAGCGCTAAAAATGTTGCGTTGCAAACAAACAGCACGATCAGCGACGCCAACGACACCGGCGCCAACCTGACAACCAGCGGAACCTTAACGCTGACCTCCAACGGAGTTATCGGAGCAACCACGACACAAGGCATAAATATTGATGTTGCCTCGGTCACCGTAACCTCGTCTGGAGGTAACAACGTCATTCTTCGAGACAATGGAGCAACTGCGACTACTTTAACGGTAACAACAGGCGGCGCTGGAAATTTAGAGTTTGTTAAAAGCGGAGCGGGTAACATTGTCATAGGCGGCGTTTCAACCACAGGCAACATCACCAATATAGAAGCGTCTAACGGAACCATCACTCAAACGGGAGCGTTGACGGTTACAGGTACCGCAAGTTTTGACACCAGTTCAGCCAGCAACACCATAACATTGACCAACGCCTCGAATGCAGTCCAGGGCGCAATCTCTTTCACTACAATTGGCGCAGGATCTAACGTCACTTTTGATAACAATACAACCGGCGTGATCATGGGCACATCCGGTATCACGGGTAATTTGTCCGTCACCACGGGCGGAACCATTACCGATACCGGCGTCACAACGGTTTCCGGTTCCGCTAGTTTCACCACGGATGTCGCCGATCAAGCGATCACTTTAAATTCCGCTAACGCCATTACGGGAACGATTACTTTTGACACATCCGGTACGGGCGGCGACGTTACAATCGACAATGGCAGTACCGCAATCGACTTAGCGGCGCATGCTTCCGGAGCCATTGGCGGCGATCTCATCGCGACCACTACCGGGACCTTCACCGTCAGCAACGCAATCACCTTAAGCGGCGGTTCTTTAAGTTTAACTGCCGGGTCAGATCTGATCGTCAGCGCCAATCTGGTAACAAATACTATAATTACTAACAATATAACGCTGACCAGCGACGACAGGGTCACCATCAACGATTTCGCGCTTTCCGCGCAGGGCAATTTGACCTTGGAAGGCGACGCCGATAACGCCGCCGACACCAACGACGATCTGGTCATCGGCACTTCATCCACTTTATTTGCTTTTAACGGCAGCATCACGTTAGACGCCACCACCGGCGGTATTTCCGGAACCGATGCCACCGATCTGAACCTGCAAGCCGGCGACAACATCACCATCAACGACGCGGTTTCCGTAACCAGTTCCGGCGCCAGTTTTATCGCTTACGCCGGCGACAATGTAAACGTCAACGCAAACATCACCACAACCAACGGCGCGGTGGATTTAGAAGGCAATAGAGCTTCTTTTTACGAAGGCACCGGCGGCGGCAGCCCAACAGAAAACGTCACTCAAGGTAGCGTGATCATGGCCGATGGCGCGGTTATCAATTCAGGGACCGCCGTGCAAACCCTTAGCGGCCAGGGCGATATCACGGTAGGCCGGTTGGTCACGACCAACTCCTCAACCGCAGCGATTACCTTAACATCATCGGCAGGCGGTATTGTGGACGCCGGCGACACCGGCGGAGTGGATATAGAAACCACGGGCGGAACATTAGTGATCGACGCAGTAACCGGCGTTGGCACGGCAGGCGCGATCGAAACCACCATAGCGCTTCTGGATCTGGACAACACCACTTCTGGCAACGTTTTGATCACGGAAACGAATGGTATCGATATCACCAAGATCACGCAAAATGGCGGTAACTTAACCTTAACCTCAACTGGCGGATCTATTACCGACACCGGAATTAATACGGTATCGGGAACGTCCAGCTTTATTACCAGCACGGCGGGTCAATCGATCACTTTAGACAGCGTCAACGTTCTTTCGGGAGCGGTCAGTTTGACAACATCCGGTACCGGCGACGCCACATTGGATAACGGAACCACAGCATTGATTTTGGGAACGGTCAGTATTGGTCAAAATCTTGTGGTTACGGCAGGCAACGCCATCACCGATTCTGGCGTGATAACGGTAGGCGGCACGGCAAGTTTTACGACAGACGTTAACGACCAAGCGATAACCTTGGATAGTACTAATGCAATCACGGGAGCCGTGAGTTTCACCACCCAGACAGTCGGAGGCAACACAGGTAACGTGACTTTGGATAACGGATCGACGGCGCTGGATCTCGGTACACTCAGCATTGCCGGCTCTTTTTCGGGAACAACCACTTCCTCGATCGGCACAAGCGGCACCACCACAACCGCAACTGGATTGACCTTAAACGCCAATACCGGAATCGATTTAAGCAATAACGTTACCGGCGCGGGAGCCACTGTCATCGATTCCGATGTCGATAACAACGGAGTGGGAGATTTTACGATAAGCGCTTCCGCCGCTTTATCTTCTACCGGTAACACAATTTCGATTACCGGCAACGATATAATTTTAAGCACCTCGGCAGGAACGGCAATCAATAGCGGCGCGGCGGCGACCACGTTGCTAGTATCCGATGGAGGAACCATTGGATTGGGTGGTACGGCGGGTAACTGGACTTTGGACGGCGCTGAACTGGAGCAAATTACGGCGACAGGTCTCACGATTGGCGACGCCACCAATGGCAATATCACGGTTAACGGCATCACCGCCGCCAACAGCAATAACGTATCCGGAACCTTAACGCTAAACGCCACGGCGGCAGGCGGGACGGTCACATTCGATACGACAGCGTCAATATTTAACGCGTTAACCGTTAATGCTGAAAACGGAATCAACGTCAACGCTGCGCTTTCGACCGACACGGGAGCGCTTACGTTTGACGCGGACAGCGATAACGACGCCGGTGGAACGTTCACAGTCGCATCCTCAACAGCCGTCGCCACCAGCAACAGCGCTATCAATGTTACCGCCGCTATTTTTACACTCACCGACGGAACGTCGACTCTTAATTCTGGATCGGGAAATGTCTCTCTATTACAATCTTCGGCGGTTACAGTAAGCGTGGGTACAAACACTGGAACTTTTGATGTCGACGATACGGAACTCGGCGCGATCACAACCACGGGAACGTTAACGATCGGGGACTCAACTTTAGCCAGCGCAATAACTGTAGATACGGTTGCCGGCGGCGCTAAAAACTTTGCCCTCGAAACAAGCAGCACGATCGATGACGCCAGCGACGCCGGATCGCATTTAACAACCACCGGAACTCTTTCTTTAACTTCTGGCGGGGCTATCGGTTCAGGAAACGCCCAAGGACTTAATGTCGATGTAGCATCGGTCACCGTAACTAGTTCTGGCGGAAATAACGTTACCATTACAGATCAAGGAACCAGCGACACGACTTTTAGCATCGCCACGGGTGGCGCAGGTACAGTGACGTTGATTCAATCCGCAAGCAACATGATCCTTGGAACCACTTCAACAACAGGTTCCTTATCGGCAACCAGTACAGCTGGAACGATCACCGATACCGGAGTTTTAACCGCTGGCGGAACCGCAAGTTTCATCACTAGCGCCAACGATCAAGCCATTACATTAGACAGCGCCAACATGTTGTCGGGCGCGATTTCGTTTACCACCAATACCGCCGGAGGCAACACCGGTAACGTATCTTTAACAAATAACACGGCGACTAATTTAGGCGCTTCTACTATTGACGGTAGTTTCACCGTTTCATCCAACGGCGCCATCTCCGATTCAGGAAATCAAACGGTAGCAAGTACCGCTAGTTTCACTACCAGCGGCAACGATCAGACGATCTCATTAAATAACACAAACGCAATTACCGGAGCCGTCAGCTTCACCACCAACACGGCGGGCGGCAACACCGGCGACGTTACTATCGACAACGGAACCACTAATTTAATTTTAGCGGCGTCCACCATTCGAGGCGATTTATTCGCCACTTCCGGCGGAACCATTACGCAAAGCGGAGCGTTAACAGTTACCGCCACGTCTTCTTTTACCACCGACGTTGCAGGACAATCGATCACGCTTAGCAACACGTCTAATGCCCTAGCCGGAGCGGTGAGTCTTTCCACTACGGGAGTCGGCGACGCGACATTGGATAACGGCACGACCGCGTTGATTTTAGGAACAGTCGGTATCGGACAAAACCTGGCGGTAACGGCGGGTAACGCCATCACCGATACGGGCGTTATCACGGTAGGCGGCACCGCCAGCTTCACCACCGACGTGGCCGATAACGCCATCACGCTCGATTCCACCAACGCCATTACCGGCGCGGTCAGTTTCACAACCACCGGAACCGGCGGCGACGTAACATTGGATAACGGAGCGACAGCGCTGAACATGGGAACGATCAGCACAGGCGGATTCTTCTCGGGAACGACAACAGGGGCGATCACCACAAGCGGCACAACGACAACAGGAGAAGGATTGACCTTAAACGCCAACGCGGGAATCACCTTAAGCCAAAACGTTACTTCGGCAGGAGCGACGGTTATCGACGCCGATGTCGATAACAACGGAGCGGGTGATTTTACCG
>CAYUWB010000030.1:0-13369 GCA_964448305.1 uncultured Candidatus Ruthturnera sp.
TGCCGACGTTGACATGGGGTTTGGTTCTTTCGAATTTTTCTTTTGACATTTTATTTTCCTCTTAGTTAGAACTATTTTAAATTTTACTGGAGCTCACCAGCGGATTTGAACCGCCGACCTCTTCCTTACCAAGGAAGTGCTCTACCGACTGAGCTAGGTGAGCACAACCTCTTCCACATGGAGCGGGTAACGAGAATCGAACTCGTCTCATTGGCTTGGAAGGCCAAGGTAATACCAATATACGATACCCGCAAATCCTACTTTTACTTCTGGTGGAGAGAGAAGGATTCGAACCTTCGAAGCCAGAGGCGACGGATTTACAATCCGCATACTTTAACCACTCGTAAATCTCTCCAAAAACAATCGGCCATTATCCCATAACTATTATTGATTAACAAGGGGATTTAATCGTTTTTTTTTGTATCGAAATTAAGGGGTGTTATAGCGAAAATTAAAGCCTAGAAACACCGCTTGATATTGCAGCATCAAATACTGCTTTTGGCACGACATCGATGAGTCTTTTGTCGAACGGTTTAGGGATGATATAGTCCTTTCCAAAGCTGATAGCATCAACATGGTAAGCGTCTAATACATCTTGAGGAACGGCTAATTTTGCCAAATCTTTAAGTGCATGCACGGCGGCAATTTTCATCTCAACATTGATTTCGCTGGCTTTAGCATCAAGCGCACCTCTGAAAATAAATGGGAATCCAAGCACATTGTTTACTTGATTTGGGTAATCACTTCGACCGGTTGCCATGATCAAATCATCACGCGCCGCGTTAGCGTCTGCAGGTGATATTTCAGGGTCAGGATTTGACAAAGCAAACACAATTGGGTTATCTGCCATTGATTTCACCATGGCTTGAGAAACCAAATTAGCAGATGCCACCCCTACAAACACATCACAATTATCCATTGCATCTGCTAAGGTTTGTTTGTCGGTTGTTGATGCGTAATCTGCCTTTTCTTTAGTCAAACCTTTGCGCTGATTAGTAATCACGCCTTTAGAATCTACCAATAAAATATTAGATTTTTTAAAGCCAAGATCACACAATAAATCAAGCGTTGCAATACCTGCAGCACCTGCGCCTAGGCAAGTCAAAGTTGCAGTTTCAGGCGTTTTACCTTGAATCTCTAAAGCGTTTAAAAGTCCTGCTGCAATAATAATAGCCGTACCATGTTGATCATCATGAAAAACAGGGGTATCCAGCTCTTTAATCAAGCGCTGTTCGATTTCAAAACAGCGTGGTGCAGAAATATCTTCTAGGTTAATACCACCAAAAGTCGGTGCAATATTTTTAACGGTTTGTACAAATTCATCCACATCTTGCGTATCCACTTCAATATTAAACACGTCAATATCAGCAAATTGTTTAAACAAAACACCCTTGCCTTCCATCACTGGTTTAGCCGCCAAAGGACCAACATTACCCAGGCCTAACACGGCCGACCCATCGGTAATCACAGCCACTAAATTACCTTTGACGGTGTAGTCATAAACCTTGGATTCATCTTTAGCAATTTCTCTAACAGGCGCCGCCACACCCGGTGTGTACGCCAATGACAAATCGTGATGCGTATCCAATGCTTTGTGCGAAGAAACCTGTATTTTTCCGGGGCGATCCCCCTTGTGATAATCAAGTGCTAATTTATGGAATTCTTCACTCATTTTGGGTTAATATTGTTTATACGATAAGCAAGCTATTATATAAGTATTGAGAGGAGGTTGCCATGGTTAATAAAATCAGTATTGTTGGCGCTGGCCGAGTGGGCGAAAGTACCGCTCAAATGTTGGCCATTCAAAAGCTAGCACAGCAAATTGTACTCATTGATTTAGATGAGCAATACGCCAAAGGTGTGGCGCTTGATATTCAAGAAACCTCAAGTGTTTATCACTTTGATGCTAATCTCGTTGGCGCGAGTGATATTGCTAATATTCAAGATTCTAATATCGTTATTATTACTGCTGGTATGCCACGCAAACCTGGCATGGATCGCGCTGATGTATTAGCCATCAATCTTAAAATAATTGATGAAATTATGGATGGCGTGATCAAATACGCACCAGACGCTTATGTGATTGTGGTTTCTAATCCTGTTGATGTACTGACTTATTACGCCAACCAAAAAGCCAACTGGCCACGCAACCGTATTATGGGGCAAGCTGGTATTTTGGATTCAATGCGTATGTCGAGTTTTATCGCCATGGAAATTGACTACTCCATTAACGATATTCAAGCGATTGTGCTCGGCGGCCATGGTGACACCATGGTGCCTCTGCCACGGTTCACCACGGTTAGCGGCATTTCAATTGAGCATTTATTAGACAAAACAACCATTGATAAAATTATCCAACGTACCCGTGATGGCGGTGCAGAAATTCTCAACCTTAAACAAAAATCCAGTGCTTATGATGCCCCAGGCGCTGCAGTCACCATTATGGTGGAAGCCATAGTGCACAACAAACGCCGTCTACTGCCTTGCATTAGTATGCTTGAAGGCGAATACAAGCAAAACGATATTGCCATTGGTGTGCCCGTCGTATTGGGTAAAAATGGTATTGAAAAAATTGTTGAGCTAGATTTTAATACTGAAGAACAAAAAGCATTCGATGCTTCGGCTCAAGTGATTAAAGGTCTCATTGAAGAAATTTAAAGCAAAGGATTGCGCGACCCTACTGCTTCCTCAACGGATGAAAAACCGTCCTTTTTCAGCAGATCAACCAAGCCACGATTAATCTCACCAACAACTTGCGGACCTTCAAAAATCATGCTGGTAATCAGCTCAATTAAATTAGCACCAGAAGTGATTTTCTCGTAAGCATCGTCTGCACTAAACACACCGCCCACACCAACAATGGTAATCTTACCTCGCGTTCTTTGATAAACATGGCGCACCATATTGGTTGCAATGCGCTGCACTGGTAAACCACTAAGCGCACCTTTGTCAAACGTTAGTTCTTCTTTAAGATACTCATCACTCATTGACGGCTTGGTTAAATTGGTTAATACCAGTCCGTCTACCTTGTGTTTTAAACAAGCATCAACAATGATGTTGATTTCATCTTGCTCTAAATCTGCTGCCATTTTTACATAGACTGGTTTACCCTCTTGTTTGACTTTGTCGAGCGCACTTAATAATGTCTCTAAATTTTTTTGATCAACAAATGGCTCGCCGTCTTGGGTGTTTGGGCAAGAAATATTAATTGTATAGTAATGTCCAATGTCCTTAAAAGCGCTCACTGTTTTTAAATAATCATCAATCGAGTTTTGCAAATCAAATTCTGCAGAATTGTTGGTTTTAGCAGCGCTAATACCAATGGGTATTTTAAATTTTTTACCTTTTAATCGTTTCGCAATAGCCTCGGCACCTTGATTATTAAGCCCGTACCAAACTAAAATCGATTTAGACTTAACCAAACGGAATAAACGCCTGCCCACACCGGGATTGCCTGGACATACATCACCAGTAAAAGAACCTAACTCAGCAAAACCAAAACCGATAAGTGGATAGGCATCGGTCAATTCACCATCCTTATCAAAACCGGCAGACAAGCCAATTGGGTTATCGTACTTGACGCCATCAACTGTAGTGTTAAGGCTTTTATGTTGGTAATAAAATAAAGTTTTTAATAAACTTCTGCCTAAAGTATTAGAAGCCAATAATAGCCCAAACTGTTTGAGTTTGTTATGCGCTTCTTCTGCTTCCCATAGAAAGACTAAAGGACGCACAACCCAGCGATAAAACAAATGATTAATTTGACCTCGTAATGCATAAACCAATTTCATACTATTTTCCTTAGAATCAACCTTTTATAACTATCATCATATCAAATAACGCTCTACACAGTTGGTTTATTCAAAATAATCATCCATTTCGAAAATTACCCAATTTTTTAGTTTTTGAAACGGGAAAGGCCCGTTTCATATCTTTTTGATCTATATTCTGAATAAAAACGTCATTTTAGGTATTAAAAACAAGATTTTTAGAGGTGAACACCCCTTTTTGATCAAGGTTTTAAAATGATTTTGATTATTTCCAATATTTTTTTATCAATAAAAGTGGTTCAAAGTGTAACAAAGTGGTATAAAATGTATTTTATTGACTTGAGGAGTTAATATTTTTTAATCACCAATACGGGGGAAACATGGAAGCAACTTTACACGCAATTATTTACGCATCATCGGCACTTATCTTGGCTATTAGCTTTGTTGCCGTTGTTTAATCAACATAAAATCTTGGGGAAGAGAAAATGTTCAGGGGGGTACATAGTTTAACCATTGACGCAAAAGGAAGATTAAAAATTCCAACGCGCCACCAAACGCAAATCGATAAGGCTTGCGCTGGACAAATGGTACTAAGTATTCACCCAGACGACAATTGTTTGCTGCTTTACCCTTTGGGTGATTGGCAAAATCTTGAGCGTAAAGTGAGTGCACTGCCCTCACTTAACATTCACACAAAACGTTTAAAACGCAAACTCATTGGTCATGCAACTGATTGTGAGCTTGATAAAGCCTCTCGTATTCTAATTCCTGCAACACTCAGAGAATACGCCAAACTACATAAAAAATTAATTCTAAGCGGTCAAGGCAATAATTTTGAATTGTGGGACGAAGACGCTTGGCACAAACATATTAACAATCTTGACTCGCTGAGCAAGAAAGAAGAAATTCCAACGGAAATTACTCAACTGGCACTATAAATGTCTATAACCTCAAACCATCACCAATCTGTGATGTTCGATGAATCCATCGAAGGGTTGAACATAAAAAATGGCGGTACCTATATTGACGCTACTTTTGGCCGAGGTGGGCACACACAAGGCATTCTAGACAAATTAGACGACTCAGGCTCGGTGATTGCTTTCGATCAAGATATCCACGCCGTTGAATACGCAAAAGAAAATTTTAATGACGATCGTCTCACGGTGATTCATAGTGCTTTCACACATATGGGTAAGCTATTAAATGAGCGAAATTTATCTGGAAAAATTGACGGCATCTTAATGGATCTTGGCGTTTCATCGCCACAACTGGATAATGCTGAAAGAGGCTTTAGCTTTAACGCTGATGGTCCACTTGATATGCGTATGGATCAAACCCATGGAATGAGTGCGGCTCAATGGCTAGAAAAAGCTGATGCAGTTGAAATTGCTAATGTGATATATGAATTTGGCGAAGAAAAAAGAAGCCGACACATTGCCAGTGCCATTAAAAAATACCAACAAGATAAAACCATTACAACAACTCTGCAATTGGCCAATATTATTGCAAGCGTGGTTAAATCACATAAAAATAAGCACCCAGCAACTCGATCATTTCAAGCGATTCGTATTTTTATTAATCAAGAATTAAAACAATTAATTGACGCATTAAACCAAACCACAAGCTTATTAGCACCAGAAGGTCGACTTAGTATTATTAGTTTTCATTCTATTGAAGATCGTATTGTTAAACAATTTATTCAAAAAAACTCTAAACAAAAACAACTGCCTAAGGGGTTGCCAATTATGGATAGTGGTGCTGAGCAAACCTTATTTAAAAACTTAGGAAAACAATTTGCCAGTAAAGCAGAAGTAAGTACCAATAAACGCTCAAGAAGTGCCATATTGAGAATTGCACAGCGCACTACATTAGAGGCTCTAACGTGTTAGGTCGGTCACTAAGTGTGACAAAAATCAATATCGTGTTAGGTATGTGTATTGTTGTGTTGTCTTTTTATACGATTATTTGGCACCAGCAAAATTATCTTTTAGCAAAAGAAATAAAAATAAAAGAAAATAAAAATCAACAACTAATGGCTATGCACAAGCACTTATTAATAAAACACTCAGAAAAAATTAGTGGTGCACAGATTAAAAACAAAGCCCTAAAAGATTTACAAATGAAAGTTGTTAATCCAAAAAAAATTAAATCCGTGCTGTTATGACAAATACAAACCCTAAATTAATAATCTCCACCAGAGTTCAAAACTATTGGTATCGACAGGGTGCGATTAAATATTTCTTTGTTTTATTGTTACTTGGATTTGGTTTTAGGATTGTCACTATTAATCAGATCACTATTGAGCAGCCTGATACAAGCACAATTACCATTCAAGAAAAAGCCAGAATACAAGCCGATAAAAGCAATATAGGCAAAACAAAATCACGTCGTGGTGACATCTTAGATAGGAATGGCGACATCTTGGCTTCTAGCCGTATTTTAAAACGCGTCAACCTAGATCCCACTCAAGTACAAGCAGTCTTTATTCCGAAATTAGCCGAAGCACTGATGATGCCTGAGGGCGAACTGCGCGCGGCTATTGAAAATAAATTAAGCAAGACAAGAGGAAGAAGAGAATTAATTATTAAGAAAAATCTAAGACTAACCAGTCCAATCTTAGAGAATCTAGCAGAACTTTCAAAAATTAAGCTCAAAGTTTGTACGATAAAACAGAAAAAAATATCAACAAGCTTAATTGATCAAGCACTAGAAATGGTCAACTTAAAAGAAAATAAACCTGTTTATGTTTCTTACAATAGCTGCAAAAAAAGAAGAATAAACGGTGTGGCTTTACAAGCAGAAACGCAGCGTTATTACCCAAAATCTGCCTCATTAGCCCCTCTACTTGGAAGAGTTAATCACAAAAAACAAGGTGTATCTGGTATTGAAGGTGAATTTAATTATGTCTTATCAGGGCAAGACGGATTAACAAAACTGAGTTATGAAAAAGCGTCTAAAGGATCTTATTTCAACCCTGTGGTTGTTAATCCATTAAAGCATGGTCAAGATATTAAACTAACGATAGATGCGAATATTCAATTTCACGCTTACTCAGCCATTAAAAAATCCGTTGAGTTTCATAATGCCAACTCCGGCTCAGCCATTATCCTAGCACCAAGTGGTGAAATCTTAGCTATGGTCAACTACCCAGCCGACGACCCAAACGATAAAACCATTTACAATACCGAGCATTATCGGAATCGAGTGCTTTCAGACAAAGTTGAGCCAGGCTCAACCATGAAGCCATTCACTATGCTGTTGGCACTTGAACGAAATCAAATCACTGCTACTGATGACGAGCTAATTGATGTAACTAAGCGTACTGGCCACATTGAACCAGACGGAAAATATAAGCACATGACCGTTAAGAAAATATTACAAAAGTCGCACAACCTAGGCACGGTTAATGTCTCCGAAAGATTGGATAAAGAAGACATGTACAGTACTTGGAATAAGCTGGGTTTTGGGCAGCCACTTGGCTTATTACCAAGTATTGAAAACTCTGGATCTTTAAGGCATTTTGACTCTTGGGGGTTAGCTGATAAACGCTCTTTGTCTTTTGGTCATGGGCCGATGGAGACTAATTTAGCACAATTGGCTAGAGCTTATTTAGTGTTTGCTAACGAAGGCACACTTCCACCTTTAAAATTAATCAAAGGTGTTAATATAAATGAGAACCCAACACCAGTATTTAGTAAAGATGCAACTCACAAAATTGCGAACTTACTAGATGCAGTTGTCTCTTGGAAAGGCTCTGGCTATCGAGCCCGAATTAAAGGTTATGATATTGCAGGAAAAACAGGTACTGCTGAAATGGTTGTTAATGGGCAATACAACAAAAAAGGCGCTAAACGTACTTTCTTTACTGGCTTTGTCCCTGTTAAAAAGCCTAAATACATCATGGCAGTTAGATTAGACTATCCTAAAAAATGCTACACTTATTGGGATCCAAATAAAAGAAACAAGTGCGAAGGGTCTAATTCTGCAGCAATGGTTTTTAAAGATGCAATGGAAAATATCTTAACTACTGATCAGTCAATCAAGCTATTGGCAAAAAACTAATCTTTTTTACCTTTTCTTGCTTGTAGATTTTTAACGTATTCCTCTTCATTTTTAATGAGTAAAGACTGACTCTTTTTTTGCTGCCCCTCTACTTTCAATAAGGCATCTAAAAATTCGTTTTTAGCTTCATTTTCACTTAAGAAAGGCACCAATGTGCACAACTGTTGCAAGCGATTATAAACGCCAATTTTATTTTTAAAAGGCTTAAGCAATTCCTCTTGAGAGATATCGTCAGTCATTTCAGCGTTATGCACCAGCTCTAACAAGGACTCAAATTTTTTGTCAACTTTTTTCAGCGCTCTAACCCTAACTTCAACTGTATCATTTTCGTGCGCAATTGATGGGTAATTCAGCAACAAACTAATCATTCTAGACATAAGCGCTTTAACTGCGCTGTTTTCTTGAGGCATTGTATTAGGCTCTTGATAGTCATCTGAAAAATCCGAAAAATCTGGCTCTTGCCCTTCAAACGAACCACTCTCTGACATTGGTATCGTATCAAAAGAAGTAGACATTGATTGTTCAGCTTGTTGTTTGAAAACCGTCTGCACTTGATCAACACTTTGTCCAACAACTTGGGCTACACCGTCAATTAACTGTTGTTGGTAAATCTCATAATTCACTTGATTAATTAATATTGATACTTTTTCTAAAAACAAAGTTTTGCCTTCAATCGTGTCAAAGTCTACTTCTGTCTTTACATGCTCAAATAAAAAATGAGACAGTGTGTGTGCTTTTTCAATGCGCGCTTCAAAGGCTTGGGTAGACTCTTTTTTAACCAAAGTATCAGGGTCTTCGCCATCAGGTAAAAATAAAAATTTAATCACCAGGCCAGCCTTAATAATTGGCAATGCGATTTGTAGCGCCTTCCAAGCCGCTGCTCGCCCTGCATCATCGCCATCAAAACAAAAAACAATGGTATTGGTGGTGCGTGCCAATATTTGTAGATGCTCTGGCGTTGTGGCTGTACCCAATGTTGCCACTACTTTGGTGAAGTTTGCTTGATGTAACGCCACCACATCCATATAGCCTTCAACCACCAAAATATAGTCCATCAAACGAGAATGTTTGCGTGCATGATAAAGGCCGTAAAGCTCTCTTGATTTGGAAAAAATAGGACTTTCTGATGAATTTAAATACTTGGCTTTGGCTTTATTGTCAAACGCCCTACCACCAAAAGCAATAACATTACCTTTGGCATTATGAATAGGAAACATTAAACGATCACGGAAAAAATCATAGTCCCCGTATTCACCTGTTTTAACCAAACCTAGGGATTTTAAATCGGCACTTGCTTGCTCGTCTTTTTCAAAAGCCAATAACAAATCTTGATTACTTGGCGGTGCAAAGCCTAATTCAAAACGTTTAGCAATCTCGCCACTAATACCTCTATTTACCGCATAGTCAACTGCTTTCTTTTTGGCAGGAGAACTTCTAAGCTGTTGTTTATAAAAATCACTCACTTTTTGAGATAAGTCTCGATAGCGCTCTAACCGAGGGTCAACTGGCTTGGTATTACTATCGTATTCAATCTTTAGGCCAAATTCACTGGCAATAACTTCAATCGCTTCAACAAAATCCAGATTATCAAATTTTTGTACGAAACTAATCGCGCCACCGCTCTCACCACACTTAAAACAATGATAAAATTGCTTATGACTATTAACGGCAAAGTTGCGGTTTTTACCGCCATGAAAAGGACAAGGAGCCCGATAATCGCTACCAGTTTTTTTAAGCGACAGGCGTTTTGAGATCAAATCAACAATATCAATTTGATTAGGCAAATCGTCAATAAAACTTTGGCTAATGTAAGGCATAAAATACATTTTAATGAAAAAACAAAATTTTTATCATCCTAAATTTATACCAACTTGGTTTTTGATTGGATTTATGAAATTAGGCGCCAAACTACCCTTTGCCGTACAAGTGTTTATTGGTACTGGTATTGGTCGATTACTTTATCCGCTACTTTCTCGATTTAGAAAAATTGCTTTTGTTAATATTGCTCGCTGCTTCCCTAATAAAAGCTTAAGCGAGGTAGAAGCCTTAGTCAGGCACAATTTTGAAGCCATCGGCATTTCACTGTTTGAAACGGCAAATGCTTATTTTGGCAAAAATAAAAAAATCCAAAAACTCATTACCACTCATAACGAACACTATCTAACTGATGCACTAAATAAAAAGCAAAATGTTATTTTGTTGGCTGCTCATTTTATGCCGCTGATGTTAGGCTCAAGAGCGCTGCTCTTAAAATATAAAATTGCCAATATCTATCGTCCACAAAACAACGCTTTATTTGATGAAGTAATGCGCAAAGGCTTTGTTGACAATGGCGCCACCATGATCAAAACAAAAGACACGCGCGCGATGATGAAAGCGATCAAGGGCGGCTTGCCTATTTGGTATGCACCTGATCAAGATTTAGGAGAACAAAACTCTGTTTTTGCGCCTTTTTTCAACATTCAAACCGCCACAGTTGCTGCCACAGCACGTTTGGCAAAAACACCAAATACTGTTGTGATTCCTTATTTTTTTATTCGAGACTCCCAAGGCTATACAATGACCTTTGAAGCACCCCTAGATAATTATCCGGCAGATGATGCAGTTAAAAGTGCGAGTAAAACCAACCAAATATTACAAGATCAAATCCTTAAAGCGCCAGAACAATATCTTTGGATTCATAAACGTTTCAAAACCAGGCCAGAAGGCGAAACACCTTTTTATTAATTTTTTGTTTTAAGGTGTGGAATCAAAAAAATAATTAGCGTATAATTAACCCTTTACCAAATTTTGATTTATTACTATTTATACCAATTATGTCAATTGATACACAAGCTATTATTAAAGAATATCAACAAGATGCTAACGACACTGGCTCAACCAATGTACAAGTTGCCCTACTAACTGCTCGCATTAAGCACTTAACTGATCATTTTAAAACTCATAAAAAAGACCATCACTCAAGAAGAGGTTTATTACGTTTAGTTTCTCAGCGCAAAAAACTGTTAACTTACCTTAAAGGTAGTGATGTAAGCGCTTATTCTGATTTAATTTCTCGCTTAGGCCTTAGAAAATAAATTTTACGCTTTAATAAAAAGCCCCGTTTGGGGCTTTTTTTGTTTCTGCAATAATGCTTTAGTTAAAATACAAGTTATGGAACTTTCCCCTACTTATCAAAAAATTGACGACCTAATAGAACGATCTTCTATTTTATCTGGTCATCTTGATTTGGAAGAAAAACAAGGTCGACTCGAAGAAGTTTTACTAGAAATGGAAAACCCAGATATTTGGTCCGACCAAAACAAAGCACAAGCACTCGGCAAAGAAAAATCAAAGCTGGAATCAATTTGTCAAACCTTTGACGAAGCAAGCTCTGTATTAGAGGACGCCAAAGAGCTGTTAGACATGGCGCAGCTTGAAGATGATGAAGATACAGCCAATAGTGTTATTAATGACTTAAATCGCATTGAAAACTCAATTGAACAGCTAGAATTCCAACGTATGTTTAGTGGTGATCTTGATGCCAATTCCGCTTATCTAGATATTCAATCAGGCTCAGGTGGCACTGAGGCTCAAGATTGGGCAGAAATGATTTTACGCATGTATCTTCGTTGGGGTGAAAAGCATAACTTTAAAGTTAAATTAATGGAAGTCTCTGCCGGCGAAGTGGCTGGCATTAAATCAGCTACCATTCATTTTGATGGTGAATACGCGTTTGGTTGGTTGCGTAGTGAGATTGGCATTCATCGCTTGGTTAGAAAATCACCTTTTAATGCGAATGGCAAACGCCATACTTCTTTTTCATCTGTCTTTGTTTCCCCCGAAGTAGATGACAACATTGATATTGAAATCAATAAAGCCGATATTCGTATTGACACCTATCGTGCCAGTGGCGCGGGTGGCCAGCATGTAAATAAAACCGATTCAGCAGTACGTATTACCCACTTACCTACTAGCACCGTGGTGCAATGCCAGGATGGTCGCTCACAACATGCTAATAAAGACCAAGCCATGAAACAATTAAAATCTAAACTTTATGAGCTTGAAATGCAAAAAAGGAATAGTGAAAACCAAGAACTAGAAGATGCTAAATCTGACATTGGCTGGGGTCACCAAATTCGCTCATACGTGCTTGACCAATCTAGAATTAAAGATTTACGCACCGGTGTAGAATCATCCAATACGGGCGATGTGCTTGATGGAAATATAGATAAATTTATTGAAGCCAGTCTTAAGGCTGGATACTAGTTATGCAATAGGCAAGGCCTATTACATTTATGGAGAAAAAAAATGACAACCAAGACTCAAACAACACATTACGACATGATTGCCATTGGTGCCGGATCAGGTGGATTATCAGCGGTTGAACGCGCCAGTGAATACGGTAAAAAATGCGCTGTTGTTGAGGTAAAAACCATTGGTGGCACTTGCGTGAATGTGGGCTGTGTACCTAAAAAAGTTATGTGGTTTGCTGCCAATGCCGCAACCCAAATCAATAGTGCTCAAGGTTTTGGTTTTGATGTCGAAGTTAAAAACTTCTCATGGAAAAAACTCAAACAGGGTAGAGACAACTACATCAAAGGCATCACCAATTGGTATGACGGCTATTTGGAAGATTTAGGTATTGATTACCTTCATGGCTTTGGTAAATTAGTTGATAAAAATACCGTTTCTGTTAATGGCGAAACTTACACGGCTGATCACATTGTACTTTCCCCTGGTGGTGAGCCTGCAGTGCCACATATTGAGGGCGCGCAACATGGTATTACTTCAGATGGTTTTTTCGAATTAGAAGACTTACCTAAAAAAGTAGCGGTGATTGGTGGTGGCTATATTGGCGTCGAGCTCGCAGGTGTACTTAATGCACTTGGTGCAGAAGTAGAAATTTTTGGACGTGCTGACACCCTGCTTAGAGGTTTTGATTCAATGATTCAAGCAGCACTAGATAAAGACTATACAGCGCACGGCATTTCCATTCACCACAATACCCAGATTGAAAAAGTATCGTCAGACAAAACCATCTTTACCAGCCAAGGCGAATTTTCTGGTTTTGATCAAATTATTTGGGCAGTCGGTAGAAATCCAATGACGCAACACCTTGGTTTGGAAAATGCGGGCGTTGAATGCGATCAACGTGGGTTTATTCCAACTGACAAATTTCAAATGACTAATATTGATAATATCTTTGCACTTGGTGATGCGACAGGACGTGCACCACTCACACCAGTAGCCATTGCCGCTGGCAGAAGATTGTCTGATCGACTATACAATGGTATGACTGATCGCCACCTTAATTACAACAACATTGCCACTGTAGTCTTCTCTCATCCGCCAATTGGTACAATTGGTTTAACAGAAGATGCGGCTAATGAAAAATTTGATAAAGTGAAAACCTACAAGTCAGAATTTACGCCAATGGCCGATGCGCTGCTTGATCACAAAACCACAACCGCCTTAAAATTAGTTTGCGCGGGCGATGATGAAAAAATAGTCGGTTGTCATATTATGGGTCATGGTGCTGACGAAATGCTACAAGG
>CAYUWB010000031.1:0-13014 GCA_964448305.1 uncultured Candidatus Ruthturnera sp.
TTAAGCCTACGCCCGCAGCCAGTAATCCAACAATCATAAATTGCGCGGTACCAGCATAAACAAAAAATGCCATCAACGTTGCCAAGTACCAAGGATAGCCCAAATCTTGAAACAGCATACCAAAAGCTATTCCAAGCGGAATATATCCAAACAAGACAGGGAAAGTGCTTTTAACAATGCCTTGTGTCATAAGTTTAAAGAAAGTAGTGTGAGTAAGTCCATCTGCTATAATTTCCAATATTATTACTATGAATTTTAACGCGATATGAATTTAGATTATCTTGATTTTGAACAACCGATTGCCGACCTAGAAGGCAAGATTCAAGCGCTTTGCAATATTAAAGATAAAGCTGATATTGTCAAAGAGATGGAGGCGTTAAAAGACAAAAGTAGCGCACTAACCAAAAAAATATTTTCATCACTGAGCGATTGGCAAATATCTCAACTCGCCAGACACCCACAACGCCTTTATACCTTAGATTATATTGACGATGTATTTGACGAATTTACCGAGCTGCATGGTGATCGTGCTTATGGCGATGATCATGCAATTGTTGGCGGTATTGCCAAACTTGATGGCCAAAGTGTGATGTTTATTGGCCAACAAAAAGGTCGATCAACGCAAGATAAAATTAAATACAACTTTGGTATGCCACGCCCTGAGGGTTACCGAAAAGCACTCCGATTAATGAAAATGGCTGAGAAATTTTCTATGCCGGTCATTACTTTTATTGATACGCCAGGTGCTTACCCAGGTATTGGCGCTGAAGAGCGCGGTCAATCTGAAGCCATTGCAAAAAACTTATTTGAAATGTCAACACTTGCCACCCCGATTATCTCTGTGGTGATTGGCGAAGGAGGCTCGGGTGGTGCGCTTGCCATTGGTGTGGCTGACAAAATAATGATGTTTGAATACTCTATTTATTCGGTGATCTCGCCAGAAGGTTGTGCTTCTATTCTGTATAAAGACGCAGCCAAAGCTAACGTGGCAGCTGAATCACTTAAGCTCACCAGCAAGCATCTTAAAAAAGAAGGTTTGATTGATGAAATTATTGCCGAACCATTAGGTGGTATTCATCGTGACCCTGACGAAGCCAGAAAACTACTAAAAAATGCACTCAAGCAACAACTAGAAGTCGTCGGAAAAATGACAACTGATCAGCTACTTCAAGCTCGAGCAGAAAAACTCTTAAGCTTTGGAAAATTTAAAGAATAAAGATTCTTTCCTTGAGAATAGACAACTCGTTATCGCCTTAAGTGGTGGCATTGACTCTGTCGTACTACTGCATTATCTACACACGCACTATCCTAATAATCTACGTGCAATTCATTGCAATCATCATCTATCAAAACACTGCACTGAGTGGGATGAATTTTGCAAAAACCTGTGTAAAACACTAAATATTCCTTATTCAAATATCGATATATTTATCGAAAATGAGTCTAACTTAGAAGAAAATGCACGTAAAAAACGTTATTATTCATTATCTTGCTCATTAAAAGAAAACGAAGTACTGTGTACAGCACACCATCAGAATGATCAAGCTGAAACACTTTTATTGCAACTTTTCCGTGGTGCAGGTGTCGCAGGTTTGGCCGCCATGCCAAAATCAAAACCTTTGGGCAAAGGCACACATTACCGACCAATGCTCAATATTGAAAAATCTGAAATTATTAAATACGCCAAAGATCATCATTTGTCTTGGGTGGAAGACGACAGTAATACCGATACCAATTTTCGACGCAATTTCTTGCGCTTAGAGATTATTCCAAAATTAGAAACCGTTTATAAAAATTTGGCAAAAATCTTAACTCGAAGCGCCAAACACCAATCTGAAGCCTTAAAACTCACGCGCGAACTGGCCGATATTGATATTAACACTCATCATGTGATTAATGACAGTGGCAGAATTAACATTAGCGCTTTAAAAAAGTTAGAAATCCACCGAATTAAAAATATTTTGCGTCATCATTTAAGCATCATGAAATTTTTAACGCCTAGCGACAAAATTACGGATCAAATTATTGATTTATTGCACGCCAAAGAAGATGCACAGCCTTTGGTGAGCTGGGATAGTTTCGAAATTCGACGCTATCAAGATGAGTTGTATTTTATTGATAATCAAACAGAGAAAAAACCAAATAATTGCCCATTTCATGCGGAATTTGAAAATTTGCCAAATTTTTCTATTCGCTACCGCACTGAAGGACAGCACATCAAATTACCGGGCAAAAAACACTCGCAATCACTCAAAAAGGTCTTACAAGATGCCAATATCCCGCCTTGGGAGCGGAGTTCGCTAAAAATGTACTATATTGACGATGAATTACGCGCCATGGAACGACTCGGACGCATGGAACACGCTGATAAATAGTGATTTTAATTATTTCTGATTTTTTTGAAAAATACGCTTATTTATAATTGGTATTTGTACTACTTTCTACAGCTGGCTTAGCAATGGATGATGCGATTTTTTTCAAATCAATACTACCAATAATATCGCCATTACCATCAATTACATTGGCTTTATGCTCTGGACTATTAACCACGTCAGGTAGAATTTCTTCCAATACACTATTGTAATCAAAACTTGGCCCATTGACTGATTCACCCTTATTCATGATTGATTTGATTCGAATCACACGACCACGATTAATGTCTTGAATAAAATCAACAATATAATCATCATTAGGCTTAAGAATAATCTCTTGTGGATCACCTTGCTGAATTACTTCACCATCACGCAAAATAGTAATAGAGTCACCAATATTTAGTGCTTCATCCAAGTCATGGGTAATAAAGACAATGGTTTTGTGTAGCTCTTGCTGGAGATTAAGCAAGATGTCTTGCATGTCTGTTCTGATTAAAGGATCTAGTGCTGAAAAAGCCTCATCCATTAATAAAATATCTGCATCAGTGGCCAGTGCGCGTGCCAAACCCACACGTTGTTGCATACCACCGGAAAGCTGCGCCGGATAATAATCTTCAAAACCATCTAGGCCAACACGCTCAAGCCATTTGTGTGAATCTTTTTTTGCTTGATTTAGAGGAATGCCTTGTATCACTAAACCGTAAGCCACATTTTCGGCCACTGTTTTGTGTATATGAAGGCCGAATTTTTGAAAAACCATAGAGGTTTTATGACGCCTAAATTCTCGTAATTCTTTTTTTGGCATGGATAACACATCTTCACCGTAAACGCTAATTTCACCATCAGTAGGCTCGATAAGTCGATTAATATGACGAATCAAGGTCGATTTGCCCGAGCCTGACAAACCCATAATGACTGATATTTGATGCGCAGGAATATCGATATTAATGTCTTTTAAGCCCAACACATGGTTATGTTTATCAAGTAAATCAGCTTTTGAGATGCCGTCTTTTACATACTGCATGGCTTTGGCTGGACGCTTACCAAAAATCTTATACAAACCTTTGATACTAATAGCAATATCACTCATAGGCGATCTCCATGCCGGTGTTTTTGTAATCGCTTGCCATACTCTTGAGTGACTCGATCAAAAATGATCGCCAGTGCAACAATAGCTAGACCGTTTAATAAGCCTAATGCCAAGTACTGATTAGAAATTGAGCGTAGTACCGGCACACCTAATCCTGCCACACCGATCATCGAGGCAATCACCACCATTGACAATGCCATCATAATTGTTTGATTAATACCGGCAAAAATATTGGGCAATGCTAGCGGAATTTGTACGCCGAATAAACGCTGTCGATAGCTAGCACCAAATGCATCTGCTGCTTCTAACGCTTCTTTACTCACTAGACGAATACCTAAGTTTGTTAAACGAACAATTGGTGGTAGTGCATAAATACACACAGCGATTAAACCAGGCACTTTGCCAATGCCTAGTAGCATCACTACGGGAATTAAATAGACAAAAGCAGGAATGGTTTGCATGATGTCTAATAACGGTGTCACTAATGCTTGCGCGTACTTGGATCTGGCCATTAAGACGCCTAACGGAATGCCAATAGAAATACAAATTAACGTCGCCACCGAAACAATGGCCAATGTCGACATAGTGTCTTTCCACATACCAAAATAACCAATGGCAATAAATGCCAATACCGCACCTGTGGCGATTTTCATACTACGACTTCCAGCCCAAGCAAGCACGCCAACTATTAATAGAATGATTGGCCATGGTGTGGACAATAATAGCTTTTCAAACCAAACCAAGAAATACAACAACGGATCAAAAAAAACCTCTATCGCTTCACCGTACTCTCCTGTGAATTCTGAAAAGCTGCCATCAACACCTTTTTTAAAGTCTCGCAATTCACCGCGACTCATCGCTGGGAATTTACCTAAAAAATCCATAATCAACCTGTATTGTTGTTAAAAAAAAATGCCTGAATAATCAGGCATTTTTTTATTGTTTAAATGTGTGTATTACTTAATAGCCGATTTAACTTTATCAGCGACATCACTACTCACCCATGACTTCCAAACGCCTGGCTTAGTTAGCAAGAACTCAATTGCAGCATCAGCACCACTAGCTTGATTGTCGCCCATATAAACTAGCATTTCGTTCATGTCAGCACCTGGATAAACACGATTCTTTAAGTAATTTGAGACTTCAGAGCCGCCATTTTTCTTAAGCTTATCAGTAATAACCGTATGTACTTCTGACTCAGTCCAAGAACTTGGTTGTGGATTGGCGCACTCTTCTTTGACCAAACAACCGTCCCAATGTTCGCTACCCACAAATGGAACGCCAAAATCAAGCTTAGTCATGTTGTACTTGCCAATTAACGCAGTTGGCGACCAGTAGTAACCAAACCAGTTTTGACCACGCTCAACCGCTTTTGACATAGAGCCATCTAAACCAGCGCCAGAACCTGGGTTGATTAACTTCCAACCTTTGTTTTCCATATCAAATGCTTTGAACAAATTAGCATTGGTTAACTGACAACCCCAACCTGCTGGACAAGTAACAAACGCACCTTTTGACGGATCTTCTTTATCTGGGAATAAATCTGGACGTTTAATTACGTCAAGTACTGTCTTTAATTCAGGATGTGCTTTAGCCGTGTGTGGTGGAATCCACCAGCCTTCACCTAAATCTGTAATTGGACCGCCATTCGCTGAATGAAGCGTACCCGCATCCATTGCCTTAGCAAGTGGCTCACGAACAGCGTTAATCCACAATTCTGGTGCAACATCAGGCTGCCCTTTAGTGTTCATTGAAGCAAAGGTTGTTGTTGTAGCGCCTGGCACTAAACTAACGTTACAACCATAGCCTTCTTCAAGAATAATCTTATCGACATTAGCCATTAATTCGGCTGATGCCCAGTTCATTTCAGCAACTTGTACATTACCACATTGTGCGATCGCAGCGTTTGACGATGCTAGAAAAATAGCAGCAAGACCTGCTTGTTTGATGTGTTTATTGATTATCATAAAGCCCTTTATTAATTAAAAAGTTATATTAAAAACAAGGCACTAGATAGAAATACTGGCTTGCCAACTGTTCAGAATACAATTGGTAATCAATGATAACATGCTGAAATTATTTATGGAGAATCTTATGAAAAATAAGGGTTTTTAATCCCTAATGTTTCCAAAATTTTTACCTCTAAGGCTTCCATCTCATTAGCATCAGATTCTTCTATGTGATCAAAACCCAATAGATGTAATGTGCCATGGATGGCCATATGCGTTAGATGGCGCTCAAACGTTTTATTTTGCGCTATGGCTTCGCTGGCCACCACACTGGTGCAAATTACTACATCCCCTAAAATCGCTTCATCAATTTCAATCGGCAAGTCGGATGGAAAAGACAAAACATTGGTTGGCTGATCTTTACCGCGATAGGCTTTATTGAGAGTTTGAATCTCAGCCTCATTAACAATTCGAATGAGTAATTCACTCTCACCCTTGTCCAAATCAGTGATGACTTGCTGCAAAGTATCTTTGAGATTTTGCTCATTGACCGAAACATCATTAATAGCGTTTTGAATAACAACCATGCTCAAAGTTTTAGAATAAAATGATTTTATTTTACCCATATAAATTTATCCACTAATGGCGATCGTTGAAGTTGCAATACCTGTACCGCTAAACAAAACCTTTGACTACCTATGTGATGTCGAAGTGGAGGTTGGTACGCGCGTAAGAGTGCCTTTTATTCGCAAAAAAGTAGTCGGTATTGTATTAGGCAATAAAGACAAGAGTGATTTTGACAAGCTCAAATCAGTTGAAGAAGTCCTAGATGATGAACCAATACTAGACCAAACCATTCTTGATTTTTTGTTTTGGTCGGCCAAATATTATCACCATCCAATTGGCGAGGTAATATCAGCAGCATTGCCAAAGAACCTACGTCTTGGCAAAGAAGCAAAAATTAAAAAAGTCACCGGATTACCCATAGATACTGAAAAACCAGATTACGAAATTACAGATGAACAATCTTATGCAATTAATGAGATTACCAAATCTCAAGACAGTTACCATGGGTTTTTACTGCATGGCGTTACCGGTAGTGGCAAGACTGAGGTTTATCTTAATATTACTCAGGCTGCATTAGACCAAGGCAAGCAAGTATTGGTCTTAGTGCCTGAAATTGGGCTCACACCGCAAATGATCTCTCGCTTCGAATCGCGCCTAGAAACTCGTGTTGTTGCTATTCATTCGCAACTCAATGAAACACAAAAGCTCGATGCCTACCTGCTGGCAAAGAATGGTGAGGCTGGTGTCGTGCTTGGCACCCGAAGTGCAATTTTTGCACCGATGCCAAATTTAGGTTTGATTATCATCGATGAAGAGCATGATGGTTCGTTCAAACAACAATCTAACTTTCGCTATTCCGCTAGAGATTTGTGCTTCATACGCGCTAAACAGGCCAACATTCCATTGGTGTTAGGTACAGCAACACCCTCACTAGAAATGCTAAAAAATGTGATGGATAAAAAAATCACACGCCTTACGCTCACGCAGCGCGCCGGCGGCGCAACAATGCCAAAAGTTAGTTTAATTGATATGCGCCAGCATTTTGATGGACTGTTGTCTGCTTTGCTAATCGAAAAAATGCAGCAATACTTATCTAGTGGCAAGCAAGTGATGTTGTTTATCAATCGTCGTGGTTATGCACCGGTTTATTATTGTAAAGAGTGTGGTTGGAAGGCCGAATGTGGGCATTGCGACTCAGGCATGATTTACCATCGACATATTAACCGACTCAAATGCCACCACTGTGGTGACGAACAAATGCCTCAGCACACTTGCCCAGATTGTAAGCAACCTAGCCTTGAAGTGTTGGGTTATGGCACCGAACGACTAGAAGAAACCTTATCCTCGCATTTTTCCGATACACCAATTATTCGTATTGATCGCGATACTACTCGCCGCAAAAAAGCCTTTGGTGAGCATTTAAAACAAATTAACTCTGGCGAGCCTTGTATTATTGTGGGTACGCAAATGCTAGCCAAGGGGCATGATTTTTCTAATTTGGCTATGGTGGGAATCTTAGATGCTGATGCAGGTTTGTTGTCGCTCGATTTTCGTGCAACAGAGCATTTAGCGCAGTTACTGATTCAGGTATCCGGCCGTGCTGGTCGAAATGCCGATCAAGGTGAAGTGGTTATTCAAACCCGCTATCCCGATCATCCGATTTTTAGCTATGTGCTTTCATCACGTTATACACAGTTTGCTAGCCAATTGCTCAAACAACGTAGCAATGCATTATTGCCGCCATTCTCACATCAGGCGCTATTGTGTGCCAATGCCAAAAACAAACAAATGGCTGAGGATTTTTTGCGTGAAGCAGCTGGCTTGCTAAAGAGCATCCAAATCGATACGGTGGAAATTTGGGGGCCAGTGGCTAATATTATCGAGAAAAAATCGGATTACTACTACTTCAACTTGTACTTACAGTCAGATGACAGAAAATCACTACACCAAATGTTGGCTACTTTTAATCAGCACATTGATACAATAAAAATAAAAAGTGGAATGCGTTGGTACTTGGATGTTGACCCGATTGAGTAAAGTTAAGTGAAATCTTGTCCTAGTGCTTCTTGAGTCAAGCTGTCTAAAATAATTTCTTGTGGGTAATAGCTGTGCTCAACACCCATCTTTACAATTGCTTTATTACAAAAGTCGTTAACCATCGCTTGGGTAAACTCAAAGCGCATAAAATGCACAGAAGAAGTTTTATCTTCAGTTTCTCTTTCTAAATCCTCATTACAAATAGGATAAACTTTTGAATGTTCACTCACTTGGATATAAATGCTACGCTCTACGCCAATCAGTTTTGACAAGGCTTCTTTGCGATCTTCAACTGCGTTATATTCAATCATCATGGTTGCTTTTAAATTAAGCCCTGTTGGTATCATAGGGTTGTAGGTATCTAATTCTTCTTGTATTTCAGCAGCTTCAAAGATTTTTTCAATACGGAGCATTTCTTGAATTTGATAATGAACAGTCATCTGATTTTCAAATAGTAAACGAATATGCTCTCCAAGGTTAACTTGCCTATTTTTCTTAAGAGTCATAACTTGTTGGCGAAAGTCTTGCCTAGTTAACGCATATTTTTCTAACGAAAATAAATCTGCTGTTGTTAGTAGTGCTGACATTATGTTTTTTCCTTATCTAAGCCGTAGGCTATTTTGACTAAACTCATCGGATGTATGGCCTTCACCTTATGTTCAGAGATGTGTGCAATATGATTACCCGCCATTACACAATCACTAAGCACTAAATCTGTTTTATCTGATATTTTTTTAGCAATTGGTTTTCCAATCTTTACAGCATATGTATGGGTTTCAACGCGTACACCATAAGTTCCATCATGTCCGGAACAGCGCTGAATCACATCTAAATCTAGGTCTGGAATCAAACTTAATACTTTTTTAGTTTGTAAGCCAATATTTTGCACTCTTTGGTGGCAAGCTACATGATATAAGACATGTTGATTAATTGACTTAAAATCAGTTTTTAAAACACCCTCTTTATTCAAAAACATCAGATACTCAAAAGGATCATAAAATGCTTCACCAATGGTTTTAATGTCTTTATTTTTCGACATGATCATCGGCAGTTCATTCTTAAACATCAGTACACAAGAAGGGATTGGAGCCATTAGCTTATAACCTTGTTCAATCAAAGCCATTAATGGAGCAATGTTCTCTTGTGCATAAGCTTCAACACTCTCAAGATCACCCAGTTCCATTTTCGGCATGCCACAACATTGGGTTTTTTGTACAAGCTTTACCTCGACATTATTGTGTCGCAATACATCGATAATATCTAGTGCAGTATCTGGATCATTGAATTCACCATAACAGGTGCCAAAAATTGCTACTTTATATTGACTGTCATTTTGCTCACAAACAAAACGTTTAGACAGTTTCTTAGAGTGGTATTTTGGAATCAATGCATCAGTATGGACGCCTAAGGTTTTTTCTAGCACCTTGCGAAAAGGTTTAAATTTATTCGTCCAATTAATCACGCTAGACAATACTGGCATAGATGAAAAGGCACCTACCTTTTGTGGCGAAGTTAAAATTTTATGTGATAGTTTGGATTTTCCTTGTTTAAAGTCAACAGCTTTAGCTCTAAGCATCAAGTGCGGAAAATCAATGTTCCACTCATGTGGTGGTACATAAGGGCACTTCGTCATAAAACAGAGGTCACATAAATAACACTGGTCTACAACTTTACTATAATCTGCTTTATCAACACCATCCATCTCAAAAGTTTCTGAGGTATCAACTAAATCAAATAATGTTGGAAAAGATTGGCATAAAGTAACGCACCGACGACATGTATGGCAAATATCAAACACACGCTCCATCTCGGTGTGAAGCGAATTTTCATCGTAATACGCTTCATCTTTCCAGTCGATAGGGTGACGCATAGGGGCTGCTAACGAGCCTTCTCTGTAATTAGACATAGCCAAGTTTTTTCTGATTACAACATGTCGTGATTAATACATAACATGTTGTAAAAAATTATAAATTATCTAACGCTTTTTGGAAACGGTTTGCATGAGAACGCTCAGCTTTAGCTAAGGTTTCAAACCAATCTGCAATCTCGTCAAAACCTTCTTCTCTGGCTGTTTTAGCCATACCAGGATACATGTCAGTATATTCATGTGTTTCGCCAGCAACTGCTGCTCTAAGATTATCTCCAGTTTCACCAATTGGCAAACCTGTAGCAGGATCACCTACTTCCTCTAAATATTCTAAATGGCCATGTGCATGGCCTGTTTCGCCTTCTGCTGTTGAACGAAATACTGCTGAGACATCATTGTATCCTTCGATGTCAGCTTTTGCTGCAAAGTATAGGTAGCGACGATTTGCCTGCGATTCACCTGAAAAAGCATCTTTTAAATTTTGTTCAGTATTACTTCCTTGTAACGACATAACGCTCTCCTTTTTATTGAAATTACTCACATTCTAACACCAATCTTTTCTTAGGTAAATTGAATTATTTAAGTTATAATAATCGTATTTTCCGATAGTTAATTTTATGCTACCATCACTCAAAAATTTAGAATACTTAATCGCGCTGTCTGAGTGTTTAAATTTTTCAAAAGCGGCAAAGAGTTGCTTCGTTAGTCAGTCAACTCTCAGTGCGGGCATCGCTAAATTAGAGCAAGATTTAAATGCGATTTTGGTGGAACGCAACAACAAATCAGTTGTACTTACAAAAATTGGCATTCGAATTGTTGATCAAGCTCAGCAAGTAATTAATTCAACACAAGATTTAGTCAATATAGCAAAAACTGATTTCTTTCAAAGTAAAATTAACATTGGTATTATTCCGACCATTTCACCCTATTTACTGCCACAATTAATCCAGAATTTACAGACAACCTACCCACAGTTGAGCTTATCATTCGTTGAAGAGAAAAGTGAAGTGTTGTTAGGTAAGGTACAATCATTAGAAATTGATTTTGCAATTTTTGCTTTTCCGTACGACATACCAAATAGCATCGAGGCACATACCCTCTTTAAAGAGTCATTGATTTTTATCCAACATAAAGAGCGTGATCAATCTAACATCAAACATCAAGAGTTACTCTTGTTAGAACAAGGCAATTGCCTAAGAGATCAAATTATATCCAGTTGTAATATCAAAAAAAATCAAATATCTGAATGTTCTTGCAGTAGTTTAGCAACCTTAATTGCAATGGTGAATATGAATACTGGTGTGAGTTTATTACCAAAAATGGCTATTCAACACAATATTTTAAGCCCTTATCCGGATATTAACATTGACAACAGCACACTCTCTCAAGCAAAACGTGAAGTTGGTATTATCTATCGAAAACAAAACTCTCAAGCGCAAAATATTTTAAAAATTGCCCAATTAATCCAACACCCCTTCTAAAAACAAATATACTGCGTAAGCATTCTGTCGGTTTGCAACTTCAAAAGGAACTTCATCTTCAAATTCTGACCAGTCAATACTGTTATAAGTTTCTTCGAACTGCTCCATTTCTTCAACAGCTTTGCCAAGTTTATCTAGCAAGAATTTAAGGTAACGATAGGTCAAATCCATGGTTTCTTCAGGTAAATCGGAGGCACTTCCATGGCCAGGCACAAAATACTCAATCTGCATTTTTTTAACTCTTTCCAAGGTTTCGACCCAACTGATGATATTAGCATCGCCCACAAAAGGCAGTCGTCCTTCAAAAATGATATCGCCACTATATAGCACCTCTTCGGTTTTATTAAGCAGCGACATATCGCCACTAGAATGCACCTTGCCAAAATAATTGATTAAAAATTGATGTCCACCCAAACTAAACTTAGTATCTTTGTCGATAATACGATCTGGCTCAACCAAATAAGTTTTATTATTCACCCAAGGTGATAATGAAATTCGTCTAGAGGCCAAAAGTTTTTCTGCGACTTCAGAATCTAAATAATCCCAAGTGCCCTTTGGCGCCCAAACCTCGGCACCAGCTTCTTTAAAAACTTGTAATCCATATAAATGATCGGCATGGTAATGACTCATCACGACAATCTTGATGGGCTGGTCGGTTACTTTACGAATTTCACTTAGCATTGCATTTGCGAGTGATGGCGTGCCGAGTGCGTCAAATACCACTACCCCTTCGGAAGTGACAACAAAACCGGCATTAGAGATAAAGCCCTCATATTCTGTTGCAGCACCTGAAAGCCCTGGTACATAATAAGAATGATCTGAAACCTGTTCCGCCTTAACCTCAACACCAACGGGCGCATCATTCTTTGCCTGAGCTAAAGTTGTTATTAATACCAATAATAAAGTTAAAAATTTCATAATTCTGCTACGATTGTATTGATTGCTTGAGTCAGTGTTTTAAGCTCATCGTCACTAATAATAAACGGTGGCATGGCATAAAGCAACTTACCATACGGCCTTAACCAAACACCAAGCTCAATCAAGCGCTTCTGCACTTGTGCAACTTTAATGTCATCTTGCATTTCAATCACTGCAATGGCGCCCAAAATCCGCACATCATTAACTTTTTCGTTTTGTTTAAGCGCTGATAATTCTGCGTAAAAATGTTTTTCAATACGAGCAATATTATCTTGCCATGGTGAGTTAAGCAATAGCTCAATGTTAGCGTTGGCCACTGCGCAAGCTAGCGGGTTGGCCATAAAGGTTGGGCCATGCATGAGTGTGCCGACAGTGCTGGCAATTTTATCGGTAGAAAGTGTGGCAGCTAGTGTCATATAGCCGCCCGTCAGCGCTTTACCTAAACACAAAATATCCGGGTCAACATCGACATACTCAAGCGCAAAAAGCTCTCCCGTTCTGCCAAAACCGGTAGCAATCTCGTCCAAAATAAATAGCACATCATACTGCTCACACAATGCTTTTGCCTTTGTTAAATACTGAGGATTGTAAATCCTCATACCGCCAGCACCTTGCACCACAGGCTCTAGAATCATGGCTGCAATTAAATTGGAGTTTTGCTTGAGGGTTGACTCTAAATCTTGCAAGGCCTCATCCATAGAAACCATTGATGGACTTTTAACAAAAAAGTGTT
>CAYUWB010000032.1:0-8074 GCA_964448305.1 uncultured Candidatus Ruthturnera sp.
TTTATTTTTTAGTGGGGCGTTGCCAGTTTTTTAAGGTGGTTTGTTTGGAGCGACTTAAGCCCAATTGATCTTCTGGTACGTCCTTAGTGATGGTAGAGCCTGCGCCAACTGTAGCGTTTTTACCAATGGTGACTGGAGCGATTAGTTGTGTGTCTGAGCCGACGAATGCACCATCTTCGATGGTGGTTTGATGCTTGTTAGCGCCATCGTAATTACAAGTAATAACGCCAGCGCCGATATTAACATCAGCACCCATGGTGGTGTCACCCACATAGCTCAGGTGTGAAACTTTTGAGCCTTTGCCAATGGTGGATTTTTTCACTTCAACAAAATTACCGATTTTTGCGTTTTCACCAATATTGGCTTCTGGTCGGATGCGTGCGAATGGGCCAATTGATGCGCCGTCACCAATGACGGCATCTTCAATGACTGAGTTGGGTAGTATGGATACATTGTTGCCAATGACGGTATTTTTAATAATGCAATTAGGGGCGATACTTGTGTTGTCACCTAGTGTGACTTTGCCTTCAATCACCACATTAACATCAATTTCACAATCTTGCCCAAAGCTTAATGTGCCTCGGCAATCAAAACGAGCGGGGTCTTTTAGCATTAAGCCTTGTTGCATAAACCCAGTTGCTTGGTTTTGTTGAAAGGTCCTTTCTAATTCTGCGAGTTGTACTTTGTCGTTCACACCAGCTACCTCAAATTCGTTGTCTGTAATGACGGATGCGATGGTCTTGCCATCATTCACAGCCATTGCAATAATATCGGTTAAATATAACTCACCTTGGGCGTTGTTAGTGTCTAAGCCGTTTAAGTAAGTTTTTAATAGACCACTATTAAGTGCCATAATACCGGTATTTACTTCACAAATTGCGAGTTGTGTATCGTTGGCATCTTTTTGTTCAACAATGGCTTGTATTTGGTTATTTTGTCTGATGATTCGGCCATAGCCTGTGGGATTGTCTAGCACCACAGATAATAACGCCACGCCATTTTTCTGTGCTTGGGCGACCAGATCATTCAATGTAGTTTGTTCGATTAAAGGCACATCGCCATATAGCACCAAAGAGATTGAATCGTCATTAATATGTGGCATGGCTTGTTGCACTGCATGGCCTGTGCCAAGTTGCTGTGCTTGTTCTACCCAGTTAATAGAGTCGTCATTAATTGTGTTACGCACTTGATGACCACCAAAACCATAAACCACATGCACTTTTGAGCATAGTTGCTGTGCCTGTGTGAGCACATGGCCAAGCAGAGTTTTATTTGCAAGTGTTTGCAAAACTTTTGGCTTTGAAGAGTTCATGCGCGTGCCTTTGCCCGCCGCAAGAATAATGCCGTGAATTTGAGTCATAATAGTGCCTTAGAAATCTTCAACAACGGGGTTTTGATCAAGATAAGCTTGTGTCACACCAGGTGCAATAAAGCTGATTGTGCCCATGACTTGCCCGTCTTTTCGACCTACACTGTAGGTGGCGGCTCGCATGTGAATCGGCGCATCTTTAAAGATTTCACTAAAGTTGCGCGCTTTGCGTGACTGCACTTTAAATTCTTCTTTACTGATAAAGGTATATTTGATGCTGTGTTTTTGATAAGCTTTATTTTCAAAATCAGCAATCAGTTTAGTGAAGTCGTTTTTAGCGAATGTATTGCCACTCAGTTCGATAATGTCTAAGCGCTCTTTGCCGTCTTCAATTAGCACCAGGTCAAACTGAGTTTTCATGACATAGAACATCTTTTTGATTTTGCTCACATCATTGAGTGGCATCATCAGTACGATAGAAACTAGGCGATCATCCAAAAAACGAAAAGCAATTTCGGTATTCTCACCCGATAATGAATGGTTTTGCATGCACAAAGTGCCTTGTTCGTATTTGGCAGAGCAGTCTTCTAATGCGTGCGCTTTTTGTAAAAAAGTTTTAGGCATGCCAACAATATATTGCTTATACAGGCGAATTTGATCAGCAGCAATGCTAGTAGTGCTCAGCAATAAGAACAAACTAAGTAGTATTAAACGTTTCATAACTGTTTTGCTAAATTGATTACTTCCTATTATAAGAGGACTTGGTATAAAAAATACAATAAAATCAAACACTATGAACGATTGTTGTTACCACTGTGGATTGCCGGTAACTCGTATTAATAGAGTTGGGGCGGTTATTAAAAACACCGAGCAAGATTTTTGTTGTGCGGGCTGCGCTAGCGTGTGCCAAACTATTCATGACAGTGGTTTAGGTGCTTTTTATGATCAACAAACCTCGTCACTTTTGCCTGCGGTTGATCTAGAGTATCCGTTAGAGTTTTATGATGCGATTGCTTTTCAACAGCCATTTTTAGAGTCGTCTGACCCAGGCACTAAAACCATTACTTTAATTAGCGATACTATTCATTGCGCTGCTTGTGTTTGGCTAATTGAGCGTGCGCTTAACGCAATGGATGGCGTTGTTTGGGTGCGTGTTAACTTAACTGATAAACGCATTCGAATTCGTTGGGAAGATGAAAAAATTAATCTATCATCAATCATGAAAACATTGGCTGATTTGGGTTATGCGGCGATGCCGTATGAGCAAAATGTGGCCGAAGCTAAGCAGCGACGTAAAAACAAAGCCATGCTTTATCGCATTGGTTTTGCAGGTTTTACCATGATGAACCTTTTGTGGATTTCAATCGCCTTATATACTGGCGCCAGCGGGGGTGTTTATCATGGATATTTTCAGTGGTTGGGTTTTGCCCTAGCAACACCTACTTTGTTTTATGCAGGCTACCCGTTTTTGAAAAATGCTTATTTTGGCATTAAGAATCGTTATATGAATATGGATGTGCCGATTAGCATTGGCGCATTAGTGACTTATTTTTATTCGACTTATGTGCTGCTTGGTTTTTCCACCAAAGGTGAGGTGTATTTTGACACCGTGGTTAATTTTATTTTTGTGATTTTGATTGGTCGATATCTAGAGTCATCGAGTAAAAAATCTGCCTTATCAGCTTCTACCAGTTTGCAACAATTACAACCAAAAATTGCCCTAGTAAAAACAACCAATGGAGAAATCATTAAGCCGATTAGTGCGATTGAGATTGGCGACAGTGTTTTGATTAAACCGGGGGAGCGTATTGCCGTTGACGGTGTGGTGCGTTTAGGTGCTGGCGAGATTGATGAATCTTTATTGAGTGGAGAGTCATTACCAGTGAGCAAGCGTGAGGGTGATGATGTATTTGCTGGCACACTTAATATTAATGGCAGTTTTGAAGTTGAAGTAACACAGTTAAGTAAACAATCAGCGCTTGCACAAATTGTAGATTTGGTGGAGAATACGCGCGCCAATAAAAGCCGACTTGTTTGCACGATCGACCGCATCATTCCCTATTTTGTTTGGACGACATTGTTATTAGCAAGTGTAACCTTTGTTTATTGGTCATCAACTGATTTTGATTTGGCACTACTGAGCGCAACCAGTGTGCTCATTATCACTTGCCCTTGTGCATTTGGTCTGGCTACGCCAATGAGTATTGCTGTTGCTAGTGGTGCAGCGGCAAAACGCAATATCCTCATTAAAAATGGCGATGCACTCGAGGTACTTAGCAAGGTGAGGCATGTTGTATTTGATAAAACTGGCACCCTAACCTTGGGTTCACCAAAGGTGGGGCAAGTTGTCAGTGAAATGGAACACAAGACACTGCTAGGCATTATGGGCGCCATTGAAAAACATTCTGAACACCCTTTAGCCAGAGCCATTGTTGAATATTGTGCTGATATGGGTGTTGATAAAATCGCCAGCGAATTTGAAACATCACCAGGTCTAGGTGTGTCTGCTATTGTTGGTGGAAAACGTTATTGGGTAGGCAGTTTACGCTATTTATCAGATCGCGATAATCAAGCATTATTTGAACAAGCCAGCACCTTAGAGCAACAGGGCCACAGCTGTGTTTGGTGTGCAGACGAGCAAGAAATTTTGGGTTTTATGACACTAAGTGACCCTATCAAAGAGGATGCAAAAGCAGTTGTTACTCAGTTGAAAAAACTGGGAAAAACCATCACCATGCTCAGTGGCGATAGCAATCAAGTTGCAACATCAGTGGCTAAAAAAATAGGCATTGAACAAGTGATTGCAGGCGTATTGCCAAATGACAAAGCGCAACATATCAAAGCCTTACAACAAGATGATTTGGTATTAATGGTGGGCGATGGTATTAACGATGCGCCAGCGCTCACGCAAGCAGACGTGAGTATTGCGATTGGATCTGGCGCTGATGTGTCGGTTGCTAGTGCAGATGTGGTGGTTTTAAAAACAACACTCACACCTATTGTTGAGGCGATTAAACTCTCAAAACGCACACAAGCAACCATCAAACAAAACGTTGTTTTTGCTTTGTCTTATAATGCGTTTATGGTGCCGTTAGCAATGATGGCGAAGGTCACCCCATTATTCGCCGCGATTGTAATGCCAATCAGTTCAATCATTGTGATTGCGAATGCAGCAAGATTGAGAAAAAATTAAGCACGATTTGTAAGAATAGTATATAATTCCCCCTCTTTGAGATTTACACAAACGCTATAAACATGAAAACAGACATCCACCCTAATTACGACACTGTGAAAGTTGTATGTTCTTGCGGCAATACTTTTGAGTCGCGCTCAACGATTGGTAAAGAAGAATTACACTTAGATGTGTGCTCTAGCTGCCATCCTTTTTACACAGGTAAGCAAAAAATTATGGATAGTGCAGGTCGTGTTGAGAAGTTTAAGTCACGTTACGCTTCATTCAAGCGTTAAACACCAAGCATTCAATAAAAAAAGCCACTTATGTGGCTTTTTTTATGCCCGATTGTATGGGTGTTTAAGGCAAAAATCGTTATAATCATTGCACTATTAATTTTTTAACCAAACACTATGTCGTTCGACTATATTAACGCCTTATTAAAGCAACCAACAACACGCACACCTATTTGGGTAATGCGCCAAGCGGGTCGCTATTTACCTGAGTATCGCGCTACTCGAAAAAAAGCAGGTGATTTTATGAGCTTGTGTAAAAATCCACAGCTTGCTTGCGAAGTAACCATGCAGCCAATTGATCGGTTTGACCTTGATGCGGCAATTTTATTTTCTGATATCTTAACCATTCCTGATGCCATGGGTTTGGGTCTATATTTTAGTGAAGGCGAAGGGCCAAAGTTTGAACGCCCTATTCAAACACTGGCAGATATTGAGGCGATTCCATCAGAAGTTAATAATGACCTTGCTTATGTATTTGACGCAGTATCGACAATTAAAACAGCATTGGGCACACGTGCACCGCTGATTGGCTTTAGTGGCAGTCCTTGGACACTTGCCACTTATATGATCGAAGGCGGAAGTAGTAAAACTTTTGCCAAAACTAAAGCCATGCTCTTTAACGAACCACAAATGCTGCACTTGTTATTGGATAAATTAGCCGACAGTGTGATTGCTTATTTAGATCAACAAGTGTTAAGCGGTGCCGATAGCTTGATGGTGTTTGATACTTGGGGTGGCGTGTTGTCTAAATCTAATTATTTGGATTTTTCACTGAGCTATATGTCTAAGATTGTGAATGGCGTTAAAGCAAAACATCCAGATACACCGATGACTTTATTTAGTAAAAATGGCGGCAAGCATTTGAATGAAATTGCCAATACTGGCTGTGATGGTGTGGGTATCGACTGGACGGTTGAGCTTGGTGAGGTTGAGCAACAAATTGGCGACAAAGTGGCAATCCAAGGCAATTTAGATCCTGCTGTTATGTATGCTACGCCTGATGTTGTGAGAGCAGAAGTGAAAAAAGTATTAAGCCAGTTTAAAGGCGATACAGGTCATATCTTTAATTTAGGCCATGGCATCACGCCAGATGTTGATCCAGAAAATATGAAAGTGTTGGTTGATAGCGTGCACGAATTTAGTGTGCGATCATAGTGTGATACAATCTTAGTTATGTCTAGAATTACAAGTGTTTTTAATCAACTAAATGAAGCTGGAACCAAGGCTTTTATTCCGTTTATTACTGCGGGCGATAGTGGTTTAGACAATACTTATGATTTGATGCAAACTTTGGTTGATAATGGCGCTGATGTGATTGAATTGGGTGTACCATTTTCTGATCCAATGGCTGATGGCCCAATGATTGCCAAGTCGCACGAACGTGCTGTAGCCGACGGTGTCAGCTTGCATGATGTGCTTGATCTAGTTAAAAGATTTAGACAAACCAACGATACCACTGCCATTGTTTTGATGGGCTATTTAAATCCAATTGAAGTTTTCGGCTATCAGGCTTTTTCTGATGCAGCAAGCAAGAGTGGTGTAGACGGTGTGTTAGTGGTTGATATGCCACCAGAAGAAGCACATGATCTGAAACAATGTTTAGATGATGTTGATATTGATTTTATCTTCCTGGTGGCGCCGACTACCACCAACGACCGTTTAGAGTTTTTGGCTAATGTCGCCTCAGGCTTTGTATATTTTGTCTCGCTTAAAGGGGTAACAGGTGCCGGCCATATTGATGTTGATGCGGTAAATACTAACATGGCTAGAATCCGTCAATTTATCGATTTGCCAGTGGGCGTGGGTTTTGGCATTAAAGATGCAGCCACTGCTAAGGCAGTTTCTGCTTCAGCCGATGCCGTGATTGTGGGCTCATCCTTGGTGTCATTTGTTGAGCAATATGCCACAGATAGGGATAAAATGTTAGCAAGTGTTGGCGCATTGTCAGCTGAAATTTCAGCTGCCGTAAAATAAGGAATCTATTATGAGTTGGCTAGAAAAAATATTACCTTCAATTACCAATGTTGTAAAAAAGAACATTCCCGAGGGCTTGTGGAGCAAATGCCCCAAGTGTGAATCCACTTTATACGAAGAAGAGCTCAAAGAGCAAACCTATGTGTGTCCAAATTGTGATCATCATATGCGCATTTCTGCCAGAGTTCGATTGGACAGTTTTTTAGATGTCGATGGTCAAGAAGAAATTGGCGCCGACTTGGTTGCGGTTGATCCGTTAAAGTTTAAAGATCAAAAAAAATACAAAGACCGTTACTCACAAGCGCAGAAAAACACCGGTGAGAAAGACGCCTTAGTGGTTAAAAAAGGCACCTTAAACGGCATGAGCGTTGTGGTTGCTGCGTTTGAATTTAAATTCATGGGCGGCTCTATGGGTTCTGTCGTTGGCGAGAAATTTGTGCGTGCTGCACAAGAAAGTATCCGTACCAATTCCCCACTGATTTGTTTTTCAGCTTCGGGCGGTGCGCGCATGCAGGAAGGTTTGTTTTCTTTAATGCAAATGAGTAAAACTGCCTTGGTTTTAAAACAACTTAGCGATAAGAAAATTCCATTTTTCTCTGTTCTAACCGACCCAACCATGGGCGGCGTGTCTGCTAGTTTTGCCATGTTGGGCGATATCCATATTGCCGAGCCAAATGCGCTTATTGGTTTTGCTGGCCCACGTGTGGTAGAGCAAACAGTGCGTGAAACTTTGCCTGAAGGTTTTCAACGCAGTGAATTTTTACTTGAAAAAGGCGCAATCGATTTAATTGTGCACCGTAAAGACTTACGCAATAAAGTACACCAGCTATTACAAGCATTACATGGCTAAATACAAACTGCTGTACAAACTCACCCATTCAAATGGTGCGGTGGCTGATGAAACACTTGACACCCCTTTTGAATTTGAAATTGGCGATGGTCAACTCGACCCTTGTTTGGAGTCTTGTGTAGAAGAGGCAACCGTTGGAAAATTGCAAACTTTTCTGCTCACTTCCGAAGAGGCTTTTGGAGGAATCTATGATGAGGCCATCCAAGTGATGAATCGCGCCGATTTCCCTAAAGGCATGACGATAGAGGTAGATGCTGCTGTTGAATTTGAAACGCCAACGGGTGATTCTTATGTTGGCTGTATTGATAAAGTTGATGGTGATGAAGTCACGGTTAATTTTAATCACCCTCTAGCAGGTTGCGATGTGTCATTTCAAGTAGAAGTACTCGAGAAAAGTTAATGAGGGTTTTATTAGCCAATCCTAGAGGGTTTTGTGCCGGTGTTGATCGTGCAATTGAAATTGTTGAACGCGC
>CAYUWB010000032.1:8174-11356 GCA_964448305.1 uncultured Candidatus Ruthturnera sp.
GCGCGCAAACAAAAGCAAAACCATAAAGTGATTTTGATTGGTCATGAAGGTCACCCTGAAGTAGAAGGCACCTTAGGGCAATCGAGCGAAGGCACGAGTGTTGAGCTGATAGAAACCGTGGCTGATGTCAACGAGTTAGATTTGACTGACGAAAACCTCTCTTATACAACACAAACCACTTTATCAGTTGATGATACGCAGCAAGTGGTGGACGCACTTAAAGATAAATTTCCTGATATAAAATCACCAAAAAAAGACGATATTTGCTACGCCACACAAAACCGACAAGATGCAGTTAAAACCTTAATGCAAGATTCTGAAGCGTTGTTGGTGCTTGGCTCTAGCAATTCTAGCAATTCAAATCGCCTGCGTGAGATTGCTGAAAAACTCAATAAAAATGCCTATTTAATTGATGGTGCAGATGAAATACAGCCAAGTTGGTTAGAAGGGGTGAATACTATCGGTGTTACTGCTGGCGCATCAGCGCCTGAGGTGTTGGTGCAAGAGGTGATTAACTATTTGTTTGATCATGGTGCAAGCGAGGTTATTGAGGTAAGCGGTACACAAGAAAACGTTCATTTTCCAGTGCCAGAAGAATTAAGATGACACAGGCCTTGCCTATGTCGGGAGGTTTTGCCTCACTTGGAAATAAAAAATAAGGAGAAAAAATCATGTCAAAAACAGCTTGTGTTGTGGATCGTATGCCTTTGTACGAGGCAATTCCTCACGTAAACAGTTAGTTGGGATGGGTTTTATTTTTAACATAATTTAACAAGTTGCCAAGTTCGGGAGGTTTTGCCTCACTTGGGAATAAAAAAATAAGGAGAAGTAGTATGTCAAAAACAGCTTTAATTTGTGGATCGTATGCCTTCGATTCTATTATGGTGTTTCAAGATCAATTTAAAAACCACATTTTGCCTGACAAGGTGCACATGCTAAATATTTCGTTTTTGGTGCCAACCATGCGCAAGGAGTTTGGGGGGTGTGGCGGTAATATTGCATACAATCTTCATTTATTAGGCGCTAACTCGGTGCCAATGGCAACGGTGGGTGAGGACTTTGCACCATACATGAAATGGATGGAAACACACCACATGAACACCACGCACATGAAGGTGATTGAAGGCGCTTATACCGGTCAGGCGTTTATCACCACCGATATGGATGACAACCAAATTACCGCTTTTCATCCAGGCGCAATGAGTGACTCTCACCAAAATAAAGTCAGTGATGCCAGTGTGGCAGATATTGGCATTGTTTCTCCTGATGGCCGTGATGGCATGATTGAACATGCTGCGCAGTTTGCTGATGCCAACATTCCTTTTATGTTTGACCCAGGCCAGGGTATGCCAATGTTTTCAGGCGAAGAGCTAACGACTTTTGTCAAGCAAGCCACTTATGTGGCGGTGAATGATTATGAATCACAAATGTTGCAGGATAAAACGGGACTTAATCTTGAGGCTATTGCCTCGATGGTGGATGCGTTGATTATCACCAAAGGTGGTGAAGGTAGTGAAATTCATACTGGCGGCGAGGTGATTAACATTGCGCCAGCAAAGGCTAGCGCCACACAAGATCCAACGGGTTGCGGCGACGCTTATCGTGCAGGTTTGTTGTATGGCTTGATGAATGACATGAGTTGGAAAACCACAGGTCAATTAGCAGGCTTGTTAGGCGCAATTAAGATTGCGCATCTAGGGACGCAAAATCATCAGTTTAATTTAGCTGACATTGAGAAGCTCTACCAGCAAAACTATGGTGAGTCTTTGTTTTAAGCGATGATTGTTTGAGGCAATAAAAAAGCGCCAATTGGCGCTTTTTTATTAATGAAGTAACGGTTTTTAGTTAACCGCTTCTTTTAATGCTTTACCTGCTTTAAAGGCTGCCACTTTGCTTGCTGCAATTTGGATAGTTGCACCTGTTTGTGGATTACGACCTGTACGTGCTGCACGATCTCTAACAACAAAAGAACCAAAGCCTGTTAGTTGTACGCCGTCACCGCTAGCCATAGCACCAGTAATTGCGTCTGTTGTTGCGTTTAATGCACGCGCTGCATCTGCTTTAGAAATTCCTGCTTCTGATGCAATGGCATCGATTAATTCTGATTTATTCATTTTTTTATTTGTCCTATTTTGTTGAATGAAAATCTTGGGAATGAATAACTCATTTTTCTAAGGAGAGAGACAAGTATTTTTTCTAATACCCAAGATTGTTATGAATTATAACATGTGTTTTATCGGTATATATGTAGCTTTTTATATAATAAGGGTCTTGGTGTGCGGACCTTCTAATTAAGGAGAGAAGATAAAAAAATAGTATTTTTTATAGCCACACACCAAGATTGTTATGAATTATAACACTGTTTTTAGTCAATATATATTTTTATGATATACATATCATGTTTATTTATTATATAATCAACCAAGTTGAAACTATTTTGAAAAGACATGGAAGCATTAGAAAGATTGTTTAAGTTGAGAGAGGCGCTGTATGAGCAAGAAGCCGCACTTGGTATTCAAGATTATTCTGAGATTGAGCGCAGTATTTTAGAGTTTGTTAGTAATCAAAAACAAACCACAATTTCTGATATTTTGAAGCATCCTTATTTTTCAAAAATTTCATTATCAACGGTTAATCGTGTAGTCGCCAAGTTATTATCAATTGGTGCGATTAAGTCGCAACAAGCAGAAGATGACAAACGTAAGATGTATTTGTCTTTTTGTTTAGACAACTAATTAATATAAAAAAACTAGAGGGGGTTTTTATGAGCGTGTTAAAAAAATTATTTGAGTTAAGAGCGTCATTAGATACATATGAGAGAGAACTGGGTTTTGATCAACTATCAGAAGTAGAAAAATCCGTATTGGAATTTATCATACATCAAAAAGATGCAACCATTACAGCGGTGACCAAAAACCAATATTTTGCTAAATATTCGTTATCGACCATCAAAAGAGCGGTTGGTGTTTTATTATCTAATGACATCATTACTGCCACACAATCAAGCGCTGATAGACGCGCAATGATCCTGACTTACAACAAGTAGTCAGTCGTAAAAAATCAAATATAAAATACCAATCGCCTAAAGGCGAAAGGCTTATTTGTAATAAGAAAAATAGTCATATATATATGGAACAATACAAACCCCTGATTATTAATAACTTAATTGCTTTTTTGGCAAT
>CAYUWB010000033.1:0-10509 GCA_964448305.1 uncultured Candidatus Ruthturnera sp.
ACAGTGATGTCAAAATTTTTCGCCTCTGCCATCAAATCCATCAGCACCTGGCCGAAGGATATTTCACCCAAAGATTTTTCAAACATAGGTTCGCAAATTCTGCCGATAGCTTGTTCAAAGGCGACAACGTCTGTGCTAGCGCTTGCCCAACCGGACTCAATATAAGCACGAGCGACGCCATGATAGTCTTGGTTAAAAAAGGCTAAAAAGATATCGGCAAGGAAATCTTTGTCTGCCTCGTTTAGCGTGCCCATAATGCCAAAGTCAACCCCAATATAGTTGCCATCGCTACCAACGAAGATATTGCCAGGATGCATATCAGCATGGAAAAAATTGTGTTTAAACACTTGAGTAAAAAAGATGATAACACCTTCTTCAGCTAATTTTTTGAGATCAACCCCATCGGCCTTGAGTTGTTCAATGTCGCCAACCGGCGTGCCATAAATTCTCTCGGTGGTGAGCACGTTTTTGCTACACAGATCCCAATGCACTTTTGGCACATAAAGCAGGTTTGAATTTTGAAAGTTATCCCGCAGTTGAGAGGCGTTATTGGCCTCATTAAGCATATCTAACTCATTTAAGATAATGGTTTCAAACTCTGCGACAATTTCCAAAGGCCGTACTTTTTCACTGATTGGGTGTTTGCTAATTAGCCTAGCCAAAGCATACATAAGCGCAACATCACGTTTGATGATTTGATCAATATTAGGCCGTACCACTTTCACCACAACAGCTTCATCATTATGAGTAATGGCCGTATGTACTTGAGCAATAGAGGCTGAAGCAAGTGGCGCCTGATCAAATTGTTTGAATAAGTTCTGTGTGCTATCACCCAGAGATTGTTCGATCATGTGCTTGGCCTCAGTCGAATCAAAGGCTGGACAGCTGTCTTGTAATTTTGCCAGCTCATCGCCAATATCGTCTGGCAACAGGTCTCGCCTAGTAGAAAGTGTTTGTCCAAATTTAATAAAGATTGGCCCTAATTCTTCTAGTGCTAGGCGAATGCGTTCGCCTCGCGTGTATTGTTTGACTGGGAAATAATGCCAAGGAATTAAATATAAAAGCGGTTTAAAGCTTTTTAATAAAGGCGTAGATAAGACCAGGCTGTCTAAGCGGTAGCGCATTAGAACACGAGAAATGCCAACAAACCGTATTAAACTGCGCATTGTCTAAGACCTTTTGTTTTTAAACAGGGCGGATTCTAACGGCGCAACAAACAAAGTGGCCAGTTCGTTTTTGATTGCTTCTAGCGGGTTATCAGAGGCTTTAAATTTTTTAGCCAATTTTCCCACTTGATGAGCAACAACATCACCAGTGTATTTAGACAACACTTCTTCAAAATCAATATCGATTTGTTGAAGCAGATCAACCAGTAGTTGCGCTGTTTTAACATCACCATGAATGATGATTTTGTCTTGGCGGAGTAATTCGGTTAAGTCCTCCCCTTGAAACAACGCTAAGAAAACGTTAGATTTGAGTTTGATATCAACATCAGCGCCAGCGTTTGTGTCGGTGGTGACAAAGATGCGATTATTGGTGCAAACAAAGTTAACGTCAAGCGGCAAATCTTCTAGAGAGAAGTATAGCGTTTTGCCGTTGAGCGTGCCTAGGTCGGCCTTGCCTTGGTCAATCAGATAGTTTAAGGCTTGTTCAAGCACAAAATGTTGCATGGTTTTTTAAACCTTGATGCCCTTATGCAAGGCAACAATACCACCTGAAAGGTTGTGATATTCGCAGAAACCAAAGCCCGCATCGAGCACCATAGATTTTAGGGTTTCTTGGTCGGGGTGTTTGCGAATGGATTCGGCTAAATATTGGTAAGAGTCTTCATCATCAGCAATAATGCCACCCAGTTTTGGCATCACATTAAAGGAATAAAAATCGTAGAATTTTTTCAAAAGCTCAGAGTCAGTTTTGGAAAACTCTAATATTAGTAAACAGCCACCAGGCTTCAAGATGCGATGCATTTCGGCAAGCGCTTGATCTTTGTCGGTAACGTTTCTAAGGCCAAAAGCAATACTAACACAATCAAAGGTGTTGTCAGCAAAAGGTATTTTTTGTGCATTGAGTTGAACAAATTCCACGCCAAAAACACCGTTATTGATCAAGTTTTTTCTGCCTTCACCAAGCATGGCGGCGTTGATATCGCTTAAAATTACTTGGCCGCTATCGCCAACTTTTTTCCTAAATTCAATTGCTAAATCACCGGTGCCACCGGCAATATCTAACACTTTGTCGCCAGCTTTAACATTGCTTGATGCGATGGTGTAGCGTTTCCATAGACGGTGTGCACCGAACGAAAGTACGTCGTTCATCAGGTCGTATTTGCTAGCTACTGAATCAAAAACCCCTCTAACCAAGCCTTGCTTGTCATCAGCAGCAACATCTTTAAAGCCAAAGTGTGTGGTTTTTTCCATAAGATTTATTTTGCTGGGTATTCTCTAAAATCACTGCCCGTGTAGATTTGGGTTGGTCTGAAAATACGGTTGTGGTGTACTTGTTCTCTCCAGTGTGCCAGCCAGCCTGCAGAGCGTGCAACTGCAAAAATCGGTGTGAATTGGTCGGTCGGTAAGTGTAATATTTCTGCATACAAAATACCCGAATAAAAGTCAACGTTTGGATAAACGCCTTTGACAGATAACAATTCTTCACAAACACGCTCCACCTCTAATGCGGTTTCGAAGCGTTTAGACAGAACGACGCCTGTTTTGTTAACGTATTCTTCAATCATTTTTTGTAAAATAGTCGCGCGAGGATCTTTGACGCTGTATTCGCGATGACCCATGCCCCAGATTACTTGTTTATTTTTTAGGCGGTTTTCAATATAAGCGCGTGCATTTTTGGCCTCGCCAATCTCATCTAACATAGTAAGCACGTCTTCATTTGCGCCACCGTGTAGTGGTCCAGCCAATGTGCCAACTGCGGCTGACATTGCAGCAAATGGGTTGGTTAGCGTAGAAGCGGTTACCATAGCTGAAAAGGTCGAGGCATTAATCGTGTGTTCGGCATGCAAAATTAGACAGGCATCAAACAGTTTGACAATATCGTCACTTGGCTCTTTACCACAAAGCATGTGTAAGAAGTTTTGTGCATAACCCATTGAGGTGTCTGGCGGTACAGGGTCATAACCATTACGAACATTTTCCCACATAGAGACCAGTGTAGCCGTTGTGGATAGAATATGAATCAGTGCATTTTGTGTTACTGCAGAGTCTGGTGTTGCAGCTTTAGCTTCTGGATAGAAAGTTGCCATTGAAGCGATTGCCATTTGCAAAACATTCATTGGGTGGCCTGTTGGCGGCAAAGACCACATCATCGTGCGAATATTAGACTTGACACGATAGTGGTTTTGCAACAAACACCGAAACTCTTCAAGCTCTTGTTGGTTAGGTAGTTCGCCATGTAACAACAACATTGACGCCTCTTCGAAAGAAGAATTTTTAACCAAATCTTCAATAGAATAGCCTCGATAAGCCAAGATGCCATTTTCGCCATCAATTGAAGAGATAGAAGATTCTGTTGCTGGAACGCCAGCCAAACCGGGAACGTATTCAATCATAATTTATACCGAAAAAGAAGAGCCACAACCGCAAGTGGTTTTGGCATTAGGATTGTGAATAATAAAGCGTGAACCTTGTAAGTCTTCTAGGTAGTCAACGGTTGCACCAATCAAATATTGATAGCTCATCGGATCAACAACGAGACGCACACCATTTTTGTCAACAGTACTATCACCTTCTTTGTAATTTTCATCAAACGTGAACCCGTAAGAAAAACCAGAACAACCACCGCCAGTAATATAGACGCGCAGTTTTAGGTCTTCGTTTTTTTCTTCAATAATCAAATCAGCCACTTTTTTAGCAGCAGAGTCGCTAAAAACAATATCAGCTTCTTCTAAAGCTTGTGCTGTATCCATAATTTGTCTCCTTTAAGGCAGTAAGCCAATTTGCTCTAGACCTAGCCCTTCATCCATGCCAAACATGATATTCATGTTTTGTATTGCTTGCCCTGATGCGCCTTTAACTAAATTATCAATCACCGACATAATAACCAACTTGTTGCTATTTGGTATTTTCTGAACAGCAATTTGACAGAAGTTAGATGACTTAACACTACGTGTTTCAGGGCAACCTTCAGCGAGTATTTTAACAAATTGCTCATTAGAATAGGCTTGTGTAAAAAATGGCATTACATCGGTATTGGCATCGAGCAAATCAACATACAGTGTAATGTGCATGCCACGAATCATTGGCACCAAGTGAGGCACAAAGGTGAGACCAACTTCTTCACCAGCTATTTTTTCTAGTTCTTGTTTGATTTCAGGGTAGTGTCGATGACCACTCACACCATAGGCTTTCATGGTTTCGCTGGTTTCACACAATAACATGGCTTGGTTGGCGCCTCGCCCTGCACCACTTACGCCCGATTTGCAGTCAGCAACAATATTGGATAAATCGATTAATTTATTATCGATTAAAGGTTTAATAGCCAACTGTAATGCAGTTGGATAACAACCTGGGTTGGCAATGAGTTCGGCTTGTTTAATTTGTTCACGGTTATTTTCTGACAACCCGTATACCGCCTTAGACAATAATTCAGACTGGGTGTGCTCCATGCCGTACCACTTCGACCATTCGGTTGCATCAGTGATTCGAAAATCTGCACCAAGATCAATAACCTTAATGCCTTTTTTAATAAATTTTCCCGCACCTTCCATGGCAACCCCGTGAGGCGTGGCAAAGAAAACCACGTCACAATCATTTAACGAGTCATCGTCTGGCAGTGAAAAGCTCAAATCGGTCTGACCAAGTAATGATGGGAAAATACTATCAACTCGTTTGCCGTTAAGTGAACGAGAGCTAATGGCTACTACCTCCACCTCTTTGTGGTTGTGTAATAATCGTAATAGTTCAACACCGGTATAGCCTGTGCCACCAATAATGCCTGCTTTAATCATAATATATCCAATCTCTAGTGAGACTCTCCCAGCATTTTTTCAAGATAATGAATGTTGAATCCGCCTTCGCGAAAAGTCTCATCTTCCATAATACGAGCCTGTAGTGGAATGTTGGTTTTAATGCCGTCAATTACCATTTCGTCTAAGGCATTTTGCATTTTTATAATCGCACCAAGTCGTGTATCGGCAAAAGTAATTACTTTGCCAATCATTGAGTCATAATGCGGTGGCACCGTGTAACCATTGTAAACATGTGAGTCTACACGCACACCTAAACCACCAGCAACATGGTATTGGGTAATCTTGCCAGGTGACGGCATAAAGTTATTTGGATCTTCTGCATTGATACGGCACTCCACTGCATAGCCTTTAATCTCAACATCATCCTGCGTAAAGGATAACATTTGGCCATCAGCAATCATGATTTGCTCACGCACAATATCAACCCCAGTAATCATCTCAGTCACCGGGTGCTCTACTTGAACACGCGTGTTCATTTCAATGAAATAAAACTCATCATTCTCAAATAAAAATTCGAACGTGCCCGCACCTCGGTAATTAATGGCTTTACACGCCTTGGCACAAATGGTGCCAATTTTATTGCGTAGTTCTGGGGTAATACCTGGTGCAGGCGCTTCTTCTACTACTTTTTGGTGACGACGCTGCATTGAACAATCGCGCTCACCCAAGTGAACTGCATTGCCATGCTCATCAGCCAGCACTTGAATCTCAACATGTCGAGGCGTGGTGAGGAATTTCTCCATATAGACTTCTGCATTACCAAAAAAGCTTAAACCTTCAGACTTAGCAAGCTCAATTGAGCCAAGCAAGTCTTCTTCTTTTTCTACCACCTGCATGCCGCGGCCACCACCACCACCAGAAGCTTTAACAATAATAGGCAAGCCAATACTACGAGCAAGCTCCATGTTTTCAATAGCATTGTCACCTAGTCCACCATCAGAGCCTGGCACACAAGGCACACTAGATTTTTGCATGGCTTTAATGGCTGCGACTTTATCGCCCATCATGCGAATATTCTCAGCACGAGGGCCAATAAAAATAAAGCCGCTTTCTTCAACACGCTGTACAAAATCTGCACTTTCAGATAGGAACCCATAACCAGGATGGATGGCATCTGCGTGTGTCACTTCGGCCGCACTAATCAGCGCAGGAATATTTAAATAACTGTCTGTTGAAGGATGCGGACCAATACAAACGGCTTCATCTGCCAGACGTACGTGTTTTAAGTCTTTATCAGCTGTTGAATAAACCGCAACTGTTTTGATGCCGAGCTCTTTACAAGCACGCAAGATGCGCAGCGCAATTTCACCACGATTGGCAATTAAAACTTTTTGGATTTTATTCATTGAATTACAATCAAGGTTTGGCCAAACTCAACAGCATCACCGTCATTGCATAAAATTTCTGTCACTGTGCCTGATTGGTCGGCTTCAATTTGGTTCATGATTTTCATCGCCTCAACGATACAAATTGTATCGCCTTGATTAACATGCTGTCCAACTTTAACAAAAGCCTCAGAAGTTGGTGATGCCGCGCCATAATAAGTGCCGACCATTGGTGAGGTGATTGGGTGGCCATCAACACTTGGTGCTGATGCTTCGGTGGCTGTATCCGCCACTACTGGTGCTGCTGCAACGGGCGCCGCCGCAGCAGGCACAGCCATAGCAACGGGCGCTGCCGCTACAGGTGCATCGCCATAGCGCGAGATACGAACAGACTCCTCACCTTCAACAATTTCAATCTCTGCCATGCCAGACTGTTCTAACAGCTCCATTAATTTTTTTACTTTGCGAATATCCATCTACCTTCCCCTGTGTTTATGTTTGTATGTGTTTAATTGCTGCGTTCATTGCGAATTCGTAGCCTTGTGCGCCAAAGCCAGAAATCACCCCTTGTGCAATGTCTGAAAAATAGGACTTAGAGCGAAACTCCTCTCGTTTGTATACGTTTGAGAGGTGTATTTCTGTGAACGGTATATCAACCGATAGCACTGCATCGCGTAGTGCTACTGAAGTATGCGTGAACGCCGCAGGATTGATAATAATGTATTTAACGCCGTCTTTGTGTGCTTGATGAATGCGTTCAATTAGCCCAACTTCAGCGTTGTCCTGATGATGGCCAAGCGTTAGTCCGGCTTGTGTTGCCATTTCGGTGACGAGATTAACAATGTCGTCTAGAGTTTGTGCGCCATAATGGTCTGGCTCGCGCGTGCCTAGCATATTAAGGTTTGGGCCGTTGAGTAACAAGATATCCATTATTTACAACCAGAGCGTTAAATAAAGTTGATTTTACCACCAACATCACAGATGTTAGAAGGCTTTATCGGCACTTTAACTACAAAATCTTGTTTCTTTTTAAGCTTTATTGGGCCTTTTTAAGGTGTTCGAGATAACCTTGTGCGTTGATTTCACCGACAATGCGTTGGCCGCGTTTTTCAACGCCGTTGTTAAAAAACAAAATGGCGGGCGGGCCAATAATATTAAAGCGCGCCATTAAAGCCTTGTCAGTTTCATCGTTTGCAGTGACATCGGCTTTTAGAGCAATGGCGTTTTTCATGGCATCAACCACCTTGGTGTTTGAAAAAACAAAACGCTCTAACTCTTTACAAGAAATACACCAATCGGCATAAAAGTCTAGCATTACTATTTGATTCATCTTTTTGGATTTAGCAAGGATTCGATCTAAATCAGCATTGGATTTAATCTTTTCAAATTTGATGTGCACTTGTTCGCTTTGAGCAGAAGCGCCATAACCAGAGAGCGGCGCCAACATATCGCCACCACCACGAGCCACCAAACCCCAAAGCAAGATACCGTAGGCCAGTACTAACAAACCAAAGCCTTTGAAGATGCGTTGCCACGGCGTCGGTGTATTGGTGAGTGAGTTAAGTGCGCCCATTGCAATTGGCGAGAAACTAAATAGCGTAGCCCACAACGCCAACGACACAACGGGTGAAATAATACGGTCAAGTAGCCAAATAGCCACGGCCAACATCAAGATACCAAATACATACTTGATGTTGTCCATCCAGCCACCAGCTTTTGGTAGCTTACTGACACCTGCGCCTACTGCTAATAATGGCGCCCCCATGCCTAGACTCATGACAAATAGCGACAAACCACCCAGAACAGCATCACCCGTTTGGCCAATGTAGATCAGCGCACCTGCGAGTGGCGGCGCGACACATGGGCCAACGATCAGTGCAGACAAGAAACCCATAATGGCTACACCAATAAGGTGGCCACCTTCTTGCTTGTTGCTCATATTGGCAATTTTATTTTGTAAACCAGCCGGCAGCTGAATTTCGTAATACCCAAACATTGAAAACGCCAAAGCAACAAAAACCAGACTAAAGACAACTAATACCCAAGGGGTTTGGAATAACACCTGTAAATTTTCACCAAAATATCCGGCAAGCACGCCGGCAATTGAATAAGTTACACTCATGGCCAACACAAACACAATCGACATAATCAATGCTTTTCTGGTGGTAACATTTTTTTGGCCAACAATAATGCCAGATAAGATTGGAATCATTGGGAACACGCAAGGTGTTAGTGACAACAATAGACCAAAACCAAAAAAACTAGCAAGGATTAACAGAACGTTGTCTTGTTGCAACAATGCCGCGATTTTATCAGTTTCATTTAGACTAGCCTCTGGCGCCTTATTTGGAATAGTTGCCTGTGTATTTTCTGATGTAGACTCTGTTGCAATAGGGGCTGCGCCTTGGCCTTGTATAGGCAAAATGATGTCAGTGGTTTTTTCCATTGGCGGATAGCAAATACCGCCCAGCCAACAACCTTGGTATTTGGCGACAAAGGTAATCGGTGTTGATTGAATGTTTTTAAGTGGTATTTCGACATCTAGTTGGCCTTTGTGGATTTGAACTTTGCCAAACAAAGGATCGTCTTTCTCCTTGCCTTTAGGGAAAGTCACTTCACCAATTTCGGCACCTTTGACATCAATGAAAAATTTATTATGATATAAGTAATACTCTGGGTGGATTTTCCAGCTGGCCAGTAGTGTGTTGGCGTTTAAGGCAGTTACTGAAAAGGCAAATGCCTCGTCGCCAGGTAGTGGCTCATCAGAAATAGACCCTACCTTATCAACCACTGATTGCACGCCTACTTTGGCTTTAGAAAAAATATTAAGCGCATCATCAACTAAAGATGGCTTGTGAATACTGCTAATATCAAGTGCAACTGATTTGGTAATTGGTGGATAGCACACACCTAAATCTGCACAACCTTGGAAGGTGACATTTAATTGAACTGAGCGTGCATCGCCTTCAACAACCGGAATAGCAACAACAACGTTGTTTCGGTAAACACCTATTTTGCCAAAAAACTCATCGTTTTTAATTTTGGCCGGTGGAAATTTTGCCGTGCCTAATTGAGTAGAAAAATCCGATGCAATTTTTATTTTTTCTTTATAAAGATAGTAACCTTGGGCGATATCCCAGTTAAGCAGAATTTCATCATTAACAACTTTGGCTTTAAAGCTAAACGCTTCATCTGCCGGCAACAAGTCGTTTTGTGCGTGCGTGAACGTTGAAAATAACAGTAATAATAAAGGCAACAAAAAACGTTTCACCAGTCTCTCTCCGGATAATTAGAACATTTATTATAAGTTATAAAAGCTTCTAAGACAAACACCCGCATCTTTAAAACCAAAAAACCCTTGACTGCTCTCACACCCAAGGGTTTTTTGGTTTTAACGATTAACCTGTTTAGCCACTAAACAGGTTAAAAGATATTAGCCGATTTTTGCTTGAATCGCATCAATCACCGCTTGCGATGAAGTAGCATCTACGCTAAGCAATAGGTCTTCATTTTCATAGAAGCCAACCAATGGCGCAGTTTGATCGTTGTAAACGTTTAAACGGTTAGTGATTGCTTCTTCCGTTTCATCTTCACGCTGAACCGCAGGACCGCCACATTTGTCACACACACCGTCAACTTTAGTTGGGTTAGACTTGGTATTATAAATTGCACCACAATCTTCACAAGTACGACGTGTTGTCAATCGATCTAAGATTACATCTTTAGGCACATCAATTTCTACTGCAGCGTCTAGTTTTTCACCCATTTTTTCAAGTAGTGCTTTTAATGCTTCTGCTTGTGGAATAGTACGTGGGAAGCCGTCTAATAGGTAGCCGTTTTTACAGTCATCTTCTTGAAGACGCTCTTCCATGATGCCCATGATTAAATCGTCAGATACTAAATCACCAGCAGCCATTGCTGCTTGCGCTTGCTTGCCTAGCTCTGTGCCAGCCGCAACTGCGCCACGTAAGATATCACCTGTAGAGATTTGAACCGAACCGTCAATTTTAGTTAGTAATTTTGCAACAGTGCCTTTGCCGGCGCCTGGCGCACCTAAAAGAATTAATTTCATAATGTTTCCTTGGGAGTAGTTAATAAAAAATTTAGCCCCATATTTTTTAATTCATTGAGGTTAAAATTGAGCGAAAATTATATCATAGAGATATGATATTGACAATTTTTAATGAATTTTTAATGAATTTTTAA
>CAYUWB010000034.1:161-10422 GCA_964448305.1 uncultured Candidatus Ruthturnera sp.
TTAAAATTCTGCGGCTTCACGGCCGTGCCGGTTCGATTCCGGCCCCGGGCACCATCTAATTTATCTCGATATCGTCCTGAGTGTCAATTTCACCAAGTGAAATTGGAAGACTATTGTTAAATACATAGGGACTTAAAATTCTGCGGCTTCACGGCCGTGCCGGTTCGATTCCGGCCCCGGGCACCATATTCTTATAAAAAAGACTTCTTATTTGAAATCTTTTTTTTTGCTCAAAAAAACCTTACAAAGTAAGGCCTTTCTATAGGTCTAATCACTGTTAGCTTGCGATAAAATGTTAGTTATGGAAAACAACAACGTTCAACAAAAAATCACAACACTTGACGAGCTTTCTAAGTTCGCTGATTATTCATTTGTTGAGTCGTTAAATGGCGACCCTGAATCAAAAGAAAGTGGTGTTGACCATGACCCAAGGCAAGTTTTAAGTGGACATTATGTCACGGTTAACCCTACACCGATTAAAGATCCTGACTACGTTGCGCATAGTAGTAGTTTATTTAACGAACTCGGTTTATCAGATGAATTAGCTCACGATAATGGTTTTATAAAGCTATTTTCTGGTGACGCTTCTAACGTGCCAAACCCAATGCACACTTATGGTTGGGCAACCGGCTATGCACTCTCTATCTTTGGTACTGAATATTTTCAACAATGCCCATTTCAAACTGGCAATGGTTATGGTGATGGGCGAGCAATATCAGTGCTCGAAGTTATGATTAATAACCAACGCTGGGAAATGCAACTCAAAGGCGGTGGACGCACGCCCTATTGTCGTGGTGCAGATGGCCGAGCAGTACTCAGATCGAGTGTTCGGGAATTTTTAGCGCAAGAGCATATGCATGCACTTGGCGTGCCAACTTCGAGATCATTATGTTTATACGCTTCTAAAACTCAGAAGATTAACCGACCTTGGTACTCTATGGATTCGCATTCAAAAGATCCTGATATCGTGGTGTCAGATCCTATCGCCATTTCTACTCGAGTTGCGCCATCGTTTATTCGTGTTGGTCAATTAGAACTGTTTGGAAGGCGCGCTCGGAAACAAGAACATCCAAACGCCTCACAAGAGTTGGAGATGATTTTCTTACATCTAATTGATAGAGAATATGCTGATGCGATTGATCAAGCATTGCCATTAGAAGAAAAGTTATTGCAGCTTGCTGGCGAGTTTCAAGAACGCCTAACATCACTAGTAGCCAACTGGATTAGAGTGGGTTATTGTCAAGGAAACTTTAATAGCGATAATTGTGCTGCTGGCGGTTTCACTCTGGATTATGGTCCTTTTGGATTTTGCGATGAATTCAATCCCGGGTTTCAATCATGGACAGGCGGCGGCGATCATTTTGCTTTTTTTAATCAACCAATTGCAGCAGAAAAAAATTTTCAAATGTTTTGCAAAGCAATGGAGCCATTACTCACTAATCAGTTAGAAGTGCTTAGTAGGCTTAACAAAATCAAAAGCGATTTTTCAAAAGTCATGAAAAACAAGATGGAAAAAATGTGGGCATCTAAATTAGGGCTTGCTCACTATAACGACGAATTATTCAGGGAGCTGGTTGCTCTCATGCACCATACACAAGTTGACTATACCATCTTCTTTCGTGAACTTTCAACGCTGCCTAATAATATTGAATCGATCAAAAGTAGTTTTTACAAACATAATCTATCAGAAGAAGGAATTAAGATCTGGTCAAACTGGTTAAAAAAATGGCGCTTAATGGCTTCTAGTAAAGACAATTTAAAGGCTCTAGGCGCTCAATCGCTTGATGAATTGTCAAAAATGATGAACAATATTAATCCAAAATACACCTTGCGGGAATGGTTTTTAATGCCTGCCTATCAACAAGCGGCGCATCAAAATTACAAATCTGTACGTGAGCTTCAAACGGTCATGGCTCAACCTTACGCAGAGCAAACAAACGAAATTAGTGATAGGTATTATCGATTAAAGCCTGCTGAATTTTTTGATATTGGTGGACTATCACAATATAGTTGCTCATCTTAATGTCACCAATTGCCTTTTGTTATTTACAACAGATTCATTAATTATTTCGTATAATCTATTAATATAGAAAACTTAAAGAAAATATTATGCAAAAACAAATCATCTCGACTGACCAAGCGCCACAAGCTATTGGCACTTACTCACAAGCAGTACATGTTACTGGCGGATCAACGGTTTATTTATCTGGTCAAATTCCGTTAGTACCAGAAACCATGGAAATGATTGATGGCGATATAAGCGCACAAATCAATCAAGTGTTTAAAAATTTAACGGCAGTTTGTAAGGCCTCTGGTGGTAGCTTAAATGACATTGTTAAACTAAACATTTTTCTTACTGATCTGAATAACTTTCCAATTGTTAATGAGATTATGGCTCAATATTTTGATGAGCCTTATCCTGCGCGTGCGGCGGTTGGCATCAATGAACTACCTAAGGGATCGCAAGTGGAAATGGATGGTGTAATGATCATAGAAGAAGGAAGTTATAGTTTCTAGCTAGAATTTGCCTCTAGCAACATAACACCATGCACAACTTATCTGATCCGATTATTTCCCTCAACGGATTAGGCCCCAAAGCGCAAGACAAGCTCAATAATATTGGCATATACAATTTGGAACATCTTTTGTTTCATTTACCACTTCGCTATCAAAACAAAACCAAGTTTACCTCGCTAGATGATGCGCAAGTTGGCACCGAGATACTGGTGCAACTCACGATTGATCGATTAGAAGAGGTAGCAACAAGACAACGACAGTTATTGTGTTATTTGTCTGACGAAAACAACCGCACATTACTGTTACGATTTTTTCATTTTAATCAATACCAAAAACAGCAACTCGTTCGTGGTGATGTTATTCAATGTTTTGGTGAGATTAAAATTGGGCGCGATGGACTGGAAATACATCATCCAGAGTATCGACTAATATCAAAAGGTCAATCAAACCTTTTAGAAACAACGCTAAGCCCTATTTACCCATTAACAGGCAACATTCACCAAGCACAACTCAAAAAATGGATCAATGTTGCTTTAGAAACATTAAAAAAATCACCATTGAGTGACAATTTCGAAAATTTGGCAAAAAACTCCATGCCGTCACTTAAGCAAGCATTAGAAACGCTCCATCACCCCAAAGAAGGGGAAAATCTTGATCAAATTGCCGAATTTAGGCATATTTCACAGCAAAGACTCATCATTGAAGAGCTTTGCGCACATCAACTAAGCTTGCTCAAGCTCAAGAATGAACGCAAAAGCAAAATTTCCAATATTTTTAAAATTTCCGAATCCCTTCCTAAGCAATTATCAAAAAATCTTGGTTTCGAGCTAACCAATGCACAACAAAAAAGTATTAATGAAATCAATCAAGACTTAGCTTCAAATCACCCAATGCTTCGCTTATTACAAGGTGATGTCGGTTCAGGAAAAACCATTGTCGCTGTTTTTGCTTGCTTGCAAGCGGTTGAAAACCATTTTCAAACGGCGATTATGGCGCCAACAGAAATATTGGCTGCTCAACATCTACAAGGGTTTACCAATTATTTAGCACCGCTCGGTATTGCAGTGGCTTTTTTAACGGGCTCACAAAACACAAAAGAGCGAGCGCAACAATTAGAAAAAATCCAATCAGGTGAGGCGCAAGTTGTTATTGGCACGCATGCCTTATTTCAAGAGTCGGTCACTTTTAACAAATTAGGCTTAGTGGTAATTGATGAGCAACATAAATTTGGCGTGCATCAGCGACTCTCGCTGGCGCAAAAAGCACACAACACGCCGCATCAGCTGGTGATGACAGCCACACCTATTCCACGCTCACTAACAATGAGTGCTTATGCCGATTTAGACTCTTCGATTATTGATGAGCTTCCGCCCGGCAGAACACCTGTTAAGACCATTGCGCTTGGCAATGAGCGTAAAGATGAAGTGGTTAAGAAAATTAAACAGGTTTGCCAAGACAACAACCAAGTTTATTGGGTGTGTACACTGATTGAAGAGTCGGAGGCTTTGCGAGCTGAATCTGCCACTAATACACATCATTATTTACAAGATAATTTACCCGATCTATCAGTGGTGCTTATTCACGGAAAAATGAATAAGGATGAAAAATCTGAAATCATGCAAAAATTTTCCAAAGGGGGAATTGATGTCTTAGTAGCCACGACAGTTATTGAGGTGGGTGTGAATGTGCCGAATGCATCACTGATGGTGATTGAAAATTCAGAACGATTGGGGCTGGCACAACTTCATCAACTACGGGGTCGTGTTGGTCGTGGATCAGATGTAAGTATTTGCATCTTGATGTATCAAGCGCCTTTAAGTGCTAATGCCACAGAGCGAATCGACATCTTAAGACAGACTAACGATGGCTTTATGATTGCCAATAAAGACTTAGAATTACGTGGCCCAGGTGAGATATTAGGCACACAACAAACCGGTATTGCTAATATGAAAATTGCCAATATTGTGCGAGATGGTTATTTACTTAAACAGGTGCGCTTTTACTCAGAGCAGTTTTTAAAGTTAGATGAAGGAAAACAGTACACCCTTATTATGCGTTGGATTAGCGATGACAAATCCCAATATGCCAATACTTAGCTTAAAATAACGCCATGATTAATACACAAGATTTAACATGGAAAGACCTAGACCAAGCGCATGATGTGCCTGATGCCGTTATGTATTGGCTTGATGACAGCCGATCACTCACTGCCAAACTAAAAACAAAGTTTAATGACTTTGCCGTTAACGTTGTTTCACAAACACAGCTCAAACCTTATCAAAACGAAAGTGAGGTACTTGGATTTGAAGGTGATTCAATCATTCGAGAGGTAGAGTTACTAGGTGGCGATCAAATCATGGTGTTTGCACGTTCAGTCATACCGGTAACGAATGACACAGAAGATTTGTTAAGCATTGGCTCAAAACCTTTGGGTGAAGTCTTATTTAACGACCCTACTATTACACGTGGGCAACTGCAAATTACACATACTGGCAGTACTTGGGGAAGAAGATCGACCTTTACCATCGGCACAACCAAGCTTTTGGTGAGTGAGTTTTTCTTAGAAAATTTGTATGCGTGATCAAATCTTCACCAAAGCAAATGATTTAGTCGATTTTACTTTTGATAAAAGTGTTGCTAACGTATTTGATGATATGGTTAGGCGCTCGGTACCAGGCTATCAAAGCATGGTTGAAATGATAGGGTTAATGGTAAAAACTTATGGTCAGGACAATACCAATTATTACGACCTAGGTGCATCAACAGGCGCGATCTCTTTAGCATTAGCACTCAACAATAATCACAATAATAATCGAATCATCGCTGTTGATAATTCTGTCGATATGGCAGGAAAATGCAAAAACAATCTTGATGGTAAAATATCAAACTTTGATGTTGTTTGTAGTGATATTAACGATATAAGTTTCGAAAATTCATCTATTATCGTATTAAACTTAACCTTGCAATTTATTCCAGTTGAGCAAAGACAGGCTTTAATTAATAAAATTTATCAAGGTTTAAAGCCTGGTGGTGTGTTGATTATTTCAGAAAAAATTCATTTTGACGATCCTAAACAACAAACAAAAATGACCGAACTGCATTTAGACTTTAAGCGTGCGAATGGTTATAGTGAATTAGAGATTGCCGCTAAGCGCCAATCAATAGAAAACGTACTGATTACGGATAACCAACAAACCCACTTTGATCGATTCAACAAAGCAGGATTTAGACAAAGTTTATGTCACTTTCAGTGTCTGAATTTTGCTTCCTTTTTAGCGATTAAATAGCGGTAAAATAAGCTTCATTATGTTACTCATGATTGACAATTACGATTCATTTACCTATAACTTGGTGCAGTACTTTGGCGAGCTGGGTCAAGTGGTCGAAGTACATCGTAATGATGAAATTACGATTAATGAAATTGAAAAACTTAATCCTGAATTTTTGGTGATTTCTCCCGGCCCTTGTACGCCAAACGAAGCGGGGGTTTCTGTCGAGGCCATTAAACATTTTTCAGGCAAAGTGCCAATGTTGGGCGTTTGTTTAGGATTTCAAGCAATGGTACAGGCTTTTGGTGGCAATGTGGTCGGCGCTAAAAAAATCATGCATGGAAAAATATCACCCGTACACCATACCAATAAAGGCGTATTTACGGATTTAAAAAACCCTTTAAATGCCACGCGCTATCATTCATTGGTGGCCGAACAATCTAGCCTACCTGATTGCTTTGATATTACGGCTTGGACCAAAGATGGACAAGGTGATATTGATGAAATTATGGGTATTAGGCATAAAGAATTTGCGCTTGAAGGCGTACAATTCCACCCAGAATCTATTTTGACTGAAGAAGGTCATGAGATGCTAGACAACTTTTTGAAAGGAAAAAATTAAAACAAATAACAATTATGGAAATATTAGAATTTTTACTCAACGATGACCAAATCTTTACAACCATCACTTTGGTGGTTTTAATTGCGCTTTTTATTGGCCATGTCGTTGCCGATAAGCTCAAAAAATATGAAGATGTTGATGCCAATGGCGCCATTGCACTGATGGATGAAAAAGACTTAATCATTTTAGATGTACGTGAAGCCAAAGAGAGAAAAGCAGGCTATATTGATAATGACACTCATATTCCTTTATCTCAAGTAAAAAATCAATTAGATAGCCTAGATAACAGCAAAAAAGTCTTGGTTTATTGCCGTAGTGGTTCTCGCTCATCACACATTGCTGGTTTATTAACGCGTAATAATTTTGAACAAGTGTACAATTTAAAGGGTGGGATACTTGCATGGCAACGAGCCAATTTGCCGATTAAAAAATAACTAACCATTAAAAATGAAAAAAAATATTATTTATTGTTCTGATGCTTGTCCGTTTTGCCAGAGAGCGTATCAATTATTAGAAAGACGCCATATTCCTTATCAAAAAAGGTACGTTAAAGATCAACACGACTGGGATGAAGTCATGGAAAAAACCGGTAGAAATACGGTACCCCAAGTCTTTATCAATGGTACACATGTCGGTGGATTTGATGATTTATCAGCTGCCGATCAATCGGGCCGATTGGATGATATCTTAAATGGCTAACCTATCCATTATTGGTGCAGGCGCTTGGGGGAGTGCATTGTCTATTGCGCTAGCCGATAACTTTGACACCATTTATTTACACACTCACACTCAAGAAGAAGCTAACACGCTTCAGCCAAAACACCCTGCTTTACCGACTAACTATGCAGATAATGTCGAATTAACATTTGATCTGTCAAAAATTGGGCAATCCGAAAGTATTTTAATTGCTGTACCGAGTTATGGTTTTTCCACAACCTTAGAAACCATTAAACCATTCTTAAACTCAAAGCAAGCAATTGCCTGGGTAACCAAAGGTTTTGACACCAATCATCAGTGTTTTCTGCATGAAAGTTTTGAATCTATTTTGGGCGACTATTCAAGTTGTGCGGTTTCTGGCCCTAGCTTTGCTTTTGAAGTTGCCAGCCATAAACCCACTGCACTCACTGTTGCTTCGGCTAATAAAACCACCCGAAACTATTGGGCTAAAGCTTTGCGCACCAAAACACTAAGGGCTTACACCAATGAAGATATTATCGGCGTGGAAGTTGGCGGTTCAGTTAAAAATATTCTCGCTATTGCCGCTGGTATTGCGGCAGGTTTGGGCTATGGCGCTAATACACAAGCAGCATTAATTACTCGAGGACTAGCTGAAATGATTCGACTTGGGAAAGCGCTCGGCGCACAAGAATCAACCTTTAACGGTTTGTCCGGGTTGGGCGATTTGGTTCTAACTTGCTCTGACGATTTATCAAGAAATCGTCGGTTTGGCAAAGAGCTGGCCAACAACCAAAGCGTTGAACAAGCGCTGGATAATGTTGGTGCCACTGTTGAAGGGCTTAACACACTAGAGCTAGTGCTATCGATTGCAAACAAAAACCAAATCGAAATGCCGATCTGTGAGCAAGTTCATCAAGTTACTCAGGGCTTAATAACGCCAACCGAGGCAGTTAATCACCTAATGTCAAGAGAACAAGTTAACGAATGATCCTTGACTTGTTGAGGCATGGTGAACCCGAAGGCGGTCGCCTGTATCGTGGCAATCAAGACGATGCGCTTACTGAAAAAGGCTGGCAACAAATGCTGGACTCTACCCAAAATAAAACTTGGGATTTTATTGCCTCGTCACCACTGATTCGTTGTGCTGATTTTGCTAAACACTTGTCCGACACTCAACATACGCCTTACCAAATATTTGATGAATTAGAAGAGCTAGGTTTTGGCGACTGGCAAGGTAAGAGTTCAGCTGTTATTGGCCAAGATATTGTCAATCAATTCAAAGCCGATCCTATTTCTAATCGCCCACCAAATGCTGAAAAATTGCTTGATTTTCAAGCACGGGTTTTATCAGTATTGGAGCCGATTATTCAAAACGAACAACAGTATCAATCCATTTTGATCATTGCACATGCAGGTGTTATTCGAGTAATCAAATCGCATTTAGCTCGCTCACCTATTGAAAAAATGTTTACAATAGAAGTCATTTCTGGCACTTGTGAACGATTTGAAATTTAAAAACTTACTCATTATTTCCATCATCTTTTCTAGCCCAATTCATGCAAATGAATTTTGGGGGTTAGAGGCGTGGATGAACTCCAAAAAAGCGCCTGACTTTGAAAAAATCACCGATGTAAAAACTAGAAAAAAAGCATTTTTTGGATACTTACTGCCAGAAGTACAGCGACAAAATTCTGAAATTATTGAACTAAGAAACAGCATTAAAACTAATAAAATTAGTAAAAACAAACTAATCGCACTCAAAGAATACTACAAATTTAAAGATGGCGCTAGCACTGAGGATTTGCTCAGTTCGATTGATATTGTGCCCACCTCATTAGTATTGTCACAAGCAGCCTACGAGTCTAATTGGGGAAGGTCTCGGTTTGCTAAGTATTATCATAATTTTTTTGGTCTTTGGTGTTTCAAAAAAGGCTGTGGCGTTGTACCACTTAAGCGCAACAAAGGCTCTACCCACGAAGTAGCCAAGTTTGCTTCGCTACCTAAGGCTATTGCATACTATATGCGTTCTATTAATCGCAACTCAGCTTACGACACACTTAGAAAAATTAGAAAGCACAAACGAGATTCTCAGCAACCTGTTACTGGCAAAGGGTTGGCTGAAGGCCTAGAGAACTATGCTGAGATTGGTTATGATTATGTTGAAACCGTACAGGCCATTATTAGGCAAAATAAACTAGGCCAATACGATTACCAAATTTGAGGTAATAAAAAACCCGCATAAAGCGGGTTTTTTGAAATCGTATAAGAAATATTTTAACGTTTTGAGAACTGCTCGCTCTTACGTGCTTTCTTATGGCCAACTTTCTTACGCTCTACAATTCTAGCATCACGAGTAACAAAGCCTGCTTTACGTAATTCAGGTCTAAGGTCGTTATCATATTCCATTAATGCACGAGTCACGCCCAAACGAATCGCACCTGCTTGGCCTGTATCGCCACCACCACTTACCATGATGTTGAAATCAAACTTGTCTCTCATTTCAACCGTATCTAGTGGCTGGTTGATAATCATTGAAGAAGTTTCACGGCCAAAATATTCGCTCATTGGACGTTTGTTTACTGTAAATACACCTTTACCTTTCGTCATGTAAACGCGAGCTACTGATGTTTTTCTTCTGCCTGTTGCGTAAAATGTTTCTGCTTTTGCCATAATAATTTCTTACCTTAATATCTATTAAATTTCTAAAAGCTGAGGCTGCTGCGCACCATGTGTGTGCTCTGAACCTACAAATACTTTCATTTTTCTAAACATGTCTCTGCCTAATGGACCTTTTGGCAACATGCCTTTAACTGCCTTATTGATGATCTCTTCAGGCTTTTTAGCTTGTAAATCTTTGAATGCAACTGATTTTAAACTACCCACATAACCCGTGTGGTGATGGTACATTTTGTCGTCAAATTTGTTGCCTGTTACTTTTACTTTTTCAGCGTTAACGATAACGATGTAGTCGCCTGTATCAGTGTGTGGCGTATACTCAGCTTTGTGCTTACCACGAAGACGAGATGCAACCTCTGTTGCTAAACGACCTAGTGTTTTGCCGTCGGCATCCACTAATAACCAATCTCTTTTTACTTCATGTGCTTTAGCGCTAAATGTTTTCATAATTGTTAAATCTATCTACGTACAGAATAATCGGACTATTATAATCACTTTT
>CAYUWB010000035.1:0-10183 GCA_964448305.1 uncultured Candidatus Ruthturnera sp.
TCGGTGCGGCATCGCGGACGACCTCGGCATCAAGGGCAAGGAGGGGATCCTCAAGCTGGACGCGTACGAGATGGCGCTCGACTTCCTCGTGCTCGCTCACGATGTCATCGAGCACCTGCCTCGTGGCCGCGGGCACCTCGCTGATCAACTGACTCGGGCATCCACGTCGATCGTGTTGAACATCGCCGAGGGCGCCGGCAAGTTCTCCGGGCCCGACAAGCGGCGGTACTACCTCAGCGCTGCCGGCTCCACCGCCGAGTGCGCCGCCATCTTCGACGTGCTGCTCAGGCTACGGCTTGTCGCCGAGGACCGGCATAGGACCGCAAAGGAACTCCTCGACCGGATGGCAGCGATGCTTGTCGGTCTGGCCAAGCGGCATCAGAAGCGTTGAGCCGGGAGCGGGAGCGGGAGCGGAGCGGGAAAGCGGATCGCGATTCTCGCCCGGCACATCTAGTGAGGCTAGTGCGAGAGAGAGTAGGCCTGCGCCTTGATGCTCTTCTTGTAGTGTTCGCGCGCGGACCGGTCGGCGGTCGAGGCGGCGGGAGCGGCGGCGGCACGGCGGCGCGCTGCTTTGAGGACACCGTCGAGCTTCTCGTCCTTGGCGAAGCGCTGCACCTTTTCGGCGTCGCGGACCGCGCGCTGGATGCGTTCCTTGGCCTCGCGACCGCGGCCCTCGGCGACCAGCCTGGCGGAATCGGCCATCGCGCGGGCGATGCGGTGCTCTTCCCAGCGCTTGAGCACGGCCCAATCACGCTCTTGCTCGGCCTGGCGCCGATCGTCGGTGGCGTGCACATCGATTCGCGATGCCGTGGACCAGCGACGGCCCTTGATGTCAGCGAACGACAACTGCACATCGATGATCGGCCGGCGATCGTAGCGGCGGGCCTGGCTGCTGCGGACGTCAAGCTCGACGAGAATGCTGCGCTCGCCGTGTTCGGGGAGATCGGGCACGGGAATCGAGATGCCTCGCTGGCCGCGCTCAGCGTCGTAGCCGTGGACCTGGCGAACACGGACACCGGGGCGGGTGCGCAGACGAACGACGATGCGGCGCGCCGCGGTTGCCATCATGCTGCGGAGCTCGTCCTTGATGGTGCCGGCGAGGTCACGCGACCGGCGCACGTAGTAGTAGCTGCCCGCGCCACCGTCGGCGATCGCGGTCATCGTGTCTTCGTTGTAGTCCAGCCCCAAACCGATGGTCGCCGTGGACATGCCATCCCGTGCGATACGGCGAGCGATGTTGCCCAACGCGCGACCGGACCGAACACCGACGTTCGCGTTGCCGTCCGACATCAGCAAGACCCGCGTGACCCGGCGATCGTCCATGAAGCGAGCGGCTTGCTGAGCGCCGGCCCGCATGCCGCCCTCGAGAAACGTTGAGCCCCCCGCACGGAGGCGACGGATGACGTTGAGCAGCCGCTTTTCATCGCGCAGCGAAAAGACCTTGGCCGGCCAATCCACGCGCACATTGTCCGAGTAGCTGACCACCGAAACCACATCGCCGGGCTCGAGTTGACGCACCATGCGCAGGGCGGCTTCACGCGCATCGGCCATCTTGGCGCCGCGCATCGACCCGCTGCGATCGAGCACGAGGGCGACGTTGAGAGGCCGGCGGCGCACGTTCTTGACCCGATTGCCGCGCAGGTGCACCTCGACGAACGTGCGATGGCGCTCACCGCGATGAACGAGGGGATGGGAGCTGCGAACGAGCCATGTCACGGGCCCGACGCGCCGGCCGTTGCAGTTGCCGGTGGTGTGGCCGCCCTTGTAGTGGCCGTGGCTTCGCGGGCACGCGTCGACCGTCGAGACCACGATGATCGGCACCAGCAAGAAGGTCCAAGCGGTGACAGAGAGCAAGTTCAGGCGACGGGCATACATCGATGGCCTCCAGGTGGTGGAGGCATAGACGCGTCATCGTCGCCACCGATCTAAACCTCGCGCTCTTTTTTTCGACCCGCAGGCGTGACGCTCGACCACCGCGGTGCATCGACCGGTGGCGGGGCGTGGGTCAGGTGACGAAACGTGAGGCTTATTCGCTCGGTTGCGCCCTGTTCGCGCTTGATCCCGTGCTTGTGCGTCGCCTGCAGACCCTCGCTCATGAACAGCGCCGATCCGGCCGCCAGCGCAATCCGTTCGTATACCCAGCCGCCAGCCTCGCCTGTTCGCAGGAGCATGGTCCTCGTGGCCCCGAGGCTGACGATCACGATTCCGGTGCCGGGTGCGAGGATCGCGACATCGTCAGCGTGCCATCCGATCGTGTGTTCGCCGGTCGGATAGCGATTGAGCAAACAGTTGGTCACCGCAAACCCAAACACATGCTCGACCTCGTCGGCCACTCGCCGCACCCCCGGATGCCACGCGTTTTCGGGATACGAGGCGCCCGCGTAGTTGTAGGGAATGCCCATGCTGGCGGTCTGCCGCGACTTCATCTGGCTCGTCCAGGCCACGTCGTCACGGACCGCCGCAAAGAGCTCCTCCGAACCTGCAACGAAGCGCGGGTGGTACGACCAGGGATCGCGATCAGCAGCGCACATGGAGAACCGTCCGATCGGTATCAGGAAGGCTCAGGCGTCGGCTTCTCGCCGCTCAAATCGAGCGTGAAGAAGTGAAACAGGCCGTACAGGAAGATCGGCCAGACTTCCGGTGCGACCGGGCGGCCGGCGTTGCGCAACATCGGGATGTAGACAGCGAACTCGAGCACATGGATCGCCAGCATGCCGGGCGTCAGCCATCGGCCCGCGGTCAGCAGCGCGCTATCGCCGGGAATCGCCCAACAAATCGCCGATGTGACGAACGCCGAATAGACCATGATGCGGCCAATGCGCGCGGTCTTGGGGGAGATACGCATCCGAGGCTCCTCGACGCTCAGCGATCGGCGACAAGGCGCCGCAAATAGAACTCGCCGGCACGATACGATGACCGCACGAGAGGTCCGGACGCGCAGTAGGCAAAACCGAGCTCTTCGGCGCGGGTCTGCCAGTGCGTGAATTCGTCGGGCTCGACGAAACGGACGACCTCGTGATGCCACGGCGACGGGCGCAAGTACTGGCCCAACGTGACCGCATCAACGTCGTGTTCTCGAAGCGCGACGAGGGCCGCGTCAACTTGCTCCGCCGTCTCGCCGATGCCGAGCATGATCGACGTCTTGGTCACCACATCGGGGCGGTGTCGTTTGGCGATCTGCAGCACGTCGAGGCTTTGTTTCCAGCTCGCGCGGTAGTCGCGGATCTGCTTGGTCAGCGCCTCGACGCATTCGACGTTGTGGGCAAAGACGTGGGGCGCCGCGTCGACGACCGTGTGCACGTCCTCGGCACGCCCTTCGAAATCGGGCGTGAGCACCTCGACGAGCGTGTTTGGGTTGCGCGCGCGAACGGCTCGAATCGTGGCCGCGAAATGACCGGCGCCGCCGTCGGGCAAGTCGTCGCGATTGACGCTTGTCATGACCACGTAATCCAAACCCATCAGCTCGACCTGGACGGCTGACTTCTCGGGCTCCCCGGGATCGAGCGGCGGTGGCCTCTTGGCGTTCTTCACCGCGCAAAACCGACACGTTCGCGTGCAGGTGTCGCCCATCAGCATCAGCGTCGCGGTGCCTTCGTTCCAGCACTCGCCGATGTTGGGACACTGCGCCTCTTCGCAGACCGTGTGCAGGTTACGGTCGCGCAGGTTCGCCTTGATCTGGGTGTACCGTTCGCCGCCGGGGAGCGGGGCGCGCAGCCACTTGGGAAAGCGCCGCTTGGCCTTGCCAGCGTCGTCGTCGCGGTCTTTTTCACGCTGCCGAAGGATCGACAGCCGCTCGGCGGGAAGTCTCATCGCGCGCAGAGCCTCGGGGTTGGCCGCGCCAAGCGCAACCGGAATCTAGCTGACCGGCCGCTTATGGGTTCTTGCAGCCGTTGCCCGGGTCACAAACCTGGGTGAACCCGCATACCTTCTTGCCCGCGCACTGGCAGACCTTGTTCTTGCACTCGTCGCCCTCGGCATACGAACAGGCCTTGCCGGCGCACTGACACTGGTCGGGCACCTTCTTGCCGTCGCCCTTCTTGCACTCCGACCCGACCGCGCACTCAAAGTCGCCGAGGCACTTGAGCGCCCCGCTGTCACAGCCGTACGTGCCGGTGCTGCACTTGTCGGTGTCCGATCCGTCGCAGATGAAGCCCTTGAGCTCAAACCCCTCGTCGGTCTTGCCGTCGCAGTCATCATCCTTGTCGTTGCAGATCTCCGTCTTCGCCGCGTTGGCCTTCTCATCGCACTTGGGCTTGCCGTCGTTGCCGCAGATCCACACCCCGTTGGCGCACTTATCAGCGTCCGGCCCATCGCAAGGCTTGCCGATCTTGAAGTCCTCGTCGGTCTCGCCGTCGCAATCGTTGTCCTTGCCGTCGCACAGCTCCTTGATGTCGGCCGGGAACTCGTTGACGCACTGCACGCTCTTGCCGCTCTTGGCGCAGGTGAACGTGCCATTGGCGCAGCTATCGGTGTCCGACCCGTCGCAATCCTTGCCCAGCTCGGGGAACGGATCGTCGGTCTTGCCGTTGCAGTCGTTGTCCAGACCATCGCACAGCTCGATCGGGCTGACCGGCTTCTCGGTGCCGCACACGAGGCTCTTGCCGCTGTTCGAACAAATCAGCTTGCCGTTCTTGCACTTGTCCTTGTCCGGCCCATCGCACGCCTTGCCCTTCGCCGTAAACGGTTCGTCGGTCTTGCCGTTGCAGTCGTTGTCGAGCCCGTCGCACAACGTCTCTTTCTGCTCGTACGAAGCGCCGCTGAAGCTGCAGGTCCACTTGCCCTTGGTGCACGTCGTCTTGAGCGCCTTGGCACAAACGCCCTGGGTGTTGCAGGTGGTCACCTTCGGATCGACGTTGTTGTCGGTGGTGCCATCGCAGTCGTCGTCCTTGAGGTTGCACAGCTCCTTGATCGCGTTGCTCTTGGTGCCGTCGGGGTTGGTCGAACACACGACGTTGCCCGTTTTCGGATTGCACTCCACGGCGCCAAGCCCGCACTCACCGATGCCCGAACAAGGCGCACCAACCGGCAGCCCGTTGTACTTGAACCCGTTGTCGGTCGCGCCATCGCAGTCATCATCAAGCGCGTTGCATTTCTCGGCGACCTTCACGTACTTGGGCCCGCCCGGATCGGTGCTGCAGATGGCGATCGGCTTGTTCGGATGACACATGACCTTGCCGGCCCCGCACTCGCCCATACCGTCGCATGCCTTGCCCGGAATCAGCTTCTTGGGCCCGTAGGTGAACACCTCGTCCGTCTCGCCGTCGCAGTCGTTGTCCTTGCCGTCGCACGCCTCGACGATGTCGGTCATCAACTCGTTGGTGCACACGCCCTTGGACTTATCCTTGCTGCATTGCCAGGTGCCGGTCTTGCACTTGTCCTTGTCGTCGCCATCGCACGCGTCGCCGACGAAGAAGCCCTCATCGGTCTGCCCATCGCAGTCGTTGTCGAGCCCGTCGCACAGCGTCTCGACCTTCTGGTAGCCGGCGACATTGCTGTAATCGCATGACCACGTCTTGGCCTTGCTATCGCACTTGGCGACCACGGCGCTCTTGCCGCCGACCGCAGCGCACACACCCTTGAAGCCACAGCCCGTCTCGGCCAGCGGGATGTCCTCGTCAGTCTTGCCGTCGCAGTCGTCATCGAGGTTGTTGCAGACCTCCTTTTTCGCCTCGGGCTTGGAGCCGTTGCCCAGCGTCGAACACGTCACGTTCTTGTCTTTGCCGCACTCCACGACGCCCTTGCCGCAGATTCCCCACCCCTGGCACGGCTGGCCCTTCGCAACGCCCTTCCACGCCAAGCCGTTGTCCGTCTTGCCATCGCAGTCGTTGTCGAGCCCATCGCAGAGCTCCTTGCCCTCGAAGATCAGGAACGCGTCGGGATTGGTGCTGCACGTCGCCTTGAACGGTGCCTTCGGCTGACAAACCGTCTTGCCCTGCCCGCAGCCGCCCTGGCCCTTGCAGCTCTGGCCGAGCGTCGTCGACTTGCCCTTGTCGTCCTTGTAGACGTTGTACTTGGCGTCGCTATCGGTCTTGCCGTCGCAGTCGTTGTCCTTGCCGTCGCAGATATCGACGATGTCGGTCTTCGTCTCCTTGCCGCAAACAACACCCTGGCCGTTGGCCTTGCACACGCTCTTGCCGTTCTTGCACTTGTCGCTGTCAGGCCCATCGCAAGCCTTGCCGAGCGTCGGGTAGTCCTCGTCGGTCTTGCCGTCGCAGTCGTTGTCGACCGAGTCGCAGAGGTCCTTGATGTTGGTCGTCGACTCGTTGACGCACTCCTTGCCCTTGGTGTCCGTGGTGCACGTCCAGGTGCCGAGCTTGCACAGATCGCTGTCCTTACCGTCGCAGGGCTTGCCGATGTCAAAGCCCTCGTCGGTCAGGCCGTCGCAGTCGTTGTCCTTGCCATCGCAGATCTCCACGATGTCGGTCTTGGTTTCCTTACCGCAGGTGCCGCTGAGCTTGTCGGCGTTGCAGCTCGCCTTGCCGAACGCGCACTTGTCGCTATCCGGCCCGTCGCAAGGCGCCCCGATGCCAAACTCGTCGTCAGTCTTACCGTCGCAGTCGTTGTCGACGTTGTCGCAGAAGACCTCTTTGTCACCCTGGTAACCGGTCACCGCGTCGTAGTTGCACAGCCACTTGCCGCCCCGGCACTTCGCCTTGACGCCCGCGCCCTTGCAGATGCCCTGCTGCTTGCAGTCCGAGTCAGCGACCGTCAGCCCCTCGTCGACGTGGCCGTCGCAGTTGTCATCGATGCCGTTGCACTTCTCGGACGTGCCCTTGTAGTCCTTGCCACCGAGCATCGTGGAGCAAATCGCGACCGACAGATCCGTCCCGGTCACCGCCTGCGGACACTGCACCACACCGACGGTGTTGGCGCAGGCGCCGTTGCCGAGACACTGCTCGCCGATCTTCTTGCCGTTGAAGGTCATCCCCTCGTCGGTGAGCCCGTCGCAGTCATTGTCGACGCCATCGCACGCCTCGGGCTTGGACTTGGGCTCGGTGCCGTATGCATCGGTGCTGCAAACCGCAACCTGGAGCTCCGGTGAACACACAACCTTGCCCTTACCGCAGCCGCCCAACCCGGTGCACTCAGCGCCGATCGACTTGCCGAAGTAGGTGTGGCCCTCGTCGGTCTGGCCGTCGCAGTCGTTGTCCACGCCGTCGCAAAGCTCAACGAGATCGATAACCGCTTCGTTGTTGCAGACCAGCCCGTTGCCATCGGGTGCGCACGTCCACGTGCCGTTGTTGCAGCTGTCCTTGTCGTCACCGTCGCAGGGCTTGCCGAGCTTGGTGAAATACTCGTCGACCTTGCCGTTGCAGTTGTCGTCCTTGCCGTTGCACAGCTCCGCCTTGGGCGCCACGTCGGGCACGCAGAGCAGCACCGACTTGAACTTCTGGAAGACGCAGACCTCCTTGCCGGGTTTGCACTCACCGAGCGAGCTGCCGCACGCGCCGGCCTTGGCGCCCGCGTTCTCTTCGTCGGTGAAGCCGTCGCAGTCGTCGTCCTTGTGGTTGCAGAGCTCCGCGGCACCCGGGTAGATCTTGGGCGCGAAGTCATTGCAGTCGACCTTGCTGCTGTACCCATCGTTGTCGTTGTCGGTGATCGCCGTGCACTCGAGGTCCTTGCCGTCGCAGTCCTGGTCAACGCCATCGCCGCACTTTTCGATGCCCTTGTGATGCCGATCCGGGTTGGTCTCGTCGCAGTCGTCGGGCCCGAAGTAGCCGTCCTTGTCCTTGTCCTTGGCGTCGCAGAATTTCACGTTGCCATCACAGTTCTTGTCGCAAACGGCGTCCTGCGCCGCGGTGCCCTTGAGCGCGGGGTCGCAGCACGGCTCGTCCTCGGCCTTGATGCCGGGGTTGGTCGACGAGTCCGCGTCGTTGCAGTCCTTGCCCTTGGGATGGCCGTCGCCGTCGCTGTCCTGGCCGAAACAAATCTCGTCGGTGATGCCGTCGCAGTCCTCGTCCTTGCCGTTGCCTTCGGGCGGATCACCGGGCTTGCAGGCCTCGATCTGGTCGGTCTTATTCTCAAGCCCACAGGTCACGCCGATGCCGTCAGCCGCGCACACATTCAGCCCGTTCTGGCACTGATCGGCGTCGTCGCCGTCGCATTTTTGCAGCAGCGTGGGGTAGTCCTCGTCGGTCTGGCCGTCGCAGTCGTCATCGGTCGCGTTGCAAAGCTCCGGCTCGGGGCCCTTGGCGTCGACACAGGTGACCTTCGCCGCTTGCCCAACGTGGTTGCAGACCCGCGATCCGGCCTCACACGCGCCCTCGGTAGTGCCACACTTGCTGCCCGCAGCGAGCCATTTCTTGCCGGCGGCCAGACAGGTCAGCTTGGTCGTGTACTGCGGGTCGTCGCAGCCAGCGGACGGGTTGCCGTTGTCGGTGATGCCGTCGCAATCGTCGTCGATGAAGTTGCAGAGCTCGGGCGCGCCGGGGTGGATCTGCTTGGCCGAGTCGTTGCAGTCGAGCGCCGCGACGTAGCCGTCCTTGTCGTCATCGAGCCCGGCGTCGCTGCACTTGAGGTCCTTGCCGTTGCAGTCCTGGTCGACCCCGTCGTCGCACTTTTCCACGGCGCCGGGGTGGAGGCTCGGGTCCTTGTCGTCGCAATCGCCGGGCGCCGCGTGGCCGTCGCCGTCGGTGTCCTTGTTGCTGCAGACCATCACCTTCTTGTCGCAGTTGAAGTCGCAGTCGGCGAAGAACGGCTCGACCTTGAGCTCGTATGACGTCTCGGACGCCTTGATCGGCAGCTGGCAGCATGGCTCTTTCGCGCCCGGAAACGCCTCGGCGTGGTAGGGCTGACAGTCTTTGGTGTCGGGCGTGCCGTCCGCGTCGGTGTCCTTGGGTGGGCAGTCTTCGTCCGTCTTGCCGTCGCAGTCGTTGTCGAGCTTGTCGCACAGATCTTTTGGCGGGAACGCGAGGTCGGTCGAACACGTGGCGCCCTTGCCACCGGTCGCGCAAATCACCGTTCCGCCAGCGCAGACACCCTTTCCGCAGGGCCCACCAAGCGGCACGTCCACGCCGTCAAAAGTCAGCGAGTAGCCCTCGTCGGTCTTGCCGTCGCAGTCGTCGTCGAGGCCGTTGCACTGTTCCTTCTGCGGCAGCGTCGCCGTGCACTTGTTCCAGCCATCATCGCCGCAGGCCTGTGCGCCGGTACAGGTGCCCAGCGGCGTCTTCACACCGCATGGCCAAAACGAGCCCTTCTTGTCGGTCTTGCACGTGCATGTGTTGGTGGTCGGCACACAGAGCTCGCCCTTGAGGAAGCTCTGGCAGTCAAAGCCGACCGGGCAAACGCTCGAACCGCCCGCCTTCGCGTCGCAGAACAAACCGCAGAGCTTCTCGCCGGTGCCTTCCATCGTCAGGCAAAGCCCGCCCACGCAGTCCTTGTCGGTGACGCACGATCGGCAGAGATCGCCGGGTAGCGGCAGGCAATAGTGGATGGAATCGGAGCCGGTCTGTGGCGCGAGCTGGCATCGGAAACCCGCTTCGCACTGGCCATCGCAGACCTTCGAGCAGACGAACTTGCCGTCGTCGAGCTTCATGCACACGTTGCCGGCGCACTCGTCGTCGGTCTGGCAAGCCTCGCCGAGCTTGAGCTTGGGGGGACCGGTGTCTTCGGGACCGGTGTCTTCAGGCCCGGTATCTTGCCCGGCATCGACCGCGCCGACGTCCTTGTCTACGCCGGTGTCCTTGTCGACGCCCGTGTCCTTGTCGACGCCGGTGTCGGCAGGTCCTGAATCGACGACCTTCGCCGTGTCTTCATCGCCAGCGTCGGTGGTCGTGTCGAGCCGGTCGCCTGTGTCCTTGCCGGCGTCGAGCGCGGCGGTGTCGACGGTTCCGCACTTGTCGGGGTCTTGCCAGCAAGTGGCCGAGTCGTCCTTTTCGAACGTGGTCTCGAAGCAGCCACCGATCACGGCGATCACGGCGAGCACAGCGACCAGGCCAAACGGTGTCGATTCGGGGCCGTGTTGCACCGGCTGGGCCTTCGTGTGGGGTCTGTTCACGTCAACCTTGGGGGCACTGGCTCTTGCGGCGCTCGGGTGTAGACCATAAGTCGGGTCAGGGAGCCTGCGGGGATCGCGAGCGGGCACTTTAGCATGTGCCGCACCCCGTTCAACCGAGCCGGGCAGTTCAACCCAGATCGGATCGGAGTTGTTCGGACGTGAGCGTCGCCGCACTCATCGGCAATG
>CAYUWB010000036.1:0-10119 GCA_964448305.1 uncultured Candidatus Ruthturnera sp.
GACAGAAAGGTTTAAAAGGTTTAAAAGGTGCAACTGGTACTAAAGGTGACAAAGGTGACACTGGAGACGCAGGTGCAGCAGGTGCAAAAGGACAAGCTGGTACTAACGGTACTAATGGTACTAATGGTGCGGCAGGTGATAAAGGTGCAGCTGGTACTAAAGGTGTCAAAGGACAGAAAGGTTTAAAAGGTTTAAAAGGTGCAACTGGTACTAAAGGTGACAAAGGACAAGCTGGTACTAACGGTACTAATGGTACTAATGGTGCGGCAGGTGCAAAAGGTGCAACTGGTACAACTGGTGCTAAAGGACAGAAAGGTGTCAAAGGACAGAAAGGTCTAAAAGGTCTAAAAGGACAAAAAGGACAAACTGGTGACACAGGTGCAGCAGGTGCAAAAGGTGCAACTGGTACAACAGGTGCAAAAGGACAAGCTGGTACTAACGGTACTAATGGTACTAATGGTGCGGCAGGTGATAAAGGTGCAACTGGTACTAAAGGTGACAAAGGACAGAAGGGTGTCAAAGGACAGAAAGGTCTAAAGGGTCAAAAAGGTGACACTGGAGACACTGGTGGTTCAGGTGCAGCAGGTGCAAAAGGACAAAAAGGTCAGACAGGTGCAGGTACAAAAGGACAGAAAGGTCAAACTGGTAATAACGGTACTAACGGTACCAATGGTTCTGATGGTGCAGCAGGTGCAAAAGGACAGAAAGGTCTAAAAGGCCAGACTGGAAACACAGGTAACACAGGTGCAGCAGGTGCAAAAGGTGCAACTGGTACTAAAGGTGACAAAGGAGACACTGGAGACACCGGTGGTACAGGTTCAGCAGGTGCAAAAGGACAAAAAGGTCAGACAGGTGCAGGTGACAAAGGACAGAAAGGTCTAAAAGGTGCAGCAGGTACTAACGGTACTAATGGTTCTAATGGAGCAGCAGGTGATAAAGGTGCAACTGGTACTAAAGGTGATAAAGGACAGAAAGGTCAGACAGGTACAGGTAACACAGGTGCAGCAGGTGCAAAAGGACAGAAAGGTACAACAGGTGCTAGTGGTGGTGGTGGTAGTGCCCCAGCATTTACCTCAGACCCATCTGTTGGATTAACAGATTCTTTAGGAGGACCAATCACTGCAACTGGCCCAGCAGCAGGACCAGTAATTCTTAACCACCCACCAATGGTAGGTGCAGGTACACCACAAGGATACTTAGCATTTGTAGCAACTAACGGTACGACATACTACGTACCAGCGTGGGCACCATAAGGAGAATAATATGATAGAAAAAGAGAAAGAAGAACTACTAATTCGCGTGGATGAGAGAATTAAAACTATCTATAATAGAATGGATAAGTTCGAAACTCTTTTTACAAACCACCTACATCATCATGAGATGTGGGAAAACGATATAAAGACCCAGCTACATAGGTGGCTAGCACTTGTTGTTGCAGGAGCCGCTGGAGCTGGAACAATGGGGATGATGTAATGGCGATAACAAGAGATTCAACATTAGATTTAAATCAAGTAGGAACAAGAGTTAGACTACTCACAGGTATAGAAGCTACAGAAGTAAGCGATACAGATTTATCAGAGTTAGTCAGTATGGCTATTGAATGGGTCGAAGACCAACTAGGTAGTTCATATACGGTTGACACTAAAAACGCACATGATAACGCTGTTATATTTTATACCTCTTATTTGACAAGTATAGCACAGAATGGTATGGGAGTAGAAAATCTTAAGGTAGGAGATTTGTTTGTATCCTTTGCAGACGAAGAACCATACAAAAGATTTGAACAAATGGCATTAGATGCACTTAAGACAGAAACAGCTTTGAGTATAAAAATGACATCATATAATGCAGACCCAGACCAAGGAGATGTCAACTGGCATAAAAACATTGATGGCTCAGATGGAACCCTCAATGTTAGACAGAAACCAAGGAATATAAGATAATGGCAACAACGGTTAAATTAGGTTCAGTAAACTTTCCTAAGTTATTAAGACACTTAGGACATCGTACAAATCAAGTACGTGATATAGTTTTTGCTAGAGACCCTATTTACCGTAAAGAAGTTATGACTACAAAGGCAAACAGCACATCTGGTAGAGGTGGGGGGACAACATCACTCTCTGGACCAGCTGTAAATTTTGGTTATGAGGAGAGTAGCTTCGCAGCGCAATCTGCGGGCACAAACGCTGCTTACCATGTAAATACACCAGAATTGATATTCCCCGGCTTAAAAGCCATCCAAAGCCCCATTACGAGCCGTTCTGGTAAGCTAGAGAGAACAGGACACAGGATATCAGGAGAATGTACGTTTTATATGCCTTCTATGGACTATATTAGAGCTTTAGATAATTTTAGCGAAACAACACAATTTGATGAGCTAGAAACTTATGACAAACTTATAGATATGGAAAGAATAATACAAAATCCATCAGATGTGTCAGCAACACAACAAACAACAACATTTTCATTTACAAATGCTACGGCAGGATATGAGATTGACAGAATACAATTTAAGATTAAAACTAGCGGAACGTTAGATTATATACAACTATCAGGTAATATAAGCGATAGTGCAGCCACTCTCAAATGGGATGGCACCTTGGCTCTATCAAGCAGTGAATTCACTACAATAGATATACCTGTTAGAGATATAGCAGCTAGTGACACAACAACTATTTACAAAGACGGTACAGCTTCTACTTTTACAGCAGCTATTACAGGAAGCTTTGATATAGATAAGCTATATGGAGATAGTACTAATGAACTAAGCTCCCTTATAGTGCAATTATCAGGCTCTGCCTCAGTAGAGCTTAAAGATATATATCTATATAAAGAAGCCGAATGGCGTGTAGACGGTATCAAAGACTACAGAGATGAACTTATGGAAGTTAAAGCTGTAAGAGTAAGAGGAGATAGAACAAGTAGGAGAAGAGCATATGGCTAGAAGAAAAGGTAGAAGTAAAAAGAAATCCAGAGTCAACGAAGCAGGAAATTATACCAAACCTACCATGCGCAAAAGAATATTCAATAGAATTAAAGCAGGTAGTAAAGGTGGAGCTCCGGGCCAATGGTCCGCACGTAAAGCACAGATGCTTGCGAAAGCATATAAAGCCGCAGGTGGAGGCTATAAGTGAAAAAGTCACAGAAGTCATTAAAGAAATGGACAGATGAAGACTGGGACTACGTATCTAAAGGAGACAAGAAAAAACCCAAATCAAAAAGGGGTAGATATTTACCAAAAAGAGTTCGAGAATCGCTAACGCCCGGCCAAAAAGCTGCTACAAATCGAAAGAAACGTAAAGCTGGTGGTGTGGGAAGTCGAGCTAAGTATTCAAAAAAGATAGCGAAAGGAGTAAGAAGGAGGTCAATTTAATGCCGTATCATACGAAAAAGAAAAAAGGTAAAAAGAAGAAAGGATATTAAATATGAGAAAACACTATTTGAAAAATGGAACAGTATTTAAAGGTGCCGTACATAAAATGCCTAATGGACAAATCCATTCAGGTAAAACCCATATGAAGTCCTCAAAAAGAGTATTTCACTATGGAGAATTATCTAAAACTGCTCAAGCTAAAGCAAGAAAGCAGAGAGGTAAATAATGGCACCAAAGAAAAAGAAAGACCCAAAACTAACTAGAGCAGGGGTAACAGCTTACAATAAACCTAAGAGAACTCCTAATCACCCTAAGAAGTCACACGTAGTTGTGGCTAGAGAAGGTGGTAAAACTAAATTAATTAGATTTGGACAACAGGGAGTGAGAACAGCAGGTAAACCTAAAAAGGGAGAATCTGCAAGACAAAAAGCAAGACGTAAGTCTTTTAAGGCACGTCATGGTAGAAATATAAGGAAAGGTAAGATGTCAGCTGCATATTGGGCTAACAAGGTAAAGTGGTAAAATGGCAAAAGATTATTTGAACGTGATAGAAAGGGCACTAATGATGGGAATTAGTGACAAAGTAAATAACGACGTTACAGGAGACGTCTTTGTATTTGGTGAGTTTCCAGAAACTGAAGACTTAAAGTTCCCTGCTATCATAGTTCAAATGATTGGTTCTGGATTTGAAGAACAGTTCTTTGGACAAGATGTTACCTTCGGTGATAGTAACACCACAGGTAAAGGTGAAGTGTATGGTGTAAGATATCTTATACACCTAATATGTGAAAAGGAAACAGAGTTAACAATCTCTGGTGATGTATATAAACAACGTAAGTTACTTAATTGGTTAATGTTGAATGTAGCAAACCATGTAGCAGACATAGATTGGACCATATACGAAGAAGAAGAGTTAGAAGTTCTAGAAAGACATCTAGATGGATATCGAGATATAGGATTCTTAGAAAACTTCCAATGGTATGGCGCAACAGCACAGTTTACTTTATACTTCAAGAATTATAGAACTTAATGGCAGATAAGATTACCTTCTCAAGAAGATACGCTATACAGTCAGGTTATTTTCCAACAGCTACTAAAAAAGGTAGTAAACTATCAAGTTGGAAGAATCATAGTGGTTCTCTACTAACTGTAAAAGGAGTAGATTGGGATGGTAAACCTAATTTTGGAAAGATGTATCCTATAAAGGGTAGTAATGTTTGGTATCAACAATCCAATAGTCTTAAGACAGCAGAGAAAAATTTTTCTGATGATGTTAATAACATGAATGCTATGATGATGACAGACCCTACCAATCTAGGTATGTTACAAAAGATGTTTATGGCTAATGACCCAGCAAGTGCAGCTATGTTAGCTACAATAGGTCCATCGGCTGTTAGAACACTAGGAGTAGCAACCAGAGGACTAGGTGGTAGAAGAACAGGTAGGGCTATTTTTGATAGGAGACGTATAGGTGCTTCTTTTAATCCTACTGTTGTCAATCCTGATGATAACCCAGTGGTACAAGTTTTTGAAAGATTATTTGAAGAGTATAGAGGTAACTCAGCTAAGTATTCTAAAATGTTAAGTAATACTTTCAAAGGGTCATTAGAAGAAAGAGCAGGTAAAGCTTTTTCTACACGTGACACACCTACAGGTAGGTTCGAGGCTCACCCTTCAAGAGCAGCGTTTGAAGAACAAGAGTCACCAGAAGAAGGAGCACCCGCTATAGGTAAGACACAACCGTTCGATGCTTATATCAAAGTAGGTGGTAAAATAGTAGGAGTAGATGTTACACAACAAGTAGGTATAGGCACACAAAGTAAACATCACGCTCTAACAAGGGGACAACTTATGTCTCAATCAGATTATGAAAAATCATCTCCAGAAGATATTAGAAAGAAGATGAGAGAATATTATAACAATGAAATATCTAGTTCATGGAATCCTACTATTAGAAATTTAAAAGAAATGACAAGTGAAGCGTACGGTACAGAAGATATTACAGCAGAACAATTACGTAACCCAAGTCAATCTGAAAGCGGTTCAACAGCTGTTTCAGTTGGCCCGAAACAGATATTAAATCCTAGATTAGCTCGATTGTTAAGTCAGGATATGGGTAAAACACATGGTAAAGCAGTTATGAAACATATAATGCACTGGATGGGTAATTGGAACTCAATAACTTCAGCAGGTACTTATGATTCTTTTGCATTACAGCATAAACCATATCAAAGGACAGCAGGTGTATTACTAAGAAACTTCTTGCGGGGTGGACGGAAGTTCGAATTCAAGAACGTTAGACATAAAGATACACACGTATTTGATGGTCCTTTCTTATATAACATAGCAAAACTACACGGATACTACCAGAACACCTCACAGCAACAATTTGTAGACGATGCAACAGCTAAACAACTAGTAAGAAAAACACTAGGAGCTGTAGGTGGACAGAATGTTAATGCAGGTAGTGCACAAGCAATATATGACGCAGGTAAACCTAAAGTAGGAATGAATATGATTATACCTAATTTTGACGAAGATATGATAACTGACGTTGTTAGAAATCTAACCGGACAGATTAGTGATAACGCTTTTAAAAACTTCCACAAAGATTTCCAAAAAGACCCAATGATGGGACAACAAGCAGTATCAGGCAAATTCCAATCACACTTAGATTCACACGCAATGTCTTTAAATAAAGAGCTCGGCACAGCACCACATAATTATCGTTTTTGGGCTTCACCATTCTATGGACTACAATTTGTAGGCGATACTAGGCCATCAGCAGATTAATATATATAATAGCTATATTAAGAGAGTATAAGGAGATTAGTAGAGCCATATTGCATAGTCTAGGGAAACCTTTATATACTACCGTGCCCTACTTAATTATGTTAGCGTAGGACGCTACGCAGGAGAAACCATATATGGCATACTTACTAGGAAGAGATGTTAAAGTAGCATTGACAACCGAAGTCGACGGTAAGGGTATAAGTTTCACTTCTACAGCTATAGCAGCTGATGCAGACGCATCCGTCACCGCAGGTGATGGTTTAGTATCTGGTAGAGATGTTTCTGACCCATTTGCCGGTGTATTGACCACCGGTTCTATGTCTCCATTCACAGACGTAACAGGTGTGGATGTAAGCATAGGAGCAGTTGATGAGGATGTTGCATACTTAGGACAGCGAACGACTCTCAAAGCAGAGATTAAAAAAGAAACAACAATAACGATTACAAGAAAGAAATCTAATAATCATTTAGAATTGTTATTTCAGCAAGGAAGATACGGCATGACCAGTGCAGGTGCAGGAATACAATCCCACACAGCATTGATTCAACCAGCTTCAACACATTTTGGATACAGAGTTCACCTTGCATTTGATGATGGAGTAGATGTAATGTCTATACCACACTGTCAAATTTCAAGCTACTCAGCAACTATGAGTGCTGATGGTGTTCAAGAAGAAACTATTGAATTAATGAGTCACGTTACACCTGTTGTAGGAATAAACGAACAAAAATCAACTGTTTCAGGATTCTGAGGTTAATACATGGCATACTTTCAAGGAAGAGATGTTCGTGTTGCCTTTACTACAGAGCACTATTCACTGGGTATAAAAAATACCAACGGTGATTTAGCAGTTACAGGTCACCAAGATGGACCAACAGATGTAGGTCCTACAGATTTGGTTAAGAATAGATTCTGGCCTATGCACCGCGGTGGTGCAGCAACAGGTTCAGATACTGCTTTAGGTTTGGTCGATGCTGATGAAGTAACTGATACAGAAGCTTCAACAGATGAAATCAATACCATAGCAGATTTAACTGGTATAGATGTTACATTAGATAAAACTGACGAAGATATATCTTATTTCGGTCAAAATACTAATTTAGCAGCAGAAATCAACAAAACTTACACAATTTCAATAACACGTAAAAAATCTAATAACGATTTCGAAGCTTTATACAGAGCTGGAAGAATGGGTATAGTGGCTTACACTACAACTGGTAAAATCGAAGTTGCTAACACTGATTTGGCTGGTCACTTAGATGCAGCTAACGGTAATGCATATGAAATAGTAAACAGTGGTGCTGATGCAACAAAAAGCGCTCAGAAATGGACGCACATGGGATACAGGATACATGTCAAAGAAAAGCACGCAGGTGCTATTATGACATTTAGAAACGCTTGTATTTCTGGTTATTCAGTATCTTTATCACCAGATGGCATCCAAGAAGAAACATTAGAATTTTATTCTGAAGTAGATGCTAAACATGTTGGTGGAGACGCTAACGCAAACACTACATTGACAGCATTAACGGAGTTATAATGATAATCGTTAATACTTTAGAAGATGATGAAAAATTTTTATTCAAGACCCAAGAGGGTGATTGGATAGAAATACCAAAATCAAAAGCCTCCAGTATGGTAGTAGCTTATGATTTATTAGCAGAGATGCAGAAGCCAGTAGAGGCTCCTGCTCCTGTTAAGAAAGAAAAGAAACAAAAGAAGGCTAAGCCTGAAGTTGTTGAAGAAAAAGAAGAATAGGAGAACATATGGAAAACAAGGAAATGTGGACCATTGACGAGCTAACAAGCTTGACAACAACGGTCCAGAGTGCAGAGATAGAATACCAAGGTAAAATATTACCAGTACAATGGTGTGAACTAACAGAGTCAGAAGAACCAAAGATGTCTATGGCGCCAGAAGATGTTGACGAAACTCAACATTACGCTGAAATAGCATCAGAAAGAATGCTTGCAATGATAAACAAAGCAAACACTTTAAATCCTGAAGGTAAAACTTTAGATGAAAGTTCTTGGAAACTCTTACCCACAACATTACGGTGGTCTATTTCTAATACTGTAATGCAAACCAAAGACTCTAATCAATCGGATTTTTGAGGTGGATGAGCAACTCACGCTTTGTCGTGGGCTGTATCATCCCTCTTATGTCTGATTTGAACATGAGTTGGTATGAAATAAAAAATACACCGAGGTTTGAATTAGAGGGTCTTGCTCAAGCACTCTCAGAATTTAATATCTTACATTCATTTGATGGATATTCTGCTGAGGATTTGAAAGACACTTTTAAGAAAAAACCAGAAGTTAGACAGCAGTGGAGTGATTATTTAGCAAAACGCAGGAAATTTGGTATGGTAAAAACATCCAAATCATTTTCCGAAGCAGGTCTAATATAAAATGGGAGACGCAGGCAGACAAGTAGCATTCCGACAACACGGAGTTATATCAGTAGCAGTAGATGGACTAGGCCAAACTCAACGAGATTTGAGCACCATAGGTAAAGCAGGAGCTCAAGCCCATATGGGTATAACACAAGCAGGAATGCAAGCTGACAAGGCTCTGCGTGCTAAATCTAAAGAATCTTTTGAATCGTTAAAATCTGACATGAAAGCGGCTGGAAAGGTCGCCGATGAAGGTAGAGAAAGAGCTCTATCGGCTTTACAAGCCACCGCATCAGTAGCTCCACCTGAACCTTCAGCTGATTTTGCTGCTAAATTTCCAGACGTAGCAAAAGAACAATCTACTCAATTAAACGCCATGAAAACTAATATGAACGAATTTAGACGTTCTATGGCTGAAGCTGGTCACGATGTAGGTGAAGGCGTGTCTATGCAACAAAACGTAGGTGAAACTATGGGTGGTGACGCTGAGCAACGTCGTCAAGGTGTAGCTATCATGGATGACATGATTGCCAAAATTCAAAAGCGTCAAAAAGAACTACGAGGAGTCCTCAAGGTCAATCAAGATAATATTAAAACACTCAGAAGACAGCATAAACTCAAAGACGAGGAAGTAAAAAATGCTCAATTATTAAGAAGAGAAGCTGTCAGAAAGCATGGTATAGACTCTAAACAGTATAAAGAAGCTAATAGTGCAGTTAAAAGATTAGAAAAAGAAAGAAGAAATCTAAGTAAAGCTGCTAAAAAAGAAGAAGAACATCAAGAATTTATCAATCAAGAAATTGATATGACTAATGTTAAGCTAGATGATATGGTTGACAATAAGAGAAAGGCTCTTAATGTTGACAAAAGTTTAGGTGCTGTCGAAAGTAAACGTAGAAAGGATGAAACAGAGGCACATAGAAACCATAAAAAGAGACAGGGCGAGATTATACAGGGTGGTAGAGAAATAAATAATAGTCTCAAAACTAGAAGAGACTTAGCTATACAGTTCAATAGACAGGTTGACGCTATGGCTCAATCTTTTAAAACTACGTTAGTAGGTGCTATAGCTGTATCTACAGCTGCAACAACTGCCTTTTTTAACAAATTAGATGGTGTTAGACAACAATTCCAAGCATTTGAAGAAGAATTAATGAATGCACAGTCTATTTTCCAAGCTAATCAAGATGTTTTATTCGGTTTGTCTGACCAAATTGTTGATTTTGGTAACCAATACGGTATATCTATGCAAGATGCTTCACAAGGTTTATACACTTTGGCATCGGCAGGTTTAGATGCTAACGAATCTATGGATGTTTTGAACAATACATTGAAGTTATCTATGGCTGTTCAAGGTGACCATGAGACTATTGCTAAGTTAACGACTCAGACTATTTTTGGTTTTGGTTTAGAAATGACAGATTCTGCCGAACTTACTGATAAATTTGCTCATTCTATTAACAAATCTTTGATTGAATACCAAGATTTAGCTAGTGCTGTCAAGTTCGCTATGCCTTTCTTCGTGTCCACAGGACAGAGTATAGACCAATTACTTGG
>CAYUWB010000037.1:0-10013 GCA_964448305.1 uncultured Candidatus Ruthturnera sp.
ATCATGTTCATATTAGTCTCTTGAAGAACGACCATCGCTTTTTAACTCTGCGAATTAAAATTAATGTACCTTTTTAAAACCGAGATCCCTCCGCTTTGGTCGGGATGACTAGTTGTGGGATTTGTTACACACAACCAAAACATTTGGTAAAGAAAGTCCCCACTGCATGTCATTCCGAGCGCTGCCGAGGAATCTCGCCTCGAACCAAATAGTCATTTCGAGCTTGTCGAGAAATCTATGTTTCGAAGAAACATGTTCTTATTAGTCTCTTGAAGTACGACCATCGCTTATTAATTCTGCGAATTAAAATTAATGTACCTTTTTAAAACCGAGATCCCTCCGCTTTGGTCGGGATGACAAATCAGGGGGTTTGTTGGAAACCACCGTCACATTGTTTAACGTTTTAAAATCATTCATAAAATCCTTAACAACCAGAACCTTTAACAATATCCTTAACTGCTTCAACAAACCCAACGAAATTGCCTCTATCTTTATCATTATTAACTTTATCAGGATCAACATTTGATCCAAAAATATCAATTATTATTTCTGGAGGAATATCGCCTGGAGGCGTTGGATCTGCCGCTGGCGTTGGCTCCGGTGGTGGCGTTGTATCGGTTGTGGTGGTCGTCTCTGTCGTCGTTTCCTCAGCGGGTGTGGTATTTGTAAAAGTCTCAAATATGGTTCCGCTTGCCAATGTTATCGAACGACCCTTTGCAGAAATCTCAATTGGGTTTCCGGAAGAACCAAAATCGCCAGAACCGGTGATGTTAATAACAATGGTTTCATTGACAGCCGATATACTGGTATCTGTTCCGTTATTGTCAGACATGCCAGCTGTCGACTCTAAAGTAACCCTTCCTGTTGACGAACTGATTAATTGTGTAAAGATAAATCCGGAACTGGTGGCCGTGTTTTTAATATGAACATCTCCGCCCATGGCGGCAATACCCACGGAACTGCCAATGGTATTGGAATTGATGGTGGAGCTACTCCCAAAATTATGTACATAAAAACCGCCAGCGGTAGAAGTTCCCGCAAAATCTGTTAATCCGCTCGTTCGAATAAAATGCGTAGACGTCCCAACACTGGTTCCAATGATTCTAAAATTACCACCGTTTAGAAAAATATCAGGGTCGCTGGTACCCGTGCCTGATGTGGTAATAGAGTTGCTACCCGCATCAATGGTTAGCGTTCCGGTACCCGCAACGCCAATAGAAAAGTCTCCCGCAAAAGTAATTGCGCCCGTGGAAGTAATAGTAATCCCTCCCGTTCCACTATTCTGAAGATTCTCTGTAACCGAACTCGAGCCGGCTAGGGAAACCCCAGCGGCGGAAACCGTCAAATCTGAAGACCCAGAAGCAATGATCTGTTTTGTGCTGTTGACCGTCAAAGTACCTGACGCTGCAGAAATATTAACGCTGCCGCTTCCCTTGGCCGTATTAGAATAGGTTTGATTACCAGAAGTAGTAGTTATCGATAAATTCCCTACAGCCCCTCCCCCTGCAACGCCAATATCTCCAGAAGTGGTTAAGTTTCCGGTATCAATATTGAGCGCAAAATTCAAAGTTCCCGAAGAAACTGTTAATCCACCAATATCAAGATCTGACCCACTATCCGTCAAGGTCAAAGTCAAATTGCCGCCATCGGTAATAGTATAAGTATCCGATGTAGACCCTGGGTCAAGAGTGATCGTTAAATCTGTTAGAGTTGTGGAACTATTCACAACAATAGATTGATTCGAGTCGACTACTAATTTTGCCGTAGTGATATCAATAGATCCATTTCCCCCGGTAACTCCCATTCCCGTCGCGGCAACTAAGTTTATTGTTCCCGAAGCCGCTACAGCATCAACATGTACATTGCCAGAATCAGTTATCTCCGCATCGGACTGAACCGATATCGCGGACGATGTAGCGTTTGTGGTGGTTAATCCGCCGAGGGTAATATTTCCTGCATTAGTTCCAGTTGAAATAAGACTTATTGTTCCACTGCCAGCGTCAATCAAAGCTCCGTCAGAAATAATAATACCATCCGTGCCATCTCCATCTGTTGTATTGGTATTGGATTGAATAAGAACGTTGCCTGCGCCGCTTGCGGTAATATCCCCCGCCGCTGCAAAAACGACACTGTCATCTGCGGTTATGTTGATTGCGCCGCCAGAGCCAGTTGTGATAACGGCGTTGACGTTCACGTCGGCATTGGTTCCGTTGGCGTCTAAAGTAACTGCTGCCGTACCAGACATAGCTTCGGATATAGTAATGGATCCTGCTGCAGTGACATTGATCACTCCGCTACTTGTCGTTGAAATACCCGTTAAAGCTCCAAGGTTTGCGCCCCCAATTGTCAGTCCTTGCCCAATCGATTCAATGAAAACCCCAGCCGATGTTGCCCGCGCATCCAAATTGGTTAAGGTAACTCTTATGCTACTACCGGAGGATCCAATGGAAGCTCCCGAACTAACAGCATCAAGACTTGCCGACGTTGCGGTGATTAGTGAATCAGCAGAAGCGCGTAATATACGAGAACCAGAGGTTGCTCCATTATTCACGATTTGTACATGGGTAGCCGTAATATTTTCTATAGTTATACTGCCGCTCGTGTTGTTTGTGGTCGGACCGGTGCTCATGGTTAAAATAGTATCGGCGGTACCCGAATTAAGGGTAGTCCCGTCTGCCATGGCGATTACTGCGGTGCCGGCAGCTCTATTAGCGTCTTCAACTCCATTTCCTTGTGTCTCATTAGCCACGATCGTCAACGCAGCATTATTGGTAGTGATATTTTGATTAATTAAAACGCTTCGCCCCGCCTGTAAGGTCAGGGTGACTCCTGAGGTCGATATACTAATAGCTTCATTGATAATTATGTCGTTACTTGCTTGTAAGGTAACGTTTGTGGATGCAACGTTGATGGTCGCAGCGTCAATAGTGACACTACTACCTGATGAATCTGCGAACTGATCGACACCTGTCAACGCGGCGCCCCCTCCATTAACAACTGTAATATCTGTTGGGTCTAATAACCAGGTTCCGACATTTCCATTAACCGCTAAGGTATTGACATAACCTTGGGCGTCTAAAAAGTTTTTACCCGACGTTTCAACGAACCCGCCATCTCCAGATATTGATCCGCCACGCGCAAAGATATCGCCGTAGAAACGAGTCGTATCGTCTGCCCAGACGATGACTTTACCGCCATCGCCGGTGTTGGTAGCGTCGGCTTTAATAACAACATCCGTTCCTACATAAGTTCTATAAGCGTTTTTAATCTCGTCGTTCTTTCCCTGAAAATCGCCACCGATTAGAATGATGCCGCCGCCAGCGTCGCCGGATGCGTCGACTACCGCGTTATCAAACAACCCGACTTTATAACCCAACACGTGAATCGTGCCGCCAGTTTGACTGGACGCTGCGTTGGCTGCGTTTAATACTCCAGATATGCCAACTATCGCTTCGCTGGTACTTTCAATTAAGATACTACCGCCTGGGGAAGTTACCGTAGCGGTCGAAGCCACGGTAATCGCCGAACCGTTGATCTTAAAATCGCCGCCGCCGGTATTGATAGAAGACGTTTGTACGGTGACATCGGTTACGGCATGTTTTTCTTTCGTAAAAGTTCCGCCGCCAATCAAAGAATGTTGTTTGGTTTTAAATTCACCTAAGGTGACGCTGCCGCCACCAGTGGTTATGTCGGCGCTGATTTCAATCTTCGGCAATTCCACCGCCGCTCCGGAAATTCTCGCCGCTGGCATGTACGATCCAGAAATATTGGCCGGTAGATTTGTCGAACCGGCATCGGCTAAAACATTGCCACCATTGGTGACGATTGCCGCATTAACAAAAATATCCGCTCCCGAAACCAAGTTAACGTCTAAAGTTCCACTAGTAGAAGCGATCGATTGATTGACAATGATATCGCCATGCGCCGTCAGCGTTAAAGAGGTGTCGCCTCCGGAAGATTTTACGATTGCCGTCGAAACCGTAATCGTTCCTTCTTCCAACCCTTGTCCGCTGGTAACTATATGAACGCTGGTTCCGGCGTTGAGCGCCGTTTCGATGGTGGTGACCGATACTTGCGAACCGTCGCCGTTACCCGGACCGCTAACAATTTCTATATTCGTCGGGTCGAGTAACCAGGTTCCAGCCTGTCCATTTTTCGCCGAGACGTTTGGAGCGCTGGTAACGACTAATGAATTCTTTCCGGAAGTTTCAACGAAACCGCCGTCGCCAGATTGAGCGCCGCCGGTGGCAGATATGGAACCATGAACGATGGTTGAGTCGTCTGCCCATATAATTATTTTTCCGCCATCGCCAGAGCGGATAGCATCCGCATGAATTTTTGCAGATTCGGCTACCGTTGTATTTTGTGCATTTTGAATATTTGAATTTTGTCCTTGTCGGTCCCCGCCGATTAAAATTGTACCGCCACCAGCATCGCCAGAAGCATTTAGAATCCCACCTTTAATGGACACTTCTTCGCCTAAAAGACGAATCTCGCCGCCTGTTTGTCCCGGCTCATTTCCCGAAACATCGAGCGTGCCTTCATTGATAATTTCGTCTGCGCCTAGTAAGAAAATTTTTCCGTCGCGTTCTTCTACGCCTTTGGCTTCGATCATGCCTTCGTTATTGACAACGCTTTGGATCATCCCTTGCGCTTGGCTTGCGGATAGAACAACTCGACCGCCGTTCGCTTGGATCAGACCAGAATTTATAACTCCGCTTTGAATGACATTACCGTCGCTGTCGCGAATCTCTCCACTGACGGGTTCCGTTATTTCGAAGTTAATTAGCCCATCCCCTTCAAAATCCAAAGCCGTTTTTTCTCCAGACGCTATAGCAACCGATCCCAAACTGGCGACAATGGTTCCACGGTTTTCAACTCGCGGCGCGACAAGACCCACCGAACCGGCATTGATATCGCCAAGGTTAATTATCGAAGCCAAAGGTTTATTGGCGTCTTGCGTGAACCGATAATTACGATCTAGAAAATCCTGGTTAGAAATATTGAGCGTGCTGGCGACCAAAGCGCCGACATTCACTTGCGCGCCTTGTCCAAATAATATGCCGGAAGGATTGGTCAAGAAAACCTGACCGTTAGCGGAGAGTTTGCCTAGAATGGAGCTAGGATTTTCGCCGACAACTCGGTTTAAAATGACCGAGTTGTTACTAGGTTGGTTGATCGTTACCGACTCTTGTTGGCCGATATCGAATCCCTGCCAATTAACGATGGCTTGGTCGCTGCCCTGATTGATGGCCATGTTGTTGGCATTTGGGGAGTTGATGCCAACCGTTCCCGAAACCACTTCGCCGCCTTGTGGCAATGCAAAAACCAGCGTCGGAAAACCACCGATTAGATATATTAGAAAGCCAACTATTAGTTTTCGAATCATTTAATAAACGTTAAATTTAAATTTCGTTTTAACTTTTTTAAAATCGAGATCTCTCGACAAGCTCGAGATGACGATTCAGAGGGTTTGGTAGATACCACCAAAACTTTGGACTAAAACAATCACCGGCTACAACTGGAGGTTAGAGCCGCGTTAAAGGGTTCGTTGACCTGAGCAAAATCCCTAGGACCGCCAAAACCTCCTAAATCGCCAATTCCAAAATCAGCGGAACCGCTATCGGGGCCGCCTAAACCGGCAGAGCTACTATCTGGCCCTGCAGTTGACTTATCGCCACCCTTATCGCCTTTAGCGGGCTTTGTATCCGCATCGCTAGAATCCGCAGAACTATCCGAAGAATCCGTGGAACTATCCGATTTAGAATCAGCTTTTTTCTCATCCGCTTTCTTTTCTTCTTCTTGCTCTTCTTCGGTTGTTTCTTCAACGGCAATCAATGGTTTTTCAGTTCCGGTGGCGGCGGTTGACGTTCCAACCCTTCCTAAGACCAAATTCCGAATGGTACTCACTTCGTTATTCGATAATGGGACGGGCGGTAAAGGAGGGTTGCCTTCGGTAATGATCGTCTTTTCCATGGCGCCGACTGTTTGCGTTCCCGCCACATTGGGATCGGCGTTGGAAGAAGCAACGGCTCCAGCTTGATTCGCAACTAAAACTTTGTCCGTGCCCACCGCAAAATACCCATGTGTGCCGCGAGACGCGATGATCGCTAACGGCGAAACCATTTTAAAACCCGACTTTTTATTTTTTTGGGATTTATTGATGATATACATAGCCAGACCGCTAGCCACATTAATAGTTGCTTGGCGAAGCTTCTGTTTCGAATTAAAGAGGTAAGACTGGACCTGCATCTGCGCGTTCGGCCCAAGAGCGATCAAACTATTATCGGCAAATTTTATTTTTAAGCGACTGGCTCTGGCGGTTTTAAATTCGTCGCTTTTAAGAACAGGCTGACCAAACTTTACTTTTTCCCAGGGAGTGAAAGACACGGGTTTGACTTTCCCCGCTTGATTTTGAGCGACTGGGGTTGTACCGCGTCTAAATTGAATAGTCCCTTGCACAGCCAAAACTTTGCCGACAATATCTTCCGCTTGCGCGTGAGACGATTTTGGCAAAGCGCCAAGGGCAAAAGCGATTAATAAAACTGGAATTAATAGTTTGATTTTTTTCATGGCGATAATGAGGTGAAAAAATATTTATTTTTGAAATTTTAAATAACTTTTTAAAACTCCTAAGTAACCAGAGATTTCCTTAAAAATTATTAGCCTAGATCTTCTTTTGAGATAAAGGTTCAAAATGAGATTCTTCCTCCCTTTGGTCGTCTGAATGACACGTGTGAGGGTCTGGCTTAAATTCAGGTTACTTTTGTTTAGTGTTTTTCTTAATAAACCAATTCCTTAATTAATCATTTTTCTTTCTTAACGGACCTAAAAACGGTTCCATAAGCATTACAATTTCTCATATTTAAGCCTTTGAAACAACGACTCATATCACAATTTAAAGTTGACAAATGGTGAGTTTTTCAAAAGGGTTGAATACAGGTAGGTTAGTGGGGAATGTTATAAGAAAAAAAACAAAAAAATTGAACTCGTAGTCATTTAAAAAAAAACTTAATAATCTAAAATTCGCATAGTCCATTCCATTAATTAAGAATAAAATTGAAACAGATTGGATATAAAATAGGAGTGGAGAGTTATATATTTGAGGGTTTGTCAATTCCTTGACAAGGTTATGGCGAGACTAGATTAGCAGTGTTGAAAAAATAATTTATTTTTGGTTCTTAAGTTTAATTCTCTAACTTATAATATTTTATTAAATTGAGCCTATAGGAAATTGATTACTGCACAATGTCTGTTATATGACCTGATAATACTTCTACTTCCGCAATCACAGACGACAAGCTATTAACCACTTCTACCATTTCATTTATCTGTTGCTGAACCTCTTTAATCTCTTTGCCAATATTAGCGGTTGAGTTTGTTGTCTCTTTAGACAGTTCTTTAACTTCATTTGCAACAACGGCAAATCCTTTTCCCGCTTCCCCCGCTCTAGCCGCCTCAATAGTTGCGTTTAAGGCCAATAAATTTGTTTGCTTGGCAATATTATCAATTGTTTTTACTACCTCTCCAATTTTAACGCTACTATCATGTAGAGTTTCAATTTTTGAGTTAGCCTCATCGGCAAGGTTCACCGCTTCGAGAATTTTAGCGTCTTCCTCAATTGTATATTGGGCAATCTGTTCAATCTTAGTATCTGTCAAGGAACCTCTCCCATTCAAAAATTAAAATATCCGCATAAACAAAAATATAAATTAGGTTAAATATTTTGTTCTTCATGAATCAGGTCAATTTCTTATAATTACTTTTGAACGCTAATTATTAATAAAAAACTGATTTCATAAGCGGACTTTTAACTTATATAACCTTTACATTGAATGCAAGAATTGTCACATTAATTTAACAATAAAAATAATACGAAGGCTTGAAACTCAATAAATAAGTCTAATGAGAGGTATTAAAATGGGTATTTAGAATTAACTTGGCGCTTTGAAAGTAGAAATAGCGACGCTTTTAAAATAATCCAATCGAGCCGCTTACATAAATGGTTCCAGAGCTCGCGTCTGATGGAACGGGTCCATTCATGGGTAGCCCGTAACTGACGTTAAAATTGATGGGAGGTCGAAAGTCTGCGTCGCAACAAGTTCCATCTTTAGGGATATTGATTTGAACGCCAAAACCAACACCGGTAATAGAAACGCGGTTATCGCCCGCTTGAGGATCGCGGACAAAAACTTTACCGTGCTCGATAAATCCGCTGAATGAAATCATTTGATCCAAAGTAAGTTTGCCAATACCTACCGGCAATTTAGATGGAAACGGTATGATGTATTCGGCGGCCAAGTTGTATCCCCAATCGCCCGATTGTTCCGCCAAAGGAAAACCTCGAACGGTGCCATAACCGCCAACCGCAAAGAGATCTGGAGATAAGGCGCGGTCGCTGGCCAATTGTCCGTTAGCCTTGAAAATGACATAGGACCCAAACCAAGGAGTCGCTTGAAACCGAGTGTTGTTTGTTTGAATTATAGTGACTTTGGCGTCGCCGTCTACGCGCGATTGCAAATCCGACTCCTGATCGGTGCCAAAGAAACCGCGTTGTATTTTTAGGTCCAGAAAGTTTCTTCCCTGATAGGAATCTTGAAAACTACCTCCCAAACCGGCATAAAAATCTCGAATCTTATCGCGGCTGGAATCGACGCCTAATTGAAAGTTTTTAAAACTTTTAAAATCATATCCAACCCGCCATTTTAAGGAAGCGTCTTTTGTTCTATATATAGACTCCGCAACTTCCGCATTAAAAAGGTTAGTTCGACCGCCAGCGCTAAGAGCCGCCAAACTTTTGCCGAGACTCTGTTTCGAATACGTATAAGAAAATTTTAACGTTCTGGTTCCTAAATCGTTTAAGGGATAACTATAAGAAAAAGTAGAAGATTCTTGGTCCAAATCAGATCTTACTCCACGGAAGAAAGCTTGGTCTCCCAACGTCAGCAAATTACCCGTCGAAGCGCTAATCCCTGCCCGCTCGGCGCCCGTGAACTGGGAACCAAAATTATCGGCGTCAAAACTAAATGTATAAGGTTCGGACTCGGTAACTTCCAATACCAGATCGGATGTTCCAGGAACTTTCCCCGGTCTTAATAAAGAACGAACTTTAACGCCCGGAATATCGTTGATATCCAATAAAGCTCTCTCCAATACTTGTTCTTTAAGAATAGCTTCTTTTTTGACACGTCCCATTCTCTTCAGAAGAGCTTCTGCATCAACTTTTTTATTTCCCGAAACGGAAATCTTATTAACGCGGCCTTCGTTGATCTTAATTTTAACGATGCCGTCCTTAACTTCCTGTTTAGGGACATAAGCTTTCGTTAAAAAATAACCTTTCTGCGAATAGAAGGCCGTTAACTCTTGAGCAAACAACGCCAATATGCCAAGCGTCATTTCTATACCGTCTTCGATATTTAAAATGGGCGCCAGGGTAGCGTCGTCGAAGAGAGTATTGCCTTCGGTTTCTATCTTTTTAACGAAAAAAGCGGGGCCTGCGCCGGGGTCGATGATATCGCGGCTATCGTCAATGACGATAATCTCGGGTTTTCCTATTTCAGGTTTCTGAAACGGCTTTTGCTGAGATTGGCGAAGGGCTTTTTCGGCAAGACCCGAATCGGTAGCGCCCACCTGGGCAAAAGCGTTCGGAAGAGAGCTGCCAAAAAAGAATAAAATGTATGTAAAAACAATCCAATAGCGCACTGGTATATCCGTGTAATTTAAACAACCCCGCATATTATCATATTAAATTAGTGGGAATACCCGATTATTGGCCTGTTTTGACCGTAAATAATTAAAAATGGGAGAGTTATTGCAAAAATCTACCATAAAGATAATCCGGCAAATTTAATTATATTGAGAATAGCTTTGAGTAGTTAAATCTAAAATCTTATTAGGTGAGAAGTAACGAAAAATTTTGCTTAAAAAACTGTCATAGTGTTCCTTCAGCAGGATCAGCACAGCAACTGTGATTAATGTCAAGCATTTAGGATGTAATTTTCTTTCCAATGAGT
>CAYUWB010000038.1:0-1323 GCA_964448305.1 uncultured Candidatus Ruthturnera sp.
TGCTTCAAGATTTGCCATTTTTTTAGCATTTCTTGATTCCATTACACCGCCAACTACTTTAGCTCCTATCATTGCTATTGTTACTGGATCGCCCATTTAAAACTCCAATTCTACCATTATACCATTAACTGTTAAAGATAACGGTTCTGTTTGTGTTATTGTTACTTCTCCACGTCTATCCCAACCTAACATCCAAAATTCTTTTCTGCCTGTTACTTTAGACGGTTCTATTGATAAATCATCATTAACATTACGTATAAGTAATTTAGTGCCTTTTGCAGACACATCTAAACTTTCATTTAAATCTAAAACTGTACGAACAACACGCCTATGTGTACCAGCAGAAGTACCACCTTCTATTTGTAATTCAGGAGCTAATGTTGTTATTTGTGGTGTATAATCTAATCCAACAGTTATTGTAGAAAATGTATCAGGTGAAGTAGATAAACTACCATCAGATCCTACTGTTTTTGTTCCTAAACTATAATTACCACTTACAACTTTTACAGCAGTATCATCTAAATGATCTAATCCAGTCCAAGATGCTGTTGGTGATCCAGATGTTAAAGTTTCCGCACAATCTAATGTTAAACTAGAATCAAATAATTCTAATAAATATACTACAACACTATCTATAGTTCTTTTAACAATGCAAAATATTAAACCATTAATAGATACAATATTTTTATATTCACCAGCAGTAGTCCATTTTGACCAAGAAGCTATTTTTTCATTACGCATTGCCATATATACAGCTAATGAACCATCAGAATTAATTATGTAAGCATAACTTTCTTGGCCTTGATCATTTTCTGTTTGTATTTCTAATCCAATAGGATTGTCAATTAAATGACCTGATAACAACGATACAGATGGTGATAAATATGCTTGTTTAATATCATCATATTCAAATTCTCTTAATGATTTTTTACCTTTAGATAAAAAGATTATAGCTTCATCAAATTCTTTAGCTTGTAATCGAGATGTACCATATCGAGTTTGTCTACGAAAAGATACATTACTTGGTGTTAAAGGATTGTTTGCACTTGTTGGCGAATACAATTCACTATTATCTGTAAATACTAATAAATGTCTAAATGACAAAACTCCAGTAATTTCAGACACTTGGCTTTCTAAAACTTGTACTTGTATGCTGTCATCATCTGCCGCTTCTCCAGCATCAAAATTAAAATAATCAGATGTTTTAGATGTAAATATATAATTAGGTAAATCTCTAGTTCCACCAAATACTAAACGCCCTGAATGAAAACAACATGATCTAGGATAACCTCTTGTAGAACTTATAGCTGGTTCTTCCCAATC
>CAYUWB010000038.1:1423-4661 GCA_964448305.1 uncultured Candidatus Ruthturnera sp.
TCACCAATCATGTCTGAAGTCCAAGGGCAACTACTAACTGTAACAACTGCCGCACCAGTTACACCATTGTAAACATTTAATGTGCTTGCAGTAAAAATAAAAAAATATGTTTGTGCATCAGAAAATATAAATGGCTCCATTTGATGAGATGTTCCTGATAAAGTAGATATGTATTTAGTGCCAGGTCTGCGTTTTACACCACCTTGAGCCAATATACGCATATTACGAATTGTTTTAGCACCATTAGCATAAGCATGAGTATCAACTCTTGATGATAATAATGGGTCCATTTCTCCACCAGTAAAATTTGTCCAAAATTGACGAAGTAATGCCATTTTATCTCCTTATGTTAGCAAAACGACTTAACTTTATTTTATTTGTTGTAACAGCTTGACTATCTCTAGTTTTAGCTCTTGTAAATTGTTGTTCTGCTAATTGTGATAATGACTGCGCAATATCACCTTTACGTATTATTGATAAAGCAAAAGTAGATGCTAAACGATAAACTACATACATTAAAAAGTATGGAGGCCAATCATCTTCATCTGCTCTAAATTGATATGTTGCTACTAATGTATCTTCTGAAGAAACTTCTGCATCTAATGTATATACTTTATCTTCATAACGATCATATTGAACTGTAACATCATCATTTGTAAGTGTTTGTACTATAAGAGGCTCAACATCAGTTGGTAATTGATAAGCCGCATCCCATATATCTACTGGAGTATCAGCTAATCTATTTAAAACTTTTTGTCCTGTAGCAAAATTCCAAGTGTGTTGACTTAAACAATCTTTTACTACTGTTTCATACAATAAATTAGCAGATAAAGCTTCATCTGTTTTATCATCAAAACTAGTTAAAGGTTGTAAACCTACTAACACCATAGCTTGTTGAGCAATATCTATTTTTGAAGTTGTTGCCATAATAACCCTGTTCTAAAAAAGGGAGAGGAATAACTCTCTCTCCCTTTAATATTATTTTAGTCTGTGTCAGCCGCAGAGAATGTAGTAATATCTTTCGTATCTACATTAGTTCCATCGTTCGAAGCAACAGAGAATATACCATAAACAGGTGTACCACTTGCCGCAGTAGTTGCAAAAATTACATCACCAGCGTTAATTTCATTAACGTAAGTGTTAAAGTAACCAGCAGAATCTACTACCGCCGCCGCATCGTCAGTTTTATAATGCCAAATATGAAAGCCATTTCCGCTATATGAAACCAGAGCAAAAGTACTTGAAGTAAAAGCCATGTAATATTCCTCCTATTTCTTTAAGTTAGCTTCGATACAGCCATTTACATCAATAAGAACAGAGTTCATTTGCATTTTATTTAAAATGAAATAACTGTCTTTATCATTGTGGTAATCAATGTTCGATTGAACATCAGCACCTATAGCATGTCCGATAGCTGTTCTATGATACATAAAACATTTACGACAATCTACTGAACTAACTGTAGCAGAATCTAGACCAGAATGTGGGAACCACATAAAGCCTAACCAATTCTTAGCAGTCATTCCTGAAGGAAATGGAAGTTGATCCATTCCAACATATTCAGCTCTACTAAATTGATCTATGCTCATAAGCTGTGACCAATTTTCCCAACCAACAACAGCATAACGTTGACCATCATCAGGAACATCATTGTTACCCATAGTTTCCATTATACCTAATGCCCATGCTAATGTTATACCATTAGATGTTTCATTAGAAGTTGTAGTAGTTGCGTCTAAAGCAGTTTTAATTAGATCGTCAGTTTTTCTTCCCAAAGCGTAAGCTCCAGATTCTTGTGCTACAACCATTTCATCATGGTTAACACGTAAAGTATCTAGATCGTCTACCCATTCACCAGCGAACCAATCTTCTAATGTTACATTTACATTAGTGTGTTCGAGATTCATAGGTGGAACAGAACCAGCACGTGCTTTTTGTGTAGCTGAACCTTTACCTACTTTTTGGAACGTAGTCTTATTTTTTACGCCATCACGTGTTCGAGTTGTGTTTCGAAGTTTTGAACCCATGCGCTGATAAGCCATGTGAACTCCAGCTTCAAACTCCTCAACAAATGATGTGCTAATAGTATTAAAAGCCATATTAGCCTCCTTGTTAAATTAAAAAAAAAGTTTGTTTCTCGGTTAGTCCTCAAGCCTATCTGAAGTTAATCCATTGCTGGGCTTCTGAATATCGGCAATTTGGGCCGCTTAACATTCTAAGTTTTGTCTTTTAACAATGCTTTTGGCAATTCACATTACTAATTATTTTGTTGTCGTGCCAATGCTTCAAATCCAGCTTTAACTTTTTGACGGAATACAGGATCATTTTTAGAATGATAACGTGGATCTTTCATCATGTTTTTTAAATCATCTTTAGTTAAAGTATCTTTAAGATCACCACTATCTTGTATAGTAACACCTGGTTGACCAGCTAATTCCATAATGTTTTCTAACGCTTGAATTAACGGAGCTGTAATAGGCATTTGTGATAACACTTCATAGTTTTCTTTTTCCATATTAGATTTAAACCATTCGTTAACACGTTCTACTCTTTTTTCACCATACTCACCTAAAGCATTAATTTCTGCATCTGTATCAGGTCCACTTTGTTGTGCCATTTCGTGATACTCTTTAATAAATCCATTAAACTCTTTATCACTTAAACCTAATTGATGAGAACGATCTTTCCACCAGTTTAGCATTACATCATCTTCAGGTATTTCAACACCTAAATCTTCAGCAACTTTATAATCTTGTGGAACTTCTGGAACATCAGCAAATGCTTGTTCTTGCATTTCTTCTGCTACAGTCTTTTTTAAATCATCTGTACGCTGATAATGACGTTTTTCTAATTCACCATAAGCAACAGATAATTGTTCTGGACTTTCAAATTTTTGAGGCAACCAATCAGGGCGTTCTGCTTTTACTTCTTCAACACTTTCACTTGCTGGTGTTGCTGGAACTTCTGTTTCAGTTGATTCTACTTCTGTTTCTACTTGAGCTTCTTCATTCATGGGTTTTTATCCTTTATCGTTTTGGTTATAACCTTTACGTTTTTTAGCTTTCATTATTTTATTATAACGTCTTTGATGAGCTTCAAATTCTCCTAATTGTTTATTGTAAGCTCTTGTTCCTTCTTGTAGTTTTGGATCTCCAGTACCTTCTGCATATGGATCACGCCAAAATTTAGGTCTAGCTCCACCAGTATTAGTACCTGGTCCATAACCTTTTGCTTTAGA
>CAYUWB010000038.1:4761-6364 GCA_964448305.1 uncultured Candidatus Ruthturnera sp.
TGCGGCTTGTTCTACTTCTGCTTGTAATTCTTCTTGGCTGTTTAATAAATCTTCATCTATACCAAATTTAGATGCTAACCATTTAACAGTTCTTTCTCTATTTAATAACATCATTGCCATTTGTGGACCAAACGATGCCATAATAGATTCACTAAATCGCATAAAATCAGATACATCTTGTTGATCTTGCGCTCGTAATAAAGGACTTACTGGAACTATTCGTATTTCTCTACCATCTATACGTGGTAATTCTAATAATCCCATTTCTTTATATATGTATACAATACGATTAACTAATGGTTGTAAAAATTCTCTTTGCATACGACCAGCTACAGCACCCATATCTCTTGCTACTTCTGCTAATCTTTGAGAAACTTCTGTTGCAGACAATGGTGTTTTTGCACCTTCACGTTCTAACTCATCAATAAACAATGCTTTTCTTACATTACGTCTTTGTTCTTCTAATACTAATTGTGCTACATCAAATCGTGATGGTGATTGTAATGGTTCTATTTTACTACCTGCGGCTCTTGGAACAAAAGTACCAGGTTGTAAAATAATATTTTCAGGATTAAACACTCCGTCATCATCATACATATATGCACCAGCTATTGCCATTTCTGCATTTTCTAAAATTAACTTAACTGTTAAGTTTAAAGTTTTAATTGCTGGCATTGCTTGTAATATAGGTCCTCTACCCCAAACTTCAAATCCAGATTTAGACCAACGTGTAGAAATCCAAGGGTTACTTCCTGATCCTACATATCCTGTAGTATATAATATTTCTTTATGTGTTTCAGATATACATACTTTAATCCAAGCATCTTCAAATGGTTTAGATTGATCTACCATAGTAGCTTCAATAATTTTCATTTTTTTATCTGGATTACGATTTATATCTTCTAGAATTTGTGGCGATAATGTAAAATGCGGATATGTTTGTTGTAAATCTCTTAAACGTAAATCATTACGCCAATGAAACCAACATCCGACTTCATCGCCTTTAGATGGTAATAGTGCAACATGTGTTGCAGGAACAGCAGTAAATTTTAAATCGCCTACAAATCGACCAGGCTCACAAATCATATTCATTGTGCCTATACCTAAGTCTTGTAAACCTTCATGCAATTCAGAATTAAAATTACTATTACGTAATCCTTCATGTATTAGATCTGTTGCATTATCTAATTCTGCCATAACTCTTTGGCTACGCATATTACCAGGATATTCTGGACCAGGCATTAATCTAAATGCTCGACCATTTGGCGGAAAAAATCCTAATTGTAAACGTGACGCAAATCGTGGTACTCCAACAACAGCAGTTTCATCATAAATTAAATCTGTACGTTTATTACCAAAAGATTCACTTCCTGTATTAGAATCAAAAAATCCTTCACGACCAGGTAATACATAATCATTAATTTCATCCCAAGTGCTAACCCAATTATCCCTACGTTTTTTAGCTTCTTTAAACATCTTCATTGTACTTTCGTACAAACTCGATTGTTGCGCTCCTTGTGGGCTAGAAGGATTTGGATCAGTACGAGGTTCTATTTGTGCCATCTAAACTGCTCCACCTCCACCAAGATTTCGTGTTTTTTGT
>CAYUWB010000038.1:6464-9188 GCA_964448305.1 uncultured Candidatus Ruthturnera sp.
CATAATTTTTTTATTCCACATAAATGTCTTATAGGACTAACACAATATAATGGCAAGAGAGGAAATGTTATAGGATGTGATTTTTTTTCTATTTCTAACACAACACCGTTTTCTTTTAATTCACTTATCATACACGCTACATAATCTCTGGGTACTGTGTCAACAATTAATCCTTTTGATGACCATTCAAATAATATCCAACTTTGTGTTAAACTGTTATATCGTAAAGCAAAGGTATGAGAAAATTTTTTTCTAAATATTGTAAAAACATTCCACCATCCCCAACTTTTAGAACCTACGAAACATATTAGCCACTTTTCTTCCACGATTTTTTCCAAATGGATTAAAATTTCTTTGCACAACTGTAGCTCTTGCTTTAAAAGAACTATTTGTTGTTACCTTACGACCTTCTCCTCCACCAATAACAGCATATTGTAATGCATCATGTATGTGAGAAAATCTATTTTTATTTGGTCGTTCATCATATTTTTCTTGTCCGACTACTTGCATACGTCTGTATTGGTAGCCGCCTTCAAATCCTGCAATTAATGTAGGGCAGGTGGGGGATATTTGAAAGGCGGCATTACCTTCTACCATACGATTTAATACATTTTCAACTGCTTCTACTCGCAACATTGGATCGTTGGTTGTAGCTGGAACAGCATTAATGCCATTAGCTCGTAAGATCATAAATGGGGTATGTTCATCAGTTTGTGCCATTTGATTACCAGCAGGATCTCCAATATAACGTATATCGTTATCGGACCATCCTTGTCTAGCTATTTCATGCTTTAACACTTCACTAAATCGTGTAGCTCCCATATCATTTGCTATTAATTCATGTAAAATCTTCCATTTTCCGCCCATACTTTGCTGGCAAAAGACTGCCGCAGGGGTTCTACCAAAATCTATACCTACTAAAATTTCTCCAGATGTAGATTTTATAGGAGCATTGCTTACATGTGTTTCTGATTTAAACATAGGATAGACAGCTTTACCATCCATTAACGTTTGATACTTATTTAAAACGTAAACTTTAACCCAAGGCCGACTTTTTCCTAAAATTATCTTATTATAGTAATCATCTTTTAAATTTTCAGCGTTTTCTCTCTCTTTATTGATTTCATATCCTTCTAATGCGCCTTCTTTATTAACTTTTTCTAGCATTGCGCCTGGTTGTGTAAAAAATTGCCAATCATCAGGCTTAATTAACGTCATTTTTTCTTCATCGGTGATATATTCCGGCGTTGGCACTTCTCCAGACATAATTCCCCACCAATGCGTTTCATCTGGGCTGTTTGTATCCATAATGACACCTGACCACGTTGGTCCACCGTCTTTCATAGACGGAAAACGCCCTACTCTCATAGTACAAGCATCAACAATAGACTTCGGAATCTCTCGTGCTTCGTTAATCCATAAACCTGTTAACTCTAAAGACAATAATTTTTTAACATCGGATTGATTATCCAGAGCTAAAAAAATAATTTCTGCTTCAACGACAGATTTATCAGGTAATCCAAATCGCATATGATGGGTATATGGTGGCGACCAATTAAATTTACCCATATCATCAGCAAACCAATCACGCCATGTCTTAATAGTCGTTGTTTTTAATTGTGGATTGGTGTTTCTAATCACAGCCCATCGGCTTCTACGTAATCCTTTATTATCTATCTTCTGGGAACACGCTTTACGCATAATTTCAAAACAACATGCAACACTCTTACCACTACCTACAGGACCACGCAATCCTCGAACAAAATTCTCGGACTTCATAAAATTTTTAGCAACTTGTCCTGGTGGTTTATAATCTATTTTCATTCAACACTATGTGTATCAACACCCTTCTTAATTAATTGTTCAGCAACTTCTGGTCCTAAACTTTCAATTAACTTATCGGCTTCTCTTACATTAAAATGTTGCTTCGGATAATTCTTCATATGTATCCCAAATACAATTTCTCGCAATCTTCGATGATCTCTTGCACTTAATGTATCTATAAAACTCATGTGTGTGAATCCTTCCTTTTTAACTTATAACGTGTGAGTAATAGGTTTATAAGTATTTCATCGCTTTTTTTTAACCCCCTTCTCCCTGTGGCTAGCATTGAAAGGGGCCCCACATTACTTTAATCGACACCGAAGTTTATCTGCACTGCTGTAGTTGGTCTAACAGGTTCGCTTCTGATTCCAGCTCTGTCCATTAAATCTCTGCTAGCTTCTAGTCTTACATTACCTGACTTGTGTTCGAGTAGTGATACCATAGTTGCCATAGCTTGACTGCCATGCCATCCCAACACACTTAATGCTAATTCTTTTCTATAGTCCGAAACATGTTGCTTTTGTGCCGTTCTCCACGCCCATGCTTTGTTTGCACCTATGCGTCTGCTTGCTTCGGTTACGTTGCAACCATCATGCAATACTGCATGTACTAATTCAGCTTGTTGGTCTGTTACTTTAGGATGATTAATTCGTATTGTGTTTGCGGATAATTCTATCTCATCCATTGGCACAATCCCACGTTTATATTTCTGTGCTTGTTCAGGATTTGCGTTCTGTTTACTCATGTGATGCCAATTTCAATTAACGTAATTGTTAACTATATAGATAACTGCTCACAAAATGTCGTCAATTCACATTATATAACGTATTGTTATAACACAGTTATTTTTCAAGATTTCGTAAACGTGTGGTAGGCAAGAGTTCACAAACGAACTGATGT
>CAYUWB010000039.1:0-7807 GCA_964448305.1 uncultured Candidatus Ruthturnera sp.
CGTGAAGGCTACTATTGTCGCGACAATAAAGACATAAATGAAATTGTCTTTAATAAAACAGTCAGTTTAAGAGATACTTGGAGCAACTAAATTACAATAGATTTAAGCCATTAATCACATATTGATCAAACTTAGAATCATCACTAATTAGTGAAAAATCTTTACTAATTGTCTGAGCTATAATCATCCTATCAAATGGGTCTTTATGGTGCAATGGAAGCTTGGATAACTGTAAAGCGTCTTTCGCATCAAAAGACATAATTTCAACATCCATTGCATTGGCAGCTTGTTCAATATCAAAATCTATTGTTAGTTTTCCAATGGAAGATTTAATGATAAGCTCAACCATGCTCATTGAACTTAAGTAAATACTGTTATTTGTATCTTCTATATGGCTAAAGTACGAACCGTCTATTTTAGATGGGTCATTTAATAGCCATAGAAAAACATGTGTATCAATAATGATATTCATTATTGAGCGTCATAAAATAGATTTTCTATTTCTTGTGAATCATTATTAAAATCGTTTGGTATATCAAGTTTTCCTTGCATTTGACCAAAAACTCGTTGCCTTGCATCTTCTTTATAGGGCACGATTTTAGCAACCTTAGTGTGGCGTTTGCCATACTCAATAATAAACTCTTCACCGTTAGAAACTTGTTTCAAAATATCGGAAAAATTTGTTTTGAATTGCCCTACTTGTACAGTTTGCATTACCAGCCTCCTATATTTAATATGGTTTGATTATAACACAACTTGTCAAGTTGACAAATACTATATTTGATCTAGCCACATCGAAACAGTGTCAATCTCATTGTATTTGGTTAGATCAATTTGCAGAGGGGTGACTGATACATAGTTATTGCTAATTGCATGAAAATCTGTACCTACGCCGTTATCAGCCTCTTTGCCATTCTCACCTATCCAATATAAAGACGCATCGTCCTTGTCTTGAATGCTTTGTTCTGACATGTGACGTTTACCTAGGCGCGTGGTTTGAAATCCCTTTATCTCATCAAAATTTACATCGGGCACATTAACATTAAGCACTGTGTCATGAGAGAGCTGTGAAGTATGAATCGCATTAACGACTTGCTGCGCAACTTTGCCCGCAGTTTCAAAATGATCACCTTTCCAGCTTGCTAGAGAAATAGCGATAGATGGCAAACCTAAAAAACGCCCCTCAATTGCACCAGCCACTGTGCCAGAATAAACAACATCATCGCCTAGATTAGGGCCAAAGTTAATGCCAGTGACCACTAGATCAATTTTATCTTTTAAGAAACCACAGAGTGCTAAATGCACACAATCAGAAGGGGTGGCATCAATGCTATAAATATTAGTATCGACCTTAATCGGCTGGAGTGGCTTATCTAATGTTAAAGAACTGCTAGCAGCAGATTTATTTTCATTAGGTGCAACAACCACTACCTCGTGATCTTTTGATAAATATTGGGCTAAGGTTTTAATACCTTCGGCCTGATAGCCGTCATCATTGCTGATTAAAATTTTCATTTAAGAAATGTTAAGTACGACTGCGTCTTTTTTAATACCAACTTTAACCGTGCCACCGTTAATCAGCTTACCAAATAAGAGTTCGTCAGCCAACGGTTTACGAATTTCTTTTTCAATCAGACGTGACATTGGGCGGGCACCCATTTTTGCGTCATAACCATTTTTAGCAAACCACTTACGCGATGCATCTGACACAATTAACGATACGTTTTTTTCCTCTAACGTGGCTTCTAGCTCAAATAAGAATTTGTTTACCACGTAAACAATCGTGTCTTTATTAAGCGAATTAAAGTAAATAATCTCAGATAGGCGGTTTCTAAACTCTGGGGTAAAGGTTTTTTTAAGTTCCCCTTCATAATCAAGCGAATGATCTTGCTCGCTAAAACCAATCGAAGCACGCTGAACATTATGTGCGCCGACATTGGAAGTCATAACCAAAATCACGTTTCTAAAATCAACCTCACGCCCATTCGCATCAGTGAGCTTACCGTTGTCCATCACTTGCAACAACAAGTTAAAAATATCAGGATGGGCTTTTTCAACTTCATCAAGCAACAACACTGCATACGGATTAGAATTAACAGCTTCTGTTAATAATCCACCTTCATCATAACCCACATAACCTGGCGGCGAGCCAATGAGTTTAGACATAGAGTGGCGCTCCATATACTCACTCATATCAAAGCGTAGTAACTTCACGCCCATAATTCGGGACAGTTGTTTGCAGATCTCTGTTTTACCAACACCCGTTGGGCCAGCAAACAAGAACGAACCCATTGGCTTGTCTTCATGAGCAAGACCAGAACGAGCAAGCTTGATTGAGGTTGATAAGCTTTCAACCGCCTTATCTTGGCCGAATACACCGAGTTTAAGTTCTTGTTCTAAATTTTTAAGTAGAGATTTATCATCATTGGTTACCTGACGTGATGGAATACGCGCCAACTTAGCAATAATATCCTCAATATCACTCACGCCAATGTTAATCTTGCGTTTGGATTTTGGACGAATTTGTTGTAATGCGCCCACCTCATCAATAATATCAATCGCCTTATCTGGCAGGCGCCTGTCGTTCATATGCCTATGTGAAAGCTCAGCAGCTGAAATAAGTGCTGCTTTTGAGTACTTGACTTTGTGATGGTCTTGATAATATTTTTTAAGCCCGTGTAGGATCTTAACCGTATCATCCACAGAAGGCTCATCGATATCAATTTTTTGAAATCGACGTGTGAGCGCATGGTCTTTTTCAAAAACTTTGCGGTATTCTTCATACGTGGTCGATCCCATACATTTAAGCGAGCCATCAGCTAAGGCTGGTTTAAGTAGATTAGAGGCATCTAATGAACCACCCGAAACACTACCAGCACCAATCAGCGTGTGAATTTCATCAATAAACAAAATTGCGTGTGGGATTTTCTCAAGATCGGTCAATACGGCTTTTAGGCGTTTTTCAAAATCACCACGATATTTTGTGCCAGCGATTAGCACACCAATATCCAATGAATAAATACTGGCCTCTTTTAATACCTCTGGTACTTTTCCGTCTACAATTTTTTTAGCAATACCTTCGGCAATGGCAGTTTTACCGACACCGGCCTGGCCAACAAATAGAGGGTTGTTTTTACGACGACGAGACAAAACTTGCACCGTACGAGTTACTTCTTCTTCTCTACCTAGTAGAGGGTCAATCTTGCCAGCTTTAGCTTTTTCACACAAATTAATCGTGTAGGATTCCAACGCTGTCTTTTTGGTTTTTTTCTGATCAGACTCAATCTTAGGAGATTCTTCGATTGTTTCTGGTGCTTGCGTTGAAATCGCCTCCATCACATCAAGACGTGAGATATTATTAAGCTTTAATAAATAAACCGCATGAGACTCTTTCTCAGAAAAAATACTCACCAAGACATTCATTGCATATACAGTAGTCTTTTGTGCTGATTGTGCTTGATAAACACTGCGCTGTAAAACACGCTGAAAACCAACGGTTGGCACAATATCGACTTCTGATTCTTGTGGAATGAGTGGCGTATGCGAATCAATATATTCCTCTAATTCTGCACGTAATTCGTCAATATTAGTACGCTTGTTGCGCAAGAAAGTGACCACTTCATCGATATTAAGTAGCGCTAACAATAGGTGCTCCACTGTCACAAATTCAAGGCGATTATTACGCGCTTGTGTCATAATAAAGTTAATTTCTTGTTGTAGGCCTGTTTCAATCATAGTTATATTATAGCAAATCAGTCTTCAATTAATCACCTAGCTCACGAATTACACACATTAATGGTTGCTCATTTTTACGTGAAAAATCGATCACTTGAGAAACTTTAGTTTGTGCCACATCATGTGAATAAGTACCACACACCCCTTCTCCCTCAATATGTACTTTTAGCATAATGGCTTGTGCTGCTTGCTCGCTTTTAGAAAAAAATCGCTTAAGCACCTCGATAACGAATTCCATCGTGGTGTAATCATCATTCAGTAGCAATACTTGAAACCGATTTGGTTTTTTGAGTTTTGATTTTGAGGTTTTAACAAGTGTTTTTGCCATGTTATCTTACTGAAACTCGATATAGCATCAACATAGCGATAACAAATACAGCAACAGTTGGCAAAGAAGCGCTCAAAAGATGATTCAAGTCAAACCTAAGTGACAACATGCCGCCCATTCTTGAAGATAATTCAAAGAATAAACTGATAACCACACCTAAAAATATTTTGCGACCTAATGTTGAATCCCTTAATGATCCGAATACAAAAGGGATTGACAGAATGATCATTGCTATTAATGTAAATGGTTTCATTAGCCTTGAATACAATTCAACTTCATACGCATCAGCGGATAGATCATTATTAGACAAAAAACGTACTTGCTTAAACAGCTGCCAAGTGGATAAAGCTTTAGGTTCTTTTTTAAGTGACTGGATTAATTCTTGGTCAAATGCTACTTCGGTTGTATATTTTTGTAGTGTTTGTTTGTCTAATACTGCAATTTTTTCGCTAGTATCGATTTGATAAGTGTTTGAATGTTTTAGCTCAACTACCTTACCATCAAAATCAGCTTTTTTACTAAAAACCACTGAATCTATTTCGCCAGGATTGCTTAACTTAATAAGCGTTACATTATTAAAAATCTTACCATCTATATTGCGATCAACATGAATAAAATTATCACTGTCTTTAATCCAAAAACCTTGTTGATTAGCACCAACCACCCTTTGGCCTAATGCTTGAGCGCGATACTGCTTAGCATAATCAGAAGATATTGGCACGACAAACTCACCAAATGCAATCATTATCACAATAAATATAACGCTGATTTTAAGTGTGGTTTTAGTGATCTCTGTTACTGGAATACCTGCGCCCCGCATAATGATCAGTTCACTATTAGAGGCTAAATAACCCAACCCCAAGATTGCGCCTAGCAAAATAATGAGTGATGAAAGCATGTAAGTCATTGAAGGTATCAATAACCCAATATAGGTCAACGCATCAATCAAGGTGTAGCTTGCACGCCCAATATCTTCCACTTCTTCTAAAAATTTAAAGAATGCAAAAACACCGACTAAAATTACCATAACAGATAAAGAATATTTCAGTAGTGTTTTAGCAATGTATCGGTCTAAGATTTTCATTAAAATACTAGATTCAAAGGTTTAAATAATAACAGCACTATTATGACAAATATTCACAGTGATAAAATCTTAATTCTTGATTTTGGCTCACAATATACGCAACTCATTGCCCGTCGTGTGCGCGAGATTGGTGTGTACTGTGAATTATTTCCTTATGATGTAGATGTGGGCTTTATTAAAGAATTCAACCCAAAAGGTGTTATTCTATCCGGTGGCCCTGATACTGTCACTACTAATGATTCGGCCAGAGCGCCACAAATTGTGTTTGACTTAGGCGTGCCAATTTTAGGTATTTGTTACGGCATGCAAACCATGGCCATGCAACTCGGCGGCAAAGCTAGCTCGGCTGACAAACACGAATATGGCTTTGCACAAATCAAATGTGAAGACGATGTTTGCAAACTGTTTACCGACTTGCGTGATGACACCCACACTGCAGGCAATGCACTACTTGATGTGTGGATGAGTCACGGTATTGAAGTTAATGAGCTGCCTGAAGGTTTTAAACTAATCGCCTCAACGGATAATTGCGCAATTGCTGGCTTTGCTAACAGTGACAAGCATTACTACGGCTTGCAGTTTCACCCAGAAGTTACACATACCACACAAGGAAAACATATTCTTGATCGGTTTGTGAGTGGTATTTGTGATTGTGAAAAAAATTGGACAACTGAAAACATCATTACCGATCTTATTCAAAACCTTAAGGATCAAATCGGTGATGGCAATGTACTCTTAGGCCTATCAGGTGGTGTTGATTCCTCTGTGGTGGCGGCACTACTTCATCAAGCGATTGGCGATCAACTGACTTGTGTATTTGTGGATAACGGCTTACTCCGCCTTAACGAAGGCGATGAAGTCATGCAAACCTTTGCTGATAATATGGGTGTCAAAGTCATTCGTGCTAATGCTCAAAAGAAATTTTATAATGCCTTAGCCAATGAAGCCGACCCTGAAAAGAAAAGAAAGATTATTGGCGGTGCGTTTATCGAGGTATTTGAAGAAGAAGCAAGAGAGCTTGACGATATTAAATTCTTAGCACAGGGCACGATTTACCCTGATGTCATCGAATCGGCCGGTGCTGCCTCTGGCAAAGCTAAAGTGATTAAGTCACACCATAATGTTGGTGGCCTTCCAGATGATCTTAAATTTGAATTGGTGGAGCCACTCAAAGAATTGTTTAAAGACGAAGTTCGTACTATCGGTGTAAAGCTTGGTATTCCTGCGCACATGTTGTACCGTCATCCATTCCCAGGTCCTGGTCTTGGCGTGCGCATCTTAGGCCAAGTCAAAGAAGAATACGCCAACATTCTGCGTGAAGCTGATGCAATCTTTATGCAAGAACTTTACAATCATGATTTGTATGACAAAGTTGACCAAGCTTTCACGGTTTTCTTGCCGATTAAATCAGTCGGTGTGACGGGTGATGAGCGTCGTTATGACTATGTAGTAGCGTTACGCGCAGTTGAAACTATTGACTTTATGACCGCTCGCTGGGCAAGGCTTCCGTATGATTTCTTAGACTTTGTCTCAAACCGTATTATGAATGAAATCACGCGTGTTTCACGTGTGGTCTATGACATCTCGGGCAAACCACCAGCCACCATCGAATGGGAATAATACTTCGTCTTTTTGTATTTTGTGGCGTTAAATATACCAAAACACTCAATCACATAGTTGTAGCTATGCTCAATCGTATTTGGTCATATTTGCCTAGCAAAACCTCAAAAATACTGGCATTATAGTTCTGATATATGGGAAAAACTCATGAAAAATGGATGAAACTTGCTTTTCAGCAAGCCTTGCTTGCTGAAAAAATAGGTGAAGTGCCAGTGGGTGCAGTGTTGGTACAAGATGATCGGCTACTTGCTAGTGCACATAATCAGCCTATTGCTAACAATGATCCAACTGCACATGCAGAGATTCAACTTTTACGCGCGGCAGGAAAAACACTCAATAATTACCGCCTGCCTAATACAACTTTGTATGTAACCTTAGAGCCTTGTACGATGTGCTTAGGCGCGATGATTCATGCACGCGTATCACGTGTGGTATTTGGTGCTTATGATGATAAAACTGGGGTTTGTGGCTCGTGTCAAGATCTCTCTAATAGTGAATGCTTCAATCATTCTATTGAAACTCAAGGTGGTGTGCTTGCAGATGAGTGCAAAAGCCTACTTCAAAAGTTTTTCAAAAATCGTAGAAATAAATAGTTAATAAAAAACTATACTTGTCTCTTTTAAAAATTTAGAGACAATGATGAAACCAATATTCTTATTCGCACTTCTTCTTTCAACCTCAATATTTGCAGACAATACTTCCACTGGTACTAATGCACTGCTTAATAATACTTCAGGCACCAAAAATGTAGCCATTGGTGATTCTGCAATGAAAAGTAACACCTCTGGATTAAACAATACATCGGTGGGTTATTTTGGCCTGCGAAACAATACTACGGGCAAACAAAATACCGCTATTGGTAGCTATTCTCTGCGCTACAACACCACGGGTGATGACAACACTGCAATAGGTTTTGAGTCGCTCAAATACAATACCACCGGTGATAAAAATACGGCAGTGGGTAACTATGCCTTGCAAGATAATACCACTGGAACGAGTAATACTTCTATCGGTAATTACACACTCTCAGACAACACAAC
>CAYUWB010000040.1:0-7486 GCA_964448305.1 uncultured Candidatus Ruthturnera sp.
CTCTAATCGATCAGCTGCTGCGTGGCGTTGAACATTGTCACTGCCCACTAAGATAATTTCCAAATCTTCGCCTTGAGGTGGGCCAGGCCTTCTAATAGAAAACTTGAGTTTTTCAGCTGACGTTATTTCATCTGCTCTTGCTTTAAGTTTTTTAAGTAATAATTTAGAGGTCTGAACCCTTTCACTTGATGGGGATAATTCAATGGTAAATCTTGCCACATGAGTAAAATATTTACCTACATTTGAAGTAACTGACTCTAAATCTTCACCTACTACCTCGCTGATTATTGCTTCCACTTGCTTACTAACTGACTCTGTATAGTCAAGCGAGCTGCCTGCAGGCATCTGAAGTCTAGCATTAATGGTATCCACGCCGATGGCTGGAAACAAAACAAACTTCATATTGCTTTTAGCAAAATATAAAGATGACGCTAGAAGCAGAACAAACATAGCAATAACCATATAACGCCATCTTAAAACAATAGCTAAAAAGCCTTCAAACCAAACCTCTACTGCGTCAAACCAATGGCTAGTCTTAATCTTTTCATGCGAGCTTGCTAAGTGAGCTGGTAAAGCAATAGATACTTCTAAAAATGACAATACCAAAGCAAAAATCACCACGATTGGAATCACATAGATAAATTTACCCATAGTGCCGCCCATTAAAAACATCGATGAAAATGCCAAAATAGTCGTTAATATGGTGGTTACTACTGGCATGATTACATGTTTAAAACCACGCCTGGCCGATTCAAATCGATCTTCTCCACGCTGTTTATGATAATGAATGCTCTCTGCTACAATGATAGAATCATCTACCACAATACCTAACACTAAGATCATAGCTGCTAATGAAACCAAATTGATTGTTTCTCCAGTTGCGCCTAACAGCGCAACAGTTCCTAATAAACTTACTGGCAAACTAACTGACACCCAAAAGGCAGTTTTAAAAGACAGAAAAGCACCTAACACGATTAAAACTAGCGCCAAGCCCACCATGCCATTATTAGTCACAATCTCTAAACGGTTTCGAACATACTTTGACAAATCTGATGAATAAAAAATTTGCAATCGATTGTCGTACTTAGCATTCAAGTCTATGATTTTTTCCTTAACCAAATCAACCGTGGCAATAACATCAGCTTGCTCCTGTTTGCGTACACGCAAAATAAAGCCTTTCTTGCCATTTACACGAATAATTGATTTCTCTTCTACATTGCCACTTTCAATATTTGCAATATCTTCTAAACGTATAACTGGCCCCTGAAAAGTTGACTTAACAATGACATCCCCTACTGACTTAGCTTGATCAAATTTAGCCAGTACAACAATAATTTTTTCATCGGTTTTGCTATGGTTTTGGCCTAAGGTATAGCGCTTATTGCTTTTGGAGATGGCGTCTATAACCTGTGGCAGGGAAAGCTTATGCTGGTAAAGCTTTTCAGGGTCTATTCTTACTTTTATTTCCCGATCAAGATAACCATCCTTAACTACTTCAGATACACCTTTAACCAATTCGAGAGAGTTTGCAATATTATCAGTAATCTGTCTTAATTGCGCATAGGGCAAATCTTCAGCGCCAATACTAATCTTGATAATGCTTTTCCTAGAGGTTTTTTGATCTCTCACATTAGGCAAACTAGATACTTCCGCTGGTAAAGACTTAATGCGATTAACGGCGTTTCTAATATCCTGTTTTAGTGCATCAATATCACTTGCATCTTGAGACAGTGTTATCGTAATATTAGAGCGCCCTTCTCTGGAAACTGAAATAAACTTATCTATCCCAGAAATATTACTTAGTTCATCCTCAATAACATTAGTAACATTTTGTTCAACATCCTCAGGCGAGGCGCCAGGATAGGAAGTTGACACTGTCATAACCTCAAAATCAACAGCTGGAAATTGATCTCTTTGAATGTTATCAAGTGCCAATAAGCCGACTGCAATAATACTTACAGTAAAAACTAGGGCTAGTTTTTTTTGCCTAACAAAGAAATCAAGGATACTATTCATTGTTATTAGTATACCAATAACAATGTTTTTTTATCTTTAATCAGCCTTTTTATTCCGCGCTCTTTTGCGTTCAGTTTCATTCAATAGTCGCTTACGAATACGAATATTGTTTGGCGTAACTTCTACCAATTCATCATCGTCAATAAACTCTAAAGCCTGCTCTAAATCTAACTTAATAGCGGGTGTCAGCACAACCGCTTCATCTGTACCAGAAGCACGTACATTAGTGAGTTGTTTGCCTTTCATTACATTAACCACCAAATCCTTATCACGCGTATGAATACCAACTACCATGCCTTCGTAAACATCCGTGTTGTGTTCAACAAAGAATTTACCACTCTTTTGCAAATTAAAAATCGCATAAGCCACGGCTTGGCCTTGGTTCATAGAAATCAAAGAGCCGTTGTTACGCTGACCAATCTCGCCTGTTTTTTGTGGTTTGTAAGCATCAAAGGTAGAATTCATTAAACCCGTACCTGTGGTTGCGGTTAAAAATTCAGTTCTAAAGCCGATTAAACCACGAGCAGGAATATTAAAATCAAGTTTTACACGACCATTACCATCAGGCGACATGTTGGTTAATTCGGCTTTACGCTCACCGAGTTTTTCCATGACGGTGCCTTGATGTTGTGTCTCTACATCAATACTCAAATCTTCAAATGGTTCACAAATCACGCCATCAATTTCTTTTAGAATCACTTGTGGACGACCAACTGCCACTTCATAGCCTTCACGGCGCATGGTTTCAATCAGTACTGATAAATGCAATTCACCACGGCCAGAGACAATAAACTCTGAAGGATCGTTGGTATTTTCAACGCGTAGTGCTACGTTGTAAATGAGTTCTTTGTCTAAGCGATCACGAATATTTCTTGAGGTGATATATTTACCATCTTGCCCTGCAAAAGGCGAATCATTAACACGAAACGCCATTGATACCGTTGGCTCATCCACACTTAGCGGCGGCAAGGCTTCTGCATGCTCTACGTCACAAATAGTATCTGAAATAGAAATGCCTTCAATACCAGTAACACAGGCAATGTTGCCTGCTTCAGCGCTGTTGGTTGAGATTTTTTCTAAACCCATAAAGCCCATCAAATCAGCGACTTTTGCTTTGCGCTCAGTACCATCAGCACTAATGACTGCCACTTGTTGATTCTTTTTAATCGTACCACGAGTAATACGGCCAATACCAATTGCACCCACAAATGAAGAATAATCTAGGGCGGTAATTTGCATTTGCAATGGCGCTTTAATGTCAACTTCTGGCGCGGCTACTTTTTCAACAATAGTCTCAAACATTGGCAACATATCGCCCTCGCGCACATCGTCTTCCAAAGAGGCATAACCGTTAATGCTTGAAGCATAAATAACTGGAAAATCCAGTTGTTCATCGGTCGCGCCGAGTTGATCAAACAAATCAAATACTTGATCAATAACCCAATCAGGGCGAGCCGCGTCTTTGTCAATTTTGTTAATCACTACGATTGGATTTAAACCCTGATCAAAGGCTTTCTTAGTTACAAAACGCGTTTGCGGCATTGGGCCTTCTTGCGCATCTACCAATAAAAGCACCGAGTCCACCATAGAAAGCACACGCTCTACTTCGCCACCAAAGTCAGCGTGACCTGGGGTGTCAACGATATTAATATGATAATCATTCCACTTAATCGCTGTATTTTTTGAGCTAATGGTAATGCCACGCTCTTTTTCTAAATCGTTAGAATCCATCATGCGATCGGTTGACTCAAAACGATCATCAAAAGTTTGAGATTGCTCGAGTAACTTATCGACCAAAGTGGTTTTACCGTGGTCAACGTGCGCAATAATAGCGATATTTCTAAGTTTGGTATTCATACGAGATAAGTGAATGCGAAAAAGGCACTATTATCCCGTAAAATACCCTTCAATATTAGAAATTATTGATATAACTATTTATGGGAAAAAAAGGCAGTTCTGGTCGCTGGATGAGTGAACATCTGAGTGACGAATATGTAAAAAAATCTCAGAAAGAAGGTTATCGCTCACGCGCTGTTTACAAGCTCACCGAAGTGGTTGATAAAGATAAATTTATCAAGCCAGGGGCTCGTGTGCTTGATCTAGGCGCCGCACCCGGTGGTTGGAGCCAAGTAGCCATTAAACTGGTAGGAAAATCAGGCCAAGTGATCGCCAGTGATATTCTAGATATTGAGCCTATTCCTGGCGTGGATTTTTTGTGTGGTGATTTCACCCAAGATTCGGTTTATGAAGAATTGTTACAACTCACCGAAGGTCATAAAATGGACGTCGTACTCTCAGACATGGCGCCCAACATGAGTGGACAACTTTCTGTCGATATTCCAAAATCGATGTATTTATGTGAACTCGCATTGGATATGGCCATTAAAACACTCACGCCTCAAGGCTACTTTTTTATTAAAGTTTTTCAAGGCGATGGCTTTGATGCTTTTGTAAAGTCTTGTAGAGAAGCGTTTGTTAAAGTCACCATTCGCAAACCCAAGGCCTCTAGAGCACGTTCTAAAGAAGTATATCTTTTAGCAAATACGCTAAAATAACAACTTTAAATCTTGCAGACTTTTTCCATAATCACTTAAATTTGACTAACCATGAAAAATTTTGAAGACATTCAAAAATTAGTCCAAGACGACATCACTAAGACTGATCAAGTATTGATTGATCACCTGAGTTCTGATGTAGCACTGATTAACCAAATGAGTGGTTATATTATTGGCGCTGGTGGTAAGCGACTACGCCCACTACTCTTGTTACTTTGTGCACGTGCAACCAACTACCAAGGCGAACATCATCATTTAATGGCGGTGGTCATTGAGCTGATTCATACAGCAACACTCTTGCACGATGATATCGTTGATGAATCTAACACGCGTCGAGGCAAAGACACTGCTAACGAAGTTTGGGGTAACGCTGCCAGTGTTTTAGTGGGTGATTTTTTGTATTCTCGCGCATTCGAGATGATGGTCAAACCTGACTCTATGCGCATTATGACACTACTTTCTAAGGCGACTAACGAAATCGCTCAAGGTGAAGTAATGCAGTTGCTTAATTGCCAAAATTCAGCGCTAACTGAAAAAGAATACTATAAAGTTATCGAGCGGAAAACGGCGGTACTGTTTCAAGCAGCAACACAGATTGGCGCCATCTTATCTGATACTGACGAAGCACAAGAATTAGCCCTTAAAAATTACGGCCTACACTTGGGTAATGCTTTTCAAATTATCGACGATGTACTTGATTATGAATCTGACTTCGAGACCATGGGTAAAGAAGTCGGTGATGACCTCGCCGAAGGCAAAACCACACTACCAATGATTTACGCTATTGAAAACACCGCTGGTGAACAACGCGACCTACTGATCAACGCCATTGAAAATGCCGACAACACCCAGATTGACAAAATTGTTGATATATTGTCGTCAGTCAATGCTTTTGACTACACCCGACAAAAAGCACAGGAATCTGCTAATTTGGCCAAACAATCTTTATCCACACTTCAAGATTCAGCCTATAAAGAAGCCATGATTTTGCTTTGTGACTTATCTTTAGCGCGTAAATCCTAGTGTTGTCTGACGAGCTTAAGGCTCAAATTCGCCAATCATTCGAAGCCGCTAAAAATGGCATGCCTGGTTTTAAAATCAGACAAGCACAAAATAAAATGATTGCAGAAATTTCTAAAACCTTATCGGGTGAATACGCCAACAGCAACCCTATTTTGTGCGTAGAAGCGCCAACCGGCACCGGTAAAACCATGGCTTATTTACTCAGTGCCATACCCATCGCTAAAGCAAAGAAAAAGAAACTCATTGTTTCTAGTGCGAATGTTGCCTTGCAAGAACAACTGCTTAATAAAGACATGCCAGAAGTGCAAAAATACTGCTCAGTTGATTTTGAGTATGCACTGGTCAAAGGACGCTCCCGTTATCTTTGTGTGCGTAATTTAATCAACTTAGTTGAGGACAGCGCCAGTGAAAACGAACTATTTGACAATGCCGCGCTATGGGATGCACCACCCGGGAAATATCAGCTCGACCAACTCGGTGAAATGCTGGAAGATTACTCTGCCAAAAAATGGAATGGCGAAATCGATGATTTAGACCAAACACCTGAAGGATCTTTGTGGTCAAAAATTGCTTGCAATCGTTTTACTTGCACAGCCAAAAACTGTGAATTCTACAATGATTGTGCTTTTTTCAAAGCCAGAAAACAAATCACTAAGGCGGATGTTATTGTGGCTAACCATGATTTGATTTTGGCAGATTTGTCAACAGGCAACACCATATTGCCGGATGTGGATGAGTCTATCTACATCTTTGATGAAGCACATCATCTCAATCACAAGGCTTTGTCACATTTTGCGCTTAGTAGTAGCACCGAGTTTATCAAAACCAGCATTAGGCAAACCCAAGGTGTTAGTGATCAAGTTTGTAAACTTACACAGCAGGATACGCTTGATATTGCTATCAAATCGATTGATGACTACTTGGCTGATTTAACCGAACTATTCAAAAGCCTTGATTTTGACGAAGATGTTTATTTGTTTGAACAAGGGGTGGTTGATTCTCCTATTGTTTCTATTTGTCAAAACTTACTCAGCAGTATTAGTGCTATCCACACACAATTTGACAGTTTAAAAGAATCCTGGTCAGATTATTTAAAAATAAAAATGGTGGAAAAATCCATTGCTGACCCGCTTAACAACGCTTTGGGCGAATGCGAACAACACTTGTCTTCTATTTTGCTGCTACTTTCCTCTTTCCTGCAAGTCGATGAAATTGGGCAAGCACCACATTCTCGTTGGATTGAAAAATCCATGATGGCCAATAAAAAAACCAATTACGTTCTTAACAGCGCACAAATTGATGTCTCTCACAACTTAGATCAGCTAATTTGGTCAAAAGTATCGGGCGCTATATTAACCTCAGCCACTTTATCTTCACTCGGGAGTTTTGATCGACTTAATCAACAACTGGGCTTGGTTAAAACGGACAATCAATATCTGCGCCTGCCTTCGCCTTTTAGTTTTGATCAAGTCGATTTTATTGTCGCTGATTTTAAAAACAACCCGACCCAAGTGTATGAACACACCCAAGAAGTCGCCACACAATTACTCAATCGCATTGATAACCGTGAAGGCTCATTGGTATTATTTGCTTCTAACAAACAAATGCAAATGGTGGCTGACTTGGTCGAGCAAAAGCTTGGCTGTGATTTATTTGTACAAGGGGAATTCTCTAAAAAACTCATTTTAGAAAAACACATCAACTTGCGCAAACAAAACCAAGGCAGCGTGATTTTTGGCCTGGATAGTTTTGCTGAAGGGGTTGACCTTAAAGGCGATAATTTAACACACGTGGTGATTGTTAAACTGCGTTTTAGCGTACCCACTTCGCCGATTGAAAAAACCACACAAGATTACCTGCAATCTCAAAGTCGTAATCCATTTATGGAAATC
>CAYUWB010000041.1:0-3658 GCA_964448305.1 uncultured Candidatus Ruthturnera sp.
AATGTTTCACGTGAAACATTAACCGTTGTCTATACCTCTATTACTATTATTTATAGCATCAGCTATTCTTTTTATAATCCAATTTAAACTTTGTTTATCTATTTGTCTAAAATACATTTTACCTTCTACAGTTACTCTTAATTCTAAAACACCTTCAATACATACAGCATCTACTATAAGATTATTTGTTGTATGTATTCCTTTTCCTGGAATAGGATCTAACATTATTTACCTTCTTTCTTTTTTTGTGTGTAATAATACCAAGAAGCCATATGTGCAAACACTATTATCCAATCGCTACTAGTTTTAGTTTTGCTAAAATCTCTCATAATATCTTGTGGATTAGCATCATTTTTAATTAAAGTTTCTAAAACTGTAACTGTTTCTTTAATAGCATCTAATTTATATAAAGCATCTAGTTTTTTTGGATCATCTTCAATTTGCAATGTATTTAGTCCAAAATTCATTTTTATCCATTTTTAATTCTTTAGCTATTTCTTTAGCTTTTTCATGTAATTCATCTTCTTCAGTATAAGATGTGGCTCTACGTGCATAAATAAAAGCTAAATTATTTTTTAGTTTTTGTATTTCTAACCATAAATTATTGTATTCTTTTTTAGGTTCCATATTTTTTTTCCATTTCTATACATTTTTCAGGTGTATATTTATTGGCTTCAAAATGTATATCTCTTTCTATAGGTAAATTTAAAGGTGGTATTTTAATTCGTTTTAATTGTGTCATGTCAATACTACCTATTTCTACTTCTTGTATGCTACAAACACCGTAGGCTATAGTTTCATCTTCTGTCATAGATGTTATATACCATGTGCCTAATCCACTAGGATTAAATAATTTAATAACAGCTTTTTGCATTTTTTGTGTTCTAGTTTCTATTTCCCAGTTTTTGTTTAACTGTTTTTTTTGTGATTCTGTATATAATTGCATTATATTCTCCTGTTTGGTAGTGTTAAATTACACGAATGAGCTTCGTGTTGGGCGAAGGCTTAGAGGCTAGCGTGATGCAGTTTCTAAGCCTTCAAGTTTAAATTAAATCGTATTCTTTTATCTACTGATGTTTTATGATTATATAATTTTTCTATATTAACAAGAAAATCATGTCTGCTTCCTTGATTTTTTAATATAGAAGAAAAATTTTCTAACTTTTGTTCAAAACGTGTCCAGGCAAAATCTTTTTCTCTAATAGCAAAAATCATAGCAGTTACAAAAGTACGTTTTTTATAATGCTCAAAATATTCTCCAATTTTATTAATTCTTTTAGCCATTAATTTACCTTGTTCTAAGTTTTTAATTTTAAATTTACCTTCTTTAAATTCTGAATTATGTTTAGAACTTCTTTGTGCGCCACCATCTAACATTTGGCAACATTCATTAATACCAAATTTATATGTTCTATAAAACCATTCTAAATATACGTAATCTTCTATACCTAATTGAGCAAAAGAATTCATATAAGTTAACGGTGTCCAATTTTTTTGAACAGAATTAACTTGTCTTATATCTGCTAAATTAAAATCTTTTTTAATAATATATGTTACTGGTTTAGATAATATTTCATAAGCTTTAAGTCTATGTTGTCCGTCAACTACATTCATGTTTTGATCTACAATAATAGGCATAGCTAAATCTTTTTCTTTTATGCTGGCAACTAAATTGCCTACATGAGTATAATTTATAGGTCTATTACCTTTAATAAAAGTAAACAAACTATACCCAGTAGTTTTTAAGATTTTATTTGTCATAATTCTACTCCAATATCTTTTTCAATTAATTGTTCAAGTATTTTTTCAAAAACATCAATGGCAAAACTATTAAAGTTTTTTTCTAATGTTATTGGCTGTTCTGTTTGAACGCATAAGTATGTTTGTTTATTATTTTCATCTACGAGTGTAGCGTGAAAGGTGTCTTTGTTTCTTGACATACCTAAAACAACGGTTCTCTTTTTTTTAGATTTAGTTTTACCTTCAAGCCATAGGAGTTCAGTTCCTACATAGATTGTGGGCTTGATTAGCTTACTTATTCTAATTGCAGAGCTTTGTGTTTTAGACGATTCCCACAATTCGTGCATTAAGTAAGCTTTCTATTTTTTAAGTGTTTCTATATGTTCTGCAATTTTGCCACGTGCTTTAAGTTTTTCTGAATCTTTAAATTCTTTAAAAGCTTCGTCTTTAGCTAATTTTTGTAAAAATTTTGTAACTTCATTTTTGTCTTTAATTTTTGTAGCGTCATCTACAATTTTTTGTAAATCTTCAGGTAATTTTATTTTAGCTGTTTGTTCTTTTTGAATTTCTATGTTTCTTTCATTTACATATTTATTGTCATCAAATTTACCTAAGAATACATCAGCATTAAAACCTAAATGAGATAAACCTTTAGTTAAAGCATCAGTCATAGCTTTTTTACCTGCATCATCATCTAATTGTCCTTTTTTATTGTATAAAGGAGCAATAGAACATATAGGGCCAAAACTATTAGCATGATCTTGTTGCCAAATACTTACAAATGCAATAAGCATTTTATCGTCTATTTTGTATTCTACATTATAGCCCCAACCTATACCAACTGGGCCGAAAGCTTCTGTAGCACACATAATTTGAGAGTGAGCATCAATAGCTGTAAAGCCACGACCAAAAGATACAGGTTTTGTATGAGCAGGGTTAGTTTTACTAACTTGATTCCATAATGCTAAGTTAGATTTCTTTTTTTCGTTATTGTAATAAGTCATTTATCCTCACTTTCTTTTCCATTAATAAACATATTTTTTGATTCATTTAAAAAATCTTCTAAATCGTTTTCTGTTATAGTTAAACGATTATTTCTGGCACGTTTTATTTGTATACCGTTACCAATAGCTATATTGGCTTGTTTTGGTACTAACGATTTTAATTCTTTTTCTGCATCTTTAAATTTTTGAACATAAGGTCTGTTAATTAGCCATGAAACAGCATGTTCTGTCCAAGCGTTAGATGATTTAGTTTTAGTCATATCTATAGTTTTAAGCATTGAATGATCTGGAACACCTATATTATCTTCATTAAAGTTTTTATATGGAGGCAATTTCTTTTCTACCATATCCCAAAACTTAATAGCTTTTTCTATGTAATGTCCTTGCCAATCATAATCAGCTTTAAACAATTCCCATTTAAATGTACCGTAATGACCAAAGGTAACAGCAAATACAATAGATGTAGAAGTACTACACATCATATTATGTTGTAATTGTGGTGCATAGAAATCAGCTAATTCTGCAAATGATTTATTTCCAGTATGAAATTTAACTTCTATAGGTTGACGTGTAGAATCTGTTAAACCATCTAAATTACAACGCATAAATTTATATTCTTCATGTATACGTTCTAATGCTTTTTTGTATTTTTCTATGCTGTCGTTATCAAGTTCTGGTTTATATATAGGAACTTCTTTATTAAGTCTGTCTAAAGTTACATGTTCTGTAGCATTACCTAAAGCCATAAGAAATTTACTTCTCATATCAAATTTAGGTTCTTCCTGACCTGTTTTTTGTAGCCAGAGGCTATGCCAATCTTCTTGCGTACCATTAGCTATAATTCTGGCATCAGAGCCACCTATACCTAATTTCCTACGCTGTATTTGTTGTTCAGTTAATCCAGTATTCTTCAT
>CAYUWB010000041.1:3758-5957 GCA_964448305.1 uncultured Candidatus Ruthturnera sp.
TCGTACCAATGCTCGTTAGGAATATGATCTAAATTATGCATATTATCCGTAGTTAATTGATTAATAACTTTAAGTATACCTTCTCGATGTTCTTTATCATCCATCTTTAAGCATACAGCAGTTAATGTTTTAATGATTTCGTTATTTTTTATTGCAGCATCTAGATCTAATGGCTGTCTTTCACGTTTTAATTTTTGTATTTGGTCATGTATATCTGACATTTCATGGTCTGACATCTCTCTACCTCCTTCGGTTAGATTAAAAATAGTATAACATATAAAAATAACATTGGCTTTTTTATTATCTTGTGGCATTATGTAATGTGAATTGACATTAATTCTAGAGCTGGGGGGCTTATGGAACAAGAAAACAGATTTTGTGAGAAATTAATCTCGCAATTTAGAAAACGAAGATATAAATTAGGGTTATCACAACCTCAAATAGATATTAAAACTGGTATTGCTGATGGACTTACAGCTAAGTGGGAAATTGGCTATAGAAAACCTACATTGTTTAATGCTTTTGCTTGGGCTGAATCATTAGATTGTGATTTAGTATTAAAACCTAGAAAAAAACAAAAATGATTTGTGGTATAGATCCAGGTTTAACTGGTGGCATAACATTTATGGGTAATAGTTTTTTTAATGTTTTAAAAATGCCGGTAAGTACACTACAAATAGCCAATAAAAAAACACGATATATTAATATTCTTGAATTAAGAGATATTTTTGTTCAACGTGTTGGTTTGCGTACTTGTTATATTGAAAAACAACAAGCTATGCCACAACAAGGTTTATCTTCTACCTTTAAAACTGGTTTTGGTTATGGTATATTATTAGGTACTACGCATATTTATTTTAATCAAGTAGTAGAAGTTAGACCGCAACAATGGAAAAAATATTTTGGTTTATCTTCTGATAAAGAGGAAGCACGTAATTTAGCATCAGAGTTATATCCTGCGTATAAAGATCTCTGGAAACTTAAAAAACATGACGGATTAGCAGAATCCGTTCTCATTGCACATTGGGGGAAACAATATGGCAAATGAATTAACAGAAACACAAGTTACATCGTTAGATGTAGTACGTAAAAGATTAAATGAAGCAGTATTTATACCTGTACGTGATTTAAATAGAGAATCTGTAGATGATTATTTAGATGATGCCGAACAATCTATTCTGGTATTATTGCAAGGTGCAGGGCCAGAAAAGATTGCTAGAGGCATCGGATTTACAGCTAAAATGCTAGGATGTAAAGTACCTGATCCTTTTATGATGAAAGGTTTTGAAAAGTTATTATCAGATATTCCTAATGATTTATGGGAAAGAGGCGTTTTAAAATTGTTAGAAACACATACGTTCTGTAAAATACCAACACCTGGTGAATTTTTAGCACCAATTAGAGGTGAATGGTATGAACGTAAAGATTTATTAAAACGTATTCAGCTCCATAAATCACGTTTAGAATTGGCTGATAATTTAAACGATAGAAAACCTAGTAAAATCAAGAGGTTACAGTAACTCTAGCATTTCCATATCTACGTTTGTTATTAAATAATCGTTGTGTAATAGTCTGACATCGTATTTTGGGTTTTGATCAAAGGTTCTGCCAATAATAATTGCTTTTTGGCATCTGCTTTTTTTATTATTGTCTATATAAGTAATTAAAACTTTATCATTGGTTATATATGCCATGATTAATTATCCTCTAAATCAAATTCTACTTTTATTTGATTGTCATATTCAGAATGATGTCTACTACAAAAAGCTAATATTTCTGTAAATTCATTACCATTATAAATATATTTTGTTTCATAAACTACAGTGTTAGTTATTTTAGGAGTTTTATATTTAATATGTTTATTTTGTTTATCGTTCCAATAACCTTCTTCTGTTTCTATTTTAGTAATTTTTACATTTTTCATAGTATACATAAGCATAATCCTTTTTAATGTTTACTTATTTTAGGCATTGGCTCTAGGTCATTATTTAATATACCTTCTGCTGTAATATTATTAGTTACAAACAAATGTTTTACTAAATTAAAGAATGAACTAGGTACATTTTGCATTTGTAATGCATCGTGTATTTGTAATAAAGCATCATCTAATTGTTTTAAATTAACATTGTTTTTAGATAATTCTTCACGAACTTGTTTATCGCTGGTCATTTCAATAAATCTATTTATATTATAAAATTG
>CAYUWB010000041.1:6057-7128 GCA_964448305.1 uncultured Candidatus Ruthturnera sp.
TTTCATATCATTCTCCTTCGATTGAGTTTTTTAGTTAAGTTCCAAGAACATATACACACAGTTATCCATAGAGGCGCACCTAGTACAGATACAAGTAGAGTAGGATTTATACCCATAACTAGTAGTATAAATAATATACTTATACTAGAAGCCATGTGGATAAGTATGAATGTACCTAGAAATGAGGCTTTACGTCTAAATGATGGTGTCATTTTTTATATTTCTCCTGTAATTTTACCATTTTATCTAAATCTTCAGCTGTAAATATTTGGCTGTTGGTAAAACCAGCTTTATTTAATAGTGTAAATACATCAAAATCATGTTCATCATGTGAATCTTGAGGACTTTCTTGTTTTTCTATATCTTTATCAGACATTTTACCCATGAGGCAATCTCCTGTAAGTTATTGTTTTTATAGGCTTTTTTATCAAATTATTGTCCAGGAATAAACTTAGTCTAGCTTCTCTGGAATATAAATAATTATAGCTAGATACCTTTACTATAGCTACAGCTGGAAGGAAAGCACTACAAGGAAAACTTTCCTCCCAATTCCTTTTGTAGGTGTTTACATCACTATCTTGTATGTCTAACTAACTAAAAAGGAATATCGTCATCAGGTATAGATTGTGGATTAGTATTAGATGTTTGAACTGTAGCACCTTTACCTTTAGTGCTAACAAGTTTAAGTTGACCACCAAAACCTGATATATTAATTTTCATGCGTGTTAGCATTGGAGGCTTACCATCAGAACTTTTTAAAGTTTTTGATTCGTAGCTGTCCATTTTAGGAAATCCTGATACTAAAACAGTAGCACCTTTATCTATATAAGGCACAATAACATTAGATACTAAAGCACCAATAGCGTCTACAGTATACCAATGTGTTGTTTCTTGCATTTGACCTGTTCTAGTTTTGTATTTTTCAGTAACAGCTATATTAAATGAAGCTCCTTGTGTATCACCAACAGTTCTTACTATTGGTTTTGCACCTACGTTACCTAATACTGTGATATTTGCGTATGACATATGAGTTTACCTTTCTATTTTAAGTTGTTGAAATATACGCTAATT
>CAYUWB010000042.1:0-6930 GCA_964448305.1 uncultured Candidatus Ruthturnera sp.
AAGGTGTAGCTGACGCTCAAGCTCAAGCTCAAGCTGACGCTTACGCTAAAGGTTATGCAGACGCTAAAGCTGCAGGTACTGCAACTTCAACTGAAGTAGCTAAGTAATTTATTACTTAACCTCGCTAGCATTATTTGGTGAACTAAGCTTGGCTTAGATCACTAAAAAGCAAAGCTAAAAAGCCATTCTTCGGAGTGGCTTTTTTATGCACAAATGACAAAATATGTATCTTGGGGACATATACTTAACAAGGAAACATTATGAAAACATTAATGACAATCGCTACATTGGTAGCCTCTACATCAGCTTTGGCTGATTTTCACTCTAGCACATACGACTGGAATAACGACATGGTTGCGCCGACTGTGGAGTCTGTTGCAACACCAGCTGCTTTAGTTGATTTAGAACAACCACAAACAAGAGTGGCTTATATTCAAGACAACGGTATCTTTGGATACAATCCATACAACATTATGGATCCTCGCTGGATGATGGAAGAGATGAGCAATGTTATTGACTAAATAAACATTGTGTTAGTTTAAAGGCCGCAGTTGCTGCGGCTTTTTATTGGAGGGCGCATAAACCCTTTGTTTTTTCCATAAAAAAAGGCGCTCTCGCGCCTTTTTATTTGCTTCAACTACGTGTTAGCCTTTCATTTGGGCTGCCACTTCATCAGCAAAGTTCTCTTCTTTCTTCTCAATACCTTCACCTACTTCAAAGCGAATAAAAGATTTGACTGTGGCGTTATTTGCTTTTGCAAGTGCACCTACCGTTGTGTCTGGGTCTTTAACAAAAGCTTGGCCATAAAGCGTTACTTCGTTAACGAATTTTTTCATACGACCAACAATCATTTTTTCAATGATATTGTCTGGTTTGCCAGATTCTCTTGCTTGTTCAACAAAAATTGCTTTTTCTCTTTCTAAAATATCGTCAGACAATTCGTCTTCAGTAATACATTCAGGACGTGTTGCTGCAATATGCATCGCCACATCTTTTGCTAGCGCTTCATCACCACCTTCTAGTACAGCGATGACTGCAATGCGTTCGCCGTGTTTGTAGGCGCCGATAACACCGGCATCAACTGAAACGGTTTGTACGCGTCTAATGGCAACATTTTCACCGACTTTTGCAACAATGGCCTCTCTGGCTTTTTCTAACGAATCGCCGTTGTCGAGCGTTTGTGTTAAAAATTCATCAATATTGGCTGGCGTGGTCTTTAATGCTAACGCACCTAGCGTATCAACAAAATCAACAAAGGCATCGCCTTTAGTCACAAAGTCTGTTTCAGAGTTAACCTCTAGAATGGTGGCTGTTTTACCATCGTCACTGATATTAACTTTAACAAGGCCTTCTGCAGCAACACGGCCTGATTTTTTAGCGGCTTTAGCGGCGCCTGATGTGCGCATAAGGTCAATTGCTGCCTCCATGTCGCCATTGGTTTCTGTAAGGGCTTTTTTGCAGTCCATCATGCCTGCACCGGTTCTTTCTCTTAGTTCTTTAACTGAAGCGGCTGTAATTGCCATAAGTGTCTCCTGTGTTTATAACACCTTCTGCTGACAAAAGGTGTTTTTAATATGTGCTTGATTATGCGAGTTTTTCAATCATTTGAGCCTTAGTGTCGCTGGCATTAACCTTGACGCCTTGGGCTTGTGCATAATCGGCTAACTCTGCTTTTTTCATTGCATTAAGCGCTGTTTTGTTTAGCTTTTCTGCTTTGGCAGGTGCTTTTTTAGCAGCCGGTTTTTTGGCAGGTGCTTTTTTTGCGGCTGGCGCTTTAGCTTCTGTCTCTTCTTTCTTGGCGGCAGGCTTTTTAGCCGGTGCTTTTTTAGCCGGTGCAGATTCTTTTGCTGGTGTGCCAGCAGCGGCTTTTGCCTCTAAAACGGCGTTAGCAATTTCACGAGCGTAAAAACCAATGGCTCTAATTGAATCATCGTTACCAGGGATAACGTAGTCAATGCCTTCTGGGTTGTGGTTAGAGTCCACCACACCAATGAGTGGCAATTGAAGCTTTTGTGCTTCTTTCACAGCATTCTTTTCATGGCCAATATCAATAACAAACACCACGTCAGGAATACCGCCTAAGTCTTTAATACCACCCAAGCTGCGTTCTAATTTTTCCATTTCACGCGTCATCATAAGGGCTTCTTTTTTACCGAATTGGGCAAAGTTTTCTTCCGCTAAAAACTCAAGATCTTTTAAACGCTTAATAGAGGCTTTAATGGTTTTGTAGTTAGTCATCATACCACCTAACCAGCGGTGATTAACATACGGCATGCCACAACGAATTGCCTCTTCTTTGATGATGTCGCTAGCTGCTCTCTTGGTGCCAACAAATAAAATTGATCCACCTGCAGCCGTTGTTTTCGATGCAAAATTCAATACATCGTTAAACATTGGTAGGGTTTTTTCTAGGTTGATAATGTGCACACCATTGCGAGTGCCATAGATATAGCGCTCCATTTTAGGGTGCCAAAAACGGCTACGGTGACCAAAGTGTACACCAGCCTCTAACATTTTCTTCATGGACGTTTTTGCCATAATATTTTCTCCGGGGTTAATAAAGAATGCCGACATTTTGTCTGCTTCTTCCTTCCACAACTCCTACTAGCCAACCCTTTATTTTTCAAAAGAGCACCCTGACTAACATGCCAAGTTGTGTGATACATTAAAACAAGTTGGGCGCCCATTATCGAAACTGGACGCCCAACTCAACTTTTTGATTTTTTATTACTTAAAAGCAACTAAAATCGTAAAACGCGTCATTATACCGAAGCGATGTTGCTACGACAAGCTTATACGCAAGTTAATCGCTATGCTTTTGCTAGCTCCGCACGCATTGTGTCAATGGTTGCTTTATAGTCATCGGTATTAAAGATGGCAGAGCCTGCTACAAATGTGTCTGCACCCGCTTCTGCCACTTCACGAATATTGGCAGGGCCAACGCCGCCGTCAATTTCTAAACGAATATCTCTGCCGCTAGCGTCGATCAATTGACGCACTTGGCGACATTTTTCTAGCGTATGCGGGATGAAGGCTTGACCACCAAAGCCAGGGTTAACTGACATCAATAGGATCATGTCCAGTTTGTCCATGACATTGTCTAGTACGTGTAGCGGTGTGGCAGGGTTAAACACTAGGCCGGCTTTACAACCACTTTCTTGAATCATGCCCAATGTTCTGTCGATATGCTCAGATCCTTCTGGGTGAAAGGTGATGTATGATGCACCCGCTGCAACAAAATCAGGAATGATTCTATCAACTGGTTTCACCATTAAATGCACATCAATCGGCGCAGTTACGCCATGATTTCTAAGCGCTTCACAGACCAATGGACCGATCGTTAGGTTTGGAACGTAGTGATTGTCCATTACGTCAAAATGCACGATGTCTGCGCCAGCAGCTAGTACATTGTCGACCTCTTCGCCTAATTTGGCAAAATCAGCAGCCAAAATAGAAGGCGCGATAAAATTAGATTGTTTCATTTTTCTCTCCTGTTTTTAATTTATATTATATAAAAAATTATTCGTTAAAAGTTAATAGGCTGGCACCCGTCATTTCATCGGGCTGCTCGATATCCATCATTGTTAGTAATGTTGGCGCAATATCAGATAAAGCGCCTGTGCCTGGCTCAGCGATTGTAGCAGTGCGATCACTCACAAAAAGCAGTGGCACCAAGTTGCTGGTGTGCGCAGTGTGCACTTCACCGGTCTCAGGATTAACCATTTGTTCGACATTACCATGATCAGCAGTGATGAGCATTTCGCCATCAATCTCATGCATGGCTTGATAAACAATACCCAAACAAGCATCAACAGCCTCAACGGCCTTAATGGCTGCATCAAGTTTGCCAGAGTGGCCGACCATGTCAGTATTGGCAAAATTACAAATAATTAAATCGTATTTTTGGCTTTCAATATGTTCAACCAATTCGTCAGTTAGCTCAAAGGCGCTCATTTCTGGCTGTAGGTCATAGGTCGCCACATCAGGCGACGGAATCAAGACGCGATCTTCACCATAAAAAGGGCGTTCAACACCGCCATTAAGAAAGAAAGTGACGTGCGCGTATTTTTCAGTTTCCGCAATTCTGAGTTGGGTCATGCCTAAGTTAGATAAGTATTTACCCAAAACGTTGTTTAATTTGGCTGAAGGGTAAGCCACTGGTAAATTAAAGTCTTTTTTGTATTCAGTCAAGCAGATAAATTGTGTTGGGACAAAAGTTCCACGTGAAAATCCTTGAAAATTTTCATCAAAAAACGCTTGGGTGATTTGTCGGGCGCGGTCTGCACGGTAGTTCATAAAAATGAGCACGTCGCCTTTTTTGATTTTAGTTGGTGCTTTAATGACTGTGGACTGAACGAATTCATCGGTCTCGCCACGTTCGTAAGCCATATCAATTGCGTCAATAGCAGACTTCGCCAAAAATTTACCCTTGCCTTTGGCAATGAGTTCGTAGGCGCAGCGTACACGAGCCCAACGATTGTCGCGATCCATTGAAAAGTAGCGGCCAATGACACTGGCAATTTCACCAATACCAAGCTCGCTGATTTTGTCTTCAAGGGTTTGAATGTATTTTTTAGCGCTCTTTTGTGCACAGTCTCGACCATCGACAAAGAGATGTAAGTACACTTCTTTGCAGTTGCGTTTTTTGGTCATTTCCAACATGGCGTGGATTTGTTCTTCGTGGGAATGCACGCCGCCATCAGACAACAAGCCCATAATATGAACCGCTTTGTTGTTATCGTTAGCGTACTCTAAAGAGTTTTTTAAAATTGGGTTTCTAAAGAAATCACCGTCTTCGATTTCATTATGAATGCGAGTAAAATCTTGCTTAACAACACGGCCTGCACCTAAATTTAGATGACCAACTTCTGAGTTGCCCATTTGTTCGCCCGGCAGGCCAACTTCTTTGCCACTGGTGCTAATGAGCGAGTGAGGAAATTGTTCGTTAAATTTGTCCCATACGGGGGTTTCTGCTTGAGCAATCGCATTGTTTTCAGTAATGTCAGAGTGCCCCCAGCCGTCAAGAATAATCAGTAGTTTGGTTTGTTTTTTAGAGATCATCGACCTTAGGTTTATTGAGTGTTAAACGTTAAATAAGAAGTGTACCACATCACCGTCTTGGACAATGTATTCCTTGCCTTCTGAGCGCAGTTTTCCTGCTTCTTTGGCGCCTTTTTCACCACCATGTTGAATAAAATCATCAAAGGCAATGGTTTCAGCGCGAATAAAACCTTTTTCAAAGTCACCATGAATTTTACCTGCTGCCTGTGGTGCGCTATCGCCAATATTAATCGTCCAGGCGCGCACTTCCTGAACGCCAGCAGTAAAATAGGTTTGTAAGCCTAGCAAGGCATAGCCAGATTTAATTAAGCGATCAAGGCCAGACTCACTTTGACCCATCTCAGATAAGAACTCTTGTTTTTCTTCAAGGTCAAGTTCAGAAATCTCGGCTTCAATATCAGCACAAATTGCCACCACTTGTGCGCCCTCAGATTTGGCATATTCAGTCACAACATCAAGGTGTGGATTGTTGCTAAAACCCTCTTCGCTGACATTGGCCACGTAGAGCACAGGCTTAATGGTTAATAGTTGGAAGCCTTTAAGCAAGTTAAGCTCATCGTCATCAAAAGACAGTGTTCGTGCGCTTTCACCCGCCTCAAGCACAGGCAAAATTCTTTCTAATAAGGCTTTAAGCGGCAAGCCGTCTTTTTGTCCAGACTTGGTGTTTTTAATGGCTTTTTGATAGAGTTTTTCAACCGCAGTTAAATCGGCTAACACCAATTCAGTGTTGATAATTTCAATATCGTCAAGCGGTGATATCTTGCCCGCAACATGGACAATGTCTTCGTTTTCGAAACAGCGCACCACATGCACAATCGCATCGGTTTCACGAATATTGGTTAAAAACTGATTGCCCAGCCCTTCGCCTTTTGATGCGCCCTCAACCAAACCAGCAATATCCACAAACTCCATGGTGGTTGGCAGGATTTTTTTTGGATTAACAATATCAGCCAGTTGCTCTAAGCGTTTGTCGTTAATCGGCACAATGCCGACATTTGGCTCAATCGTACAAAATGGATAATTAGCAGACTCAATGCCTGCTTGCGTTAATGCATTAAAGAGGGTTGATTTTCCAACGTTGGGCAAGCCAACAATACCACATTTAAATCCCATTTTTATCCTTGTGTATGCAAAGCTTTCATAGCCGGCTCAATATCGCCTTGGACTACTTGCTCAATGACATTTAACGAATTAACCAAAGCTGTTTGTATTGGCTCAAGCTCTGATTTGTTGGGCGCATGTAAAACAAAGTCTGCGACTTGAGACTTGTCGCCAGGGTGGCCAATACCAATTCTTAGTCGGTAAAAATCGTTGCTACTTAGTGCTTTAATTGTATCTCTAAGGCCATTGTGCCCACCATGGCCCCCACTAAATTTAATCCGAGCAACACCAGGGTTAAGGTCTAATTCATCGTGCGCCACTAAAATTTCATCAGCGTTAATCTGATAGAATTTAGCAATGCTCTGAATCGATTGACCCGAACGGTTCATGTAAGTGCCGGGCTTTAGTAAGCGCAGGGATGACCCTGCAATATTAATTTGTGCTACGTCACCAAAAAACTTGGTTTCTTTTTTGAAAGTAGCTGAATATAAATGCGCAAGCGCATCACAAAACCAGAAGCCAACATTGTGGCGATGAGGCTGATAGTCTTTGCCCGGGTTGCCCAAGCCAACAATCAGTTTAATCGCCATAATAGGTTAAATCAAATTAAGAGTCTGCGTCTGAATCGCCTTCAGCTGCGTTATCGCCGCCTTCAGTTTCTTCACCTTCAGTTTCTTCACCTTCAGTTTCGACAATCTCTTCTTCAACTTCTTCAGCCATCAGTTTAGGCTCTTGAACTGCAACAACGCTTTGGTCATGTGCTTCAAT
>CAYUWB010000043.1:0-6189 GCA_964448305.1 uncultured Candidatus Ruthturnera sp.
TATCAACTACTTAACCCAAACACAGGCGAAGTTGTTTCTTAGGAGCTTGTCGAGAAATCTATGCTTCAGAGAAGCATGTTCCTCAGCAGGTTTTCGAAGTGCGACCACCTTTCATCTATCTTTTACTTCTCTGCGTCGTCACACAGTGGGTGTTGCGGTTCAATCTTAAAGTTTTATAGCTTTTCTTCGATATCGCCTTCGGTAGAGGATACCAGCGATTCAATTTCTATCATCAGTTCGGGGTCGGGATTTTTCCACATCCCGCGATTGGCGGCTTCCATCAAGCGTTCGCCCATCGATCGGATGGCCCAGGGATTTTTCTCTTTTAAGAATTCCTGCGTTTCTTTGTCCAAAAGATATTTTTCAGAGACATCCTCATACATATAATCGTCGATGACGTCGGTGGTGGCGTCGTAACCGAACATATAATCGACCGTCGCCGCCATTTCTAATCCGCCTTTGTAACCGTGATCTTTCATGGAGTCGATCCATTTGGGATTAACCACTCGCGCTCGAAACACGCGACGCACTTCTTCTTTGAGTGTTTTGATCTTCACCGCCGCTGGATTTGAAGAGTCGCCAAAGTACTCCGTGACCTTGCCTTTGCCTTGCGCGTCTTTGATGGTGTTGATCGCGTTGATCAAGCCGCCGTGGAATTGCAGATAGTCGTCGGAATCAAAAATATCGTGTTCTCGATTATCTTGGTTTTGCGAAGCCGCGTCGGTTTGCGATAGCTGACGCATGAATTCTTCCTTTTTCGCAGCGCCGTATTCTTTGCGTGTGTAGGCAAACCCGCCCCAGTTCAAAAACACTTCCGCTAAATCTTTTCCAGTTTCCCATTTTTTGGAATGAATGGTTTCAAGTATCCCCGTACCATATCGACCTGGAGCCGATCCGAAAATTCGGTACAACGGTTTTTTATTCGATTCTAAATAATGCTTGCGTACAAAATTCATTTCTGGAGGTTCGTCCAGCTCCGCCGCCAGGTTGATCGCTTGATCCATGAGCGATACCAAGTTGGGGAATGCGTCGCGAAAGAATCCGCTGATGCGCGCGCAAACATCGACACGCGGTCGTCCGAGTTCTTCTAATGGAATCGGTTCTACGCCAATGACGCGTTTGTTCTCCGGTTTCCAAATAGGGCGCATCCCTAAAAGAAATAGAATTTGCGCCACGTCGTCGCCTTTGGTTCGCATATTGGATGTTCCCCAAAGCACCAGGGCGATGGTTTCTGGGTATTGCCCGTTTTCTTCGTGGTAACGATCGATTAAGTTTTGTCCGAGCTTTTGTCCCATGATCCAGGAAATCGTTGTGGGCAACGAATGCATATCGACGGAATAAAAATTCCGACCCGTCGGCAATATGGACGCCATGCCGCGAGTCGGCGCGCCGGAAGGTCCAGGGTGAACAAACTTACCGCTCAAACCGCGCGTTAAGCTGGTTAACTCCTCGGATATTCTGAGCAGTCGCGGATAGATAACATTAAAGATGTACGATAACGTTTCGCCAAGGTCGTCAAACCGACAATTGGAATGCTTAAAAATGGCTTCTTCAATTTCGTTGGGTTTGGTCAATTCTTTTTTGAGGCAGAGGTCGAAGAAGTCAAAAGAGATCCGGTCAAAACATTCCAACAAGTCGCCGCGACTTTGAATGGGTTTTTTATAGTATTGGATAATCGATTCCGGGATTTTGCAATTCAGTACCGCGCTTTGATCGTTAAAGTACGAGGACTCTTCTATACCGCATGCGCTCATGAATAAGGTTTGCGTGCCTTTATGCGGTGGATTGTCTATGCGAGCGAGACTGACAAATAATTCGATCAAGCTGTCGTCTTTAGGAATCTTGCCGAGCACATGCAGTCCTTCGCGAATCTGTGTGTTGCCAATTTCGCATAAGAATCCGTTGATCGCTTTTCGATATTCTTTAAAGTTCTCCGGAGGTTCATCGAATCCTAAATCGGTATTAACGTTGTTGGTTTCGCAGAGTTCCCAAATCTGGTTTTGCACGATGGGAACTTTATCGGGATCGACATCCTGCACAAAGGTCCATTCTTCAATTAACTGTTCGATACGCGCTAAGTCGTCGTATAAATCGGCGCGGGTCATGGGCGGCACCATATGGTCGATCAATACCGAGTGCGTTCTTCGTTTCGCTTGCGAGCCTTCGCCAGGGTTGTTGACGATGAAGTAATAGAAGAAGGGAATATCGTAAATAGCCAAATCGGGATAACAGTTTTCGGATAACGCCACCGCTTTACCGGGAAGCCATTCCAGGTTGCCGTGCTTGCCCATGTGAATGGCCGCGTCGGCTTGGAATCCGTACCGTATCCATCGATAAAACGCTAAGTAATGATGTGTGGGAACTACTTCAGGACTGTGATAAATCGCCACCGGATTATCGCCAAATCCGCGTGGGGGTTGTATGCCCACAAACACGTTACCGAAAAACAATCCTGGGAAAAATAATTTTCCTTCGTGCCAGAAGACTTTACCGGGAGGCTGTCCCCAGTCGCGTTGCATATCGGTTTGATTCTTTTGCGGGAAGTCTTTGAACCAGGGCTCGTATTCAGACTCGTCAATTTGTGCGGGAGCCAGGCGTATTTGTTCTTCGGTTAAAAACTCGGTGTCGTAACTGATTTGTTCGATCAGTGAATGAATCAAATCGTCGCCGGACTCTGGAATGTTTTCCACATGGTAACCGTCTGCTTTTAATTCGCGCAATGCGATCACTAATGACTCTGGCGTGTCCAATCCAACCGCGTTACCAATGCGTGCGTTCTGTGTGGGGTAGTTGGTTAAGATGATCGCGATCTTTTTGTCTTTGTTGGGTTTCAACGCCAGGTTACAAAACTTGTTTGCTAATGCGACAACGCGCTCGATTCTTTCTGGGTCGCCTTTGTATTGAACGAGTTTTTTGTTATTGGTAATGGTTTCTTCCGCGAAGCCAATGGGGTGACCGATGATCTTGCCGTCGAATTCAGGCAACACCACTTTCATCGCCATATCGTTTGGCGTCATACCCTTTGGGTTCTCGGTCCAGTTTTGTCGCGATTCGGAACTGTAGAGAGTATGGATTACGGGCCGGTCTAAACGGATGAACAGGTTGCCGTCGTCGATAGCGGCTTCGGTGACGTTGCCTTCTGTCGATATATCCACCGCCGCGTAAGATAAGCAGTCGACGATAGCGTGTGGCAATAGACCGCCGTTGTCGTTTTTAAGAAGTAGTTCGACGGGATGAATTTCTTCCTTTGGTTGTTTCATAGAAGCGCAATAGACGGGTAGGGGAATTGCGCCGGATTTTTCAATTTCCGCAACAACCGCCGAAACGGGTTCATAGTCGTTCGCTAAATAATGGGTCCGGTAAAACAAAACCGCTATAATGGGACTGCCGTTTAGTTCAGCTGTCGTCTTTTGTCGAATGCCCTCGTAACCGGGCAATATGCCAAACTCAGGAAACGTCTCTGGTTCCTTCCAACCTAAAGCGGTACCGCCGTATAAATCGCTAAGGTACTTTGCCGATTCCAAAATATTCACCGCGTTGCAAGTTTCGTAAAACTCTAGAACTTGTTTGCACACAGATGAGGGAACGGTTGAAAGCGCGAGGGCGGATGGGTCATCGTTTTTATAGCCGGGTAAACACAAGAATGGAATTTTTTGGTCGCGGGCCAGTTTACCCATCTTTTCTAATGTAGACTTTTGAAAGGACATACCCCCCAGGTTACGTGTCGCTAATATATCGGTAGCGCCCAGTTTACTGGCGTGAGTGTCAAAGTTTTCTACAAAGTCGACGTGTGTTTCCAAACTGTCGGCGTTTGCCAGCGCTTCGGAAAACACGTGGTAGTCAGATGAAGTTGATATAAAAAAATATATGGCCATGTTTTTACATTTAAGTTAGTGAAATGTGATCGTGATTCAAGAGCTTGCCGGGGAACATGCTCCTCCGAAGCATAGATTCCTCGACCTTGCTCGGAATGACTATTAAGTCGAAGCGAGATTCTTCCTCCCGTTGGTCGTCAGAATGACACGTGGTGGTATTTGATTTGAGCAAACAGTAACCTTAGTTTTTAGAGATACCACGACTCGTCATCCAGAGGGGATCAACTTTGACGAGCTTGTGCTGAGCAACGCCGAAGTAGCGAAGGATCTGGCCTCGATCCAATAAAATTAACTCCTCGCTCATCATACGATCCTAACCTATCGCCACTCTTTTTTGGTTTTGCGCATCTTCCATAGATAGGTAACGGCCTTCGAATAGTCTGGCCATTTTCTTTAAAAGAAAAGAACTGCTGAACCGACCGTTGGAATCCACCACCACGCTGTTAATGCCCAGCTTGCAAACCGATTCGCTAAAAAACGAAAGATCTTCGTTGACGGTTCCTTTAAAAGGAACGTTCACTCTGCCGTCAGATACCACCGCTAATAACTGAGTAGAATCCGTGGCGCTTTTGCGAAACTTTTTCCCTAACTCCAATGCTTTGGCAAGGGCGTGCAGTAAAGGGGTTTTCCCGCGAGCGGTAACAGCCGTCAAAACTTTTTCTATTTTTAAAAAGTTGCGAGTGGGTTTTAGCAAAACGTTGGCGTTGTTTCCTTGTGCGGTCACTACGGCGACATAGTTTTTCTTTTCGTAGTCGCGTTTCAATATTCTTTGAGCCAAGCCTTTGGCATAGGCCAGACGTTTTTGAGTTCCCATGGAAGCGGAAGCGTCCAATACGAGAAGATGAAGTTCGCGTAATCCGGAAATTTTTCTTTTAAAGCGCAAGTCTCTGGAATCGATTTCGTTCAATCGTCGTTTCCCTTTGCGGATGCCATTGACGATGGTGTGAAAGAAGGCGACACCGGCATTCGGTCCGGCGGCTTTTTCGTTATCGGCGTAACCGCGGGTTTTGCCAAGAGAGGCGTTTTCTTTTTTGCGCGACGTTTTGCCTGAGTTGGAAGCGTTCATAGATTCCATGATCAAATCCAACGTTTCAAACTTTTCCGGTTCTGGCAATTGTTCCGCCTGGAACGAGCTATTAGGATTTGGCTCCAGCGGCGATTCGTCCTGGTTGTCCTCCGGAGCTTCGTTGTCTTCTGGCGATTCCTTTTCGTCGTCGGGAGCTTCTGGCGGAGGCGTGTAATCGCCGCGATGGTTCAGCGCATATTCCGCGGCGCGGTAAACGTCGGCTTGCGTCACTTCCATTCTGCCGTTATAGGCCGCTAAAGTCTTGGCAGTTTTAACGATAACCAGGTCGGCGCGGTGACCTTCGGCTCCCGCCTGTATGGCCAGTTGAATTGCCAACTCCAGCATGGGGTCGGACATCTGCACGAGCGATAAATATTCTTTACCTTTGACGATGGTTTGCCGGAAACTTTCTTCCTCTTCGGTTGCGGATTCGATAAACGATTGCGGATCGGACTCCCAACTCAATCGTCGCGTAACGATCATTTTTCTGAGGTAAAGATCGGTCTCGGTTTTGACTTGTACGGATATTCCGAAGCGGTCGAGGAATTGCGGACGCAGTTCGCCTTCTTCTGGATTCATGGTGCCGATCAATATGAACTTGGCCGGATGCTCGTGGCTGATGCCCTCGCGTTCGATGCGGTTTACGCCCATTGCCGCAGAGTCCAGAACGGAGTTGACCAAATGATCTTCCAACAAATTCGCTTCGTCAATATAGAGAATTCCGCCGTGCGCTTTGTGCAGCAATCCATATTCGACGTGAGTTTCTTGCGTTTTTAAGGTCTTTGGAATATCTATAGTGCCGACGACCATTTCTTCGGTGGCCGACAAAGGCATTTCAACAAGGGGAACGGAATTTTCTCCGCCGCCTTCCAATAGTTTTTTGAGTCCTCGTACGGCGGTCGACTTTGCCGTTCCTTTTTCGCCGAATATCAGAACTCCGCCGATGGCAGGGTTAATAGCGTTAAGAAGCAGAGCTTCTTTTAAGCGGTCTTGACCGACAATTTTAGAAAATGGAAAGTAGGGAGTTGTCATAATAAATGTTTACTGGCTACACCAGTAAATTGAAAAAGGAACTGGAATAACACAGGCCCCTCCACGCGTCATTCCGACCGCAGTGGTTTGAAGGTAATAATCTTAGTTTCGTATTGATAGAAAAAAAATCTCTATAAACACAGTCCCTATCGCGCGTCATCTCGAGCGCCCGACCCAGACCCTGGGTCTGTGTTGATTGAATAAGAAACTGGTAAT
>CAYUWB010000044.1:0-5583 GCA_964448305.1 uncultured Candidatus Ruthturnera sp.
CGTTTGTCTTCTAAGGCTTTAGCGGCTGCCTTGGCTTTTTCTTTGGCAATTCTCTGGGCTTCTGCTTTGGCTTTAGCCGCGGCTTCAGCCTTGGCTTTTTCTTCAGCAATGCGTTTGTCTTCTAAGGCTTTAGCGGCTGCCTTGGCTTTTTCTTTGGCAATTCGCTCGGCTTCTGCTTTAGCCTTGGCTGCAGCAATTGCCTTTTCTTTGGCAATACGCTCGGCTTCTGCTTTGGCTTTAGCCGCGGCTTCAGCCTTGGCTTTTTCTTCAGCAATGCGTTTGTCTTCTAAGGTTTTTTCTTCATCGGTCAGTTGTGGTAGAGAGCCAATACCTGTGGTGTCGATCTTAGTCAGGTTGTCATTCTCAAAAGTAAGTATTAATCGATAATGAACAACACTACCTACACCAGGTGTGGAGTGGTTAATATAATCCCATTGGTTATTATGAAAAGGGTCGGTCACACTAGGTGAGCCGATTAAGTCTTTAACTTGTGCTTTAGACATGCCAACTTTAAGTTGATTAATCTTAAAACGTTCTAGTACAGAGCCCTGATAAAGATCAGCCTTATAAACCGTTGGCATAGACACGTCTGGAATAATATCTGACATATCAGGCAAACTTGGCAGTTCTGGCATTGAAGGTGAACAGGCAGATAAGAATGGTAATGAGAATACAATCAAAGTTAATTTATTCATTGGCTGGCTTTTGATTTAAAATGATTAATAAAATTTATTAGCTGATTTTACATCAAGGATACAGATATGGACGCTCAAGATTTAAAAAGTGCAGGTCTTAAAGTTACACTGCCAAGACTTAAAATTTTAGAAATTTTAGAAACCAGTGAAGAGCACCACATGAGTGCTGAAGATATTTATCGCGCTTTAATTATGCAAGGCGAAGAAGTTGGTGTGGCAACAATCTATCGTGTACTGACACAATTTGAAGAATCAGGCATGGTTAATAAACTCAATTTTGATAACGGCCAAAGTGTGTTTGAATTATCCAATGCTGATCATCATGATCATTTGGTCTGTGTTAAATGTGGCAAGATTGATGAATTTCAAGATGATGTCATTGAGCAGCATCAGCACGATGTGGCAGAGAAATATGATTATCAATTGACCGATCATTGTTTATATCTATACGGCCTTTGTAAGGATTGTCAGTAATTTTAATTACGTCTTTTTCCTTTCTGAGCGTGTTAAATAAGAAAAAATATTTGCAAAATTTTATTCGAGCATTTTTTTAAAATTATGGAAGATTTTATTCTTAGGGCGTTATTAGCGGCTGTTGGTATCTCAATTATTGCTGGTTCACTTGGTTGTTTTGTGATCTGGAAGCGTATGAGCTATTTTTCAGAATCGATCTCACACAGTGCATTGCTCGGTGTGTCGCTAGGCTTGGCCAGTGGATTAGGTATTCACTTTGGTTTGATTGTTGTCGGTGCGATCTTTGCTTTGTTGATTGTTACTTTACAAGAACGACAATTTTTGTCTAATGATGCAATACTGGGTATTTTTTCACACATTGCACTCTCGTTGGGTATTGTGGTTTTAGCGTTAGTAGGCGGCGCTAATACCGATTATTTCTCATTATTGTTTGGTGATATCTTGTCGATTACTAATCAAGATATTGTTTGGGTGTATTCAGTATTGGTGGTTATTGTAGCTCTAATGATAACTTTTTGGCAGCGTCTATTGTTGCTGACTTTAAATGAAGAGTTGGCCAAAGCAGAAGGGCTTAAGCATATGTTCTATCAACTGTTGTTTATGTTGATGATCGCATTAGCGGTTTCGGTTTCGGTGCAAATTGTGGGCGTACTACTCATTACCTCACTATTGATTATCCCGCCTGCAATTGCCAGAGTGTTTGCACGCACACCGAGCCAAATGGTGTTTCAGTCAATTTTTATTTCAATGGCGGCAGTTATTATTGGTCTGAGCGGATCAATGCATTATGATGTGGCAACAGGGCCAGCGATTGTGATTTCACTCGGTATTTTGTTTTTGTTGTCTCAGTTAGTAGCGCCTAAAAATTTAAGCTAGCGCGTCGTTTAGTTCTGTCAGCTGGTTGGACAAGGCAATGCCTTGCACCTAAAGAAGTGAATTAATCCTAGTAATCTTGAAACAATAGCTGCGTGAATTAAATTTAGTTAACGCTAGAAAGGCTTTGCCTTAGCAGAAATATGTTTTTAAGCTAGCGCGTCGTTTAACTCTGTTAGTTGATTGGTTTGTTGTTCAACAATCAAAGGCTCAATAACAGACTCTAAATCACCTTCCATTACCTCAGCTAATTTATATAGCGTTAAGTTGATACGATGGTCAGTAATACGCCCTTGTGGATAGTTGTAGGTGCGAATGCGTTGCGATCGATCGCCACTGCCGACTAACTCCTTACGAGTTGATGCTTGCTCTTTTTGTTGCACTTGTTGCTGTGCATCGAGAATTCTAGAGGCTAAAACAGACATTGCCTGTGCTTTATTTTTGTGTTGTGAGCGACCATCTTGACATTCAACCACAGTGCCCGTTGGAATATGGGTAACACGTACGGCTGAGTCAGTTTTGTTTACGTGCTGACCACCAGCACCACTAGCCCTAAAAGTATCAACACGCACATCACTCATATTAATATCAATTTCTTCAATATTTTCAACTTCAGGCATAATCGCCACAGTACACGCTGAGGTGTGTACTCGACCTTGGGACTCGGTTTCTGGTACGCGCTGCACTCGGTGAGCGCCAGATTCAAACTTAAGTTTTGCATAAACGTTATCACCACTAATACGAGCAATAACTTCTTTAAAGCCACCGTGATCGCCAATGTTAGAGCTCATAACTTCCATTTGCCATTTTTGCTTTTCAACATAGCGAGAATACATTCTAAATAAGTCACCTGAGAAAATTGACGCCTCGTCACCACCGGTGCCTGCTCTGATTTCAATAATAATATTGCGAGAGTCGTTCGGATCTTTAGGCAATAAAGCTTTTTTAAGCTCTAAATCGAGCTGCTCTAATTTGGCCTTACCTTCTGAGATCTCTTCTTTGGCCATGGCGCGCATCTCATCATCATCTTCTAGCAACATGGCTTCAGCTGCTTCAATGTCTTCTTGTGTGGCTAAATATTGAGAAAATTGCTCATTAACTGGGGTGAGCTGTGAATGTTCAATAGATAGCTCACGAAACTTTTTTTGATCTGATGCTACTTCAGGGTCGGATAACATGGCACCCACTTCTTCTAGGCGCATGGATAACTGCTCAAGCTTGGTTAAAATAGAAGCATTCATGATTTTTTGGTTTTATTTTTAGGCACACAACCTTCACATTGGTTGAGTTGTTCTGTGCTTGCTTGTTTGATATTACCAAAAGGCGCGTGTAATAGTTTGTTGGTCAGTTGGTCAGCTAATTGGCTGATGATTGCTTCTGAATCACCACCATTTTTGAGTTTTTTGAGCGCTGCCTCAACGGCTGTTTCTTTAATTTGATAGGCATTTTGACGATACGATTGTACGATTTGTTCATTTGGTAGTGTCTCTAACCAGTCGTCAAATTTTTTGTTTTGACCAATGATGATTTCTTCGGCCAGTGTTTTCTCTCTTTGACGAGAGTCGATATTATCACTCACCACTTGTTGAAGATCATCAACCGTGTATAGAAACACATCATTTAGTTGTGCTACTTCGGGCTCAATATCTCTTGGAATGGCAATATCCAGCATAAACATAGGTTTGTGTTTGCGTAGTTTGAGTGCGGTTTCAATTAAGCCTTTACCAATAATAGGTACAGAAGCTGCAGTAGAAGAAATAATAATATCTGCTTCGTGAATAATATTTGAAAATTGCTTAAGGCTGATTGCTTTAGCATTGTAAATTGAGGCGATTTTTTCAGCATTTTCAACGGTTCGATTAGCGACAATCATATTGCTAACGCCTTTTTGACTTAAGTGTTGTGCACATAGCTCAATCATTTCACCTGCGCCAATTAGCATGACGGTTTGTTCTGCTAAATTGGCAAAAATTTTCTCACTGAGTTTAACTGCACAATAGGCAACCGAAACTGGGGATGAACCAATTTCTGTATCAGTTCTAACTTTTTTAGCCGTTGAAAAAGCATGTTGAAATAACTTCTCTAATAATTTATTGAGTGTGCCCGCTTCTTTAGCAGCATGGTAAGCATCTTTTAGTTGACCCAAGATTTGCGGCTCGCCTAAAACTAAAGAATCCAGTCCAGTTGCCACATGACAAATATGCTCAACCGCATTGTTACCCTCAAAGTAGCTTAAATAAGGATCAAGCTCCGAGCGTTTGATATTGTGTGTATTGGATAGGTAATCACTTAGTATTTCTTGTGCATCGCCTGTACTAGTGATGGCATAAACTTCAGAGCGGTTACAAGTGGACAAAATAGCGCAGGCTTCAACACCCTTAGTTTTCTTAAGTTGCGCCAATGCGTTGTTTAGATCGCCAGATGCAAACGCAACTTTCTCGCGCACTTCGACCGGCGCCAGCTGATGGTTAACACTTAAAATTGCGATATGTTGCATACAAGAATTAATAAACAAACTCAAACAAACGCTTGATTATACAATGAGAGCCCTTGTCGGTGTTAGAATGAGCACCCTATGAAATGGATGATAATATTACTATTTGGGTGGTTTTTACAAGGCTGCACTACACTTGAAAGCAAGCCTGTAAAGCCAAGTTCATCACTCACAATTCCCATGCAGTGGCAGACACAGGGCAGAGCCAGTGTATCAACGAGTGAGCACAATCAAAACATTGGCTTTGCCATTGATTTTAAGAACCAAAATTACACACTCACACTGAGCGCTTCACTTGGACTAGGTCAAGTTGTTGTTAAGTCAAATGCTCAAGGCTTAAGCGTCAATGATCAGCAGATTGACACCAATTTAGAACAGTGGATGATTAATGAATTTGGCTGGCATTTTCCAATTCAAAAACTGGCCCCTATTTTGTTTCAACATCAGCAATCTATTGATCAAGAGTGGCAGGTAAAGATTGCCAGTTATCAGCAGATTAATGGAGTTAGTTATCCTAAAATTGTGCGACTTAATCATTTAACGAAAGCAATTAAAATCAAGCTATTGATTAGCAAGGTTAATAAGTTAAAATGATAGAAAAATTCAGCAATTTAACATGATAGAGCAAGATTCTTTAGTAGAAGGGAAAGACCAGGGTAACGAAGACATTATCATGACGTCGGTACGTCCAGATTCCCTAAGTGAATACATTGGACAGGAAGATGTTAAATCACAAATGTCACTATTTATTGAAGCCGCTAAAAAGCGTGGTGATGCGTTGGATCATTCACTCATTTACGGCCCACCTGGTTTGGGTAAAACTACCTTGGCCAATGTGATTGCTAACCAAATGGGTGCTGGATTAAAGCAAACTTCTGGCCCGGTGTTAGAGCGCTCTGGCGATCTGGCGGCAATACTCACCAAACTTGAGCCATACGATATTTTGTTTATTGATGAGATTCATCGCCTCAACCCTATCGTTGAGGAGATTCTTTATCCAGCTTTAGAAGATTTTAAGTTGGATATTATGGTGGGCGAGGGTGTGGC
>CAYUWB010000045.1:0-5538 GCA_964448305.1 uncultured Candidatus Ruthturnera sp.
CTTCCGCTATCATGGTTGTCGTTGTCGCTTCCGCTATCATGGTTGTCGTTGTCGCTTCCGCTATCATGGTTGTCGTTGTCGCGATCATTACCATGATCGCTATCGTTGTCACGATTACGCTCATAAGCGTCATCAGATTCATTACTCTCTTTGACTAACTTGTATCGATCATCGTCTGACTCAGACTTTATATAGCCACTACCCACATTCCAATTGAAATCACTACTATGATAGTTCTCATTATGTGAAGCATAAGCCGCAACCAAAAGAGTTGACGATAAAACAAATATAATTTTATTCTTCATTATTTTTTCTCCTGCATTAATCATGTTTAATAACATTATAAAAAGCCAACCTTAAGGTTTACTTAAGAGAAAGTACAATTGTAATTAGCACTATTACAACAATTAATAAAAAAATGGTTTGACACATTTTTATAGACATATGTCATAAAATAACACAGACATAAAATATAACTATTAATAAATTATGAACTTAGAAAATCGCACACAAGCTAGTCAAAAAGTTACCATAGTTGGCGCTATTGTTGATTTTCTGTTGGCTATTTTTAAAGTCGTGGTCGGTGTGATTGGCAATTCTGGTGCTTTGATTGCTGACGGTATTCACTCATTCTCAGACCTTCTATCTGATGGTGTGGTTTGGTATGCAGCTAAACATTCTGCTGAAGAAGCCGATGATGAGCACCCGTATGGCCATGAGCGATTTGAAACTGTTGCAACCCTAGGTCTTTCTATTATTCTAGCAATTATTGGTACGGGTATTATCTTTGATGCAGTAAATAGACTATCAAACCCTGAATCGCTAACCCACAACACCCTACTGCTAAGTATTGCTGCTCTATCTATTTTCTCGAAAGAGGCACTATATTGGTACACACTAAAAGTTGCCAAGACTTATAAATCAGAAATGCTGAAAGCTAACGCTTGGCACCACCGATCTGACGCCTTGTCATCCATTGTGGTGTTTATTGGTATTTTAGGTAGTTTAAATGGTTACTTATACCTTGATGGCGCAGCAGCTGTTGTGGTTGGTTTAATGGTAATTTACATTGCTTGGGAATTAGGCACTGGCGCCACCAAAGAGTTAGTAGATACTTCTATTGACGCACAGCAAGTTGAACAACTGCGTAATGCGATTGGCATGATTAGCGGAGTAACTAGTGTACATTCACTCAGAACTCGTAAAATTGGCCATACTATATCGGCTGATGTACATGTGCAAGTAGACCCATTTTTAAGTGTGAGTGAGGGGCACATTATCAGTGTCAGTGTTGAACGCGTGGCTAAAGAGTGTTTAGAAGATTTGAGTGATGTAACAGTACACATCGACCCTGAAGATGATGAAACTGCTGCACCTTGTGAAAACCTGCCCGAACGTGCCCAAGCACTTGGTATTTTAAACAAAGCCCTATTTAACAACCAATGTGATGGCGAGATAAAGCGCATTCAACTACACTATCTTGACGGCAAAATCCATGTGGATTTCTTTTTGCCACTTTCGTGTTTGTCATCTGACAAAAGCCACGATGAGATTTTAGATAAACTGACTGAGGTGGTTAGAGGGTTGCCTGAGTTTGGTGATATTAAAGTTTACTTTGGTTAAAGTCTAAACTACAGACTGTGATAAGCATGGCACATCGCGCCTGCAAGCGCGTCTGCTGCGTCTTCTTGTGGGGCTTTATTAAGTTTTAAAGATTCTTGTACCATATAAGATACTTGGTCTTTAGCAGCATGGCCTTTTCCTACAACGGCTTTTTTAATTTGATTAGGGCTGTATTCCACCATGCTGATGCCATTGACACCTGCAGCTGAAATAATAGCGCCTCGTGCATGACCAAGCTTGATAGCAGCATCAGGGTTGGGCCGATCTGGACGCATAAAGGCGCGCTCAATCACGACGATATCAGGCTGATACTCTTTGATTAGTTGGTCGATTTCAATAAAGATGGTAGTAATGCGCTCAGTGAGTTCGCCTTTGGTGCGAATGCAACCACTGGACAAATAAGTAAATTTGAGTTTTTGCGCTTTTATTAAACCAAAACCGGTGACTCTTGAGCCAGGATCAACCCCTAGAATTTTCATAATGTATTTAACAAAAAATGATTACAAAGAGTTTACTATAAAACATTTACAGCAGAGGCAAAACCTCCCGAACTTAAAGCCTAGAAAACTGTTATTAGATTTATATTGATACTTACAAATAATTGGCGTGAGGAATTGCCTCGTACAAAACCGGTGACTCTTGAACCGGGATCAATCCCTAATATTTTCATAAAAAATATTTTATCAGTTGCTTGGCTTTGCTTAATATATATCAGGATTATATGATATACTTTTATTTTTCAAATTTAAAAAGGTAAGAAAATGGCAGTATTAGAGCTAAACAAAGACAATTTTGATGAGACAATTCAGAATAATGACATTGTTATTTTAGATTTTTGGGCGCCGTGGTGTGGCCCTTGTAAGCAGTTTGCACCGACTTATGAAGCCATGAGTGAAAAGATTGATGGCGTAACCTTTGCAAAGGTTAACACTGAAGAGGAGCAAGAATTAGCAGGTCATTTTCAAATTCGCTCTATCCCAACACTGATGATTTTTAGAGAGCAGATCGCTATTTTTAATCAAGCAGGCGCTATGGCTGAAGCAGACCTGACAGCAATACTCGGTAAAGCAAAAGAGCTAGATATGGAAATGGTACGCAAGGAAATTGCAGAACAAGCAGGTAAAGCTTAAATCAAATCTGAATAAAGTTTTTCACTAAACCCAACGGTTATATCATCCCCCGTTACTAAAACGGGACGTTTGATAAGCGTTGGGTTTTTTAACGTCAGCACTAAAGTGATGTTTTTCTTTTCAGCATCGGTAAAACTGCGATACGTGGTTGAGCGTTTGTTAATCAACTTTTCCCAGCCTACTTTATCAACAAAACCTTGCAGCGTTTTCTCATCAATTGGATTTTGACGAAAATCAATAAATTCAAAATCAACATCTTGTGCTTGCAGAAATTTCTGTGCTTTTTTAATGGTATCGCAATTTTTGATGCCGTACATTTTGATCATAATTTCGTATTGTAGAATTCTAAAATTTCTTTATTTTCTTGATCAACGATAATGCGCAAGCCTTTATCAGGGTAATGCCAGTACTCAACGCCTGTTTCAAGTGATTCAACACGTGCTGGTTTTTTAAACAAACCTAGTAATGTATCGGGGGATAAATCAGCACTCGGAATAAAAGTTAGTGCACTAATGGTTAAGTTAAACATTGAAGACTCGCCAGTTTGATTAAAGATGGTTTTTTTATTGCCCGTTGGCATGACTTCCGTTTCTTTAATATTACTGTTTAAATGATCAAATTGCTGGTTATTAAGTGCTAAATTAACAATAACCTTGGCTGAAATACCACCAACTTTAGTGCTTGAGAAAAATACTTCTAATGTTTGTTTTTGATCTTTGTCTTCAAATAAAGAAGCCTCAACCTCACTACCAAATAAACGCATGGACTCAGCTAATGTACTCTCACCCATGGTCAAATCAAAAACAACCGTTTTGCCTTGATCATTAACATAGCTTTGCCAAGGCATGGCTTGGTTATCAGGGATTTCAACATCACGCGTACTCAGGTAAAAAACACCATAAATCACAAGAGCAAGCAATAAAATAACAAGAATTATTCTGCTTTCTTTCATCGGTCAAATGGGGGTTTGTTGACTTTAGATCTTAGCCAGTTGAGTGCTTTAAAGGTTGGCTCGTGGTTAATAATTTTAAGCTCCAGCTTGCGTTTGCCTGGAAACTCCATTAAAAATAAACCTAACAAAATAGAAATGATGCCTTGACCTGGTGTCACCAGCATAATGATACCGGCAACTAAAAGCACAAAGCCGATGAGTGTTCTGATAATAACAACCACTAAATGACCAAGATGATTGATTTCAACCTTGTGTTGATTGGTGTGAACAAAATACTCTTGAGGGATTTTTCCTAAGAGAAATGGTGTTAATAAAAGACTAACAACAAAAACAATAAAAGAAACAACCCCTACCCAAATAAAATAATGCTGGTAATCTGCTGTGGCCTGAGTAATAAAATCTAGCATTCTAGTAAGAAAGTAACTGGGCCGTCATTGGTCAATGAAACTTGCATATCAGCACCGAAAATACCGGTGGCTACTGTGTCGTGTGCTTTTTGCATTTGATGTACAAAGTAGTCATAAAGCGCTTCGGCTTCAAGTGGTGATTTAGCAGTAGAAAACCCTGGTCGTGTGCCTGACTTGGTATCAGCTGCTAAAGTAAATTGAGACACAAGCAGTACGCCGCCATTTTTATCAGCAACGGATCGGTTCATTTTCCCGTCATCATCATAAAATATACGATAGGACAACAAGCGCTTAATCATCTTATCAGCCTCGGCGAATTCATCGTATTTTTCAATGCCAATAAATACTAGTAACCCTTGCTTAATCTGGCCCGTTATTTGACCGTCTACTTCAACCTGAGCCTTACTAACACGCTGAATTAAGGCTTTCATAACTAGAGCTTGTTACGAGCTTAAATGTGACACATCTGCCACAGAAAGAAATAAAGATCTAATCCAATTAAGCAATGTTAGGCGTGCTTGCTTTAATGCGGCATCATCAGCATTAACCATAACTTGATCAAAGAATGTATCAATGGTGTCTTTAAGGCTAAGTAGCTCACTCATTGATTGCGTGTAATCACCATTTCCATCAAGCTTGTTAGCAACTGTTTGTGTCGCTTCAAATAGTGCTTTCTCTGCTGGTTCTACCAATACATTAGTATCAACTTCAATGCCTAAATCTTGATGATCTTTCAACATATTAGCAATACGCTTATTAGCCTCAATTAAGCTTTCTGATGCGCTATTGTTAGTGAACTCATTAAGCGCACCAACCCTCAAGTGGAAATCATAAGGCGACTCTGGGCGTACTGCTAATACCGCTTCAAACGCTTTACCGCTAACTTTTTTCTCTTTATAGTAAGCACGTAGGCGATCCATCATAAATTGGTAAATAGCATCTGCACTTGATCTGTCAACTTCTGATGCGTGCAGATCAAGTGATTGCTTGATTAGCGCTTTAAGGTTAAGCTGAAGTTTACCTTCTACCATCATTCTTAATAAACCCAGTGCCATTCTTCTAAGGGCGTATGGGTCTTTCGAACCTGTTGGTCCTTGACCGATTCCGTAAATGCCAGTAATAGTATCAAGCTTGTCGGCAATTGCCACAACCAAACCTTCGGCTGTTGATGGCAAAGTGTCACCAGCAAACCTTGGGTGGTAATGCTCACTAATGGCAGTTGCCACAGCGACATTTTCACCATCATTATGCGCATAATAGCCACCCATTACACCTTGAAGATCGGCAAATTCACCCACCATATCAGTGACTAAGTCAGTTTTAGCGAGTAAACCTGCACGAGCGCTGTGATCAGCATCTGCACCAATGATGTTGGCAATATAAGTTGATAAGGCTTCAATACGCTTAGCCTTATCACCCATAGAGC
>CAYUWB010000046.1:0-5108 GCA_964448305.1 uncultured Candidatus Ruthturnera sp.
AGATGGTGCCCGGGGCCGGAATCGAACCGGCACGGCCGTGAAGCCGCAGGATTTTAAGTCCTGTGTGTCTACCAATTTCACCACCCGGGCAAAGGGCTTGTGAAAAACAAGGAATTATATACTAACTAACGGTAAAATTTAAGGTTTTGTGTCAGCGATTCGTATGGGTATTTTTAAATTAATTGTTGTTGTATTAGTTGTTTGGCTGGGGTTTGTTTTATTTAAAAAACTTAGAAAGCCAAAGAGTGAGTTAAGCCAAAAACCATCAAATAATAAGATGCTAGCTTGTCGTGTTTGCAAGACGCACATTCCTGAGAATGAAGCGATTATTCATAATGGCAAAGTTTATTGTTCAAAAGAACACATGGAGTAACTAAATGAAATTTTTATTAGATTTTTTTCCGATTGCCTTATTTTTTATTGTTTATAAAACTATAGGTTTGTACGCGGCCATCTATGCCATGATTGCTGCCACAGCTGTGCAAATGGCCATTGCTCGCTTCCAAACAGGTAAATTTGAAAAAATACACGTTATTACTTTTGGCCTATTGGTGGTGTTTGGTGGCATTACCTTAGCTGTTAAAGATCCTGCTTTTATTATGTGGAAGGTAAGCGTGTTGTATGTCGTGTTTGCTTTGGCTCTAATACTCAGTATGTGGATTGGAGAAAAAACACTCTTGCAACGTATGCTTGGTAAAGAAATGCAATTGCCCGCACAAGTGTGGCGCCAACTCACTTGGTTTTGGGGACTTGGATTTACTGGTATCGCCATAGTAAACGCTTACTATGTTGATGCAGCTCTTAGGACACGTGACGCTTTATTCTCTGCTGCCACTGATTTAAATCCAGATATCGAACTAACAGAATTAAATTGCGCATCAACACCGGTAGAGCAGCTTTGTCTTGCTGCACAGCAGACAGAAGAGTCTTGGGTGAATTTCAAGCTATTTGGAACCATGGGTCTGACGTTTGCACTCATTATTGTGACAGTTATTTTTATTTCTAAATATATTAAAGAAGATAAAGCATCATGAAACACACACCTTTATATCAAGCACACATCGATGCCGGTGGAAAAATGGTTGACTTTGGTGGCTGGGAGATGCCACTGAATTACGGCTCACAAATTGAAGAACATCACCAAGTGCGTAATGATGTTGGCATGTTTGATGTTTCGCACATGACCACGGTTGATTTTAAAGGTGCAGAAGCAAAGAAATTCTTACAAACGTTAATTGCCAATGATGTTGCCAAACTCAAAGACGCAGGCAAAGCGTTATATAGCTGCATGCTTAATGAAACCGGTGGTGTAGTTGATGATTTAATTGTTTATTATCAAGATGATCAAAACTATCGTATGGTAATTAATGCGGGCACTACCGAAAAAGACATTGCTTGGATTAATGCTCAAGCACAAGGTTTTGATGTGGCTGTTGAGCCAAAGCTAGACTTGGCTATGATTGCTGTGCAAGGCCCTAATGCCCGTGGAAAAGTTTATGAAGCAATTCCTGGTGTTGAAGATGTAGCCGGAGAATTAAAACCATTTAACTCGGCCAGTCTTGGCGGTTTGTTTATTGCACGTACTGGCTATACTGGTGAAGATGGTTTTGAGATTATGTTGCCAGAAAAATCAGCCGAATTCACTTGGAAAATGCTGATGGAAGTTGGCGTTAAACCTTGTGGTTTGGGTGCGCGCGATACTTTGCGTCTAGAAGCAGGTATGAGTTTGTACGGATCTGAAATGAATGAAGAAATATCGCCACTTGAGGCAGCACTGACTTGGACGGTTGATTTAACCGATGAAGACCGTCGTTTTGTTGGTCGTGATGCTTTGGAAGCGTTAAAAAATAAAGGGGCTAATAACACCATTGTCGGTCTAGTATTAGAAGGAAAAGGCGTGATTCGTGATCATCAAAAAGTCGTCACTAATAATGGCGAAGGCGAAGTGACCTCGGGCACTTTTTCACCGACAATGAGCAAGGCAATCGCACTTGCGAGTGTGCCAAAAGATTCACAAGGTTTATGTGAAATCGAGATGCGAAATAAGATGGTTTCCGCTAAAATAGTCAAACCACCATTTGTGAGAAATGGCAAAGTATTAGTTTAAACAATAGCTGAAATAACCTTGCAAGTATTTTATTATTCTGCAAGGCGTTTTTATAAAATATGTAAGGAGTTTAGTTAAATCTAAATGACTAAATATTTTATAAATACAACGTAGTCAGAATGATAAAAGACGAAGTAAGGAGAAGAGTATGAGTGAAGTAAGAGATGATAGGAAGTACACCGAAACCCACGAATGGATTCTAGACAATGGCGATGGCACTTATACCATGGGTATTTCTGACCATGCGCAGGCACTATTAGGCGACATGGTTTATGTTGAATTACCAAGTGAAGGTGACGAGGCATCAGCTGAAGACGAATTTTGTGTGGTTGAATCTGTCAAAGCGGCCAGCGGTGTTTATGCACCTGCTGACCTTGAGGTGGTTGAAGTTAATGAGGCACTTGATGACGAGCCAGAGTTGGTTAACTCAAGCTGTTATGATGACGGTTGGTTGGTTAAGTTTAAATCCGATGGCATTGATGGCCTAATGGATGCAGAAGCTTACACTGAGACACTAGACTAACAAAATCCATTGATTAATTCACTAGTTGCTTATAAAGGCAAAGCGGCACGTATTGCTGGACAAAATACTCACAAATTTGAACTAGAATTTGCAGACGGATCAACTCGTAAAGTACGAGAAAAAGATTTTCGATTTATTCATCCTGAATTTACACAAGTGAACGATAACTGCTCACAAGCAGACATCGCAGTACTGGATGATTTTCAAGAAGAAGTTTTAACACTACAAGAAATCACTGAATGGCTGTTTGACGAATACACCGCACAAAGCGCTTGGTGTACTTGTTTGTTAGTTGAAGACGGGCTATACTTTTACTGGCAAAAAGACAAAATTTATGTACGGCCTAATGAGCAAGTTGTCAGCATTCAAGCGAAACGTGATGCTGAAATTCTTGAGGCGCAAACACTAGCACATTGTGTTGATAACATTGCCAATAATACCTTTGATGAGCAGGACTTGCCTTATATTAAAGAGATTGAAAAAGTCGCACTCAATCAATCCAAGCACGCCAAAATACTCGCCCATATTGGCGTAGAAAACACACCTGAAGCAGCTTATAAACTTTTATTAAAACTCAAATATTTTGAGCAAACGTTTAATCCATATCCTGCGCGTCATGGCATTCCTAATGACTTGGATATCGACACTGAAATGTCTGAAGTTGAACGTATCGATTTAACCCATTTAAACAGTTATGCGATTGACAATGCAGGCTCAAATGATGCTGATGATGCCATTAGTATTGATGGCGATAAAATTTGGATTCATATCGCTGATGTATCTTGCGTGGTTACACCAGATTCTGAGCTAGATTTATACGCTCAAGAAAGAGCATCGAATCTATATCTACCGGATCAAATACTGCACATGTTGCCAACTTCTGTAACGGAATTATGTGCTCTAGGGCATAGTGAAACCTCATCTGCTTTATCGGTTGGTTTTGTTTTAGATGGCGATCATATAAATGATATTGAAGTTATCCATAGTACAATTAAGGTCGCCAATATTAGTTACGATGATGCCGATAAAATCATAGAGTCCAATGAAGATTTGGCAAAATTACAAACCCTAGTAGAGCAACATAAGCGCTATCGAGATAGTAATGGTTCCATTAGTTTGAGTTTGCCTAGAGTCGATGTAAGGTTTAAAGAAGGGCAGGTAACAATTTCGGACCAAACCAGCAGTCCTTCGAGAGAATTAGTAGCCGAGTTGATGATTATGGCGGGCAGAGTGATTGCACTATTTGCACAAGACAATGATATTGTCATGCCTTATGCTGTTCAAGATGAGGGAGAATTCCCACAAGAAACACTTGATAACAAAGACAACCTTACTATGTCTGAATCATTTGCAGCTACTAAGTGTTTTAAACGATCGGCCACCTCTACTAAACCACTACTTCATTATGGTTTAGGACTTGACGCCTATCTTCGAGTTACCAGCCCACTCAGACGATATTTTGACCTTTTAGCACATCAGCAATTATCAAGCTTTATTTTGGGCGAACCAACGCTAGAAAAAGAACGCGTTAAAGAAATTATTGGCATTACTAATGCTGCTATGCCTGATGTTGGCAAGGCGACACGCGCTAGTAATGACCACTACAAATGCCTGTATTTAATTCAAAATCCTAGTTGGCAGGGTGAAGGTGTGGTGGTTGATACACGTGGCGATAAAGCGCTATTGATGATTCCTGAAGTCGGTATGATGACACAAATCAAGTTTAAAACTTTGCCTGAAAAGGATGAAAAAGTATTGCTTAAAGTCGGCAGTGTTGATTTGGTCGAGCGTTTAGTGAACTTCAAGCCAGCTTAGTTCACCGTCTAATTTAATAGCGTTGCCAACCTCAGGCGACCAATCGCCTAAAACATAACGGGTAAATGTCTTTTCAATGTGTGTATTTTTGCGATGTGTGTGCCCGTGAATCAAATTAGCACCTGGGTATTTCTCCATTAATTCCATAACAGCGCCTGGATTAACATCCATAATCTCACGTGTTTTATATTGTTGTGCTTTAACGCTTTTCTTTCGTATTTTCCCCGCTAATCTTAAGCGCATTTTTTTTGGCAATCGTAAGAAAATAAATTTTGTAATTGGATGTTGTAAGATGCTTTTTAGTTGTTGATAGCCTTTATCATCCGTACAAAGTTCATCGCCATGAGTAAGTACATATTGTCCAGCATCACACTCAAGTAAATAAGGTGAGTCAATCAAAGTCACCCCTGTTTGTTGGGTAAATTCATCGCCTAACAAAAAGTCACGATTACCTGTCATTACAAAAATTTGAGTCGTAGCGCTGAGTGTTTTTAACTCAGAGATTACCACTTGATAATCATTAAGTGATAAATCGTCACCCAGCCAGGTGTTAAACAAATCGCCTAAGATAAAAAGTTGATCAACTTGTTTGGCTTGCTCTTGGCAAAATTTAACAAATAGACTGGTTTTATTCACCTCACCAGGGGTGAGATGGAGGTCCGC
>CAYUWB010000047.1:0-5096 GCA_964448305.1 uncultured Candidatus Ruthturnera sp.
TTTCCTGGTGAAACCGATCAAGACTTTGACAACACCATGAAGCTCATTAATGATATTACCTTTGACAAATCTTTTAGTTTTATCTATTCGGCCCGACCTGGCACCCCTGCAGCAAGCTACCCTGATGATGTAGACATGCAAGTTAAGAAAGATCGACTGAGCTTGGTACAAAAAACCATTGATGAGTCCACCGAGGTTATTTCAAAAGCCATGATTGGCAGTGTGCAAAAAGTTTTGGTTGAAAATAAAGCTAGAAAAGACGACAACCTGTTTGGTAAAACTGAAAACATGCGCAATACCCACTTCAAAGGTGACGAGTCTTTGATTGGACAAATTATCAATTTGAAAATTACTGGCGCACGTGGCAACTCCTTAATGGGAGAGGTAGTCAGTTAATTTAATAATTTTTCACAATAAGCTTTATATCTTCTGCAATAACACTTGGTCGATGTGGTGTAGGAAATCCTGCAAAAATCTGCCCATCAGGCGATAATAAATACAACCAAGCAGTATGGTTAATTGAATAGTTTTTAACCCCTTTAGGCAGCTCCACCCCATTGGGAATTGTTACCGTGTTTCCATCTACTTTAATTGAACGCTCATAATAAGTACCAAATGGCTTAATAAGCTTATCAATTTGACTTTGTTCGCCAGAAACACCAACAAAATCTTTATCAAAATACTCTACATACGTTTTAAGTACTTTAGGCGTGTCTCTTTTAGGATCAAAAGTAATCGCGATAAATTCAGGTATAGATTCTAAGTCACTACTTTTTAATTTTGTTTTTATAGATGCCATATCCATTAATGCTGTCGGGCATACATCTGGGCAATGGGTATAAATAAAAGTTAACAGCGTCCATTGATCTTGTAAACGGGTGTTGTTAAAAATTTCATTGTTGTGATCAACTAACGAAAAATCATGCAGCTTCTTATCTGGCTTATGCAAGATATGAGAAGCTTTGAGCTGTTTTTTTAAATCACCATAGTTGCTATCTGTATTAACAGAATAAACTGAAACACCTAAAATAGCGATAAAGATAACAACAATAGATAAGGTTAGTTTACTCATTAGTGCCCATGATTTTTCATCATCATTTTACCTTTTCTAACGACCGCATTAATTATTTGACTAGTGTCATTATCAAAAGTCAGTCTTATCTTAACAGTATCACCTTCTTTTGGAACAACGTCCGGACTAATCAACATAATATGCCAACTACCCGGTTTTAAATTCAAACTCGATTTGGCATTAATTGGCATAAATTCTTGCTGTACCATTTTCATTAATCCATCGTGATTAATCGTTTTATGTAGTTCGGTTTTTTGATATCCAGCAGCAGTAACGGACAACAACCTTAAATCATTATTAGTGTTGTTGTGAATCTGCATAAAAGCGCCTAACATTGGCGCATTAGGTGGTGCAGTTCTCACCCATGGGTTCTTCACCTCAATTTGTGAAGACTTATGATGCATCATAGAATGTTCGTGGTTCATTGCAGATACTGAACTGGCACTCACCACTAAAGATAATAACAAGGCCTTATTTATAGCACTAAATTTCTCTCTTAGATTCATCAGAATAGTTTTTTAATTTAAATGGATAAACATTATATCTAATTCACTAATTAAGGTAAATGATAAAATACTTCACATGAAACTATCATTAGACATTAACAATTTAGAACAACTTGCCAATATTTGTGGATCATTTGATAAACACCTAGATGTTATTGCGAAAAGCCTTGATGTAGAGATTAACAACATAGGTGCAGACTTCAGCATTATCGGTGATAGCGCTTATCTTGCCGTACAAGTTTTAGAGGATCTGTTATCACTATCTGACAAACAAACTATTGATCTTCAAGATATAGAAATGTGCATTAAAGCGCGCACACATGACGATTTACCAAGTCAAACAATTAATATTAAAACACGGCGAAAAATGGTGCACGTACGTAGTGCCAATCAACAGCACTATGTTAAAGCCATTACTGACAAAGACTGTATTTTTGGTATTGGCCCTGCAGGCACTGGCAAAACCTATCTTGCTGTTGCAAAGGCAGTTGAAGCATTGGAACGCTCAGATGTGCGTCGTATTGTATTGGTACGCCCTGCGGTTGAGGCTGGTGAAAAGCTTGGGTTTCTACCGGGAGATCTGACTGAAAAGGTTGACCCTTATTTGCGTCCTATTTACGATGCCCTCTATGAGATGCTCGGCTTTGACAAGGTCACCAAACTATTAGATAAAAATGTTATTGAAGTTGCACCTTTGGCCTTTATGCGTGGTCGAACGCTTAACGAATCTTTTATTATCTTAGATGAGGCTCAAAACACCACCATCGAACAAATGAAAATGTTTTTAACACGAATGGGTTTTGGCTCAAAAATGGTGATTACTGGTGACATTACCCAGATTGACTTAGCACGATCAAATCAATCTGGCCTGATACATGCGACGAAAGTGCTAACTAATGAAGATCAGATCTTATTTTGCCATTTTGAATCAAAAGACGTTGTTCGACACAAATTAGTACAGCGCATTGTGCTGGCCTACGAACAATTTAATGACTAAGCAAAAAAATAAAATCATTGTTGGACTTTCAGGTGGTGTTGATTCCTCTGTTGCGGCTCTACTGCTATTAGAGCAAGGTTATGAAATTGAAGCCTTGTTTATGAAAAACTGGGAGGAAGACGATACTGACGATGTTTGCACCGCAGAGCAAGATTTATCTGATGCGCAAAAAGTTGCAGACAAACTGGGCATTAAACTTCACACCATTAATTTTTCAGCCGATTATTGGGATGATGTGTTTGATCATTTCCTGCAAGAACACAAAAAAGGTCGTACACCAAATCCTGACGTTTTATGTAATCAAAAAATTAAGTTCAAGGTGTTTCTTGAACACGCCCTATCTTTGGGTGCTAACAAAATTGCCACAGGTCATTATGCTCGTATTAGCCAAGATGAAAATGGCTATCAACTCAAAACTGGGTTGGATGATAGCAAAGATCAAAGTTATTTTTTGCATTTACTCAACCAACATCAGCTCTCAAAAAGCCTATTCCCGCTTGGTGATATTAGCAAAACCAAGGTAAGAGAGATCGCCACAGAAAATGGCTTTGTTACCGCAAACAAAAAGGATTCGACCGGTATTTGTTTTATTGGTGAGCGTAATTTTTCCCAGTTTTTACAGACTTACTTACCTAAACAACAAGGTGATATTGTTGATCAAGATAATCAGTTTATCAAGTATCACGAAGGTCTGGCTTTCTACACCATAGGCCAGCGCAAAGGCTTAGAAATTGGCGGTGGTTTTGGCACCTCAGGTGAGCCTTGGTTTGTTGCTGATAAGCGCATTGATAGTAATGAATTGGTGGTGGTACAAGGTGATCATGCCTTGTTGTATCATAGTAATTTAAAGGCATCAAATCCGCATTGGATTACAAATCCCCCAATATTACCGTTGGCATGTACAGCTAAAATAAGGTATCGTCAACAATCACAAAAATGCTTTGTCAGCTCGGCTGACAATGGACAATTAAAAGTAACTTTTGATCACCCGCAGCGTGCCATTACACCGGGGCAATCAATCGTTTTTTATGATAACGACATTTGCCTAGGTGGCGCCGTTATTGAAAGCAGAGATAAATGAATAAACTAAAACAACAAACACTAGCGCTTGCATCTTTATTGCAAACCACGACTCTGGTTGACCAGCTTGCCTCAACCGGCACTTGCGATGGAAAAAGTAATGAGGCCAGTTTAAAAAGCATTATCACCAATAGCACCAATGTTGAAGAAGTGTTTGATTCAACCCAAGATCTTTCAATTGGATTAAAAGCACTAACTAAAGCACTTGGCAAAAAAACCAAAAGCATGCAAAATATTGTTTTCTACTCATTAGCACTGATCAACCTTGAAAAAAAGTTGATGAAAAATCAAGCGCTTTTGTCGCAAATATCTGGGGAAATTGAATTAATGAAAAAACAAGATTTTTTTGAAATTTCGCATTCTAATTCATTAGCGCGCTTGGCTGAGCTTTACAAAACCACTCTGGGCGAGCTTAATCCAAGAATTATGGTGAGTGGTGAGCAAATTTATTTATCTAATCAACACACTGCCAATCATATTAGAGCACTACTACTAGCAGGGATTCGAGCGGTTTCTCTATGGAAGTCACAAGGGGGTCGAACTTGGCAATTATTACTAAATAAGAAAAAGACACTTAAATTAGTAAACACTATGGACTTTTAGTCTTCAAATAAGTATAATTCCGCGTTTTACTAATTTCAAATTTTTTTAAATACGATGGCTAATTCAGCAGGCTCTAAAAAACGCGCAAGACAAGCAGTTAAACGCAACAAACATAATTCACAAATTCGTGCCACAGTTCGCACGTTTATTAAAAAAGTAACTTACGCATTAGAAGCTGGTAACAAAAAAGAAGCTCAAGGTGGTTTTGGTGCAATGCAAAAAATGCTTGACCAAGCCGTTAGCAAAGGTTTAATGAATAAAAACCAAGCAGCCAGAAAAAAATCTCGCCTTAACGCACAGATTAAAGCACTATAAACTAAAACGTTTACATTGCTATAATAAAGCCCTCTTTTGAGGGCTTTTTTTATGCTGGCATGAAACCAATTAACGACGAAGATAAACAACTATTTAGATCAACCGTTGACACGCATGCACCGATTGACAAAGATGGCGCTCGTAAGAACAACGTCTTAAAAAAACCAGCATTCACGGCCTATAGTTATATCGTTGATGCCAATCTTGAAGGCTCTGAGGTGGTCAGCTATTCGAAAAGTGGTGTCTCAACTAAAATCATTAAAAAAATGAAGCAAGGCAATCTTGATGCGATGCCTGTTTTGGATTTACATGGACAAACCGTTGTAGAGGCTTGTGAGTCATTGTCAGCCTTTATGTATCACTATCAGTTTGAGCCTTTTGTTCAAATCATTCACGGCAAGGGCTATCACTCCGAAAATGGCATGAGTATTTTAAAAACCCAAGTAGTGAGTTTTTTAAGCCAACACCCGCAAGTATTAGCGTTTAATTCTTGCCCTGATAAAGATGGTGGCACCGGCGCGGT
>CAYUWB010000048.1:0-5028 GCA_964448305.1 uncultured Candidatus Ruthturnera sp.
CTCGTGTCGTGAGATGTTGGGTTAAGTCCCGCAACGAGCGCAACCCTTGTCCTTGGTTGCCAGCATTAAGTTGGGCACTCCAGGGAGACTGCCGGTGTCAAACCGGAGGAAGGTGGGGATGACGTCAAGTCCTCATGGCCCTTATGCCCAGGGCTACACACGTACTACAATGGCGGTTACAAACCGTTGCGAACCCGCGAGGGGGAGCCAATCGGAAAAAAGCCGCCCCAGTTCGGATTGCAGTCTGCAACTCGACTGCATGAAGCCGGAATCGCTAGTAATCGCGGATCAGAACGCCGCGGTGAATACGTTCCCGGGCCTTGTACACACCGCCCGTCACACCATGGGAGTTGGTTCTACCCGAAGCCGGTGCGCTAACCGCAAGGAGGCAGCCGACCACGGTAGGGTCAGCGACTGGGGTGAAGTCGTAACAAGGTAGCCGTAGGGGAACCTGCGGCTGGATCACCTCCTTTCAGGGAAAACCTGGCCTGTCCCTCGGGACACGGCCCAAGGTCATCCTGGACGGATTCATTTCGTCTAGATGACTGTCATCGCCGCGCCAACACGAAAGTGGCAACGCGGCAAACAGTCGCATATCGAAACCTCGACGACACCATCCATGGCTATCGTCCCATAACGGGACGAACCGAAATCGTACATCTTGTGCAAATCGATTCTGCTATCCGGTTTCCAGGGAGCGAGCCTCCTGTTCTTTGCAGCAACTCTTCGTTTTCGCCTACATGGGGGCCTGTAGCTCAGCTGGTTAGAGCGCACGCCTGATAAGCGTGAGGTCACAAGTTCAAGTCTTGTCAGGCCCACCACGCAACATCAGCGCACGCATCTAGCGGGGTTGTAGCTCAGCTGGGAGAGCATCGGCTTTGCAAGCCGAGGGTCAGGGGTTCGAGCCCCCTCAGCTCCACCAAGTAGGCACACGAACCTGCAAACGATCTTTGAAAACATGGAACAACGGTCGATGTGACATCGACCGTCAGTAGACACCAATTTGCCCACCTGCCTCCGAGAGATCGCGAGACAGGCGGGCATATATGCGGTGGCATCGTCCAGGGCCAACCGGCTCGACGGCGAAGCTGCCGCGTAGACTTACATGCAACAACCGCTCGCCGGGCCCGCAAAGGCCAGGCGAGCAATCGACCACCGCCACATTCCGTCGGCGGTGGACGAGTCACTCAACGTGAAGCACGTCTCGAAACTGCACGCACGGCAAAGCAGCACCAAGCTGCCGACCTGTGCGGCAGCCGCGACATGGAACCGAAGCCGAGAGGCGGACGACCACAAGCGGCGGCAAAGATGAGGACGGGAACTCAATACGAGCTCCCAGCACCCGAAAGCTCCAGCGATGGAGAAAGAAGGTACGTGACGCGTCGAGGGATGCGAACTGGACCTGGGTGTCCGTGCCGTCGAGAGACATTCCATCGCAAGATGGGGCCGAGAGGCCAACATGCACGAATACGCCAGGTCCACGGCAAAGAAGCTACAAAGGGCGCGTGGTGGATGCCTGGGCATCTGGAGGCGACGAAGGACGTGGCGAACTGCGATATGCGACGGGTAGCTGTACGCGAGCACTCGATCCGTCGATTTCCGAATGGGGCAACCCGATGGCCCAACAAGCCATCGCATCAGCGCGAACGCGGCGAAGTGAAACATCTCAGTAACCGCAGGAAGAGAAATCAACCGAGATTCCCCCAGTAGCGGCGAGCGAACGGGGAATAGCCCAAACCGATATGTGCGTTAAAGCGGCACAGCGTTGCCATATCGGGGTTGTGGGAGTGAACAGGCCAAATGTGTAATAGGCCAGGAAGTTACAAAGTTGGGGGCAAGCAGAATCCTTTGGGAAAAGGAGCCAAAGCGGGTGATAGCCCCGTATGCGAATGTGCCCAGCCTTCCGTTCACCACCCGAGTACGGCGGGACACGTGAAACCCTGTCGGAATCTGGGGGGACCACCCTCCAAGGCTAAATACTACCAGGTGACCGATAGTGAACCAGTACCGTGAGGGAAAGGTGAAAAGCACCCCGACAAGGGGAGTGAAACAGTACCTGAAACCGCGCGCCTACAAGCTCTGGGAGCCCTATGCAGCCCGTTTTCGAATGGGAAGAGCAGGGTGACCGGGTGCCTTTTGCATAATGAGTCCGCGAGTTACGATCTGTGGCCAGGTTAAGCCGAGAGGTGGAGCCGCAGCGAAAGCGAGTCTGAACAGGGCGTTCAGTCGCAGGTCGTAGACCCGAAACCCGGTGATCTATCCATGGGCAGGGTGAAGTCGAGGTAACTCGAGATGGAGGCCCGAACCCACTCACGTTGAAAAGTGAGGGGATGACCTGTGGATTGGAGTGAAAGGCTAATCAAACCGGGTGATAGCTGGTTCTCGTCGAAACATATTTAGGTATGGCCTCGTACGTTCGAAGTTGGGGGTAGAGCACTGAATGGGCTAGGGGGCTTACCCGCTTACCAAACCCAATCAAACTCCAAATACCAACCTAGTAGTACGGGAGACAGGCCGTGGGGGATAAGCTTCACGGCCAAGAGGGAAAGAGCCCAGACCATCAGCTAAGGTCCCTAAGCGTATACTAAGTGGCAAAGGTTGTGGGAGCGCGTTGACAGCCAGGAGGTTGGCTTAGAAGCAGCCATCCTTGAAAGAGTGCGTAATAGCTCACTGGTCGAGCGAACCTGCGCCGAAAATCCAACGGGGCTCAAGTATACCACCGAAGCTATGGACTCCATCGTCATGCGATGGAGTGGTAGACGAGCGTTGCAGCAACCGACGAAGCGGTACCGACAAGGAGCCGTGGAGGAACTGCAAGTGATCATGCGGACATGAGTAGCGATAAGCCAGGTGAGAAACCTGGCCGCCGTAAGCCCAAGGTTTCCTCTAGCAAGGATATTCCACTGAGGGTTAGTCGGTCCCTAAGCCGAGGCCGAAAGGCGTAGGTGATGGGAATCAGGTTAATATTCCTGAACCACCATGGGTACTATGCAACCCGGGGGGACGGAGAAGGACAGGTCAGCTGCCCGATGGATGGCAGTTCAAGCCTCCAGGTGGTCTCTGTAGGAGTCGTAGGACACAAACGCAGGGGCAACACCGAAGGGTGATGAGGGTGAGTAGTCCCCAAGGGGACGAAAGCAAATGGCTGGTTCCATGCTTCCGAGAAAAGCCCCAGGTTGGGTACACGGGTGACCGTACCGTAAACTGACACAAGTAGGCAGGGAGAGCATCCCGAGGCGTGTGAGAGAACCATCCAGAAGGAACTCGGCAAATTAATACCGTAACTTCGGGAGAAGGTATGCCTTTCTCGGTGATCCCGTAACTGGAGTAGCCGCGGAGGGTCGCAGTGACCAGGGGGTAGCGACTGTTTAGCAAAAACACAGGACTCTGCGAAGCCGCAAGGCGATGTATAGGGTCTGACGCCTGCCCGGTGCTGGAAGGTTAAGGGGAGTAGTTAGCGCAAGCGAAGCTGCGAACTGAAGCCCCAGTAAACGGCGGCCGTAACTATAACGGTCCTAAGGTAGCGAAATTCCTTGTCGGGTAAGTTCCGACCTGCACGAATGGCGTAACGACTTCCCCACTGTCTCCTGGATGGACTCAGCGAAATTGGAATAGCGGTGCAGATACCGCTTACCCACGACTAGACGGAAAGACCCCGTGAACCTTTACTGTAGCTTGGCAGTGATATTCGGTCTGGCTTGTGTAGGATAGGTGGGAGGCAGAGAAGCGCAGGCGCCAGTCTGTGTGGAGCCACCCTTGAAATACCACCCTGGCCACGCTGGATATCTAACTCCGCCCGTTTATCGCGGGCGAGGACACTGCCTGGTGGGCAGTTTGACTGGGGCGGTCGCCTCCCAAATGGTAACGGAGGCGCGCGAAGGTTCCCTCAGGCTGATTGGAAACCAGCCGAAGAGTGCAAAGGCATAAGGGAGCTTGACTGTGAGACCGACGGGTCGAACAGGTGCGAAAGCAGGTCTTAGTGATCCGGTGGTCCCGTGTGGAAGGGCCATCGCTCAACGGATAAAAGGTACTCCGGGGATAACAGGCTGATTCCGCCCAAGAGTTCACATCGACGGCGGAGTTTGGCACCTCGATGTCGGCTCATCGCATCCTGGGGCTGGAGCAGGTCCCAAGGGTACGGCTGTTCGCCGTTTAAAGCGGTACGCGAGCTGGGTTCAGAACGTCGTGAGACAGTTTGGTCCCTATCTGTCGTGGGCGTAAGTTGCTTGAGAGGGGCTGACCCTAGTACGAGAGGACCGGGTTGGACGCACCGCTGGTGTACCGGTTGTGACGCCAGTCGCATCGCCGGGTAGCTATGTGCGGAAGAGATAACCGCTGAAAGCATCTAAGTGGGAAACTCGCCTCAAGACCAGGCAACTCAGGCCGTCAAGGCCGTAAGACTCCTTGAAGAACACAAGGTTGATAGGCTGCAGGTGATAGCCGAGCAGTACTAATCAGTCGAGGGCTTCTCGCCGTTCTTCGTATCACTCGACGCACCACGTCCTCGTCGTTGACGCCAACGCTGTGAGAGCAGCTGGACGTCCGACAAAAGGCTTCACACCATCGTCGCGACTGCCGCACAGGCCGTCGCAACACGTGACATACGCATGTCAAACGTCTGCTGATGTTCCATAGAACGTGTCCCGGTAGTCATGGCGGAGGGGACCCACCCGATCCCATCTCGAACTCGGAAGTTAAGCCCTCCTGCGCCGATGGTACTTAGTGGGAGACCGCTTGGGAGAGTAGGTCGCTGCCGGGACGCCTTACGTTGCAACACCCGCAATCCGAGAGGATTGCGGGTGTTGCCGTTTAAGGCGTCTTCCTCGCAGGACCGCGACGTCGTCGCGGTCTGCTGGGACCTCCGTTTCGTCGGGGGGTCGCCGCGCGACCCCCACGCCGGGAAAAGCGTCGTTTTCCCGGCGTTCCCCACCGCGTGTGCTCGCTTCGCTGCGCGCCGGGCCGTGGCTTCGCCCCCGCCCGGGGGCCGGGCGCTTCGCGCCCGCGACGCTTCAACACGGCGCTTCGCGC
>CAYUWB010000049.1:0-4927 GCA_964448305.1 uncultured Candidatus Ruthturnera sp.
AACCTCAAATATCCTTTGTATAATTCTTTTTTTATTACCATCAAAGTCTAAATTACCATCTTGTTGTCTTTTATAAGATAAAGATTCAAATGTTCTCTCTAATTTTTCTTTCAAAGTCAACCCTCTAACTTTGGTTTTTCCAACTCTTTCTGTCCAATAATCGTAAGCAGATTGACCATCAATTTTATAATCTAATAATTCTATATTATCTATAATTTTTCTTGGTTCAGATAAACCTACTTTTAATCTTGCTATTTCTAATGTTACAGGATCATCTTTTAACTGAGATTTTTTACCCACTAAAATAGGTCCTTGAGTAAAACTTAAAAAAGATATTCCACCTTCAGGATTAAAATAAATAGAGTTAGGATTTCTAACAATAGGTTCACCAGTTAATATATCTCTTCTTGGTTCTAAATAATCTGTTTTAGTTATTAATGGTGTTTTTTTAATTAATTCATCAACAAATCCTCTGGCTTCTAACATATCAGTATCATATTCTGTTATACCTGGAATACCTTGACCTATTAATGCTTGATAAGGAATTGCATTTGCAAATTGTCTACCAACATACTTTTCTAATTTTTGAGGTGTTGTTCTCTGCATAAGTTCAAAAGTATCTGCTAATCCTCTTACATAAGATTTATTAATAGCTGATCTCATTGCTGATAAACCTATAACTGCAAACATATTTTCTTTATCTTCATCATTAATACTATTACTATTTTCACTCATATCTGCTGCAATACCAAATAAATAAAAACGAGGGTCCATTCTATTGTATTGTAAATAAGTTATTGTGCCATCTTTATTTTCTCTTGCAATAGAATAAGGTTGCCATCCATTATTCATCCATGTTTTTTTAATATTAAAATCTTTTGGTCCATTACCTGTTATCTTAGGATATATATTTCCATTTTTATCTTTAACTGATGCTTGAGTTAAATGCCAAGCATACAAAGCAGCAGATATTCCAAATACTTGTCTACCTAAAACCTCTGCTCTTGCTCTTCTATCTCCTGTTCTCCATAAATCTTTCATTGGTTTTGTAAATGAACCATAAACAGGAATACGAGTTTCAAATTGTCTCCAAAGATTTGTAGGTGTTCTTACAAAAGGTGTAAGAAATCTTAAATAAGGACTATTTCTTAAAAATTTCTGCCAAGATCCACCAATGTTCAATAATCTTCCATCTTCTAAACTATTTGTAAATGTTGCTACTCTTGCTTGTTGCAAAGATTCAGCAGCTATTGGATTGTCTTTTACATTAGCCATTCCATTTTTATCAAAACCTTCTTTAAAAATTCTGTCTATATTTGCTCTACCTTCTTTAGATGAAATATCTAAACCTAATTCTAAAGTATTATCTACTGCGTTGGCATACAATCTACCTCTATAATTTAATTGTTTGAATAATTCATCAGAACTCATTAATAGTCTTGTTGGTAGCTCTGCTATTATACCAAGACGATCTATCCAAGTACCAGCTCTACCATCGAATCCAAGATTAGAACCACTAATAGGTCTTACAGCTTTGCCATTTATTATTCTTAAATTATCTTGAGTTCTAGCAAGAGGATCAAGAATTGCATCACCTTGTTTAAAAGCAATTCTAACAGCATTAAATGTATCACCTATAGTAAACATCATTCCAAAATATTGAGAAGCTCCAGTTCTTATGGATCGCATATTTGCTGTAACAATACCTCCTGCAATTTGTTCTGCTGGTTTTAATAATAGTTCGTATGAGTTTGAAAGAAAGTTTACTGCATGAGTATAAGTTCCAGATAACAAAGAGTTAATATACAATGAGTTAAATACTTCAATACCTTTTTGTGATCTTGTTTTTGATATTACATCTACAGCATCTTTAGGTTTCATGTCTTTTATTTTTTTAGCAAGTACAGCAGGATTGGCATTAAAGTTTTTTATGTTTTTAGCAATATCTTCTACTTCTAAAATTTTACCACCTGATCTTGTAACTTTTATATTACCAGCTTGTGTTATTCTTGCTGCATTTCTTATTTGTTCTTTTAAAGCATAAGTAACTTCTTGAATAACTTTACCTCTCAGTGCTATTTCTTCTTTAGATTGTTTAGACCAATTATCTACGTTTTCTCCAAACTCGTCTAAATATTTTTTTGACACATCTATAAAATCTTGACCAAGTTGCTGTAAAAACATTTTATTGGTAAGCATCCTAACTGTTCCATCTTTTGATCTTACACCTTCTTTTGTGATTGCTTTTAATACTTCTTTTTGATCTCTACCTGCAATCTCTGCAAGTTCTAATGCAACTTCATTTGCTAATTTATCATTTTCTAAAAATTCTTTTGTAATATCATCAAATCCATTATCAACAACATTGTCTATTGTTCTTAATACTTGCTCACCACTTGTAAGTGATTTGGTATTTAATATTTTTTTTATCCAAAGTTCTGCATCTTTTTTTGCAGTTTCTTTTGATTTTGTAATTACTTTTAATGCTTCTTTTGTATCTATTGCATCATTATTTTCTAAAGCAAGTTTTCTTAATCTTTTTGTTTTTTTTCCTTTTTGTGCATCTTTAATAACTAAGTCTGTTTTTTTTTGTAAAACTGCTCTTTTTTCTAAATCTTTTGTTTTTTTCATTTGTTTAAAACCTTTAATTCCATAAAATATAGATTCAGCAACTCCACCAAGTGCCATTCCTTCTAATACATTTTTTAATCTACCTTCCATTTCACCATCTTCTTTATCTGTTGCAAGATATTGAGTAACAGCATTATTTAATACAGGTGAATCAAACTCAACTAACATATCTGATAGTCTACCTTCGTTAGGATCAAATACAGTAAGATCAGCAACTGCACCACCAATCAATGCTCTACCTGTTCTTCTTATTGCTGTGCCTCCTAAACCTGCACCTTTTAAAAATTTAGCTGGTCCTGCATAACCAGTAAGAAATCTTGATATTCCTTCTGTCATATTTCCTGCTAAAGTTTCTGGTTTGTGAAAAGTTGGTAGTTGTCTTTTTTTTGAATACTCTTCTGTTTTCCATTTTGAAGGCGGAACAAATGTTGGTATAAAATCTTTGAACGTAAGTTTACCATCTTGATCTCCAAACTCAAGTCCACCCAATGAAATTATATTTTCATCTAAAAAATCTCCTTGTTCTTCTATGGCATTAAAAACACCTTGTGGTGCAGATAAAGCCATATCTCTTGCAATATTCCAATAATTTGCATCTTCTTGATCTGGATTTTTTACTAGACCTGAATTAACTGGTTCTATCTTAACAGTTTCTTGATTAAATTTTTCTAATGAATTTAAAACTTCTGGAGAAAATTCTGTAGCCATTATCTTGATCTTGAAAGTTGAGATTCTAATATTGGTATATAATCATTCATAAAAGATTGAATATCTTGATAACCATTGGCTCTTGCTAAACTTTCATAAGATTCTATTGTATCTTGATCTAGTGTACCATCAGCAAGTTTTTTCATATCATTTATAGTTGTATTATACTGATCTGTTAAATCTGTAGCAGATAATTGTAAATTAAATTCAGATTGTTTTAAAATTTTATTATCTTCATATTTATTTGCTAAAACAAAAGTAACTGATCTAGCATAAGCTCTTTTTTCTTCTAAAGTTGCATCTGGATTTGAAACAACATAATTATTAATTCTTTTATCATATTCTTGTTCTATCTCTGTTGCAGCTAATCTGTCAGCAAGTGAAGGATCACTATAAGGGTCAGCTATACTTTGAGATAAATCTTTTTTTAAACTTTCTGCATACCCATAAAATAATCTATTGTCTCCTTGTTTTCTAATTAAACTATCATGTGATATTTTTTCAGTTAATACTTTTTGTTCTAAATTAGATATTTGTATAGATAATTTTCCTGTATCAACTCTATAACCATTTGATCTTTTAAAATTTTTTAATTCATCTACTAATTCTAAAGCTCTATCATAATCAGAATTTGGATTACCTTTTACTGTTAGTTCAGATATTTTATTATTGTAAGCAGAGTAAACACCTGCACCAAAATCTTCATCATTTAAAAAATTAGTTCCTTTTAAACTAATATCTAAATCATTAATTTGTTCAGCACCATTTACTTGACCTGCAAATTGATTTATGTCTGATAATAAAAAATCTCTATCAGCAGCTTCTAATTTTTGATCTAATACATTTTTAGGTAAATTAAATTCTTCAACATAATCTTTAATTATTTCTTTAGTAATTGTTTTATATTTTACTTTCATTATTGGATTGTCTGAAGTTGCATACTTTCCAATATTAGAAGTAATTTTATTATTTACATTTACTAAACTATCACCTTGATATGCTTCAAAACTATTTTTTTTTAATTGATAAATACTTGTTGAATTTTGTAAATCTATACCTCTTTCAACTAAATTTTTAACTCTTCTATTTTTTATGGTAGATAATTTTTGATTTACTAAAGGTGTAAATGTATTTTTATAATTATTAATAGCATCTTCTTCGACAATATTTTGTTTTTGTGATTGTATAATTTTATCAGACTCAGAATCTAATTCTAAAATTATTTTATCAGCAACTAATTTTTCTTCATTATTTCTTTTTTTTATAGAATAGTTACTAATAACTTCAGCAGCAGGTAGTAATGCAGCACCAATAGTAGCAGTTGGTGAAACTTGAATACCAGTTCTAACTCCTGGTGCATCTGCTGTGGGTCTTCCTGTTGCTGTAAATGTAGGTATCTTAGGCATAGTTATCCAAATGCTCCTAATAAACTTGTTCCAGCTTTACTATAATAACCAAGTGCTTGTAATCCTGCTTGTCTTTTTGCAAGAGTACCTTGCATACGAGCAAAATTTGCTTCTTCTAATTTTTGAGATTGTTTAACTTTAGAATTATAATCTAAAATATCTTTTTCTATTTCAGCTTGTTC
>CAYUWB010000050.1:0-4915 GCA_964448305.1 uncultured Candidatus Ruthturnera sp.
TTGGCAATATAAGTTGATAAGGCTTCAATACGCTTAGCCTTATCACCCATAGAGCCTAAGGACTTCATAAATAAAACGCTGTCTAATTTTGGTAGGCGTGAAGCTAAAGAGTTGGCTTTATCTTGCTCCCAAAAAAATTCTGAATCCGTTAAACGTGGCCTGATGACGCGCTCGTTACCATCAATAATGACTGACAAATCACTAGACTCGATATTAGCAACTGAGATAAAAGCAGGTAATAATTTACCGTTGTTGTCCACCATGTGAAAATACTTTTGGTGTGATTTCATCGCTGAGATAAGGGCTTCTTCTGGTACTTCTAAAAACCGTGCATCGAAGCCACCTGAAAATGCTCTTGGGTATTCAACCAAGGCACAAACCTCATCTAGCAAAGATTCATCAATGACTGCGTTTGACTGACAATCAAGTGCGACTTGTATTACTTGCTCACGAATCATTTCCCTGCGTGCGTCAAAATCAACTTCGATTTGCGCTTTGTTTAATAAGGTTTGACGATAATCACCTGCATTATCAATGCTAAATGTTTGCTCGCCCATGAAACGTAGACCTCGCGTAGTATTGCCACTACTTAAACCCATGACTGTTGCTTCTACAACATCACTGCCTAGCATCATAATAAGCCAGTGCGTTGGGCGTACAAAATTAAAGTCTAAATCACCCCAACGCATGGCACGGGTAATGGGTATTTTTTTAATCGCTGTGTCAACAATATCTTGTAACAAGTCTTGTGTTTTTAGGCCTTTTTGCTCTTTGGTAAAGAAATAATAATCAGCCTTACCAAAAGCTTTTTGCTCTAAATCATCTTTACTAACACCGCATGATTTTGCAAAACCCGCTACCGCTTGATCAGGTGCACTAACCGATGGGCCTTTACGCTCAATGATTTGATCTTCTTGTTGTAATTGAAGCTCGCTCACCAATACGGCCAAACGCCTTGGCGTGGCAAAAGACTCAACCTTAGCAAATGACAAATTAAGCTCAGACAATTGCGTGGTTACATTGCTTGTTAATGCGCTAGATAGTTGCTTTAATAGCTTGGGTGGCAGCTCTTCTGTGCCCAGCTCTAATAAAAAATCTTGTGTATTCATACTATTTGAAACCTTAATTTTCCTTTATTTAAATCAACCACAACTGAACGTGCGTAGAGCTTGGTTGGCACAACATCAAACTTTTTGTACACGCCGGCAATAGACACCAATTGCGCATTAAAAGAATGAATAAAAATCGTGGCTTTTTCGTCACCAGAAATACCAGCAAAGACTTTACCTTGCACTTCTTTGTAAGCAGAGACACTGCCATACGACATGACTTCTGCATCTGATTTAACCACGCCCAGTAGCACTAAATCACTGTCCATTGCTACCACTTGTGCTGATGAATAAACTTTATTAGCCACAATCTTAGGTGCTTGATAAACCTTGTCTTGATGTGGATTAGGCGACTCGTCGCTGGCAATTTTTTTAGGTTTTTTCGGCTTACTTGGTGTGAGTGACTTGCCAAACACTGCCAAGCCTGAAAATTTAGCAAAATCAATTAGCTCTTGTTTGCGTGAGCGAATACCCACTGCTACCATATCGTTTTGAGTTAAGATTTCTATTAACACCGCTAGCTCATTAGCCTGAAAATGTTTGTTTTCAATCTCAAGAATGACCGGCGCATGTTGAAATTGTTTTTTATTATTGTTGGCTAAATCAGCAATCTCAGTGAGTAAATCATCGATGTCGTTAGTCAACACTCTGAGCGTATAAAGCGCTTCAGTTTGCGTTTTTACTTCGATTAAATTTGCCTTTTTCATTGGTTTAATTCTTCCAGCTTTGTGTGCAATCTAAAAAATGCCAGACACGTTTCATGCCAGTATCACCACTGAGCATTAACTCTAATGGCGCTTTGTGTTTAAATTTTTTAACTGGTCGTTTAAGCCAAATAGCGGCATACTCACGATTGGTTGGATAGGTTGTACCTAAAGACTCATGAATACCTAAAATCATCTCACTTCGATTAATAGAGGCTTGGTCAAAATCAAAAGATTTATCGCCCCTTCTGTACAAATACAGATGTCTGGCTTTGATTGATGCTGGCAAACCTAGTAATGTAATTTGATCTTGATCAGCTAATTTCCATTGCTCCATCACTTGGGTCAACTGAAAGGTTAACTTGTTTTTTTGATCATCAGTAATACTGTCAATATCTACCATTAGTTCACCCTAAAATGAAATAAGATTTCACGATCAAATACACTCTTATCTGGTGCAGGTGGTAGTGGTGAAGCCTTATACACCGCTCGTTCAATCGCATTTTTAAAAGATTTTGACTTGGTGCTATTATCAACAACACAAGATTGTACATTAACACTTTGTACATTGCCATCCACATCTTGCAAGATATGAACATCACAACCCCAATGGTCTTTTGCACCTTGGTAGCGCCACTGATTATGAACTCTAGATGCGATTTGATTAATGTAATTTACCTTAAGCTCATTTAGAATATCTTCTTGGGCGATTTCTCTATCTTGGTCTTCTTCAGCTTGTATTTCTTTGGTTAAAGCACGCTTTGATTGTTCTTTTTTAAACTTCTTCTTCTCAACTTTACGTTGTTTTTCGATCTCTTGTTTTTTCTTTTCAGCCAGTTTGGCTTTTTTCTCAGCCTCTAAGCGTTTCTTTTCTGCCAACTCTTTGGCTTTTTTTTCTTTTTTAGTTTTGGCTTTAAGCTGGTTAATCTTTCTTTGTTTTTGGTAGCGCTGATCTTCTAACACTCTTAGGCGTTTTTCTTCACGCTGAATTTTTAACGCTTTCTTTTTTTGGATATCAACCAAGCGTTGCTTTTCTTTTTTGATTTCAGTTAAATCAATAGTGACTGCTTTAGGAATTGCTTTTGAAGCAGCTTTTTTAGGTTGCTCTTTTGGAATTTCCCAACGCTGTGCGTTAGCAAAAATGAGCCCAATTAATAAAATAAGATGCAATACAACTGCTGTCCAAAAGGCAATTGGATGGCTTTTAGCGATTGCAGGCAGTTTAATTTTTTTGATGAAATCTGTATTCATACTTAATTTGCATCTGGTGATTCAGTCACAATGCCTACTTTATCCACGCCATTTTTTTGTAAGAAAGACATTAATGCAATTACTGAGCCGTAAGCCACCTCTCGATCACCTCGAACAAAAACTTTCATTTGTGGAAAGGCTTGTAATCTGGCTTGCACACGTGCGGCAATTCTACCTAGAGGAAGTCGCTCACCTGAGCTGACTTCAGCGCCTTCGTCAGCCATTGAGTTAATGAAATATTCACCTGCTCGATTGATGGTAATAATGGTAGGTTGTTGCTCTGTAAAGTCGATCATTTGCGCTTCTGCAGCTGGCAAGTCAACATCAATACCTTGTTCAATAATCGGCGTGGTCATCATGAAGATTACCAAGAGTACTAACATGACATCAATATAAGGCACAATATTGATTTGCGCATCAATATTTGGCCTGGCGCGCTTTGGTAATTCGATCATACTAATTACTGCTGTCTTTGGAAAATAACAAACAACTCTTCGATAAAGGCGGTGTATTTGTTACCAATTGATTCTACTTGAGAAACTAAGCGGTTGTAAGCAATGGTCGCTGGAATCGCTGCAAACAAACCAAAAGCTGTTGCAATAAGCGCCTCTGCAATACCAGGTGCTACAATCGCGATGGTGGCTTGCTTAACAGACGCCAAGCCAATAAATGAATGCATAATTCCCCAAACCGTGCCAAATAAACCAATATATGGACTTGATGAAGCAATCATTGCCAACACACTCAAACCACCGTCTAGGCGATCAACTTCATCGTTGGCTGTGGTATTCATTGAACGGTATGCGCGTTCAGAGTTCATCACCAATGCTTGATTCGAAGTAGATTTCGAATGAGTAAATTCACCATAGCCTGAGCCAAAAATATGTTCCATTGGTGTGCGCTGGGATACAATTTCAGGGATTTGGGCATGCAGCTTGTCTAAATCCGTGTCGGCTAAAAAATTATGATGGAAAGTTTTAATGTCGCTTTTCGCATCCATTAAAGTTTTCTTTTTCGATAAGATAATTGTCCAAGAATAGACGCTCATTAATACCAAGATAAACATAACCACTTGCACCACAAAACCAGCGCTAAGAATTAGGCTAAAAATACTCAAACTGTTATCCATTTATTTTCTCCAAAATGATTGGCGGAATACCGCAAGGTTTAAAACTATCGGCATGTAAACACGCCACGGTTATTTGTGCTTCAAATAATACCTTATTTTGCTTTGAAGGCATTATTTTCTGTGAAAAAATCAAGCTTGCTCGGCCCACTTTTTTGATTAAAGTTTGTACATTTAATAAATCATTAAATTTGGCTGGTGAATGATAATCCGCATTGATTGATCTAACGGCAAAAATAATATTGTGTGTTTCAATTAAATCGTCTTGTTCAAAACCTAACTCTCGAAGGAATTCAGACCGCCCTCTTTCAATAAATTTTAGATAATTGGCATAATAAACCACGCCACCGCTGTCTGTATCTTCGTAATAAACTCGAACCTCTAAATTACTCATTAAACAAGTCTTTTTCTTGGTTGGGGTTTGTGAGTCCTAAGTGTGAATAAGCAAGATTGGTTGCACTTCTTCCTCGTGGCGTACGCATAATAAACCCTTGTTGAATCAAATAAGGCTCTACCATGTCCTCTAACGTGCCTCGCTCTTCACCAATGGCAGTTGAAAGTGTGTCTAACCCCACTGGACCACCTGAGAATTTTTGGGTCATAATCGATAGATAGTCTCGATCTAGTTGCTCCAACCCTTGTTCATCCACTTTAAGTGTCATTAATGCTTCGTGTGCAATTTGTTGGTGAATGACACTGTTAGTTTTTACATCAGCAAAATCACG
>CAYUWB010000051.1:0-1488 GCA_964448305.1 uncultured Candidatus Ruthturnera sp.
ATGGCAAAAACCATGACTGGTTTAAACTGGATTTATAAAGAAAATAACGAGCCACTGCGTTGGTTGCGTGGTTTTGGCATGAATCTAATTAATGAAAATTCAACACTTAAATCATTTTTTCAAAAACACGCTACCGGTAAATTGTAGTCGGTGTGACGACTGCATCTAGTGGCACATCCCACGGCTTAACATTGAGTTTGGCCACTTCTTGACAATCAAAAGCCAAGCCATAAAGTTTAGGATTTTTATAATTTTGTTGTCGAGTTTTAAAACTTAAAGTACGATCATAAAAGCCACCACCCATGCCAATTCTGTTTTTGTCTTTATCAAAACCTACCAATGGCATAAAGAGTATATTGAGCTGATTTGCATCTAAAATTTGCGTGGAAACTGGCTCATCAATGCCATATCGATTTTTTCTGAAATTTTTATCAACTTTTGCAAATTTAAGTCTTTTACCGACTAATATCGGCAAATAGATACTAAAACCCTTATTTTTTAAGAAGTTTTGTATGTATTTTGTGTCAATTTCACCGTCATTTGGCAAATAAAGCGCAATTTTTTGTCCATTCTTAAAATTTGCTAATTTTTGTACTTGGAATAATAATCGTTTAGCAAATTTCTCTCGATCAGAGGTTGAAACTGATCGTCTTTGGATGCGGATGGATTGTCTAAGCGTCTTCATAATAAGGATTATAACTGAAGTGCTAAAAATAAGAAGGATCCATTGTGTCGCGTTGAAAGAAACCTGAACCAAGAAGGCTCAAGGCGGAAGTTCGAAGATTACCGCAGGCTTCCCGTTACATGACGGGCTTGCTCAATAGTAAGCTATCTCATATCCTTAGTTGTTTATTTATCGGCTCAGGGGATATAGTCAACCACAAACACAACAGACAATTATTATTATCACCTCTTGGATTGTTAATATTCAACTTTTTTGTATAAATAAAGCGCTAAATATATGTATAGCAGGTGTAGTATGGTTAGGTTTAAGTAAAATACTTATCTTTGACTTTATTCAAAGTTATTTTTTAAGGCGATTATTTTGAGTTTTATTGATTTTTCCTCACTGGATCTACACCCCGGCTTATTAAAAAACCTAAGTTCATTGGGTTACGAATCAATGACACCGATTCAGCAACTAAGCTTGCCAGCTATTCTGTCAGGCAAGGATGTGATTGGCCAAGGTAAGACGGGTTCTGGAAAAACCGCTGCGTTTGGTTTGGGCTTGTTACAAAAACTCAATGTTAAATCTTTTAAAGCGCAATCGATTGTTTTGTGTCCAACGCGTGAGTTGGCTGATCAAGTCGCTAGTGAAATTCGTAAACTCGCTAGGGCGATTCATAATATTAAAGTGTTAACGCTTTGCGGTGGCACACCATTTGGCCCACAAATTGGCTCATTAGAGCATGGCGTGCACATTGTGGTTGGCACACCAGGGCGCATTGAAGAGCACTTACGTAAAGGCACGTTAAAGCTGGATCATAT
>CAYUWB010000051.1:1588-4486 GCA_964448305.1 uncultured Candidatus Ruthturnera sp.
GCCATTCATGGCGATTTGGATCAGCGCGAGCGTGACCAAGCCTTGATTCGTTTTTCTAATAAAAGTGTATCGGTTTTAGTGGCGACCGATGTAGCCGCTAGAGGCTTAGATATTGATGCACTTGATATGGTGATTAACTTTAATATTGCGCACGATCCTGAAGTACATGTGCATCGCATTGGTCGTACTGGTAGAGCAGGGCGTAGTGGTATTGCCTGTACATTGTATGGTGAGCGTGAAATTCATAAGCTTGATGCACTAGAGATTGGTGTTGATGCCGAGCAATTTGCTGACCCACTGCCAAGTGAAAGCTATTTAGACAAGCCAATTAAAAAGCCCCCAATGACGACGCTCAAAATCGATGGTGGTAAAAAACAAAAACTTCGTCCTGGCGATATTGTCGGCGGGCTCACAGGTAAAGGTGGTATTCCAGGTGACAAAATCGGAAAAATTAATGTGGTGAGCAACTGGTCTTATGTTGCGGTGAGTTCAGAATTGATTAAACCGGCGCTGAAGAAAATCAGCCACGATAAGCTTAAAGGTAAATCGTTTAGAGTAAGAATTCTCTCTTAGTTTGATTTATTCAATGGGTTCGACGCTAAAGTCTTCCCAGTTTTCAGTATCGTAAGTAATGTAGAAGCCGTAAAGTATTTGTGAAACTTGTACTTTCATCTCATCAGGCAGTTGCCAAACACGATTGCACTCTTGATAACCTTGAACATCCATAAAGTTATTGGCGCGAATAACGTCTTTTTTGCTCACTTCTAAATCAGTAAAAGTGGTGATAACTTCAGAAACAAATTCAGGTTTTGCTAAAGTATAGTAACCCATCTCTTCGTACTTTTTGACCATTGCGATGCTTTCATTCACATGTGCTATCACCTTGTCAAGGTCGTAATCTCCTTGGGTAACGGAAACAACATCATCGCCTTCAATGATGGTTTTAGTAATCTCTGGAAAGGCAGTAATTTTTTCTGTACTCATGTTGGAAATATTGGTAACGATTCGTTATTTTAATCGATACTCAGATGTATTTATACTTATAAAACTTATCGGTATTTGCCATAAAATAAACCTGTGAATCAAAACTACTCAAAATTCGGTCAAAAATTTACCCGCTACTCTGGCATCGCCCGTTTGATGGACGATCTCGGCAAGGCTAATCATAGTGATGACGACAACATCATTATGCTGGGTGGCGGTAATCCTGCGCTTATTCCTGAGGCGAATGCCATTTTTGTTAAAGAACTAAAGTCTTTGATTGATGGCAACGAAGCGGATCAAATGCTTGGGTGCTATGATGGCCCGCAAGGCTCAGAGGTGTTTATTAACGCTTTGGTTGATATGTTTAATGCTAATTATGAATGGCAAATAGATAAAAACAATATTGCGATTACCAATGGATCGCAATCCAGCTTTTTTTCATTATTTAATCTGTTTGCTGGCGAGATGGCAGACGGTACAAAAAACAAAGTTTTATTGCCTTTGGCCCCTGAATATATCGGCTATGCAGATCAAGGCTTGTCAGAAAACATGTTGGTGGCTGTAAAACCCAAGATTCAAGAATTCGACAATCAAGAGTTTAAATACCAAATCGATTTTGAGCAATTAGTCCAAACACTCAAACAAGAAAATATTGGTGTTATTTGTTTGTCGCGCCCCACCAACCCAACTGGCAATGTGATTACCGATGATGAACTGTCTCAACTAGATACAATCGCCCAAGAAAACAACATCCCGTTAATTGTTGATAACGCTTATGGCAACCCATTTCCAGGTGCGATTTATACCGAAGCGACACTCAGCTGGAATGAAAATACTATCTTGTGTTTATCGTTATCTAAATTAGGCTTGCCCAATGTTAGAACCGGCATTGTGATTGCTAATCATAAAACCATTGAAGCCATGAGCAGAATAAGCGGCATACTAACCTTGGCGCCTAGTGGTGTTGGCCCAACTTTAGCAACACGTTTGGTCAAAAGCCAAGAAATTATGCAGCTTGCAAACGATGTGGTTAAACCTTATTACCAGGCCAAAGCTGAAACTGCCAAACAATTGTTTAGTGAAATATTTGGCAATACCAGTGCTAAACTGCACAAACTTGAAGGCGCATTTTTTATGTGGATCTGGTTTCCAGATTTAACAATCACCTCAGAAGAGCTGTATCAACAACTCAAAGCCAAAGGGGTTTACATCATCCCTGGACACAACTTTTTTATCGGCATGGATGATGACTGGCCACACCAACACCAATGTATTCGTATCAACTACGCCAAAGATGAAACGACTTTAAGGAAAGGTCTTGAATTGATCTATAATGAAGTTTTTAATTGATTAATAGAGCATCGTATGAGAAATATTAAATCAACAATTGGATTACTAGTTTTAGTAATGTTTATTTTTAATTTAGGGGGGTGTGCCACTGGAACAACTCTTGTTACTGGAGTTAAAAGAGTTGCTATTAGCTTTCAAGAAGTTAAAATTTATCATTCTTCCCCTGCTAATTATGAAGTTATAGGCATTGTGAAAGCTTCATCTGAAATGGGGTGGACAGATCAAGAGAGTCTTGATATGGCAGTAGAAGAGGTTAAAAAGCAGGCCGCAAAAATTGGAGCTAACGGAATTATTTTAGAGAAGATGGGTAAAGATTCTTCTGGTGGTTATGGCAACTTCTTTTCAGATGGATATGGGGGTGGCTTCTTTGTTGGTGGAGAGGTGTATGCCCAATCAATTTCTGGAACGGCGGTTTTTGTTAAATAGTTATAGGTAGTAATTTTTATTCAGATTGAGGCATAAATCAAACAAGGGTTGGGAGTTTACAAATTGTAAATGACCGTTCTGAAGTTTGTTTTATAACAAAAATATGGAGCGCGAAGCCTGCCCTTGGGGTATAAAAAG
>CAYUWB010000052.1:0-4266 GCA_964448305.1 uncultured Candidatus Ruthturnera sp.
CCGCCAATCCTTGCAATGAATGTCACATTCTTACTTTTCCATAGCCTCAATAATGTCATTTATCATATAGCAGAGAAATAAATATTTTGTTGAATGATTTACCTTTTAATGCCTAAAGAGTGGCGAAAAGTGACTCAACATCGCTATCAATAAGTAAATCAAGGTTCAGAGAACCAAATTTCATAGCGACTTTTGGCCACGTTTTCTTCAACCGCTTATCCTGTCCCTTACCACCGGTTATTACATATTCAATAAATGCCTTTCGAAGTTTCATTGAAATTAGAGGCGATTGATCCAAAATCCACATTCTTAAGCGTGAGCCAATGTTCTCAAACTGGGTGGCGCTGATGCCCACTTCATCCGCAAGATAGTATGATAAATATGCCCAAGAATATGGAATCCTTCTCCAATCACCCCACAACCGATCTTTGCTCGTATATTCGCCATCTGCATCTTTCTCAGTGTCGTATCGATGAACCCCAAATACTGGGGAACGCACGTACAAGTAGTACCAGAACTGGTTGTCAAACAATATCTTACGAGGGATGTCTTTCAAATGCTCATGCAAATCAATCGCAAGTTGAGTTTCAATTTTCATCTCCTTTGCCCCTGATTTTCCAAGTTCTTCACCTGCTTGGTCAAGAATTACTATTATTGCATCTAAATCGTATTTGACATCTGAAACGGTGATAATATCTTCAATGTCAATTGGCCAATTGGGATTGGTGTAAACTTTCGTTGGTTCAAGCAGACTACTCAATTTCTCCTCGTCAAGAACGAGTTTACGGGTCTTTCTTCTATCCGGTTCCAATCTAAATTTCTTCAATTCTGTTAAAGCCATAATTGTCACTCCTAAATCATGTAATTGTAAACCTTTGAGAGCATCCCTTTGAGGTTCTTGGAATGCTGAAGTTTGAGTGTGATTTTGTTGATTTCTTCCCAATCATTGGTGAGTATGCTGAGAAGTTTATCGCTTGAATAATCAGTAACATCTGAAACTGTTCCCAATACATCCATTGCGTATTCAAGGGCTGAGTCAGGCTCAGATTCTTTGTTGCCATCAAGACATTCTTGCATTTCTACACCGAAGAAGCGAACCAAATCGGAAAGCAAGTTTACCTGTACATCACACACGATTTCAGTCAACACAAGATCTTTCAGAGCTTTCTTTTTACTATTTGGGCCTCCTTTTGGCACCTTACTCAAAGGATATAAGTGTGATTCCTTATTCAAAACTAGGCAAACATGAATTGGATCTTCTGAAGTTTCAATTTCCGGGTAGGATAGTGAATACGATGCACCCTCATGACCGCTCATATCCTGCCACTTGATTTCCATGCCTGATGATGTGGGAGGGCCTGGGTCGTCAAACACAATTGTGAATTGGTTGGTTGTATCAAGCGTAGATAGAATTGAACAATTGGATGTGGCGAATACTTTGCCACCAACCCTTACGGGTGAAGTTCCCAAATCATCTGATGCTAATACGATGATAGGTGATACAATGATATTCCCTCGCAACTGTTGTACTTGTGACTTTGAGAGAGAAATTTCAACAGTTTTTTCCTCGGTCTTGCTTGTTCTAGGTGCCGAGTCAAGTACCTCATACTTCTCAATTCGACTCATGCTGCTCTTCAAGTGAATTCCTGCAATGAATTGAGAACCTTTTTGCAAACATTCTTTGGTATTGACATCAAAAGTTACTGAAATCTTGAGGCTGTTAATATCTGAGTACAAGTCATCCCCTTCTTCGGTGTAGTTGTCATACTTTTCTCGTAGGTCTACTCTTCTAGTTCCATCATCAGCCGATGATTTCCATTCATGGGCATAATGTTCCAACTGAGCATTCGTACAGTCTGTTGCTTCAAGAGTAAGTGCCTTTAATTTGACCTCAGCCATTTCGTATGGATTGGCAACTACAGGGGTTGTTGATTTTGTACTCATGGTTTTACCTCATTTGCTTCAATGACCAATTCAACAGAGGCGTTTTCATATCCTGTCAAGTCAATCTCAAGGTCTTTGAATGAAATTTTCAGTGCTTTGATTGATAATATTGGTGCTTCTAAATGATCTTTTTTTCCAACCCATTCATCAACCTTCAATAATTTTGCATTTGCAGATGTTTTCTTCTTCCATTTTGCTTTATTAGTTGAGTAATTCATCAAGACAAGTGGTCTCATAGATGCATGGTTTGCTTCATCAAGTAATTCACTGAAATCCCAACAATTAAACGATTTTTGACGACTTACCTTTGTACCGTCTGGGAATGTTATTGATGGTTTGAGTTTCAGTGTCCATTTTGAAGCACCTTTAGTCCATCGTTTATCATTAAGACGCGGAACCTCCAAATCAAAACTCAATTTTCCTTTGTTCGGTTCCACTCTATCAAAGGAGGTCTTTGTAATTCGAATAATTCTTCCACCCGAATCTGAGTTGCTATTTCCGAAATCCAAGGCCTTGGAAAGTTCGTCCCAACTTGCATCCTCTGATGCCTCTGGGGGTTCAACATCTCCTAATTCATCTCGAATTGCTTGTTCAACAGCTCTCAGAAATTGTTTGATTCTATCGGACCCAGTTTTGGCAATCACCTTGAATGAATCATCGCGACTATTGGCCGCTGCTTGGAAAGTGTTTGGAATCCAGTCATCATGAACAGCGGGTTCACTAAGTTTCAGCATCTCTTCACCAATTGCTTGGTAGTTCTTGTTGATTTTTCCTCTCAACTTTTTATCAAACAATTCAACACTCTTTCCAACTAACAACACCCCCTCATATATCTTAGCTGGTTTCTGAATAAAGGGCTTGTATGTGACAACCATTCCACTGTGTCTTATACAGGCTATATTGCCCCAAGTCTCAACACCAAGGCTTGGTGATTCAACATGATTATATTGAGTTGGCCATTCTTTTTCGGTAATTCTGAGGGCTAGGACTGCCTTGCTCTTCTGAACATTATTGGTTAGATTACCAGGGTAGTTCTTTGGAATATTGAGGTCTAACTCTATTCGCTTATAGGTAGTATCAACTTTGATTCTAGTTGGAGTTGCTGCTTCTGGGTTTGGGACCCACCAATCAGGGCCAGGTGCTTCATCTTCTCCCTTTTCAAGCCATTTCAGTAATTTTGTTCGGCCACCAAGTGACGCTTCCCATTCATATTCTGTCCCCGATTGATCAATTGTGCTCACCTCAAGTGCCCCACTAATGCTTGCAGGAAACCAATTCGCTGCAGCGGATTCTAGAAGGCGGTCTAATATCGGTTCGGCACCTTCTTCTTGTTCTTGACCGGGGTTTCTCCATCCAACAATTGCAATTGTCACTCCAGGATCGGTATTACTGCGCATCTCAAGTCCTAATTTCTCTGCCATGGAGTCGGCTTCGTCATCAAACAATGAAACAGCCATAACTTTTGAACCATCATGGTAATTATTGCCTGCTAGCCCACTCTTACTATAGAACGTACCATCAATTTCATGAGGAACTCCTACTCTGCATGTCGCAATGAATCTTCTTGAATGATTACAGTTTGTACCCTCTGGGGCTGAGCAGTATTTTCCCGAATCATTGTACGCCATACTCAAACTTGAGTAAAATAGAACAATGCCATATTGAGACCAATGCCAATAAACGTTCTTACCAACACCATGGGAACCTCCACCGCCTCCTTCTTGTTTGTCATTAAGCCCTGTTGATTTGATTAATCCAAGATAATTTTTAGGGACACCGCCTGCCAATTCCTGCATTCTTTCCGCACCTAAAAGACCTAGTCCGTTACGGTGATTTAACAACAAGACCTTGATTTCATCGCCTACAATGGGGTCAAGTTGATCACTACTTGGCCATTCTTTATTAGTCGGGTCCACTGCTGCTTCAACGTGCTTCAAAGCCTCAGCCATGTTGAGCGTTTTCATGAACTCTTCTTTTTCACTTGATGGGATTATTAATTCAGAGTAGGTGCTAAGTGTGGGATTGTCTGTATCAAATCGAGCATCTACAAAGTTCTGATCATTTTCTCGCTCCAGAACTTCAAGATAGGTCATTTCACTTTTGATTTCACTAACGAGCTTCTTGTCAATGTCCTTCCAGTTAATCTGGTTCTCAGGCATGTCATCAAAGTGCCATTCTATACTCATTTTATTACAACCATCCTATTTTATTGATATAATCCATTTGTACAACACATTTGTTGAATTCTGATATTAAAAACATATTATGCCACCACCATTTGTTTTTCATTTGTTTTGAAATTGATCTCCATGATAACCTGTT
>CAYUWB010000053.1:0-4186 GCA_964448305.1 uncultured Candidatus Ruthturnera sp.
TAACAAGCAACACCACCTTTCTGCGAACCTGCGGCAAACATACAACGTGCATTTGGATTGTCGGCTGGTATCCATTCATACACGCGAATATTCCAACCAGCGGTTTCAATCAAATACTCGGAACTTGGCTTAACCGTTGTAGTACCCATGGTGGTCATTTTTTCCCAAAGACCTGCTTGGGCTGATAGCGATAATAAAAATACTGTGATGAGTGTGATGAGTTTATTTTTCATATTTTATTCCTGTGGTTTTTTGTTAGATTAACGCATGCCTCGTTGGTTTTTAATAAGCTCATAAGCGCTGATAATTTCTTGTGTTTTTTCTTTGGCTAGTTTCATCATCTCTTCTGGCAGACCTTTAGCCACTAATTTATCTGGATGGTGCTGTGCCAGCAATCTACGATAAGCACGCTTCAATTCTTTATCTGTGGTGTTTTTATCTACCCCTAAAATAACGTAAGCATCATCAATGGTTGGTTGATTAGCACTATGGCTAGTGGCAGCAAATTGCTGAATCAGGCTTTCTAATTCATGAAGCGAGAAATGTAATTTTTGCGCGATGTATTTAAGTGCGTCATGCTCTTTGTTGTCCAATACACCATCGGCATAAGTGGCTTGGATTTGAATTTCTAAAAACATGCGTACCAAGTGTGTACGCCTGTGACTTTCAAGGCGAAACTGCTCTAGCACTTCGTCTAGGTTGAAATCTTTTTGCTTGCCTTGATTGAACAATTCTTTTGCAACTTTTTTCATGTCATCTGCGAGTTGCATATGATCCATTACTTGCTGGGCTAAGAGGATTTCAGCCTTTGACACTTTGCCATCAACTTTGGCAATATAGCCCATCACTGAAAATAAACTACTGAAAAATGCCGCTTGAACGCGCTGCTGATCACCAATATGATAATCTTTAGCAAACCCGCCAAAATTAGACTTTCCTTTAGAAAAATTGCCTGCAAGTGCCACGCCAAGCATTGCGCCTAATGGCCCGCCCAACATAAAACCAAATGTTCCGCCTAAAATTGTTGTCCACCAACTCATAACAATTACTCCATTTTATTTTAAGATTTATTCCCTTGATTTTTATTGGCGTTATTTTTAGGTCTATTGCCCCAAAAGCCTTTTTTCTTTTTGGTTTTATTATCAGCTGAATTACTGTTTTTGCCGTATCTTGGCTTATTTCTAGGTTTGTTTTTCTTAGGTTTTTTATTCTTAGGTGGTAATTGTTTTTTCAGTGATTCTGGCAGGTTGTGGTCCGGTACAAAGTCATCCACCATAATACGTTCAAGCTTGTTTTGAATGAGTCTTTCAATATCAAATAACTGCTTAGCCTCATCAGCACTCACTAACGATACTGCCTCACCTTTTGAACCTGCACGACCAGTACGGCCGATACGGTGTACGTAGTCTTCTGGTACATGAGGAAGATCAAAATTTACCACATGCGGTAAATCATTAATATCAATACCTCGTGCAGCAATATCGGTTGCCACTAAAACATTAACCTTGCCAGCTTTGAAATCAGCTAACGCCCTAGTACGCGCGCCTTGAGATTTATTGCCATGGATGGCAGCAGCAGTAATACCTCTTTTGCCGAGTTGCGTGGCAATACGATTAGCACCATGTTTAGTGCGACTAAACACCAATACTTGATACCAACTATGATCTTTAATCAGCTTTGTTAATAGCGCTTGTTTCTTAGATTTATCTACCGGGTGGATCCATTGCTTAACAGATTTGACAGTGGAATTACGTGGCGTTACCGATATCTCAATTGGGTTATTAACCAGGCTTTTTGCTAGCTTTCTAATCTCGTCAGAAAAGGTTGCTGAAAACATTAATGTTTGTCTTTTAGGTGGTAGAATTTTTAAAATACGCTTAATATCGTGAATAAAACCCATATCTAGCATACGGTCAGCTTCATCAAATACGATGATTTCTAGCTGATCAAACTTAACGGCATTTTGTGAATAAAGATCTAGCAATCGCCCCGGTGTAGCTACCAAAATATCCACGCCACCACGAAGTTTTTGCATTTGTGGATTGATCTTTACACCGCCAAATACCACAGATGATTTCAACGGCAAATGTTTACCGTAAGTGGCAACACTAGCCTGCACCTGGGCAGCCAATTCTCTGGTGGGTGTTAATATTAATGTGCGTACTTGGTTTGATTTTGCTGGCTGTCCTTTTGACAGTAACTGCAAAATCGGCAATGTAAAGCCTGCGGTCTTTCCTGTGCCGGTTTGTGCGGCGGCCATTAAGTCTTTACCATCTAGTACAACAGGAATAGATTTTTCTTGAATTGGTGAGGGTTTATCGTAACCTTGTTGATTAACGGCTTTCAGAATAGAATCTGATAACCCTAATTTAGAAAAATCCATAAAATAATATTAATAAAATAAAGATGCGTATTTTACATTGCCATCTTATAATAAAAAATATGAATGAAAAACAACCAACTCAAACCCCAGTCATTTCACCTTGTGTTGATATATGTAAATACAATAAAAACAACTATTGTGTCGGCTGCAAGCGCCATAGTGACGAAATCACCAATTGGATTAACTACTCTGATTCAATGCGTCAAGCTATTATGGAGGACTTAATTAACCGTGATATTAATGAATGAAATACAACAACACTTAATAAGTTGCCCTTACTGTGGGGAGATCATCGAGATAGATGTTGATTGCTCTGAAATTAGTCAGGCTTATATTGAGGACTGCTCAGTCTGTTGTCGACCAATCAATATCAATATGGAAATTGATTTTGACAATCAAGTTCATGTGTATGTAACACATGAAAATGAATAAACTCTAGCTATTTTCTTCCGGCGTTCTGGCTTTAATACTCAAAGCGTGCAATTCACCACTATCGATATTTTCACGAACTGATGCTAATACCATTTTTTGCCTAGCTAAGAGAGACATACCCTCAAAAATAGGCGATACAACTAAGGTTGAACAATTACAACCATCGCCATCCATCGTAACAGTTGAATCTTCAACACCGGCTTCAAGTTTGGCTTGGATTTCTTCTAAAGTCATAAGTTAAGCTCCAAACATGCCTTTGAGCATGAAGAAAAATACAATCGACATAATCGCGCCTGTGCCGGCAAAGACCAATATATAAGTTCCTAAAAATTCTGCTACTAGATTTTTTCTCATAACTTTATGTTTTGTTTTTCATTAGGTTTTATCTTAACTCGATTTAAAACCATCAGCGATGTGATTGTCATCATCACACCGATAATGGTGGTCAATTCTAAAGATTCGTCCAACATAATTATACTTAGGCCAATTGCAAAAAACGGCACCAAAAAAGTAAACACACTGCCCTTGTTTGATCCAAGCTTTTGAATACCTAAAAAATAAACTGTGGTCGCGAAAGTGGTAGAGCCCACCGCCAAAAATACAAATCCAAACCAGAAGGTTTGATCCATTGCAAAAATAGAGCCACTGGTCGGCTCAAAGAACACCACCCAATCAATTAATGTGGCAAATAGATAAATGTAAAAACTAAGCACCACTGGGTGAATGAGTTTTGTGTAAGAAGTCGAGATTGACATCAGCGCCCAACATAACGCTGCCCAGAGTAAATATACAGTTGATGTATTAAAGATTTGCTCTACTTCAAAAGTCCAAACTTTAATCATAGTAAATACACCTACCGCGCCTAATACCAAAGCTAGCCAGTCTTTCATTTCTGGTTTCTTCTGTCGGCTTAATAACATCAATATATAAACAATAATCGGCATTAATGTGGTGACCAATGCGCCAGCAAGCCCTGCTTCGCCGTATTTTGTGCCTAAGAAAAACAACTTGGTATAAAAGATTAAAAATATGCCAGTAACAACAGCCAGCACTAAGTTTTTTAGATCGATTCTAAATGAGAGTTTCATCCAATAAAAAATAGGCAGCATGGTTATCGTCGTTAAAACATAACGATAAGTAACCAACTCATGTTCAGTGATATAGCTTGAAAGTATTTTTGCAATTGGCCACGAGGCACCCCAGCCCAACATGGCCAACGTCATCCATAAAAACAGCTGACTATTCATCGTGACAACCCTAGAATTACACCTGCCAATACCATCACCACAGCAACCATCTGATTAATACGCCGATCCATGTGTGGCTTAGCGAATAGCGCCTTAATCTTAACTACACCGATGTTAATTAAGC
>CAYUWB010000054.1:0-4138 GCA_964448305.1 uncultured Candidatus Ruthturnera sp.
TATAGAATGTGGTGGTTATGGGTGGACTTGAACCACCGACCCCAGCATTATGAAAATGAAACTTGTACTTTCCATTGCTTTCCACTATAATCCATTGCATACCTAATAAGTCCTTATTTTAAAAGATTTAATAGACAATGTAATCCATTTTAGGCAATCACATATCTAAGCAAATAATTCTATTTTGTAATCCCTGTGTAATCCTGAAGATATTTATAACCGCAAAATGGCAAAGAAAAACATAATAAACTTTACTAAAGGAAATCTTGATAACTTGCCTATTCCAACAGGTAGCTCAAGACCATACTACCACGACTCAACTGTTGGTGGCTTAAGCGTCAGGATTACGAGCAAGGGTATCAAATCATTTGTTGTTCAAAGAAGAGTTAACAAAAAGCCTGTCATTGTCACGCTAGGTCGTTACCCTGAAATGACAATTCAGATTGCTAGAATACAAGCGATTAAAGCATTGAGCAGTATCAGTGAAGGCATCAATCCAAACAACAAAGATAAAGAAGATTTGATTAAAAACATCAAGCTTGGTCAAGTGTTTGAGGATTACATCAGAAGTCGTGGAACGAATTTAAAAGATAACACTAAAAAGAATTACATAGGTGCTTTTAACAGCTATTTGAACAACTGGTCTAATAAGCCTCTCATTGAGATTACTCGTGATATGGTTGAAAATAAGCATAGAGCCATTACCAAGCAATCGCCCACAAGAGCTAATACTGTAATGCGTCATCTGCGTGCGTATTTCAACTACGCAATGGGTGAATATGAAGATAGTAGTGGCAATCCAATCTTTATTCACAACCCAGTTTCAAGATTAAGCCACGTTAAAGCTTGGAATCGTGAGAAACGTAAACAGTCCATCATCAAGACTTACGACCTTAAAAAGTGGCTTGATGCTGTAATCGAATTGCCGCAGCACCAGCTCAACAATAAGAAGCCTAACACGTCTGAAGTTTGCCGAGATTTATTCTTATTCATCCTGTTCACGGGTTTGCGTAGGCGTGAAGCTTCAACCCTTATGTGGTCAAATATCGACTTCAAAGACCATTCTTTAACCATCGAAGATACTAAGAACCACGAAACTCATTCATTACCACTAACGCCATTTCTATTAGAGGTGTTAGAGCGACGTAAGTCTGATAGTCCGTACATATTTCAAGGCACAACATTAGACAAGCCGTTGAATGACCCGAAGAAGCAACTCGATAAAGTTAGAAAGATTAGTGGCATATATTTCAATCTTCACGACTTGCGACGAACTTTTATCACTATCGCTGAAAGTTTAGATATTAACACCTACGCACTCAAGCAGTTACTGAACCACAAAGACCAGCGTGATGTTACTGGCAGCTACATTATTGCTGATGTAGAGCGATTGCGTGAACCTATGAATAAGATTACTGACTACATACTGGAGCAAGTTAAATGAAACAAGTTGCACTTATTAAACAACATAATACTTTGCAAACAATTCAAGATGAATTGAATGCTTTTATCAAAAGAGATAAGAATGGAGATTGGCTCGAATGTATAAATTATTGGGAGCTTATTGTTATGGACTTAACAATAAGCAATAATAATCATATCACTTGGGCTACATTAAACAGTGTTAATTATATTACAAAAATAGAGGCTTTATTTCTGCTACTGAACCTGCCTACGGGATTTTTGAGAGACAACCCCGAATTTGAGCCTGACTATGAGCCGAATCACGACCCCTACAGCCAAGGAAGCATTTGTCCAATAACGGGAATGAGAAGATGCTTCACTGATTCATTTGAAATGACAGCATTAAACAGAAGCAATCTACACTTCTCAGCAACAGATTCTCAGGAGTCTTGGGGTTTTGTTGTTAATGTTAATGAGTTTATTGAGTGGTCAATTAATGTTGGCCTTACCAAGCTTGTTAATAGCGATGAAAACCTAACAAATACAGAGTCAAAAAGCAATATTGAAGATTACAATGATAACTACAGAAAGTGGTCTGAATTTCACAATGCTAGAGTTGTGATTACGGCATATGAAAATATTGATTCAAACAATAAGAATCCGAGCTCATTTATTAATTCGGACAAATATTACAATCGGTATAAGGAGAAACTTGTTCCTAAGTCTGAAGCAGGCGACCTGCCAGCAAAAACAACACTAAGAGATTATATTTATAAGTACAACAAATTCATCAAAAGCATAACTTTATAACCTTTTTAAAACTTAACAAATCTAAATTTAATTTCGTAAACTGTCGTGTTTACGAAAGTTAAACGCCACTAGCAATAGGAGTACAGCCAACTCTTCAACTAATTTCGACCACTGTTTGTAACAGAAACCCAACCTTGGATACTTGTAAACAATGCTGAAGCAGATAGCTCTCAGCAGATTTTTAATTGTTTATATAGGAGTATACAAATGGTCGAAGAATTATTTGACACCAACAAAGCAAGCAAGTTACTTGGAATGAAATCTAAGTCTCTGGCAAATAGCAGGCACACTGGAACTGGCGTACAGATTCCGTTCATCAAGCTTGGAAACTTGGTGAGGTATCGTCTATCTGACTTACAAAGCTACATCGAAGACAACACGTTTAATCACACAGGTGAAGTTAAGGAGGTTTTAGATGACAAATTTAAATAAGAAAAAACCCTCTGGCTCGGCAAAGCAACAGAGGGTTAACCAAAATATTGGTACTAAGAAGTTTAACATAATTCAACATTTTCTTAAAGGTTTGAGCCTTAATAGGTTTGAAGCTGAAGAACTTGGAGACCATTGCTTACACTCTACAGTAAGCACACTGGTTAACAAGCTTGGTCTTGAGATACCTCGCAAATGGGAGGTTGTTCCTAATCGTTTTGGTGGCACTACAAGAGTCAAACGCTATTGGTTCAGTGAATCAGATATAGCAATTATTAGAAAACTTTTAGGAGATAAATTATGAAAACAATAAAAGAAGCAATGCTTGAATATGGCATTAACGCACCAGCAAATATCATCTACGATGGAAACATTCATAGGTTTAGGAATGATGGCGATAAAAAAGACAACAGTTGGTACGCAGCATATAACAATGGAGATTTTCAATCAGGCGTCTTTGGATGTTGGAAGATGGGGATTCACGAAAACTTTTGCAGTATTCACCACTCATCTTTAACAAATGAACAGAAGCAACAATATGCTAAAAAACAAGCTAAGCAGAAGCAGCTTATCAATGAGACAAAACTTAGACAACAGAAACACTCGCAAGAAAGAGTCAATGAACTACTCAATAAAGCAACAACGGACAATATAAACAATCATCACTACTTGCAAGAAAAAGGCGTGAAGTCTTATGGTCTTCGACTTGATATATCCACACTGCTTGTACCTATGTATGACACCAGTGGTGAATTATGGAACTTGCAAAAGATTAGCATTGGAGGCGAGAAAAGATTCCAAAAAGGTGGGCGTGTAAAAGGCTGCTTCTTTCCAATTGGCAAGCCTGATGGTGTGCTGATACTGTGCGAGGGGTATTCCACTGGAGCAAGCATTCACGAGGCAACAAGTGAAGCTGTAGCTATATGTTTTAGCTCAACCAATATCAAAGAGGTTGCTAAGGAATTAGCAGCAAAACACCCTAATGTGAGAATTATTATTGCTGGCGATGATGACCATAAAAACGATAAAAATGCTGGTCGTATAGCAGCTGTTGAGGCAGCAAAACATATCGGAGCTTCAGCTGTATTCCCAAAGTTTGATATGCCTTATAATGAAGGTTGTACAGACTTTAACGACTTACACAGATTGTGCGGAATTAACGAAGTTAAAAGGCAAATATATAAAGCTATAGATGATAGTGAGCGCTCTGTTAATAGAGGCTCATTTGTTTTTTATGATAGCTTTTACAAATCAATGAAGCATCTTGGGTGTGAAGATAAATCTGACTACATTCAAGCGCTGTGCGAATATGGATTGTTTGAAAAACAAATAAAACTCAGTCCACATATTCAAGGCTTGTTTGAGTTGGTAAAGCCTCAACTCGAAGCGAACTTTAGAAAAAGAAAGAATGGCAACAAGGGCGGTAGACCAGTAGGTAGTTAATATCATTTGTGGTTAGCTAATCAATAACCTAAGGTTAGCTGACTCAAAACCT
>CAYUWB010000055.1:0-4133 GCA_964448305.1 uncultured Candidatus Ruthturnera sp.
ATGCTTCAAGAAAAGAAGCAGTCGCTGACTTAGCCACTTTATTTGCAGGAGATGGACTAACAGCTTCCAGTTCTGTATTGGCAGTTAATGTAGATGATTCAACTATTGAAACTAACAGCGATGCAATCAGAATAAAAGCTGATGGAGTAGCAGGCGCACAAATTGCTGACAATGCGATTGACAGCGAACACTATACCGATGGCTCAATTGATACAGCTCACATTGCTGACAATCAGGTTACAGCAGCTAAAATTTTTGATTTAGCTAGAGGTAGCATACTTTATGGAAACGCTAGTGCAGCTTCGGCAGAACTTACAAAAGGAAGTGCAAACACATTTTTAAAATCTGATGGTACTGATATTGCATGGGCAGCAGCTCCTGCGACAGCAGCAGACGATATTGGTACAGGTGATGGGGCAGTTAACATTGTCACTTCAAGTGGGAACATAACTATAGATGCACAGGCTAATGACGCTGATGTGATAATAAAAGTTGATGATAATGGTTCGGCAGTTACGGCTGTAACATTTGATGGTTCTGCTGAAGGTAACGCAATATTTGTAAATGATATTGAATTGAAATCTGATTCTGCTGTTCTTAAATTTGGAGCAGATTTAGATACTACTCTTACTCACACAGATGGCACTGGGCTTACCCTAAATTCAACTAACAAATTAACCTTTGGGGATGCTGCGACATTCATACACCAATCAACAGATGGAACACTGACAATAGATGGCGAAGCGATTATTGATCTCAACGCTAGTACAAGAGTAGATGTTTCAGGAGACTTAAAGGTTGGGGGAGAAGTACAGACAGCCAGTATAGGTTACACAGATGGTGATGACTCTATGACTATTGCTGATGGTGGTGGAGTTACATTTGCACAAAATATTCAAACTGCAGACATTGAATTAGGACACGCTTCTGATACAACTATAGCAAGAAGTGCTTCAGGTACTGTAACTATTGAAGGTTCTGTAATTAGTACAGCAGGAGTACAGAATATGTGGATTCCTGCCACAGCTATGACCCCTAGAGATAATGCTGGGTGTGCAAGCATAGCTACAGTTGCAGCAGGAACAAACGGCAGACCTGATTTTCATGTATTAGATTTTGATAAAGATTCAGATGAACACGCACAATTTATGGTAGCCATGCCTAAATCCTGGGATGGTGGAAATATAAATTATTATGTTTATTGGATAGGTATAGCAGCTACTACTGGAGTAGCTTGGGGATTACAGGCTCTTTCTATTAATGATAACGAAGAGTTTGACCAAGCATATGGAACAGCAGTAATTGTTCAGGATGACTCTCAAGGTGATGCTACTGAATTATTAGTTAGTGCTAAAAGTGGTGACGTTGCTTGTGGTGGTGCTGATGGTGATTTAGTTTGTTTTCAATTTTATAGAGATGTATCAGATGGAAATGACGATATGTCAGGAGATGCTCGGTTAGTAGGCATCTTAGTTGAATACACAACTACAGCAGCCACAGACGCATAGGAGTTTTATATGCCCCAATTTGGATATGTAAATATGGGTTTTGGTTCTCACGCTTCTAAGGGTGTTGAATATCAGTCTATGACTTTTACAAATGCTGGGGAATTAAAAGTTAACACTGGTGGAGTGTGCGACATATTAGTTATATCAGGTGGGGGTGGTGGAGGTGAAGGTCATATGTTTGGGATAGGAAGTCAAACTGCTGGAGCAGGAGGAGGAGCCGGTGGATTCCGAATTTTTTCTAATATTACTTTAGCTGATGGTGGAACTAATAATACTGAATACGAAGTTACTATTGGTGGTGGTGGGAATAATGGAAATGGAAGTCAATCATTCGTTTTTTATAGAAACAGTTCAGGAGATGCGAAATGGTTATCTGAAGATATAAGTGATGGAGATAACGGAAGACCTGAAGGTGGAGGAAGAGGAGGAAGTCCAAACAATTTAAGTTCGGACAACAAGCTAGCAAATGGTTATATAGGAGGTTCAGGTGGTGGTGGTGCTTTTTATCATGCAGTAGGAATAGGTACTGGTGGAGCAGTATATTCTGTTGAATATAGCAAAACTCTGTCGTCATCAGGTGCTGATGGAAATGTTGGAGGAGATGCTGTTAGGTTAAGTAGTAGTTCTGCTTATGGAGGTGCAGGTGGAGGTGGTGGAGCAGGTGGTGCTGGACAAGATGGTCAAAACCCTGATGATGGAACTGGGTTAATGAATGGTGGAGATGGTGGGGCTGGAAGAGCAAATAACTTTAGTACAGGCTCAGATGTTTTATATGCTGGTGGAGGTGGTGGAGCAGGTTCATACGCTGGTGGTAGTGGAAATGGTGGGCATGGAAATGGAGGTGGTGGAGATGCAGGTGAAGGAAATGCAAATGGTGGAGACGGCACAGCTAATACAGGTGGTGGGGCTGGAGCTGCAGGTTCTGCAAATAATAATAATGGGTCAGGTGGAAGTGGAATTGTAGTGTTTAGATTTTTAAGTGGTGCAATTACCTTTGATGGTGATACAGATGGCACTTTAGCAACTTATACAGCATAAGGGAATTGAATGGCACATTTTGCAAAACTAGACAGTAACAATATCGTAACACAAGTATTAGTAGTTTCAGATTCTCATGCTCCTAACGAAGCTGCTGGAATAGCTAAACTTCAATCTATGGGAATAGGTAGAGACGATAGTGGTAACGCTATCAATTTTGTACAAACAAGCTACAACACTTATGTAGATGTAGCAGATGGAGTTAGCAAACATAAACTAGGTGGTACTCCATTCCGAAGAAAGTATGCCGACATTGGCGATACTTGGGATGCAGCTAATCAACAATTCCTGGAGCCAAGTTAAATGACACAAGACATAAAAGTACAAGATGAGGACATACAGGAATTACTAAAACAATTTCCTGCTGTTCAGAAAGAACTCACGATTATTGCTCAACGAAGAATCATTCGTGAATTAGAACTAGCAAACGAACATTTAATTAAACAGAAAGCAAACATAAAAGAGGTAAAGGTGAGCTAATGCCAACGACTACATGGGCAACAATGCGACAAGACATACTCAGACCTCTTGGTCTAATAACAGGGTCTACAACTACTAACATTTCAGGTAGCAACCTTTTGGTTAAAGATACAAAAATTAGTCAACGTTATCCTGTAGATGATTACTTTAATAACAGATGGTTTATGCAGTTAACAGGTAGTTCAACTAGCAATCAAAACAGTACAAGGCGAGTTTTAGATTACGCACAGACTAGTGGTACGTTTACTTGTGCAGGGGCTTCAGGCAACAATTGGCCTGCTAGTGAATCAGGCTCTATAACTTACGAGCTTTCACTATTCCACCCTGACGATGTAAAAGAGGCCTATAACGAGGCAAGGGAAATCGTATTCCCTAACATATCAATTATCAGAGATTTAGAAACTATTGTTACTGGCTTAGATCAGTACACATACACAGTCCCATCAAGTATCAGATTGATAGACAGAGTTTACCGGGGAAACAGACGAAACGCTGACTCCAACAACAATTTATTACTTAATGCAGATTTTGAGGATTGGGATGCAGATCAGCTTACTCCAGGTTCACAGAACAACTGGACTTTAGCAGGTACAAGTGCAACTTTTAACAAAGAGGCACAGACTACAAATCCTGAAAACTACGCAGTATTACATGGAGATAACTCAGGAAGATTATATGTTCCTGCAAATACCACAGTAACACTTTTGCAGACTTTTACACCTTCATCATCATCGTACACAACTTTGCCAACTGAAGGTCAGGAAGTTAATTTGTCAGCTTGGGTATATTCCAACATTGCAGACAGATTAAAACTTTATATCGGAGGAGAGGTAGGGTCATATCATGGTGGAACTGGGTGGGAGCTTATGAAAGCCAGTGAAATTCTTGCTTTTGACGCTACTACAGCAGTTGTTGGTTTAAGTACCACTACTGACGGCTCTACTGCTGCAATGGCTGTATATATAGATGAGATGTGGATGACAATCGGACAAAGCGAAATGATTGATGTCCCATACCAGGAATTGAGAAACTGGGATCATGTACCACCTGCTGCAGGAGCTAGTAATGGTGGAGTAATTAGATTCCAAGAAACACTTCCTGACAAAT
>CAYUWB010000056.1:0-4017 GCA_964448305.1 uncultured Candidatus Ruthturnera sp.
ACGCCGCCAAAACCACCGACCATGCCAGCTGCTACTTCTTCATCGAGTTTTTTCGGCAGAACTTCGACATAAATGTCACCACCCAAATCTGCAAATTTTGCATCAAATAAATGCATTTGTGCTAACACTTGATTAGCAAATGAACCATCCATAATTCGACTTGGATGACCGGTTGCATTACCAAGGTTTACCAAGCGACCTTCAGATAATAAGATTAGGTAATCATTTTTATCGTCACTTCTAAATACACGGTGTACTTGAGGTTTAACCTCGTCCCAACGCCAGTTATCACGCATGTATTGCGTGTCAATTTCGTTATCAAAGTGGCCGATGTTGCAAACAACAGCGCCGGCTTTAACGCTTTGTAACATGGCGCTATCACAAACGTTAAGATTGCCCGTTGTGGTGACGATTAAATCGGTTGTTGCAAGTAAGTCTTTATTAATACCTTCGACTGTGCCCGTATTAATACCATCATTGTATGGAGAGACAATCTCAAAGCCATCCATGCAAGCTTGCATCGCACAGATTGGATCAATTTCAGACACTTTTACAATCATGCCTTCTTGACGAAGTGATTGAGCTGAGCCTTTACCAACGTCACCATAACCAATAACCAGTGCTTTTTTACCTGACATAAGCATATCAGTACCACGCTTGATGGCATCGTTGAGTGAATGGCGACAGCCGTATTTGTTATCATTTTTACTTTTAGTCACTGAATCATTAACATTGATGGCTGGCACTTTTAACGTACCTTCTTCCATCATCTCTAGCAGACGATGAACGCCAGTCGTGGTTTCCTCACTAATGCCATGAATGTCGTTCAGCATGTCTGGGTATTTTTCATGCAGCATCTCGGTTAGATCTCCACCATCATCGAGCACCATGTTGGCATCCCAAGGTTTGCCATCCGATAAAATCGTTTGTTCGATGCACCATAAGAATTCTTCTTCGGTTTCACCTTTCCAGGCAAAGGTTGGAATATCGGCTGCAACCATTGCGGCTGCGGCGTGATCTTGCGTTGAAAAAATATTACAACTTGACCAGCGTACTTCGGCGCCTAGGTCAACCAAGGTTTCCATGAGTACTGCCGTTTGAATGGTCATGTGAATACAGCCTAGGATTTTAGCACCAGCGAGTGGTTGCTCAGCTGCGTATCTTGCGCGTAAGGCCATGAGTGCTGGCATTTCAGCTTCGGCTAATTCTACTTCTTTACGGCCGTAATCAGCCAATGCCATATCGGCAACTTTGTAGTCGTTATTATCTAGTGTGGGGTTGCTCATTTTTATCTCCTAAAAGCATAATAAAAATGAGCGCCGTTTTGATTGCCAAGCCTGATGGGTGTTCCCAATGCAGCGCTCCTTGGCGAAAAGGTAATTATACCTTCAAACGATTATTTTAGTAAGTGTGCACGGTCAGTTTTTTCCCAACTGATGGCATCTTCTGTGCGGCCAAAATGACCATAACTGGCTGTCTGTTGGTAGATTGGACGCTTTAAATCTAGCATGGCAATCAAGCCTTTAGGGCGTAAGTCAAAATGCTCAGCCACCAATGCTTCAATTGTTTCATCTGAAACCTTGCCTGTGCCAAAAGTTTCAATACTAATTGAAGTAGGTTCTGCTACACCAATCGCATAAGATACTTGAATTTCACACTTATCAGCCAAGCCAGCAGCCACAATATTTTTAGCAACGTAGCGAGTTGCATAGGCAGCAGAGCGATCCACTTTTGATGGATCTTTACCTGAGAATGCACCACCACCATGACGCGCCATGCCACCATAAGTGTCAACAATAATTTTACGACCAGTCAAACCTGCATCACCTACCGGACCACCAATCACAAAGTGACCGGTTGGATTAATATGGAATTTGGTTGAATCGCTTAACCATTCACTTGGTAAAACCGGCTTAATGACTTCTTCTAAAATGGCTTCTTTTAAGTCTGCTTGCGAGATGTCTGCATCGTGCTGGGTAGACAAAACCACTGCATCAATACCGACAATTTTATGGCCATCATAATGGCAAGAAACTTGTGATTTTGCATCGGGACGTAACCACGGCAATGTGCCATTTTTCATGAGTTCTGCTTGTTTAGCAACCAAACGGTGTGCATACAACACAGGTGCTGGCATTAGTACATCGGTGGCGTTACAAGCATAACCAAACATTAAACCTTGATCGCCTGCGCCTTGCTCATGATCAGATGATTCATCGACACCCATAGCGATATCTTGTGATTGTTCGCCTAATAAATTAGTAATATCACAGGTGTGACCATTAAAGCCGTATTCTTCTTTATCGTAACCAATGCCAATAATCGTATCACGTACGATTTGATCATAATCAATACTAGCACCAGTGGTGATTTCACCGGCTAATACCACATGGTTGTCTTTAACCAGCGTTTCAACTGCAACGCGTGAATTTTTGTCTTGGGCTAATGCTGCATCTAAAATAGCATCAGAGATTTGGTCACAAACTTTATCTGGGTGACCGGCAGAAACAGATTCGGAAGTAAAAATCATTTTTATTCTCCTAAAAATTAAAAAAACCCATAAAGCGGGTCTTTTTTAGAAGAACTCCTGCTTTAGCTTGTTTTAACTACTCTAGGTAGTAACGCTAGCAATCGGGACAAATCAGCGTGTGGTTGGAATTATAACTAAGAATTTTACAAAGTAAAGTTTATTCTAGGCTTATTTTTAAGGCAATGCTACTCACAAATGGCGTGGTCATTATACTGGCCACCAAAATAGCGGCCAAGAAATACAATTGCCCAGTAATGTCTAAGCCAAATTGTGCTTGAGAAACCGCACTTGAGGCAAAGATTAGTATAGGAATATATAGAGGCAGTATTAACAACGACAGCAACATACCTGAGTTTTTAATGCCAACAATCAGCGATGCACCAATAGCACCAATTAAGCTTAAGCTTGGGGTGGCTAGCAGTAGTGTTAGCATTAGTACTTTAACGCTTTCACCATCTAAAAATAAGAACAAACCCAATAAGGGTGATAACAAAATAATTGGAATACCGGTTAAGATCCAGTGAGCAGTAATTTTAGATAGGATTAGTAGGGGCAGTGAATGATGAGAGATGACCATTTGTTCTAACACGCCGTTTTCAAAATCATGATGAAACAAAGCATTTAAGGAAAGCAATACCGCCAACATGCTTGCTACCCAAATAATACCTGCAGCAATTTGTGATAGTGTTGACGCTTCAGGGCTGATTGCCAGTGGGAATAAAGACACAGAGATTATAAAAAATAACAATGGGTTGAGTACGCTCGATGGGTTGCGAATTGCCACACGAAGATCACGTTTAAGTGTTTGCAGGTAGATATTCATAATGCCAACACCTTTTGGTCAGGCAACGCGGAATCTTGATGTGTGGTAAATAAACACAACCCACCTTGTGCACAATGTTTGCTAATGCACTCTTCTACAATTTTAACGCCCTGGGGGTCAAGCGCTGTAAAAGGTTCGTCTAATAGCCAAATTTTGACATTTGATACAAACAGTCCGGCCAGAATAACGCGACGTTTTTGGCCGGCTGAAAGCTTGCCACAATGTTCATTTTCATAACCTTCTAAACCAACTTTATTTAATGCTTCAATAAGTCGTTGTTGATCGATAGATTGATTAAGTCCAGTTAAAAACTCAAGATTTTCAATACTGCTTAACTCAGCACTAAGGGCTGACAAGTGACCCAAATAAAAAACCTCACTTTGATATTCATCCGATTTGACTGGGTGATTGTCAAGTGTAATTTTGCCTTCTTCAGCCGCATTAAGACCAGCTAGGATTTTTAAAAGAGAGGTTTTTCCACTACCATTGGTGCCAGTGATACGCAACACATCGCCAGAATTAACCTCAAAGGATAATTCACTAAAAAGCTGGTTGTAACCTCGTTGGCAACTTAGGTTGTTAACATTGAGTGATGGCACAGTGTTTGGCTGGCTATTTACCAGAATTTATACCAAGGTCTATTTGCTTCTTCAATACGCTTAGC
>CAYUWB010000057.1:0-3888 GCA_964448305.1 uncultured Candidatus Ruthturnera sp.
AGGACCCAAGGTTTTCATCCTTGTAAGAGGGGTTCGATTCCCCTACCGGATGCCATATTTTAAAAAATAGCTTAGTGTAAAAACTAAGCTATTTTTTTGTCTTTTAAATCAAGAGTATCTATAATAACCATTTTGTCCCGTTCGTCTAGCTGGCCCAGGACTCCAGGATTTCATCCTGGCAACAGGAGTTCGAATCTCTTACGGGACGCCAAAATTAACTTTATACGCTTCGTCTTTTTCACCCTTACTGCGTGAAATATTCAAAATACTCATTTACGTAGGCTAACTACGCGCATTCTTATTTTGAATATTTGCCTTGTAAGAATAAAAAATACTGGCGTATAAAATCAATTTAACTTTTTCTAGTACGCCAAATACTTCGTAAAAATTGAAAAATTAATCAGTAAAATAATTCAAATGACCCAACTTAATATCATTATTCCTGATCGACTCATTGGTCAGCGCATTGATAGCGCGATGGCACAGCTATTGCCGGATTATTCTCGCTCTAAAATTACCAATTGGGTGCGTGATGGCAGTGCGCTGATTAACGGTGAATCATTCAAACCCAAAGAAAAAGTACTGGGTGGTGAGATTGTAGCGCTGAGCATCAAAGCTGAAAAAACCAACGAATGGCAAGCGGAAGACATTGCCATTGATGTGGTGTATGAAGATGATGATATTATTGTGGTTAATAAGCCAGTAGGCTTGGTGACACACCCGGGCGCGGGCAATTGGACCGGTACTTTGGCCAATGCACTACTGCATTATGATCCAACCTTGGCTACGCTAGACAGAGCTGGTATTGTGCACCGACTTGATAAAAACACCTCGGGCCTCATGGTGGTAGCGCGTAGTGAGCTGGCGCAAAAAAACTTGGTTGAACAGTTGCAAACGCACGCCGTCTCGCGTGAATATTCTGCTATTGTCTATGGCCATATGATTTCTGGTGGTACAGTAGATGCGCCGATTGGTCGCGATTCAAAAGATCGCATTAGGCAAGCAGTGGTTGAAGAGGGCGAAGGTAAAGACGCAGTCACACACTATCGAGTGATTGATCGCTTTGCCCATCATACGCACGTTAAGTGTATTTTAGAAACCGGCCGAACTCACCAAATCCGTGTGCATATGTCGCACATTGAGCATCCACTGGTGGCTGACACCATGTATGGTGGTAAGATTCGCTTTCCTAAAAAAGCCGATGACAAACTAAAAGAAGCTCTTAAAGGCTTTAACCGTCAGGCCCTGCACGCCAAAAAACTCACACTTTCTCACCCAATCACTGGCGAAGAAATGTCTTGGAAAGCCCCACTACCACAAGATATGCAAGATCTACTAGCGGTACTGTCATTGTATGATGGCGGGTAATTTCCCAAACAATGTTAAGTTAATCACGACCACTCGCTTTTTCAATAAAAACAGCCGGTCTTGTTTAATAGCCGATGGCTATGACAATTTTAACCTTGCCTTGCATGTAGGCGACAATGCTATCAAGGTTAAAAATAATAGAGCACTGTTAATTAGCCAATACAATTTACCTTCAGAGCCTAAATATTTAGAGCAAATTCATTCCAATATCTGTTTGCAAGCCTCAAGTGATGACTGTGTAGGTGATGCAGTCGTGACGAAAGATAAAGGTGTTGTCTGTGCGGTGATGACAGCTGATTGCCTGCCTATCTTCGCCTGTGATGTATCAGGCACACAAGTAGGCGTTGCTCATGCAGGCTGGAAAGGCATTGTCAATGGGGTGATTGAGTCTTTTGTTGAGCAGTTTGAGTCGAATGATTTGTTGGTGCACTTTGGCCCAGCGATTTCACAATCGGCGTTTGAAGTGGGCAAGGAAGTTCATCAACAATTTATTGATAAAGATCCAAAGCTAGACCAAGCGTTTATAGCCAAAGGCGATAAATATCAGCTCGACATTTATCAAGCAGCGCGCATTATTCTAAAAGGTTTGGGTGTGAATAGTATTACTGGTGGTGATCAGTGCACCTTTGCGCAAAAGGGTGAGTATTTTTCGTATCGGCGTGACGGCACTCAATCAGGCCGCATGGCACATTTAATCTGGATTACTTGATAAGGAGGAAGGCCTTGCCTTCCTCCAAGAGATTATTTAACTTAGAGATTTCATAATCGCTTTCTTAAAGATTGGGCCAAATACATACAATAGTGGAAAGCCCACAATCCAAGCAATCACAAAACTGGATAGCCACTTTTCAATAATCTGATCAGTCCAACCACCGAGGTTAAGGTAAGTCACCACGAGTGACATAATGCTGATCATAAACAGCGACATAACAATACTAAAAATTAAATGTACTTTCTTTTCCATTATTACTCCTCTTTATTTTTTGCTTTTCCACTAGGGGTAAAGTCTAAAACCTTGGTTTCTTTATTAAGATGATAATAGTGTAATGGTGTTTGTTTGCGCTGTTTTTGTTGCACCACACAACCCACCACTTCAAATTCACCTACAAGCTCAATTTCATCATGTTGCGTATTTAAAGGTACTAAGAATTTTTTATTGCCACGCTCTAGATATTGGCGAAAATACATATCATTATCATAGCGTACGATTGCATAAGCGCGATTGTGGATCTGCATACCCGGATCAATAATCACAATACAGTTTTCACTAAACTCAGGCTCCATATAGCTACCTAGGTTTTGCAGAGCAAACGGCTCAGAGTTAGTTGAGCAACTGGTTTCGAATATTTCTTGTGGTGTGTCGTTTATGTCTGACATTTTTTACAATAAAAGGTTGAGCGTTGATTTTGTATAAGTCGTGTTATTTTACACCTCTCAAGGGGATACTGGACAGAGCCACTACACTTTTTGCATAATTTACCTTCACGCCCATACACGCTTAATGTCTGTGTGAAATATCCAGGGCTACCATCCACCTGTGAAAAATCTTGTAAAGTCGTGCCACCCGCTTTAATGGCTTGGGTAAGTATGGCTTTTATGCACTGTGTTAGTAGTTGGTAACGTTTTTTAGAAACACTGCCGGCTTTGCGCTCAGGGTTAATACCGGCTTGATGCAAACTCTCACAAGCGTAGATATTGCCCACACCAACCACCACCTTGCTGTCCATAATAAAAGCCTTGATGTTTTGTTGTTTGTTGCGTGACTTTATATATAAGTAGTTATCATCAAAATCATCAGTCAACGGTTCAAGGCCTAACGCATCCAAAAGCGTATGCGAGCCATCGCTTGAAAATAACACCGCCCCAAAACGCCGAGGGTCATTCAATCGCATCACCGTATCATTGCTAAGACTCAGTTCAAAGTGATCGTGCTTTTGACAAGGTTCTTCCTTGGAAAGAACCTTGATCGAGCCACTCATACCCAAATGAAGTATCAGCGTGCCAACATCAAATTTAATTAATAAATATTTACCACGACGATCAACACCATTAATACGCTGGTTAGCCAGCGTAGTTGGCAAGTGCTTGGGAATTTCCCAACGCAAGTTGTCTCGATAGAGTATGGCGCGCTCAACCACTTGATTAACAATCAGTGGTTCGAGCCCACGCTTGGTGGTTTCAACTTCGGGTAATTCAGGCATATAGTTAAGTAGTTATTTTTTAAAAAATGACACACATAGAACAATACCTTATTATAATCATCAACTAATATAACAACGGAGAGAGAAACATGGGTTTCATTAATTCAGTAAAAGGTAAGATTTTAATTGGCTTCATTTTAGCGATTATCGTCTATGTAAGTTTTAGAGGTACAACAGAAGCAGTAGGCTTAAACCATTACGGCACCACAGTATGGTTACATGTATTAGCCGGTATTGTTTGGATTGGTTTACTTTACTACTTTAACTTTGTACAAGTACCAGGCATGGGTCAAGCTCTAGCGGATACAGATGGCCCAGG
>CAYUWB010000058.1:0-3852 GCA_964448305.1 uncultured Candidatus Ruthturnera sp.
AAGTGGTTTTTTTATGCACTTTGTTTAATCATTTCCTCGGCTGCCTTGCGCGCTTTATCCGTAATAGTGGCACCGCCTAAAATACGCGCAACTTCGCTAACACGCTCATCCGCTGACAGTTGTTCAACCGTTGTTTGTGCGCCGTCGTCTTGTTGGGCTTTGCTCACACGCAAATGCTGATGTCCAAAACTGGCCACCTGTGCCAAATGGGTAATACAAATTACCTGATAATGCTCAGACAGCTGTTTGAGTTTTTGCCCCACCACTTGTGCAACCGCACCACTAATACCGACATCTACCTCGTCAAAAATTAACGTTGGCGTGTATTCACTGTCACTACTTACCACCGATATTGCTAGCGATATACGAGACAGCTCGCCGCCCGATGCGACTTTTTTTAAAGGTTTAAAATCACTGCCCATGTTGGTCTTAACTAAAAAATCAACGCCCTCATTGCCATTGTAATGAACACCCGTTGTCTTACTTGGCAAGTCAACTTTAACTTCGCTACCTGGCATGCCCAATACTTGCATAGCCTCAGTCACAGCGTTTGACAAGTGTGTGGCTTTTTCAGCGCGTGTGCTACTTAAAAGCTCGGCTTGTGCTTGATACTGCCCAGACAATTTTTCTTTTTGCGCTTGCAAGGCATCAAGTGATGCGCCAGCACCGCCAATAGAATCTAATTCATTAGCAACCTTATCTCTTGCAGCAATCAACTGGGTAATTTGGCAATTGTGTTTACGCGATAAATCATGCAATTCACTTAGCCTTGCCTCTAGTTCGGCCGTTGTTTGTTCATCCACTGATAAGTTGGATAAATAATGAGTCAGCTCATAAACACTTTCTTGGGTTTGCACTTGTGCACCAGACAACAACGCTGAGATTGGTGAGAGCTTCTCATCGGTTTCTGCGGCCAAACTCAGCTCGTAACTCAAACTGTTTAACTGTTCGTTAACGCCGGACTCTTGTTCAAGCTGAGCAAGAATGGTGGTGGTTTTTTCAATCAAGCTGGCTGCATTTGCCTGTGTTTTAAAGTCGCTTTCAATATGATCAAGTTCGTCTTGGGTCAAAGCAGCCTCTTCTAGCTCTTTTAATTGATGTTGTAATAAGGTTTGCTGTTGCTGTTTTAAATCTTGGTTGCTGCTAAGCTCATCAATCTGATGACTCACAGCATTATATTGAGCAACAATGGTATTAAGTTGCGCACAGGTTTCGCTACTTTGTGCATAAGTATCAAGCAACTCTCTTTGCTGATCAGGGCGCAATAACAACTGATGCTCGTTTTGACCATGCATATCGATTAACAACTCACCCACGCCTTTGAGTGTTGATAATGGCACACTCACGCCATTGACAAATGCTTTTGAACGACCATCACTACTAATAATACGGCGCAAAATACACTCGCCTTCATCTTCTAATGATTGGTCCTGCAAATAATGCTGAACTTTTTTCTGATTGGCCACGTCAAACACCGCACTGACTTCGGCCTTGTCTTTTCCATGGCGCACTAAAGTAGAGTCACCGCGCCTGCCAAGCGTTAAATTAAGCGCTTGCAGGAGTATAGATTTTCCTGCGCCGGTCTCGCCCGTTACGCTAGACATGCCTGATAAAAAGTCCAGGTCTAGTTTTTCAACTACTGCAAGATTTTTAACCGATAACTGAGATAACATGGCCGATATTGCGCACTACTTAAAGCTTAGTACTCCAGTGCAACTTTGAACGAATAATCTCAAAATAGTCGTAGTTTTGTGGATGCAACAGGTGAATAAAGCTACCATGTTGACGCACACGAATATCTTGTCCAGCGGCAATTGCCACTGAAGTTTGGCCGTCAAAACTCACAGTCGCACCTTCGTCAGAATCTTTCACACGTACGACCACTTCGCTGCCACCTGGCACCAATAGTGGGCGATGACTCATCGTGTGTGGACAAATCGACACCAAGCCGATTGCATTAACACCAGGGTGCATAATCGGGCCACCGCTTGATAAGGCATAAGCGGTTGAACCTGTCGGTGTGGTCACAATCAGGCCGTCAGCACGCTGGTTGTTAACAAATTTGTCATCAATCAATACGTCGAACTCGATCATCCTTAGGGTTTCTTTTCGGTGAACAACCACATCATTTAGGGCCAAGTACTGGTCTAATGTGTTGCCATCTTGTTCGATTTGACATGAAAGCAAACAACGCTCTTCTTTAGTAAAATCGCCATTGAGCACCTCAGCAACAATATCCAACATATTGGTGACCGACACGTCTGCCAAAAATCCAAGATGGCCTAAATTGATGCCCAAAATTGGAATGTTGTTGTCAACAAAAGAGCGCGCAGTATTAAGCAAAGAGCCATCACCGCCCACCACAATAATCAAATCAGCCTGTTCAGCAATTTGCTCTGATTCAAATACCACGCCCACACCTTGCTCTTCAAGAAATGCACTAAGCTCTACCGCCTTGCCCTGGCTAATTGGGTCGTTTGGTTTAGTAATGATGCCGATTGTATTAAACATTTTGATTTTATAAGGCTTGATTTATTTAAAATAGCCACTATATAACTGGCTAATAATTAGCTACAAATATACATTAATTGGACACCAAGATGACAAAAAAGAAAGCGCAAGACGAAACGACTGAAAAAGTAGAAGACGAAAACATTAAAACAAGCGAGCAAGAAGCGCAAGAAACCGACCTACAAACACAGTTAGAAGAAGCCCAACAATCTGCCAAAGACAATTGGGACAAAGTCCTACGCGCCCAAGCAGAGATGGAAAATCTTAAACGCCGCAATGCCAAAGATCTTGAAAACGCACACAAATTTGCACTCGATGGTTTTGTTAAAGCTTTGCTTGAAGTTAAAGACTCTCTGACTATGGGGCTTAAAACGGCCAACGAAGAAAAAGCCACCATTGAACATATTATCGAAGGCTTAGAAATGACCGACAAAGTGTTTTTGTCTACCATGGAAAAGTTTGGCGTTGAGGTCATTAACCCAACAGACGAAGTTTTCAACCCTGAATTTCATGAGGCGGTTACCATGGTGCCAATGCCCGACAAAGAATCAAACTCAGTTTTAGAAGTTGTACAAATCGGCTTTACCTTGAATGGACGTTTGGTGCGCCCAGCCATGGTGGTTGTGGTTCAGTAAAACAGCGCCACCAATTAAAATACCTGGCGCTCAGTTATTCGATTTATTTAAGCAGTCTTTGTAAAAGCAAGTCCTCGACATTTCTACTAGAGTCAATAACAAATAATATATAAATATTTGCGCCTGTAATTTTATAAACAACCCTCCAGCGCTTATAAATAACTTCCCTGTATTGAATAATGTTTATCTTTTGCAGCTCTGGAACAACTCTAAATTTTTCTGGAAAATAATACAACTCATCGCACTCAGATTTAAGCTCTAAAAATACATTTTTAGCTGTATCAATATTATCGATCTTTATATATTCAATGATTTGTTCCAAATCATTTTGGGCGCTTTTTGCCCATAAAACCTTAAAGCTTTTCGCCATTTATTTAAACAGTTTCTGCTCTAATTCATCAAACATTTTGCTCTGTTCAATAACGTCTCCGGCTTCTATCTCTTTTTCAGACTGAACAATAAGCTTTAAAAAATTAAGAGAATTTTGCAAGCTCTCATAGCTTTTAATATCTTGCACAACAGCCCTTGCCTCGCCGTTTTGAGTAATGATAACTGCTCTACGATTTTCATTAACTGTATTCACAACATCGGCAGTCTTCGCCTTTAAATAACTAATTGGCTGAATATCCTGTTCTAAGTGCATTATTAATCCTATTTATAAAAATTATAAATTTATTATACTAAATTTAAACTTAATTTGGTACTA
>CAYUWB010000059.1:0-3739 GCA_964448305.1 uncultured Candidatus Ruthturnera sp.
GTTTGTAATACACCGTTTCTTAGGTCAAAGGTAGCAGAGTCAGTAACAGTATTGATATCACCTGATGCATCAGCTGGATCAGTGTATTCTACTTGGAGAATATCTCCTTGTAAGATACAATAATCACCACTTGTTGCAACGGCATCAAATCTACTTAATTCTGAGCCTGCAGTGGCGACACCACCATCAATGCTTGTCCATGTGTCTGTGACACTTGGACATTTAGTTGATGCTGGACCGTCAGTATACCTAATTGTGATATCAGATTCGAAAATTCCTGCGTCTGGTGCGATTTCGGTCATTGGACCAAATTCTCTGGTAGTACTTGATGCGATAGCAGAGCCATCAGTATCAATTGTACCATCACGAGCAGTATCACCACCTGCATAACCAAGTATGACAGATGAAGAACCTCTGATAACAGAGAGCTTCACTGGTCCTACTCCAGTTGTTGCATTGGAGGCAATAGTATCTTCACCAGATGCTGAAACATCGTTGTCTGGATCGTTAACTCTTACGTGTATAATCAAATCTCCACCAGTTATGAATTCACCAGATTGTAGGCCTTCAGTGACACGGTCTGTGCCAGCTGTATTCATTCCACTTTGATGTATTGGGAATAATGCTCTACCTGTTGGTGTTTCATTTGTGGTGTCTTCAGTAAAGTCTGACTCAACACCAAATGGTACTGGGTAGACAGTTCTGTCAAGACTAACGGATCCAGTGTTTGCACGAATGCCTGCACTGTCACCGACTTCAATGACTTCACCTGATGCGTCTCTAAAGTCAACATAGTTAACTTCAATATCGAGACCTGTAGTGGTTTCAGCAGTTGCTGTATCACTTCTACACCAGTTGTTTGGGACCTGGAAATCACCAGTGAATACACCGGTTGATATTCCTGTTTCAACTAGAGTAAATCCAGTTGCACCAAGTCCAGAATCAGTTTCTGCGGCACCACTTGTGGTACAGCTTCCAGCTGATGTTGTCCATCTTATGTCATCAAAAGTGACATCTAACAGTCTACCAAGCTCATCACCATTAGACAATGTTTTACTGAAACCACCAGTTGTGGCGTTACCAGTACCAATTGTATCTTGGTTTTGATCAGCTACAGCAGTTACTACTGTATAGATATCTAAGAGATCTGAATTCGTATTAAGGTCTAAGTCTTCGAGTGTAATTACTACAGTGTCAGCAGTTTTGTAATTGTCTGAATCAAATGATACAACACCAGAGTGACTTGGGGCTTCTTCTTGATCAGCAATCTGTGTAGAGACACCATCTGAACCTAAGTCAAGATAGTTAACTCTTGGTGCATCTTCATCAGTCAAATCTTCAATTACAATGAAACCTGGGTCACTTGCAATTGTAGAAAGACCAGTGTATGTAGATGCATCTAGAATGTTGATCTGATTAACCATAGTATACTCTAAGGTACCTGCAAAGGTACCTGTGTTATCACCAGTTTCTTCTGCTTCAATTCTGATAATTTGGTTAGAAACTCTATCGCTACCTTCCAAACCATCATTTGTGAATCCGAATGAGAAGAAATCAGCAACTATTGGTTCCACACCATCTGCTGCAGCGACAAAGTCACCAGCAGCATTATGTATGAAGAGTAACCCGATGTTATTGGCATCAGGTGTTCCGGTTTGTGTACCTGCAGTGGTTGTTGCTGCATTTAGTGATCTGGTGATATCTTTACCTTCAAGTGTACCATTCAAGGAGACTAAGCCTTGTGATGTAGCGTTATTGACGATTTTCAAGAACCCAACAGTACCATCATGAAGACCAGCAGGGCTTGTTGTACTTGCTGCTAATCTTGAATCGATGATTTCTGCGGTTGAGTTAACTACGTAAATATCAAAGCTACCAGTGTTATTGAATGCTCTAACATCATAGTTGAATAAATTCAATCCATGAAGTGGGGCAGTCGTTGACTGGGTATCTCCGATAGTTGCTCTTAGTTCACCCATTGTGGTTCTAAGGTCAATCAATAATGCATTGGTACCAACTGCTACAGATGTACCAGTTGGATCAATTCTAGCAATTTGTGAAAATGCATCAACTGTCATATTAGCTGGTACATAATCACCGCCAGTAATTGATGTTACTAATCCATTGGCGACATTTGCATGTGCTTGTAGGTAAATTGCAACAGGTCCAGTTGAGTTTGTTGTTTCACCGATTGTGAATGGATCACCAGTTGACAATGATGGAATCAATGTAACTGTATTATCATTCAAATCAAGATCTTCATCTACTCTACTGTTCTTGTTAGCATCACCATCGACTAGGATTACTGGAATCTCTTCACCAGAGTTCCATAAATCATCGACTGGTTGAATATCAATTGTTGCAAATTCAAAGCCTGCGAGGACTGTTACTGGAGTCTCATTGTAATCAATAGTTGCAGATGTGCCTCTTAAGGCAGTACTGGTCATAACGATTGCAGATATATCGGACTCATCATAAGTTCCGAAAATACCAGTGTTTGGTCCTTGTTCTGTAATTGTAATTGGTTGAGAGTTAACACCTAGTGCGTTACCGGCAACACCTGCTGCAGTACATCTGGAAGCATCTTGTGTACATCCAGTTAATACTGAGTCATCATTATCTTGCAGTGTTAAAACTGCAGTACCTGATGATTGTGTATCAGCATTTAGTATTAAGACACCGTTATCCTCAATCATCATTTTTGAGAAGTTACCGGATACATCTATGATACCATTTGCTACTGCTGCACCTGCGGCTGCACCATTTTCATTAAAGACTTGATAGTTGGATGTTAAACCATCAGAGTTTACAGATACAACGGTTCCACCTACATTAGCGGAAACATATGAGCTGTTAGTTCCAAAGGTCCAAGAATCTTCGTCTGTTGGATCAATGTTGAGCCATGGGTCTGTTACGGTTACGTGAACTTGTGCGTCTCTAGTGTATACTGATCTATCCATAGTTGCGCCGGCAAATTGATCAACAGAATCAAAAGTAAGTGTTGTTGATTGAACACCACCACCTTTGTTGTACTGTACGACAACGTTACCAGTTGGGTTTAATGAATAGAGTTGAACGAAAGGCCATAGACCAGCAAGATCAGTTGCTGAACCACCTGTAATAGTAGTTGGAAGCCCTAGACCAATTTGACCGATTTCATCATCGGTTATTGTTGTATCAAGGGTAGTGTTAGGATCTTTTGCTTCCCTAACAACATTCATCGTACTATTGGTAACTACTTCCCCTTGCTGGGTAAGTGCGCTACATGCAGTGGTTAAAGCGGCACCGTTTGTGGTTCCGTTTGCACCACCTATTGATCCACCAACAGCTGGAACTGCAATACCTACGGTATCACCAATATCAAAACCGATGTAACCATCAGTTGTATCGGAGTTATCACATAGAGTACCAAAGTCCAAACCTTGAGCAGCAATTCCTACAGTTGAGGAAGCTGATGCTTTGAGTTGTGCTGTAAAGTCTGCAATAGATGCTTGTTGTCTATCTGCAAAGTAACCATACCAGTTACCATCGACGGCTTGAATCATTCTCATTTTTTTACCGTTGACTGTAACGTCTGGTTCACCTTTTGCCTCGTCTGTATCGTCAATATCACTATCAATTACAACTACTTCAATGACCTGAGGTCCTGACATGTAGTTATCAAACTGTGAGTTTTCTGCGGAAACAAATAGGTTAGCGTTGGCTGCCATTGCTTCTGGCATTACACCAGGAATAGCAA
>CAYUWB010000060.1:0-2997 GCA_964448305.1 uncultured Candidatus Ruthturnera sp.
CTTCTTATATTCAAGCGTATCGTGGTCATACATCATTTCTTCAAACACCTCGCCAGTCTCATAATCAATACCATTGATTAGACCTTGTAATGTTAAGCAGATTTCATCTTCACGATTCATAGGTTAATTGTATACCTGATTTTACAATTCATAAAACCTTTCAATATACTCCATAATCTTATCAAGCACTCTCGGAACAATCTTCTTACGCTCTAATAATATTGACAAAACTATGTATATTATATTATTTAGTTAAGTCATTAGTTTGAACTGACCATATATAAAGCTCATCAAGAGGGTTGTCAATATTTTGAGTATTAAAACAACTCTCCCAAACTTCACTCTCAATATTACTCTTAGTGGTAACTCTATATCTAGTGTCTTTATTCTGGGGGCTACCAATAACATCGAGAACGTATCCTTTGCTGTCAAGAATCTTCTTACAAGCATCACTTGTTATAGGTTTGTTAGAATCATACTTAAGCGGGTACTTTATTTTAAGCTTGTCAGTTATATCTTTAGCATTAATTGCCCAATCATAAACGTCGTTTATATTGAGAGAATCATAAATACTTCTTGAGCTTTCTTTTTCAGATACGTGAATTTCTGGAATTGAGTGCCAAAGCTCATAACCTTTAGAATCTAGTATTTTGTTACATGCATCTTCTCTATCTAAATACTCCTCTGAAGACTTCTTTTTCTTGACAACTTTCTTCTTACCAGTTGTTTTATCAGTTTTGTTACTCTTGACAACCACTTTCTCTTTCTTGAGATTCTTCTCTATGGGCTTGGTCTTATGAGAAATATCTGACATAACCGCTGAAAAATAGACAACACTCCAAAAAACAGCTGCCACCACCCAGTCCATTGGCGTGTATTGTAAATAGAATCCAAAACCAACATAAGCAATAGTTATTAACAAACCTAACATAATTAGCTAGTTAGTTATTTTCAAGTTAATAAGAATCGTCAAAGTCATCTGGTAGTACATTCTTTTTCCTTTATTTCTCTTTGGTAATAATTGTTTTCATTTGATTTACAACCTTTATAAAATCAGCATCTGTCGCAATTGCCTTATTAAACCAGTAATCAGCTCTTTCCACATCCTTTTTGACTCTTTGTCCAGCAAAATAAACCGTCCCTAGTAATAGCTGAGCTTCCACGTTGCCCTGTGTGGCAGACCTCTCCCACCATTCAATTGCTTTAACCTTGTCTTTCTTTACCCAGGCGCCTTTAGTCAGCATTATTCCAAGCTTAAGCTGAGCCTTAGCATCGCCAGCTTCAGCAGAATCAATAACTTCAATAACTTTCTGCTTGGCTTTTGCAAAATTTGATAATTCAGGCACTTCTATAGAATTAGAAAAAACCATGCTACTAAAACCTATTGTTATCAGCAAAACCAATAGTTGTAATTTTAAATTCACAATCTAGTCTTTATTTCTACAGGCATATGAGCCATCTGAATAACCAGCCCTATAACCTTTGGAATAATCTTCATTATCCCAATCTCCCTTAACCATAGTAACTCGTATCTTACAGGTTGCATTGTATCCAGCTCCATAACCATCTCCATAACCATAGTCATAATCAGCATCAGAGTTGTTAAAACACCCCTGTAATAGCAACAATGACATTAATATCAATACTGCCTTCATAATCATTCTCCTGTTCTCACCCAGTTAATTACCATTTTGATAAATGGTATTACCACCCAGTATATCCAAATAGGGCTTGTAAAGATTATAAAATCTCCACGAACCCTCTGCCAATCATAACTTCCTAAGTCAACCATTCGATAGTAAAAATCAGGACCAAAATTATAATAATCCAAACCTCCTGTTACAATCCAGTAGGATATGAAACACAAGGCAATACTAACAACAAAAATAACTCTAGTTTTCTTTAGTGAAAAGCTCCACATCATAATTATTTCACCTTAAAGTGGAGCAATATCTCATTATCAAACACAGCCTCAATCGGGGGCTTGGGCAATGGTGAAGCCTTGTAAACCGCTCGTTCAATAGAATTTTTGAAAGATTTTGCTTTGGCATTATTGTCAATATTACAAGATTGAACATTCACACTCTGAACATTGCCATCCATATCTTGCAAGATATGAACATCACAACCCCAATTGTCTTTTGCACCTTGATAACGCCAGAATCCTTTAACTTTTTCGGCAACCTTATTTATATAAAGCACCTTGATTTCATTAAGCAAATCCTCTTTGGTTAATTCCAGCAGCCTGTTTTCTGCTGTTAGTATGTCCCTTTGAAGTTTTAACCTTTCAATCTGTGTATCGGTTACTGCTACTGTATTGATTGAAAACAAAGTTAACAACGCTAACATTAGTATTTTTTTCATTATTTACCTTCCAACTAAACTGCAATTCTTATTATGAAAAATCTGTGAAGCGCCAAAACCTTTATCTTTATATGAGTTAGGGGCTTTTTCACCTGCTTCTGACAAAGACCATTCGAAAAGTCTGCCAAGCATAAAATCAGTACTTTGTCCGTCTTGTATTATCCAAAGAAAAATCATAGGTGTATTTTTCCTATACTCTTCTGGTTTAATTTTCTTAGACACAACTGCTTCAAGAAACTCTTTTCCAGTCTCATATCCATATAAAAAAAGTCTATCTGCTTTTTTCATATTGTCACTCAAACTATCCTTTGATAATACCGCTAATTGTGAACAATAAAATGCGCTTAGCGTTTGTTTTCCCATATACGAATAATCGCCAACAGTAGCATTTACATTTGAAAATAAAAACTGGCTATTAATAATAATTTTCTAATCATCCCACAATCCTATCAATATTTCCAAAGCTCAAATGTATTCCAGTTATCTTCAGCCATCTCTACTGTTTCAGCACTAGCATCTGGATTTTCATAAGCCTTCTTAATCCAGTATTTTGCCTTGCTTAAATCTTTAAGTACACCTTCGCCATAGACATACATCCCACCTAAATTGTATTGTGCTGAAGCGTTACCTTTC
>CAYUWB010000060.1:3097-3615 GCA_964448305.1 uncultured Candidatus Ruthturnera sp.
TCAGCAGCCTTGCGGTACCATTTAACTGCCTCTTTGTCATCTTTAAGTACACCTCCACCATTGTCATACATCAAAGCTAAATTGTATTGTGCTGAAGCGTTACCTTTCTCAGCAGCCTTGCGGTACCATTTAACTGCCTCTTTGTCATCTTTAAGTACACCTCTGCCATTATCACACCTAGATTTCCTTGTGCAGCAGCAAAGCCTTGCTCAGCAGCTTTGCGATACCACTTAACTGCTTGTTTGTCATCTTGAGATACACCTTGACCTTTTCGATACATCTGACCTAAATTGTACTGTGCTTTAGCATCACCTAACTCAGCCAAAGGCTTCCATTCATTAAAAGCTGTCTTGTAATCTCCTTTTTGGCTAGCAACCCAGCCGTCATTTAAATCTGCAATACCACTACCACTTAATCCAAATAACAACACTGTCGTTGTTAGTAAAGTTTGTATCTTATTCATCCCACAATCCTATCAATAACCTTCTTATCAAAAAACCCTTTCTCATCAGCAAGTG
>CAYUWB010000061.1:0-3471 GCA_964448305.1 uncultured Candidatus Ruthturnera sp.
GCCGTTCCAAATTCAGACAGTTATGTAAAATGCTCAAATTAGTTTCGTAATCAGTAGGTCGGCGGTTCAATTCCGCCCGTCGGCTCCAGTAAAATCAATAGGTTACAAAACCTCCAAAAACCTTCAATTTCACCAAAATGACTTATTTGTGACTCAAGGTTACCTTTTTTAGCCATTGAGCATACCTACCGCATCTTTTAAATTGTCCAGATTAAGATGCGCATATCTCTGAGTTGTGGTTATGTCTTTATGTCCTGCCAATTCTTTAACCACGTAGAGATTCACACCCGACTGAACAAGTTGGGAACAAAAGTCATGCCTTAAATCATGAAAACGGAAATCTTTAAGCTTTGCTCTAACACAAGCTTTTTTAAAACCTCTGGAAACTCCCCAACAAGAATAAGAACCACCCGTTGAGGAATGACAAAAAACAAAAGAAGATCTCTTAAAGCTTTTATTTCTCTTATTGCTCTTTGCCTTCATTTTCTTTTCCCACAAGGTTTGAAGCACATCAAAAGCCACATCGTTTAAGGGAAGACAAATAGGTTCTCCATTCTTCATTTGTTCGCCCTCTAAAAAAATGAGTCTTTGACTAAGCTTCACTCTGCTCCATTTCAGATTTACCAAATTGGCCTGTCGAAGTCCTGTGTTTTTGGCCAAAAGCACAATCGGTCTTAGCCAATCAGGAAGGAACTTAAAAATTTTTGAGAATTCTTCCTCAGAAAAATACTTAGTCCTTTTAGGTTCCTTTTCTCGCTTAATGCGAGACACAGGATTATCTTTGCACCAATCCCAGATTTTAATAGCACGATTAAACATAGCTGAGAGAAAAGATAATTCTCTGTTCACCGTACAAGGCCCGACATTCTCCCTTCTTTTTAAAACATATTTTGAGATAGCATCCGTTGAAATATCTTTGAGGAGCATTTTTCTAAAGATCCTACTAAGATTTTTCGCATACGTTTTGTCATCTCGTTGAGTAGCGCTTTTTTTACTGGGAGTAACTTCTTCCAAATACCGCTCAAGAGCTTCTTCCAAAGTTCTATCTTCTCTTTTTGAGGGAGGTACATATAATCCATTAGCAATCTGATTACGGACCTCATCAAAAATTTTTTGAGCAGTTTTTTTGTTAGTTGCTCCAGTGCACTGCCTCGTCCTCTTTTTTTGATGGGTGTACGTGAAATACCACACCTTGCTTCCCTTGGGTTTGTAAAGCCCCATTCAAAACCTCCTTTTTGGAAGCCTGAATTTGAGTGCGGTTTTCCTTTTTTGCACCAGAAATTGTATCAAATGACCCCCTTTTCCTCAAAGATCTTAATTCTTTGAATGACAATGCTGTTTTCTAGCTTCTTACGATTTTCAAGCCAGGAGTCAACTTCAGACTTCTTAAAGCGAAGTGTCCCCTCTAACTGGTAATAAGGAAGAACCTGTCTAGAAACCCAAGCATAGATGGTCTTTTCTTTGATGTTGATATATTCAGAAAGCTCTTTTACAGTGAAAAAATCAGATTGAGTCATAACGTTATATATGCTTAATGGCATTAGCCAAAGTGAGTTTTACGTATTGGTCGCCTTTTCCGTGTTGGACAGCTCCATTAGGACGATGGATTAAAATTTGTTTTAGTTGATCCAAATCAGAAAAACCTAATTTCAATAAATATTGCGTGAGACTAAAATCGTATCCTGATCGAGTAGAGTCTCCGTTGTTCTTGCCTTCTCCCATCCAAAGGTTTTTTAAGTTTTGATCGCGTTCTAATAAAGAGACAAAAAGCTTGGGAAGTTCTCCAGTAATTTTTTCGTCTAATGAAGTTTCTTTGATTTCTGGTAATTTCATATTTAGTAAATAGTCTCTTAAACCGGAATCTTCTATTCTCTCTCCTCCGAAAAAACAAGAGACAGCTTTATTAACAGAAGGCTTAGCTGTTCCATATATCTTGATTTTCTGAGAAAGAGAATAAGTTGAATCGACTATGGCTCCCACTCCATCTAAAACGTCATTAAACTCATTTTTAAAATTTTCTTGAAAAGCTTTAATACGCATTTTGATATCAGGATGTTCTTTTACGTTTATGTTATTTGTCGCAAACAGTAAGTGATAACCCTGTCCCGTAAAAGCACGAACAGGTTTTTCTTTAAGTCCGTTATCAAAGAAATATTCGTCAAACTGCATAAAGTTAATTTCCAGTTCTGCCAGTTTTTCTTCTAAGTACTTTTTCTCTTTAAAGTCGAAATCAAAAAGTACGTTTTTTACTAGTTCAATTTCTGATTCTTTTGCCGACCTAGGAAAGTTTCGATTATTGACAAAAACTTGAGTTCTTGGATTTAGCCCGAAACAAAGAAGATGATCTTTGTAATTTTTCTTAACAAAGCGTTCAACTTGTTTTGCTGTTTTCGCATATTCAATTTTTGGAAACGCTCGATTCTTAAAGTTTGATTCATAATGTTGTTTCCCAGGTAAATAATCTTTATGAAAAGCGGAAAGCTCTGTGAAATGAGGAGCATGTCCCAACCAAGCAAATGAAGCCTTAACATCCTTTAAGTCATATTTCTCAATAATCATCCCCTCCTGAATTTCTACTCCTTATAAACAAGGGCTGGTTTATAAGGTTTGTAATGCAGTAATCCAATTTCATTGTTCCCGCTTTTCTTAAAACCCTAAAAACAAAGAAAACAAAAGAAACAATCAATAAAAACAACTACTTAAACCCCGAAAACAAACAATCAATAATTCAAATACAAATCAATAAAACTTAGACCTATTGCCCTGACAAAAAGGTCTAGCCCGAAGGTTTCCTTCGGGCGTACCGGAGAAGAAGCCCCAGCCTTATACTCCAAAGCCATACAACAATTCACTCAATGCAACCAACCTTCAACATCAACCTTAATACATTCATCACATCTCATCTGCCTCTTACAAATTCAATCCAGGAAACCACAAACCTCCAGCACGAAACGATCTACCCAAGTATTCATAACCAATGGTGAACTGTATAGTTCCCATAACAAACAACATCACAACCATAAACAAAAGCATCACGCCAAAAGTCTGTCTACCTTCTAAATTCTGAGAACAACAATATCCATAAACGCCAAGTACCCCGCCAATCAAAACAAACAAAGAACCCATTTCAATCCACTGCCTTGCTAAACCCGATAGCCGAAAATACGCTCCAAAAGGAACTCCAAAAATGACGCTAACGCTAATAAGAAATAAAACCAAAGCTAGAAAAAATAATAAAAAACCGCCAAACATCTGTCTCATATCCATGCCTCTATACAATCCAACCCCTATCAGCAATGGAGAAACAAAGAAAAAGATATAAGGCAAAGACACTAAAAACCCCTGACTAAACGGCAAAGCAACAACGCCAAAAAATAAAAAACTACACACCGCATATAAAACAAAAAAACCAATACTAAACTTCATCCAACGAGAAAATAATTGGTTATAAAGTAAAACCGCAGAAATAAA
>CAYUWB010000062.1:0-3459 GCA_964448305.1 uncultured Candidatus Ruthturnera sp.
GAGTTTCTTGGACAGATGAAGGAAAATCTTATTTTAAATTTAAAGACTTTTGGAACTACTTACAAAGAACACGATCTTGGGGAATGGAAAGAAATAAAACGTCGCATAAAATACAAGAACTGTTTGATGCTAAAGAAACGGTTTTAAAAATTTCTGGTAAATCAGTTAAGGTAATGTCGATGAATGCATTCTCTGCTCATAAAGATAATGATGAACCACCACCAATAGAAAGGCCACCATTCGTTAAATGATAAAAAGAACTATTATACCAGGACCACCAGGAACAGGAAAAACATATAGACTTGTTAATACCTATTTAAAAGAAGAAGTTGAAAAATATAAAACGCCTTTAAAGAGAGTAGGATTCTTTACTTTCAGTAAAGAAGCTACAAGAATCTCGGTTGCTAGAGCAACTAAATTATTTAATAAAATAGATTACGATGAAGATTTAAAATATTTTTGTACTCTACATGCTTTAGGTACAAGAGAATGTGGAATTGACACAGGTACTCAATTACTTAAAGGAAAGAAATGGGAAGCATTTAAAACTTATGTAGGAGGTATTGCTGATAAATTAAACTTTGAAACTTATGCAACTGATGATGGAACGATGGTTTATGGTAATGATTATATTAAACTTATTAATCTTGCAAAGTATAGAAAAATAACTTTAGAAAATCAGTATGGATTACAAGAACATCTACAAGATATTAGTTATTCTAATTTAGACTATTTGAATAAATGTCTTGTTAAATTTAAAAAAGAAACAGGGATGTTTGAATTTGTGGATATGATTTCAAGATTTGTCGAAAAGAAAAAATGTCCACCTTTAGATGCTGTTTTTTTAGATGAAGCACAAGATTTGAATAATCTTCAATGGGAAATGTTTCATTATATCGAGTCCAATGCAAAACGATCTTACATTGCAGGTGATGATGATCAAGCGATTATGGGCTTTCAAGGAGCTAATCCAACACATTTTATAAGACTTCATAAAAAAGAAAATACAACCATTGATACATCTTTAGTTAAATCAAGACGTGTTCCAAGAACAGTTTGGAAATTAGCTAAACAAGTTTTAGATAAAATTCCATCAGATAAAAGAGTTTCTAAACAATGGACACCTAAAAATTTTGAAGGAACCGTGAACTATGTATCTCATTTTGAACACATTGATTATAGCAAAGGTAGCTGGATGCTTATGACAAGAACCAACAAAATGTTAGAACAACTTAAAGATTTCTTTGAAGATAAAGGCTACTATTATGGAAGTAAGAAAGGAAACAATTTAGTTAGTAAGGATATTTTACAAGCGATTGATACTTGGAGAAAATTAAATGAAGGTCAATTAGTTTCAGCTAAACTTGCTCAAAAAATGTATGGTTTTATGTCTGTTAAGGGAGGTAAACTAAAAAGGACTTTTGGCAAGGGAGACTCTTTTAAAAGTGTTATTGAAGATGTCATTAATATTGAAGACTTAAGAAACGAGCATGGTCTACTAGCGGCGGGCAGCTGGGAACAAGCATTAGATAAAATTAATGAGAAGAAAAGAAACTTTATTGTTGCTATGGAAAAGAACAAAGAAAATATTTCTCCAACTGTAGAACCAAGAATTAAACTATCCACTATTCATGGTGCAAAAGGAGACGAAAGACAAAATACAGTTTTAATGTTAGACATTGATTATAATAGTTATAACGCTTATCAAAAAGATCCTAACCCAGAACATCGATTATTTTTTGTAGGAATAACAAGAACAGTTGAAAATTTATACTTAGTTAATCCTATGGGAGAATATGGATATCAAATATGAGTGCTTATAAAAAACAAATTGGAGGATCCCACTACAAGAACATGAAAATTCAGCCAAGTAAATTTATAAACGATAACAAGTTGTTATTTGCAGAGGGAAATGCTATTAAGTACATCTGCAGACACGCACATAAAGGAGAAAAGCAAGATTTATTAAAAGCAAAACATTACATCGATATGATTATTGAAAGAGATTACGAGGAGGAGAAAGAGAAGACAGAAACGTGGATAGAAGGTTATAAAAAATGGAAAACCAGTAAATGATGTTCGAAGCTCAAACTGAATGGATAGCTCCCGATAACTTTCCAAATCTAAGTGGTTATAAGTTTATCTCTATAGACCTAGAAACAAGAGATCCTGATTTAAAATCTAAAGGATCTGGTTCTGTTATCGGTAATGGAGAAATTATTGGAGTTGCTGTCGCTGTAGATGGCTGGTGTAAATACTACCCCTTTGGTCATGAAGGAGGTGGCAATCTTGATAAAAAGAAAATTTTAAGTTGGCTTAAAGATATTTGTGCAACTGACTCAACAAAAATATTTCATAACGCCATGTATGACGTTTGTTGGCTTCGTTCTTACGGTATTAAAGTTAATGGTCATATTATGGACACCATGGTTATGGCTTCATTAGTTGATGAAAACAGAATGCGTTATACTTTAAATGCATTAAGTTGGGAATATCTAGGGGAAAGAAAAAGCGAAACAACACTTGTAGAAATTGCGAAAAATTGGGGTATAGATCCTAAAGCAGAACTCTACAAATTACCAGCTATTTATGTTGGTGAATATGCAGAAAAAGACGCTTCCTTAACACTTGATTTATTTAAAAGACTTTCTTCACAAATTAGAAAAGATAATTTAACTGAAATATTTGATTTAGAAACTCAACTCTTCCCTTGTTTAGTTGATATGAGATTTAAAGGTGTGCGCGTAGATGTCGAAAAAGCTCACCAATTGAAACAACAATTACTTGAACAAGAAAAAGAATTGCTGCAAGAGATAAAACGAGAAACACAGATAGATGCTCAAATATGGGCAGCAAGATCGATTGCCACAGTTTTTGACAAGTTGAAATTACCATACAAAAGAACTGAAAAAACAAATGCCCCGTCATTTACTAAAAACTTTCTTCAAGAACATGAACATCCTTTGGTTAAAAAAATTGCAAAAGCTAGAGAAATTAATAAAGCCCATACAACATTCATAGATACCATATTAAGATATGAACATAAAGGAAGAATACATGCCGATATTAATCAAATAAGATCAGACCAAGGAGGCACCGTCACGGGAAGATTTTCATATTCTAATCCTAATCTGCAACAAATTCCTGCTCGTAATAAAGATTTAGGACCCATGATACGATCTCTGTTTATTCCTGAAGAAAGACATACGTGGGGATGTTTTGATTACTCTCAACAAGAACCAAGACTGGTTGTGCATTTTGCAGCAACCACCGCAGGTATTAAAGAAGATTCATCGGTAAAAGAAATTGTAGATAACTATTCTAACAATGATATTGATTTTCATAGAACTGTTGCAGACATGGCCGGCATTAGTAGACTTCAGGCCAAAACCATTAATCTTGGATTATTTTATGGAATGGGTAAAGCCAAGTTACAAGCAGAATTAGGTTTGAGCACGA
>CAYUWB010000063.1:0-3283 GCA_964448305.1 uncultured Candidatus Ruthturnera sp.
TTACTATCTCCACTTCCTACTTCTACTTCTGTTCCATCAGATAATGAACTTGCCCATGTAACAGCTTTATCATCTACTCTAATTTCTTCAATTGAATTAATCTCTCCCTCTGCCATAACGATTGCCATATATAAATAAGTATTATCTGTGCCTGAAGTTTCCATAAAAACTCTAGTACCACCAACAAGTCTTTCTCCATAAATTACAGGAATATTTGCGTCATTAGATTGTTTGTTAAGTAATATACCTCGTTCAAAATCATCAAACTCATTTGTACCAAAATCTTCTATTTCAGGAACTTTTGGTCTTAATATCCAAGCAAGAAATAAGGTTACACCAAGCTGTACTAATGGATTTGCAAAAAAATTTACTATAGGTGCTGGAATAAACTTAGAAATAAATTTTTTAAGACCCATTATGCTCTACCCCATTTTATATCTTGTACTGTTTGTGAAGAAAAATCCATACCAACATCAGAACTAAAAAATCTTTGTTGCGATGTATTATTTGTTTTACGACCATTTTTCTTTTCAAAGTCTGCCCAATTAGAAACTATTTGAAGTCCAACTACACTTTCTTTATCTGTTTCTGAAATATCAAAGCTATCTATTTTTCCTCTATACAATAAAAATGGGTCAGCAATTAAAGCATTAGAGTCATTTAAAAATCCTCTATAAATATCTACACTATCATTAACAACATTTTCATTTAAAACTGTTGATATAAATGTTTGGTCTGCACCTGATAAACTAATACTTACACTTGATTTAGTTATATCTGTTTCTTCTGTGTGATTTGATATACCTAAGACAAAATCACTCGCACTATATGTAACAGATGACCCTGATACTGATGATGTTAAAGAAAATGAACAATCTGTGAGATTAACAGGAGTACCAAAACCAATAGTGATAAGGTGTACTGGTCTAATATCATTTGTCGCTAGTTCGTTCTTTACTGCTGTCGTTAGTGATCTCGTCATAATCCTCTATAATTTTTCTTGTTACTTTCATTGTATCATAAATAATCCATTTTGCATTTTTACTAGGAAACTCTTTATTATTCAATTTTAAATTTTTAACATCTATATCTTCAGCATTAACTATTTCTTCTGCTAATACATCAACATTTATGTAATACTTAATTTTATAGAGTTTCTTCGACATCAAATTCAAATTGATACAACAAATTTCCATCTTTATCAGCACCAGCAACACCAAATTCTTGAATATCACTTGTTAGATGAACTGTAAAAGGAACATTATCATAAGTCACTGCTGAATCATCTGCTAAAGCAGTAATCAATGGTGGCTCTATTGTAACAGTAGCCGCATTTGAAGAACTTGTAACATCTGAAACAACCATATAAACTTTATTATGTGATGCAAACTTTAAAAAATCTCCAGCTTTGAATCTACCAGCACTATCTCCAGCAAAAGCATCCATAGCAATAGTTGTATCTCCTATTGCATGAACTCCATTAACTAATACTGTTCCTGTTTCACTACCTCTAGCATCTTCTATTTCAGGTGGGATTATTGTAAAGTTTTCTTTACCTGATCTTTGTTTAACAATAAATGCCATTAAGTCTCCATAAACATCTGATCTTTTTGCAGTTATTATTCTTGCAGTAAAACCAAATCTTTGATTATCAATTTGTCTTGCAAGTTTTTTACCTGATTGTGATTTAGATATAATTGTATTTTGAATTGACTTTATTCCTAAAGATTCAAAGTTTGCAGTTGATATTGGAAAAGCACCTGACATTAGATTAGATTTTTACTCCCTCTTTCATTAACTGCGTTATTAATTATTTGTGTAATAGTTCCTCTGTTTCTTACTAATAAATCATCAAAACCACTTGCGTCTAAAGTATTGATATTAAAATTAACTGTTGTCTGTCCACCACCTGTACCTCTAGCGGCTTGTGTAATTTGTCCTGTTTGATTTGGTATAAACATTTCAGCACCTCTTTCTCCAACTACAACAGGCTGACCTTTTGATACTGCTCCACCTTTAGCAAAACCAAAAAAAGAACTAGCCATATTAATTAAAGAACTTCCAAGATCGCTGTTAATTTGTTGATTTTGTTTTCTTTTTTCATCTGTGATTTTTTTTTCAATACTTAATTTAGTTATTAACTGTCCTATTTGTGTATTTTCCATAGCAATTTGTATTGATTGTCTTGCTATTTGTTCTATTAGAATTGCAAGTATTCTTGCTAAAACATTTAATGCCATATTTCTTAATGTATCTGATAATTTTTCTCCAAATACTAATGATCTTGATAATGCTTGTGACATATTTGTAATACCATTGTTAATACCCTCAGCAATAATATTTTTTATATTTGCTTTTTTTTGTTTTATTTGTTCCAAAACACCATCATTAAGTTCTTTAAATTTTGCTATTGTTTTTTGTGTTGCGGTTGGAATTGCAACTGATAATTCATTCTCAATAGTATTTACAGCAATAGAAGCATTATCAAATACTTCTTTTACAGGAATTAAAGTTTTTTGTAGGTCTCTTGCATCAGGTAAAACATTTTTTACACTATGTGAAAAATCTTCAAAACTATCTTTCATATCTTCGAATAGTTTTTCCATACCTTTAAATGCTACAAATATTGCTCCACCTTTTGCTATTGCTTTTGCAATACCTAATAAACCACCTTTGGTAAATAAAGTTGCAAATCCAAAAGTCATCATAGCTTTTGATACATTTGTTAATGCTATTGCTAAGTTAGTAAATAATGTAACTACTTTAACTGATATTAAAATCATTATTACATTTTTAAAAATATTCATATTATCTTTTAAAACAACAACTGCATCTGCAACTTTTTTTACTGCAAAACCTAAAGCGATTCCAATGTCTTGTGCTACCTGATCTATTTGTTTTGAGTTTTGTTCTAGGAATTTATCTAAAGCACCAAATTCTTTTTTAAGACTTTCAAATAAACCAGCTTCTAATATTACTTTTTTAAAGTTAAATATTTTATCTCCAATCATAGATAAAGTTCCTGTAAAGGTTTCTGCTAATTCATCAGTAGCTTTTCCAAATCTTCCACCTTTACCAAAAACTTCTTCAAACTTTTGTACTGTATCTTCTATTGATACTGCCGCACCAGCTTGAAAACCAAGCATATTTCTTACACCTTTTTCTCTAAATAAATCTGCCGCACCAATACCAGCACTAAATGATCTTTGTATTTGTTCAGCAGTTGTCCTAAAATCTAATCCTGTTACTGCCGCTACATTACCTGTTATCTCTAACATTTTTT
>CAYUWB010000064.1:0-3223 GCA_964448305.1 uncultured Candidatus Ruthturnera sp.
CGATCTAAATTAAATGAACGGGTTAAATCACCCGTTTTGATCTGTTTCATTGTTTGTTACCTCGTTATTAACACTTAAATTCAAACCTTTTTCTTTGGCTAATTGTTGCTCATAAGCAAGTTGGTCATATACATCCTCTATATCACCACCTTGCTCAGCCACCACTTCACTGGCGGTTTTAATACCAGCATTAATTGCCTCAGTTGAAGCTTTAATATCTTTGAGTGGATCAACCCATGTCCAGGCTTTTGGTTGCCAACGGATCTCAGTTAATTTATCAAAATCAGTCATCGACAAACCCATCGACCCATTTAAGAGTTGCATACTTAACCACTGCTCATAAACACGATCCATAAAATGCTGAATCATCCAATTTTGCTTTACACGCCATTGGTCACGTTCTTCAATGGTGCCGGATCTAATAGATGAAAACGACACACCCTCAAGATCACTGGCAAGTGAGTTGTAAGCCACACCCAAACCGCTTGAAATACCGCGCAAAATCGCCTTGTTAAAATCTTTAAATGCGCTGGTTGGATGAGTTGGATCAAAAGTAGTGAAGTTTGTACCAGCTGGCAATTGGGCAAACTGCCCCGGCTCTGCTGCATCGATCAAATAACCTTGATCATCTTCTTCACCAATAAATGAATCGCCAGCCTCTGAGGTGTAAAAACCCATCTTGCTGGCGCCAATACGTGCTGCTACCAGCTCGGCTTCTTCATACGCACCGAGCATATTTAATCGGCTCATGGCCGAAGCCATCCAAGTTGCACCGCGAATTTGCTCTGGGCGTTCCCCCATAAAAGCGTGGATGATATTGTCCGCCTCGATGCGCTCATATCTTGCACCGGCACTGGCTTCATTTTCAAGGTTGGTGAGTAAGTGATAGGCCGCCGGTCTGCCAGTGGTATCAAATTCAATACCCATTCTGATCACCGCGCCATTACCAAGATTTTTATTCAGATTTTCATCAAGACGATTGGTGTCTAAAAATTGCAATTTAAAACCAAAAGACGAATCATCACGCACCATGCGCACCAACACCTCGCCATCACGTGCGGCGGTTTCAATAAACAAGCGCTGCATCTCAACAAATGACAAGCGCCCATCCCAAGCACAGTTGTTAGCCTTTGACCACTTTGCCCAAGCTTGCTCAACAACTCGGTTGGCTTTTGTGTCGAGTTTGCCACGGCTGGTTTTAGATTTAACCTGCAAAACCATACCTTTAGCACCAACAATATTACTCACACACATTTGCAAATACTTACGCGCATAATCATTATTAATACTCAAATCACGTGCGCGAGTGCGTAATACTTTGCCACCGGCTTGCAAATCTTTATTAATGTTTTGCGAGGTGGTTGCCCAGCTTGAAGTTAGGCGATCAATCTTTGCACCGGCATACGCACGCTTGGCAACGGCTTTTTTATGTTTTCTAAAAATGGATAAAAAATTCATCAAAACCTCGTTTTAATAATGCCACCATGACCGAGGCCATTGGCAATGCGTTCATTGCGAGTTTCACGCACATATTCAGCGCGGTATTTATCTCTAAGTAAAATCAAATCAGCGACCGGTGTGCGCCACAATTCACGACCTTGGATTGCATATTTTTCTTGGTCTTTACTGGCTCTGCCCTCAATCGTGGCTTCAATCGCATCCAGCACCTTTTTAACGTGACCGCGAGGATCAGTGGTGGCAGCATCACGATTGGCTTTAACTTCCCACGTGCCACTATCAACAGTGATACGCTCGGAATCTGTACTGCGGATAATGTACGCTTGCCAGTGATAAACACCTGCGGTGTAGGCTGCCGTTGTTGCTTGGCCAACTTCCACGATGTAATCACTGCCGCTTTCACTGGCGGTGATCTCAATCTCAGTTGAGCCGGCGTTTTCTAAACGCGCTGAATACTTTAATGAATAACTGGCGATTGGATAATCGCTGTCTAAATCGCTACGCTTCCATGCAATGCGATCACCGGCAATAATAGTGCCAGGCTCGGTGGTTGGGTAGTTTGTCGAGTCAAATAAATTGGCCATAAATCCCTACATCTAGTGTTTTTGAAATATAAAACTACTATATCTAGTGAATTAGTGTCGTAACTTTTTTTGAAATGTCAAGCCTATTTTAAAATTATTTTACCAACGCGATGCAAACCCACCTGCGGCCTTGTTTCTTGCTGGTATTGGCCGTGCTTTTGGTGGTGTTTTTGCTAATTTTTTAATAATTTTTTCATCTTCTTTGGCGCTGTTTTCGTCTTTTTCGCTTGGATTTTCAAACAAATCTTTGGTAATTGGCTCAACAATATCCTCAAGTCGCTGCCAATCTTTTACACTCCACTTGTTCATACCGAGATGATAAGCCGCCGCCAACGCATACACCGAGCAGTCCAACACCTCATTGCGCTTATGCGATGGCTTGACCCACTCAGTACGCGGATGGCCTTTGTGATAACGCGTGACTAATTTCTCAGCGGTGATCTGCGCATAAAACTCATCGTCTAACTCGGTGGAAAAATGCACACACCCTGCGCCCTCATCAATACCAAATCGACCATACCAAACACTCTTGGCGGTGTCTGATCCCACCGGCCACAACTGCACACCACCGCGAATGGTTTTGCCTTTAAAGGTAATATCTTGGTTGGTTGGTCGCCCGATCACCGGTCGATTGCGCGTTGATTGTCCTTTGATGGCAATCACGTGTCGGTGTTTTCTCAAGCGGCAAAAGTCATACACCATTTGCGTATGATGGCCACCCGTATCAATTGCCACCGCACTGAGTTTAACCGCCGTGCCACTCTCATGATCTAACTCTAATTGCAGCCATTCATCCAACTCATCCCACAGCTTTGGGCTGGCAGGATCACCAAAAAACACCTGATAATCAATTGCCCAACTCTCTTGCCCCTCTCTACCAAATGCCCAAATCACCGCCTCGAGTCGATTGTCCTGCACATCCACACCACACGTGGCAATCAGCGCCCCCATTGGTAATTTGCGCAATGGATATTCCTCAGCGCGTTTACGCAAATCATTCATATCAATGCGGTTGCTTTCCTCATCCCAGCATTCACCGAGTGCAGTATTGATAAAGGTTTTTAAAAGGTGTGGATCTTGCTGAGCATCCAGCCATTTTTGCACCAAGTTTGCCCAGCTTTCCCAAGGTGAATACAAACTCGAAATGTGATAACTCCGGCGCGTGTCACGATAATTATTGT
>CAYUWB010000065.1:0-3154 GCA_964448305.1 uncultured Candidatus Ruthturnera sp.
CTCTAAACATCATCATTTCCTCTCAATCTACCGATAGTATTGGGGGTATCGGGGATGGGTGGAGACAAACCTGAACCTCCTATCCCCTGTCCCCCCGATAGCATCCGTTGTTTGAGAGACTTTATCACATCAATTTTGACAGACCTCTTACTTGTTGTAGAATAATCTCTGTCCGTGATAGTAGCAACGTAACCATAATTTTTCAAATAGGGATTTACTCTTTGGAATGTACCTCTGAGCTTGTTTGATGCTTTAGGAAACGTTGAGAATTTGCCCTTTGTATCAAAGTGATTGTTCTCCGCCCAAGATACTGCCTTGGTGTAGAATGTTGTAAGATCTTCAGTTAACGTTTCAACTCCCGTCATTCTGTCAAGAATATAGGCGACAATTCCATGATTTTCAGCAGCTTCGTTGGTGCTCTCTGCCATTGTTTCATTGTATGATTTTAAAAACTCCTCTGGTTTGTTGCCATTACATCTAGAGATACACTCACCCCATATGACAAAATCAGACATTCTTGGGAGTTTTCCCTGTAATTCATCCTTGACATTCTCATACATCTTCAATGAACGAGACAGCAAATTAAAAATATCAGATAATACAAAAGGACGAATCTTTTGGACTTTCTCGTTGTATTGCTTGTTTGACATCATGTCCTCAGGGGTTAGAGGAGTGAGTTTGTACTGGATAGTTCTTTGGATAAAGTCCCCTCTATCAACTGATAGACCAATTCCATTTAGTACGAATTTTCGGATATACGTTGCAACTACCATTTCCTCATCAGTGAACAATTTTCTTTTTTCATTTGATGAACCAGTGACAGCTCTACAAACATCATCAGATTCTTCTGGAGTTATGTGGGATAGATTATCAAAAACATGAAGATATTTTTGTGAAAATGAAACGATCCTATCTACAGCATTCTTTGGTAACTTGGAAACATTATCCACAATTACATCGCTTTGAGGATCAATAATCATTTTGATTGTCCCTGAAAGTGTTGTTTTACCCTGTCCCATTTCATCAACAAATGACATTGATGGGACTGGTGCAGATTCCAACATCAGACATACAAGATGAACTTTGAAAAGTTCTTGCTGTTCGGGCACTATTCTAATTAATTTCATCAGTTCTTGGATTCCTTGACCTGTTATCATCAGTTCTGGCATAACTTGCGGAGCTGTTCTGGCAGAATTTACAAAGACAGGATCATCAAGTGAAAGGTGGATCATCTCAACTTTTCCCTTTGACATCTTGATTGCCTTTTTGTCAGGTGTTGCCAAGTCATAGTAAATCGAGTCTGTAAGATGAGCAATTCTAACATGAGTCTGGACTCGTTGAGTACTCTCATTAAAAACAGCTAGAGATGCGGCAGTGTCACATGCAGACTTGTAGACATCATCAGAGAATAGAACTTTTTCAGCCTTGTAGAATCTGATCTTGATAAATTCTTGATACCGTCTAGAGTGCATTTCAAAATTAATTACATAATTTTTCTCAGGAATACAGGCGTAAACTCTGGTGCCATCGTTTTGAGAAATGACAATTTTCTTGTTTAGATGCTGCATAAATTTGAGCAGTTGAATCTTTGGGGCCACTGTCTTAACCTCATCATTCTTAGAATCATTACCAATTGTGACTGAATCTCCATAATCTAATTGGGGTTCAGAGCAATCACAATCCAAGTTATACTTTTGACATATTCTACACCTAGGTTCCATCAGCAATGTCCTCCTCTGAATAAATTTCCTGACAATATCTGCAACACTTACACTTGGCACCTAATCGATTAGACCCAACATGTCCCAATGGTGAGAAATGATTTCGTTCAACTGACGTCACATATTTGCCCATTAGAAAAATCCCCCTAGACAATTTACTTTAGGGAAATCTATCTTAAACAAAACACACCTCTCTGATTTCAGTCAGGCAGGTAACATCATAGGTTGTTCTGGGGAGAGCAACTGACATTTTAATTCAAAATTTCCTTTGCTAATACAAAATCTTGAAACACATGATGTTCTTTACAGTTTGAACAGAGATGATATGTGGATGTCTTATCATTTCCAACATCAAAAGTGATTCTAACTGCATGAGGAGGATGACTACACTCTTTGAATATCATGAGTCATTCTCCAACTCTACAATTCTTTTTTGCATTACATCTAATGCTTGATTGATTATTTTGTCACCACCTCGAATAATGTGTTGTCCTGTGATTCTCTCAATTCGTCGAATTGTTTCAATCTTAACTTTTAGTTGAGTCACAAAGTAACTAACTAATCTAAATTAAAGGTATTTTCAATTTAAGATTTCTTAAAGTTCATTTTTTTCTAATTAATGATTCAATTTCTTTTGAAGACATGTGGTTTATCACATCTAACACAGCATCTCTGGTTAATTCTTTGTTGTATTTTTTAATTGCCAAAATTTCTTTATCTTTCTTTTCTAGATTGTGTTTTGTTTTATCAATCTCATCAATTGCCAAATCTATCATTGCTCTTTGAAAATAAGAAATTCTTTCTTCTTTTGTCTTAACAATGTACATTGCCAATGATTTTCTATGTCTAATGTAACCATGTGCTAATGCTTCACCATTTTCTCGAGAGTATTCAGTGGAGCATCTCTTTCTCCAAGAGTGCATGTTGAATTTGTGACGTCCTGAATTTTCATAAACATCAGTCATGCCTAAAGCATTGTACGTCTTTCTAATCCTTTGAAGATGATTATGTTTGAATTGAATTGGTTTTTGTGAATCATATAGCTTGAAAACAAAATGATCAGGTATTCCATGACACAATAATTTCAATCGCTTGGCAGTTTCAGGTCGTACATAGCGAGTGCCTCCTGCATTTTTTCCCTTTGAGTTTTCTTTTGGAAGAAATATCTCAACTGGGTTCTTTTCAAAATTGATGTGCTTTTCTTGTACAAGACATGTCTCAGTCATTCTAAATCCAGTATCATTTAGAAAATGATACAGTGTAATTGATTGTTGATCAGTAGTTATCTCAATTATTGCTCTGGCTTGTTCTGCAGTTAGTGGCTCTGATTCTTCATTTTCATAGTTTCCAGTGTCTGCTTTAGGTTTTGTAATGGCCATCTTGATATCATCATCATGAATCCTAATTCCCCCAACCAAAGAAAGATACTTTCT
>CAYUWB010000066.1:0-3131 GCA_964448305.1 uncultured Candidatus Ruthturnera sp.
CATAAATAAGAGGTTTTTTCAATCTGTCTGCTAGGGTGGTGGCATGAGGAATTCCCGCTGTAGCTGTTCCTGCAATGACATCAAGCTTTTGAATGGATGCATTTAAGTATTTTACAAATATTTGTGAGATGAAAGATCGATACTCTTCCTTTCCCAACAAAAGGCGGTTGTCATTATAGATAGGCATTTTGTTTCCTGATGCCCAAGTAAAGGGCTTTTCCGGACTGAGGCGTATGGCTCCCGACTCTAAAGCCATTCTTGATAATTTAGCGGAATCACTCATTATCTTCGCCTTCTTCGTTCTTGTTTTCTTCGATAGTCTTCTGATGGACGCAGGGGTTCAAAAGTTCTATGAATGAATTGTTCATTTTCCCTGGCTCTTGATTCTACGGAACCCAGCCCACGAAATGTGAAGCCAAAAAACCAGATTGTTTCTTTAGTTCCCCCAGCATTGGCTGCAGTGCTATTGAAATTGTTCCGATGGATATAGTCAATAGTAAATGCCCAGCATTTACAGGGGTTATCATACAGTAAACTTAAATTGTTTTCCCGATGGGTATCTGTTACTTCATCCAGCCTTGTGCTGGCTCTTAAATTCCACCCTTTTAGGAAATCCACATCCAGTGTAGCCACGCTGGATACATCGCCTCTACGAGTCCATCGTCTTTCAATATAAAAAGTAAGTGCGTCCATGGGTCTAAACCCAACCTGGAAGTTCCAATTTGTAAAAACCCCATTATTATAATCATAATTAGAGTCAATGTTTAGTAAAAGTGGGTCGACAAGTCTACTATCTAGATCGAAACGGATATCCGAGAAAGGTCGGCTAGGGGAGGCGGCTGTGCCCACTCTACTGGCTTCCCGAAGGTCATAACTCTGGCTGACCAAAAACCTCAAGGCTTCTCGTATATTAAAACCGCCTTGATCATTTTTCTCTTTTTGCAAAAATCTTTGAATCAGCGAATAGCTAAGTACACTTGTAGGGTTGACATTAACTGGGGAAGCGAATGAATGTATTTTAGCTCTATCACTTCTGTCCAGGTCGGGAATAAAATCCCATGCAAGTCTGGGTTCCAGTAAATGTTTAATCTTTGGGATTAATTTAGAGCCAGTATGATAGATCTTTTCAACCGTTGGCCCCTTAAAATTAGCATTTATATTAAGAGCCTCTCTGGAAAAGAAGCCTGCATTATTCTGGCCTTTGCTGAAAAGGGTTTCTTGTAAACCAATAGCTCCTGTAAAAGTAAGCCAAGGAGCTATATTTATGGAACGGGTTAACGTTGGATTAAAATGGAACCTCTGAACCGAGAGGAAATTGTCAACACTTGGATCTGGATCGATGTCTGTTAAGTAAGATGTAAACACAGTGTTATACCCAAAGTAAAAATCAGACTCTCCGATCTTTTGTGTTTGAGCGATATAGGATATTTGAGGTAGCTCTCCGAGGGTCCCATCGGTGGCTTTATCGGTGCTGACCCTGTAACGAGTAAGGATTTCAAAACTATGACTCTCCCAAGTTTTTCTAAGAGTTGCAAAAGAATTAGCAATACGCCGATTTCTTAGATTAATGTTGTCGGTAAAGGTCTTGTTATATTCTGCCCCTTCTAGGTCCAGGACTCCGTTAAATTGAAAATCATTGGGTAGGGCTTGCGAATGGTTTGCATCCACCTTCCAATATGTTTCATGGGTTAACCTATCTTTGATAAGTCTTCCCTTGAACATCCCGTTAGTCGTTCGAGTTGGAGTGTATCGATATTCAATTTCTGGAGTAAAACCACGTTTTCCTTGATACCCGAGCCTGAAAGTTGCATCAGAGTGTTCGTTGATAGCCCAGAAGTATGCATTGTCGAAATTAATACCATTGACATCACTTTGGCCATATTCAGGAAATAAAAACCCACTTTTTCTTTCTTCGTTCATAGGTAGGTACCAGGCAGGGACATAAAGCACAGGAATATTTCGTACTTTTAAAACACCGCCGGTAATAAAAGCCCTATCACCTTTAATGATATCCATCCAATCGGCTTCAAATACCCAGTCCGGTAATTTGCCCTTACAGGTAGTGAGTGATCCAGATTTGGCTGTAAAGCGTTTTTTTGAATGTCGAATTAACTCGCGACTTTTTATAATAAACGTTTTTCCAATACGCCCCCGAGTTTTGAGGAGCTTTCCTTTGTGGCTATTAATATCAAATCGAGTAAATTTGGCATTCAATTTCGTGCCGTCGGTACTTTCAATAATTACGTGGCCCCTAGCTTCACCTTTTCCAGTTTTATTATTTATCTTTACTTTATCCGCATGAATGGTTTTATTTTCCATGCGGATCTTTACTTTTCCCCAGGTCCATACAATTTCTTTTTTCACATCCTGCCTAACATGATCGGCGATGATAAAAGCTTCATCATTTTTAGGCGCTATTAACACAGGCTTGCCATTTGCCCAATACCAATCAGGTGAATCGTCTAGTGCATTTCGACCAAACATAATATCCACAACTTCAGATTCTTTAGGGGCCTTATCCGAAGGTTTGTCATTTGCCCAATACCATTCAGGTTTTAGTGTAATTAGATTAACCATAGTATCTAAAGCTTCATCATTTTCAGGCGCCTTTGTCACAGGCTTGCCATATGCCCAATACCATTCAGGTGAATCGTCTAGTGTATTTGGACCAAACATGCTATCCAAAACTGGTTTGCCACTTGCCCAAGACCATTCGGGCTCTAGGGTATTTGGACCAAACATTATATTTAAAAGTTCAGAATCTTTAGGCGCCTTCCTCGGTTTGCCATTTGCCCAATACCATTCAGGTGAATCGTCTAGTGTATTTGGATCAAGCATGAAATCAAAAGCTGGTTTGCCATTTGCCCAATACCATTCATCAGGTAAATCGTCTAGTGTGATTAGACCAAGCATGTAATCAAAAGCTGGTTTGCCATTTGCCCAATACCATTCAGGTTCTCGTGTCTCTGGACCAAACATGCTATCCAAAACTGGTTTGCCATTTGCCCAGTACCATTCAGTTGAATCGTCTGGTGTGTTTGGACCAAAAGTGCTATCCAAAACTTCAGACTCATTCTTACCCTTTTGCGGAGAGGAAATTATGTTGTCGGATTCTGGAGGAATGGGTTGAG
>CAYUWB010000067.1:0-3091 GCA_964448305.1 uncultured Candidatus Ruthturnera sp.
TTGGCACTAAGCATTATTAAACAAATGAAGTACATACTTCTACTACTAACCCTAACCCTATCAACAGCCCAAGCCAGCCTAGGTACATTCGACAAGCAAGGTAGATTTATCTACCCAGCAACTAACAAACCTTACACAGGCAACTTAGATGTAATTAACAATAACTGGGGCAAGGATGCTGTAGAGTTTAACAAAGACTATGTAGATGGCATTCTTCACGGCTCTGAGAAGGTCTACTATCAATCAGGTAAGCTTAAGTCACTGGGTCACTTTAATCAAGGCAAGGTAGATGGTATGGTTGAGTTGTATTATGAAGATGACTCTATCCAAGCACGGGTTGGTTTTAATAACGGCACACGTGAAGGTAGAGCTGTTAGCTACTACCCAGATGGAACTAAACAGTCTGAACAATTCTATGTAGATGATAAATTAGATGGTTTGTCTAGGGAATGGTTTGAGTCTGGCGTACTAATGATTTCAAGAGATTACTCTAATGGGTTACTACACGGTGAAGTTAAAACTTACTATGAGTCAGGTAAGGTGTTTGAAGAGATAAGATATGAATATGGCACGCCAAAGCTTATGATTATTTATAATGAAGATGGCGCTATTGCTGACAAGAAAGGTTGGCTGGACAAGAGGATTATTGAGAGGGTTGTGGGTTAAATTATGAAGAAATATTACAGAGTTATGCTTGGAGCTAAAAGTATTTATGCCAAAGAGTGTTTGGACGGAGGCTTTATAGGTGTTGGCTTCTTCGAAGACATTGACTTAACTAGCGTTGTTGCCAGATATGATGAGTGGAGGGGGTTTAACAAGGAGATGATTCCAGTTTATCTTAAAGAGTATCCTGAGAAGTCAAAAATTTCGGCAGGCTTAGCTTGTGCAACAACTTGGATAGTGTCTAGAGGTATTAACGCTGGTGATGTTGTTTTGTCACCTAATGGTTCTGGAAGTTATATGGTTGGAGAGGTGTCTAGTGACTACTCATATCATCCAGGAGCATCATTACCGCATCAGCGCAAAATTACCTGGTTCCCTGGCTTAGTAGCTAGAAGTTCAATGAGTGATGCGCTTAAGAATTCTACTGGTGCTATTGCTACATATTGCGATATTACCAAGCATACCGAAGAGCTTGAAACATTAATAGCTGGCAAGCAGCCAAATGTAATTACCACTACCGACTCAACAATAGAAGACCCGACTGAATTTGCCCTGGAGAAGCATCTTGAGGACTTTTTAGTTAAGAACTGGAAGTCTACAGACCTTGGCAAAGAGTACGATATTTACGAGGAAGGTGGTGAGCTAATTGGTCAGCAGTATATGAGTGACACTGGTCCTCTAGATATTCTTGCCATTAGTAAAGACAAACAAACATTGCTTGTTATCGAACTTAAAAAGGGTCGCGCTAGTGACTCAGTAGTTGGTCAAATTCAACGGTATATGGGATATGTTCAAGATACATTGCTTGAAGGTTCTCAGCAGGTTAAAGGTGTTATTATTGCTCTTGAGGACGATATTAGAATCAGGAGAGCTTTATCGGTAGTTAACAATATCGAGTTTTATAGATACCAAATAAACTTTAAGTTGTTCAAAAGCAACAATTAGGGCGTTATTTTCTCTCTTTGACTAACATTATGATGGACAAGACTAAAGACACAAAGAGTAGGTACGCTAGTTTAAAGGGAAGCAGCAGTGATTTTAATATCGACATAATAAGTTAATTCTATAGGAAATTTATATGAGGTATTGGTGGGTTAATCAAAATCAAACATTAAAGTATGAAATTACTGGAGGCTATATGTGGTCTCCAAAAACCAAAGCTAACGGTGGTAGAAATCAGTTCTACGATTATATGAGTGAGGTTGAAGTTGGCGATGTTGTATTTTCATTTGCTGATACAAAGATTGGTTTTATTGGTATTGCTACTGGCAGAGCTTATTCATCAAGCAAACCTAGTGAGTTTGATGATAACGAATCTTGGAGTAATGATGGTTGGCTGGTGCCTGTAGAATTCTATGAGTTAGAAAACCCAATAAGACCAAAGAATCATATTCAGACTATTAGAGCTTATCTCCCTGATAAGTATTCTCCACTTCAAGATAATGGTAATGGCAATCAGGGTGTCTATCTAACTGAAGTTCCCTTAGGGTTAGCCGAAGCATTGTCTGGTTTGCTGGTTAATCAAGTGCAAGACATAATAGAGCGACACACAGATGAAGAGTTTGCACATCTTGAACTTAGCAATGCCGACACCGCAGTTGTTAATGAAATAAGACATCGTAAAGATATAGAAGAAACTGAGAAGTTGAGACTAGTTAAATCTAGAAACGGTCAAGGTCTATTCAAAGACAGGCTAAAAGAAATTGAATCAGGCTGTCGAATTACTGGATTGACAGATATCAAGTATTTAATTGCAAGTCACATAAAACCCTGGACCAAGTCTAACGACTTTGAAAAGCTAGATGGTAATAATGGACTACTACTATCGCCGCACGTGGATAAGCTGTTTGATAATGGCTATATTAGTTTTGAAGATGATGGCGGTATGATTATCTCCCCGCAACTTAACGTTGACACTCTTAGATTGTGGAGTATTAATAAAGATGAAAACGTTGGTGAATTCAATAAAGAACAACAACAATACTTGCAATATCACCGTGATAATGTATTAAAGAGAAAATGAATAAATATTTACTATTGGTAACTATATTAGCCACTCTCCCAGTTTACGCAAAACCTCAATACGGTACAGTAACAGTATCAAAAGTAATCAGCGTCTACGATGGTGATACCTTCAGAGTAGACATAGACTCACTACCTCCTATAGTAGGCAAGAACATACCTATTAGAGTGAATGGAGTAGACACTCCAGAGATACGAGGAAAGTGTCTATATGAGAAGAATCTAGCCCTTGAAGCAAGAGACTTTGTTAGAGCTAAACTAGCTAATGCTAAAGAGATTAAGTTGACTAACTTGCAAAGAGGCAAGTACTTCAGGGTTGTTGCCAATGTGGTTGTTGATGGTGTTAGTTTAGAGCGAGAGCTGCTTGATAATGAATTGGCTTACGAGTACGATGGTGGTAAGAAAT
>CAYUWB010000068.1:0-2815 GCA_964448305.1 uncultured Candidatus Ruthturnera sp.
TCAAGTAAGAAAGTAGGGGCTCAATTAAAACCGGTTGTAAAGGTTGGGAATCCTTTGGAATCCTATCCAGACCGTCGGTGGGAAGAAGTTTACCGCGATCAGTATAAATATGAGCGGTCTTTTACCTACTGTTGTTCGCCAAACGATACTCATCAATGTCGCGTGCGTGGTTTCGTACGAAATGGCATTTTGATGCGGATCGAGCAGAACTACGATCACCATAAAGTAAAAGATCTTTATGGTAACCAAGCGGACGCCGCTTGGAACCCTCGCATGTGTTTGCGCGGAATGACTTTTCCACGTCGCGCATACGGACCTTATCGAAACCGGTACCCAATGGTACGTGTTGGTTGGAAGCAATGGGCCGACGACGGTTTTCCTTATTTAGATAAGGCCAATCGCGAAAAATACAAAATGACCAGCCGAGGTACAGACGAATTCGTTCGAATGACCTGGGATGAAACTTTTACCTATCTTGCCAAAGGCCATATTGCGGTTGGTAAGGCATACGCCGGTCCTCGGGGCGCCCAACGTTTGAAGAACGAAGGGTATCAACCTGAAATGATCGAAGCTATGAGCGGTTCCGGATCTCGTACTTTTAAGTATCGAGGCGGAATGGGCTTGTTGGGCGTTGTTGGTAAATACGGTATTTATCGTTTAGCCAACATGGCTGCCTTGACTGACGCTATCGTTCGCGGACGCGGACCTGGCCAAGTATTGGGCGGACGCGCATGGTCAAACTACACCTGGCATGGCGACCAAGCTCCAGGACATTCCTGGACTCATGGTATGCAAACGTCCGATATCGACTTTGCAGATCATCGTTATGCTAAGTTGACCATTCAATGGGGTAAAAACCTCATTGAGAACAAAATGCCTGAAGCTCATTGGTACACAGAGATCATGGAGCGTGGCGGTACTTTGGTAACTGTATGTCCAGAGTACAATCCTCCTTCAACCAAAGCTGACTACTGGGTTCCAGTACGAGCTGGTTTGTCCGATATTTCGGTGTTCTTGGGTTGTGCGAAGATCATCATGGACGAAGGTTTGGTGGATATAGAGTTTGTTAAGGGTTACACGGATATGCCGTTGTTGACTCGAACGGATAACTTGAAGCGCTTGCATCCAGAAGATTTTATTCCTGGTTATAAAGCTCAAACGTTATCTAAAGATGGTTTCACGACGAAGTGGATGGCTAACTTCCGTCGCGACAAAATGCCAGATTTCACAGTTTGGGATTTAAATAGCGATAAGCCAGTTGCGATCACTCGTGAAGATATCGGTTCTAAATTGACGAAGAAAAATGTCGATCCTGCATTGGACGGCGTTTTTGATATCAAATTGGTGAGCGGCAAAACCATTACGGTTATGCCTATGTACGAAATGTACAAGATCCATTTGAAAGACTACGATTTAGAGACGGTTAACCAAATCAGTCATGCTCCAAAAGACTTGGTTGTTCGGTTAGCTCGCGATATCGGTACCATTTTGCCTGTTGAAATTCATTACGGGGAAGGTATTAACCATTACTTCCACGCAACGATGCACAACAGAGCGTCTTATGTGCCATTGATGTTAACGGGTAACGTTGGACCAAAAGGTTCCGGATCTCATACATGGGCCGGTAACTACAAAGCGGGTAACTATCAAGGTTCCCATTGGTCAGGTCCAGGATTTGCGGCGATGGTTGCTGAAGATCCGTTTAACCCGATTTTAGATATTACTAAAAACACTGACTGGAAGAACGTCAAGGGCTACTTGTACGGTGAAGAAGTAAGTTACTGGGCCCATCGGGATAAAGCTTTGATCGTAAATACTCCACGCTATGGCCGAAAAGTATTCACGGGTCGAACGCATATGCCGACTCCAACGAAGTTGTTCTGGTTTGTTAACGTTAACGTTATCAATAATGCGAAGTGGTTCTACGAGTTAGTATTTAATACTAATAACAACGTAGACATGATCGTAGCTCAAGACATCGAGTTCACGGGTTCTTGCGAATACTCAGATATCGTATTGGCGCCGAACTCTTGGGCAGAATTCGAAAGTTATGAAATCACTTCGGCGTGTTCGAATCCATTCCATCAAATCTGGGGTGGTACCGGTATTAAGCCGATTTTCGACACGATCGACGATAACTTGATCCATCGAGAATTTGCAAAACGCATGTCTCAAGTAACTGGCGACAAGCGGTTTGCGGATTTCTTTAAAGTATACGAAGGCGACGCACCGAATCGCACGAAAGCGATGATTCGACGGTTGTTTACGACTTCTACGACTGGTATGGGTTACAACATTGACGACATCATCAATGGTAAGTACGGCGAGCCAGGATGTTGTTTGATGCTGTTTAGAACGTATCCACGTTCTCCATTCTGGGAAATGTTTACGGAAGCTAAACCTTACTACACGCCTCATGGACGTCTCCAGTTCTACAATGACGAGCCAGAAGCTATTGAGTGGGGTGAAAACTTTATCGTTCATCGAGAAGGACCAGAAGCAACTCCTTACTTGCCGAACGTTATCGTTTCAACTAATCCTTACATTCGACCTGACGATTATGGTATTCCGGAAGACGAGCAAGATCCGGATCTTCGTCATGTACGAAACATCAAGAAACCTTGGGCGGCTGTTCGAACGACCAAGAACTTCTTGTGGGAGAAGGGTTACCGTTTCTATTGTGTAACTCCTAAATCGCGACATACAGCGCATAGTTCTTGGGCAACGACTGACTGGAACATGATCTGGAACAACAACTTTGGCGATCCTTATCGAATGGATAAGCGTTCTCCTGGTGTTGGTGAGTGGCAGGTAC
>CAYUWB010000069.1:0-2668 GCA_964448305.1 uncultured Candidatus Ruthturnera sp.
ACTTCTATTATACAACGCTCGTAGTCGTATTCTGTGCTCATTCTTCTCTATCCCCCGTTGGATTAGCAGCTGGTTGATTACCAGCGCGGTTTTCTGTCCTTGCGGACTCTTCTTGTTTATCTTGGTCTCTTCCTCCAGATATATTAGCGTTCTCTGCTGTTTCTTGCATTTCTACTGCTCCTTCTGGATTCAATCCTCTCTCTGACCTAACTTCTCCGGGTGATAAAACACCTTCGGACAAGTATATCATATCAGTTTTTGCTTTGATGAATGCATCATCTACATTAACCTGTCTGAACTTAAATCGAGCATCTCCACCTAAAACCTGTGGCATTAATTGAGCGTTTATTGCTGCTTCTACCGCTGATTGTAAATGTCTAACATAAGGTTCGAATATTGCTCTTGCTTGTTCTGGTTTATCAAACATAGTAATAGGAACCTTAAGTGCTACGTGTATTTTCTTAAGTATATCGTCTGTATACTTACCATACTCAAATGCTCTTTGTGTTCCTTGTAACTCTTTGACAACTATATCGTTACCGTGGATAATATCTTCTCCGGGTTCTAATCCATTAAAGGCATCAACAATTTCATTGATTTTATCTGGTCCATAAGGCATATCTGGTAAACCTGCACTAATATCAAATCTACTTGTAGCATATTTGTTTAAAGCAGCACCTATATCCCTTTCTGCATAATCTTTTAAATCTACTAAGTATAGTATAGGATGTATATCACTTAGACCATACGCGTAATCATCAAAAGGATTATTACGATAACATATCAATTCATTCTCTTCAAAACGGACGGAGTCTTTATCGTCTCCTATATCTTGATAATAATACATTACTTGTCCACTTGGGTCTCTTTGCATGAACATGTTCTGTGATGACCTAATAACAAGATTATCACCAGTCCACTCCATATAAGAAGTCCCAAATATTCTTCCATTTCTTAACCATGTATATAACAATTGCTCCATATTTATTTCATCAAATAAAGCTTGTATATTCTCCCTATCTGTGTCGTTGTCTGTAACTATATCAAAACCATCTTTAGCTGCATACATACAAGGTAGGTCAATAAGTGTTCTGACTATTGGGTCTGTTAAATAAACATTCATATAAGTCTTATAATCACCTATTTGAGGCTCTTTATTGGTTGAATTTCGATTAAATAGGCCACCATCATTCTGTAATTTCAATCTTTTTATAATTCCAGAACCGTAACTTCTAGGTGAGTCCTTGTTGAAGGGAGGATTTTCCCCAACAGTTGCAAAACTACGCCTATTAAAAGGCCAATAATCGCTAAGAGCCATGGCTATCAGAAGTATATAGTCGGATATAGTATATAAAGCTTTCGCCGAAATCTACTTATATACCTCTCAAACCACCCTTATTTATAGATTGTGTACGTCTAGATGTAGTAAAAACAGGATTTCTTTTACTAGGCCTCCTACTTGTACCTGTTTGTTTTAAAGAAACACTTGCAAACGTAGCAGAAGCTGGTAACATTTGTAAACAAGCGTGTAATGCCATAACACTACTATCACAATAATCATCATGTTTGCCACTAGGTGCTGCAATCTTCTCAGTTTTGTTAGCAGCATCCATAGTATATTCTAAATCTATGTGTTCTCTAAGCCATTTATTAACTAATTTTGCTTGATTTGGTTCTAATCCGTCAGGATGAGGTACTTTTACCAAATTTTGTTGTATGTATGACACATAATCACGATAAACTTGTGTTTTTGTACCTTTTGGACCACCAGTAAACACAAATGGTATAAATTGTATCTGTGATTCTACACATGCTACTCTTAAATCTTGTTCTATAGCACCTCCCATACCTGTTGCGTCGATTATCAGTTTATCAGCACCATAATCTTTAGATATATCCATAATCCTTTTTCTTTGGTATGGAATATCATGTCCACCTGTTTTTGGACCTATTTCTTCTAAATAAATGAGTGTTGCTACATTTTCAGTATCAGTTTTTGTAGTAGACCATACGCTTATTACTGTACTATTGACAGATTTACCAATATCTACTCCAACAACACAATTTGGATAGTTTCCGGGCAGTTGCATGGACATTCCTTCTACAAGACATGCTTTAACTAGTTCTGGATTGAAGATATTAGCCACAGACTCTACAAATTGACATTCATACTCTGTTTTCCAATAAATTGAGTCTTCACCCCATTCTCGCATTTTTTCAGCCATATCATCATCTGTATATGGTGCAGAGTAAGCTCTACCGGGATTTACAGCATCTCTCCATGTAAATACCATTCTTTCGAAGGTATCAGCATATCTATCATCATAAAGATAGCGCCACATGTGATTATCTTTAGATTTTGGGGTACCAAGATTAATAAATGGAGCTTTATTAGAAACAATTGCTGGTTCTACGTTATCTATGAATAATTTATCATCAATGAGTGGACTTTCGTCTACAATACAAAATGTAGGATGTTGTCCACGTATAGCTTGTCCCTGATTAGATGGAGCTAATGGGGCTCTACGTAGCACTGTTCCTCCCTTCATTGTGATATTAGGTTTGTTATGAAACCTGTAATTCTTAACTAAGCCATCTAAAAAAGCATTATCTGCAAAATGCCTATAACAATAATTAAATATAAGTGAAGCTTGGTCCTCAGTTGGAG
>CAYUWB010000070.1:0-2635 GCA_964448305.1 uncultured Candidatus Ruthturnera sp.
AAATCACCATTTTTGATAATCGCTTAGTCTCTAAGTTTTATGGAAAGCAATTACTCAACGCCTTGCCGGGTTACAACGTTGTTATTGAATGACTTTGAGGGATTTTTAAAATTCTTTTTCGCAAATATTCTATTTGCTCTTTGAGAACCTGATACTTTATCTGATGAGCAGAAAAAGTATCCAAAAAGAGCTCACCCTGCAAAACAACTCTCAATCTTTCTAATCTCGTTACGTTGGTTATTTCTAAACTCGCTACGCTCAAACACCGAAAAACCAGCCACTCCACTTCGATAAGAATGCTTGGAATAGTTTTAAAAAGGGAAAAAGTCAAAAACCAAAGCAGTCAATCTAAATTTAGTGTCTATTTTATTGGGGTAGACTCAATTCTGTCCTTATTAATTACTCAAATCAAATCACTTTATTAACTAGTTCTGTACAATTTGTCTTATGAATAAATTATTACTAGCAATCTGTTTTCTAATATCAACTTCGACAATAGCATCATATCCTGATGGCAAATTCATCACAAAACAAGTTGGTGGATTAAAAATACTGACTAATGCAAAACAAGATTCGGGCTATGGGTTTGTGTCTATATTTAATCTTTACGGCTCGGTACTATCAAAAGACTGTAGTGGGCTATGTTATTTCTTTTCTACTAAAACTCACACACCTAAGATTGATGGATTTGATGGAATATTATGGACTGAAGAAGAGGCTGCTAGAGGTGATGGTAGATGGATTGAAAGTACTGGTGTAGTATCAATACACACAAAGGATACTCCAACATTCTCTATACCAGGACAGCCTAACCAGTTCATAGGTATCATTCAAAACTCTGCTGGTGCAACTGGCTATGGCGGCTTTACTTTGTATTTAATTGACACCAAAACAGGTGCTGTTGGAATAAAAGAATTACAGTGGGGTGAAAATAAGTGGGGTGACGATATTAAATTTAAAGAATTGGGTTAGAGGCGAGATTTAGTGTTTTTGATTATTTAAACAGCCAAATAATAAAAAGAACTATTGCACCCCAAATAACAAACGATCCTATTTTTTGGCTGGTTGGAACGCTTTCAAGTTCTTTCATATGGTTTAATAGTTCTTTATCTTTTTTATCCATATTTATCTCCTTTAATTAAATTTCCATTTTCATCCCACTCTTCTATCTCTCCATCAACTTGTCCTCGGGAGGCTTTACCACGAATTGACATCTGACCATTGGGATGAAAATGGGTAAAAACACCATTTGCTTCTCCCATAGAATCAAAACTACTTTGATGACCTTTTAATTGTCCACTCTCATACCAATCAAATGACTCTCCTGTTTGCAGACCTAATACGTTGTATTCTAACTGCGCAGACTTATTCCCATTTTCGTGATAAGTTGTCATAATGCCATAACGTTTACCAATATTAAATTCACCTTCTAATGCTATTTTCCCATTCTCGTGATAAAGTTTAATAGGTCCGTGCTCTTTGCCGCTCTCATAGTTGATTTCACTCTTCAAATTACCATTGTGGTGATATTCTTTTTCAACGCCATTCTTTTTCTTACCAAATCCAAACACACTTTCCCCTTTATTGTTAGTTATAACATCCTAATAGATTAACACTAGTCATTAGAAAATCTTTCTTTTCAAGTTCTTTAATTGCCTTATCAATTGCACAACCTAGGTCCATACCGCTTTCTCCTGAACTGTCTATTATTTGACATATATTGTGGTGCAACCTCTGTCTAGATGCTTTGCTTAAAAAATCATTGTATAGAAGTTTTGCACACTCACCATTAACAGAATGACTCCAAATAATTGTTGAAAGACCTTCCATTAATGACTCTTTAGCGGTTGTAACTACACAAATAAACTTTTCAGTATCTATATCTGTAGTCCTTCCTCCAAACAAAGCTTTTCGCTCTTGAATTATCATATTTAATACCCTTTCTTACGAAGAACTCTCACGTTTTGAGCCGCCTGTTCGTTACCTTGCTTTGCAGCCCTTTGAAACCACTTCATAGCATTCTCCATACTTCTTGGTACGCCTTCTCCAAGATAATAAGCCTCAGCTAAATTACTTTGAGCTTTAGAATTGCCTTGTTCTGCAGCTTGCTTAAACCAATATGCAGACTTTGTAAAATCTTTATTAACACCATTACCATTGTAATAAAGAAGGCCTAAGTTATTTTGAGCAACTGCATTTTGATTCTTGGCGGCTTTTTTATACCAATACGCAGCCTTGTCAAAGTCTTTAGATACACCTCTTCCAGTGTGATAACTATACCCCACAAGATACTGAGAATAAGCACCTCCCTGCTGAGCTTTATTTAAGCAATCATTAAAGTCATCTCCATCATAACAATCTGAATATGCAACAAAGTTAATTGCTAACAAAAAAACTGACAATATTATTTTCTTAATCATTCCACAATCCTCTCAATAACTTCCTTGTCAAAAACTCTTTCTTATCAGTAGCTGTACCATCTTCTCGTAATTACTTCAATCATCAAATTATTTAATGGTTCAAATATACACTATTTGTCAGAAACCAAAGTGGTTAATCCACTTTGGTTTCTGATTGATCCCCTTTTAAAAATAAATCCAATCATTCTTATCGAAGTGAATGGCTGATTTTTCGG
>CAYUWB010000071.1:0-2630 GCA_964448305.1 uncultured Candidatus Ruthturnera sp.
CACCGGCAGCTGCAGCAATTGCAGCGCTCGGCAGCCGCCCTGTGCCGCGTGTTGCCAAACGCCGCCTGTTTGTCGCTGGCTGACGACGACGTCGCGGTCCTCGCCGGCCACGCAGCCCCGGTGCTCGGCCAGACTCAACGAGCTGTCGCGCGCCTGCTCAGCCTGTGTGCAAAGGCTGATGTGAAGGCTGATGTGAAGGGTGGTGCAGATGCGTGAAGCTCGTGCACGTCTTGCTTACGAGGTCATGCGCCGGCAGCGACGCGGCGACTCCCTGCGCGCCATCGCCAGGGCATTGCGGATCGACCGCAAGACCGTCGCCAAGATCATCGACGAGGTGCAGCGGCGCCGCGACGACGGCGATGACGCCCTGGCTCGAGAGCTTCCGGCGAAGCGCGCGCCACGACCATCCAAGCTTGACCGTTTCACCGGTGTGATCGCCGAGCTGCTCGCCAGCTACCCGGACCTGCGCGCGACTCGCCTGCACGAAGAGCTGTGTGCGCGTGGTTTCGACGGCAGCTACACCATCGTGCGCGAGCACCTGCTCAAGCTGCGGCCCAGGCCGGGCAAGAAGCCGCGCAAGCTCGTGCGCACTCCAGCGGGCAAACAAGGCCAGTTCGACTGGTCGCCGTACGAGCTGGCCGACGGCACGCCGATGTCCATGTTTGGCTGCGTGCTCTCGTACAGCCGGTACCGGTACGCGCGCTTTTGCACCGACACGCGCCAGCCGACCATCTTCCGCCAGCTGCGTCACAGCTTCGAACACTGCGGCGGCGTGGCTCGCGAGTACGTCACCGACACGATGCCCGGCATCGTCGACCGCTGGGAGGGCGACGAGCCCGTCCTCAACTTGCGCGCTGTCGATTTCGCTGTCTTCTACGGCTTCGAGATCCACGTGGCGCCGCGTGGCGACGGCGCCTACAAGGGCAAGATCGAACGCACTTTTCGGCACGCGGTCGAGTCCTTCTTCAACGGTCGGACGCTGCACACGCTGGAGCAAGCCAACGCCGAGCTGGCGTGGTGGCTCGAGCACAACTGCAACGGCAAAAAGCACGGCACAACCGGACGACGACCGGTGGATATGCTGGAGCAAGAGCGCGAACACCTGCTGGCGCTGCCCGCGCGACCGTACGACGACCGCGAGCTCGCGCATCGCATTGTCGATGCGTACTGCTACGTCCGCTTCGACGGCAACTTCTACCTGGCGCCCCGGCGGCAGGTCGGCAAGTGGGTCTACGTCCGCGCCGGCGACGAGCTGGTCGAGATCGTCGCGGATGCGGCCACGGTCGTCGCCCGTCACCCTCGCGCGCTGCGCAACGCCGGGCTGTATGTGCCGCCGCCCGCACAGGACAGCAGCCGGCCACGGCGGCGTCCGGTCGCTGAGCTGCTCAAAGCGATCGCGCAGTGGGGCCCGAGCGCGGCGACCTATGGCGCAGCGATCCGCGAGCACCAGCGCTGCCCCGCCGTGCACCTGGGCAAGCTGCTCGCGCTGCGCACCGACTGGGCGCTGACCGACATCGTCGCGGCCATCGAGCACGCCACGCTGTACCAGGCCTGGGGTGCCGACCCTGTCCAACGCATCCTCGCAGCGCGCTACCGCCCGCGCACGATGCAAGACCACATCGCCGAATCTGCCCGCGCCCACATTCGCCAGGCGATGGCGCAATCCCCCGTCCAACAGCGGGACCTGCAGTCTCTTGCGCGTCAGCTCGCAGGACCCGCGTCCAAACAAGACGCGCCCTGTGAGACCGACGATGACGACCAGGCGACCTGATGAACTGCTCGAACTGATCCGCGAAGCCCTGCGCGAGCTGCGCCTGCCCGAGGTGGTCGACCAGCTCGACGCATCGGTGGCCGAAGGCGCCGACACCGACAGCCGCTTGCAGTGGCTGTGGCGCCTGCTGGAGCCGCAACTCATCGGCCGCCGCGAACGGGCTGCTGAACGACGCATCCGTGACGCGCGCTTTCCCAGTCGCAAGTCGCTGGACAACTTCGACTTCAACTTCCAGCCCAAGCTCGACCGCCAACGGGTGCTCGAGTTTGCCACGCTCGACTTCATCCGCCGCGGTCAGAACCTGCTGGTCGCCGGCATGAGCGGCACCGGCAAGAGCCATATCTGCATCGCGATCGGCTACCTGGCCTGCGCTGCTGGTATTCGGACCCGCTACACCACCAGCGCGGACATGCTCGCCGATTTGCACGCGAGCCTGGCGACGGGCTCGCTGGTGACGGCGGTCAAGGCCTACACCCGCCCTCAGCTTCTTATCGTGGACGAAGTGGGCCTGGACCGGCCGGAACGTGAACGGGGACGCGATGCACAGCTCTTCTACAAGGTGATCCGACCGCGCTACCAGGACACCAGGTCGACCGTGATCACCTCGAACATCGATTGGCAGGCATGGGGCCAGTACCTGGGCGACGACATCGCCACCGTCGCGATCCTCGACCGGCTGATCGAGCACGGTCATCTGCTGACGATCGAAGGGCCGAGCTGGCGCGGAGAGCAGCATCGCCGGCTGAACGAGGGCGGCGGTCGGGTGGGGGACTAAACCGCGATCTTCGCCGCGATTTGGCAACCGGTAGTGGCCCATCGCGGCCGGCACGGGTGGGGGATTCTTAGGCCGCGTTCAACA
>CAYUWB010000072.1:0-2407 GCA_964448305.1 uncultured Candidatus Ruthturnera sp.
TTCTATTGAACGAGCGGTTTACAAGGCTTCACCGTTGCCACCTGCACCAGACAAGAGTATATTTGATAGAGAGTTGTTGTTTCATTTTAGGGTGAATTGATTATGAGAAAAATATCACTACTTTTGTCAGCATTGTTGGTTTTTTCTAGTTCTTCACAGAGTGGAGAGATAGAGGGTGAGATGATTTGTAAGGTAAAGAGTAACTACGTTGTAGAAATTTCTGAAGGAAAAACTGAGACTTATTCTGGTATAGAAGATTCGTTTTCTGAAGGTGACAGTCTTGTTTTTAAGTTTTTTTCAAATGATGCTTTGAGAGGTGCTGAAATTAAATTACTATATAAAGATAGTAACCTGGTATCAAATTACATCTCAAGCTCAAAATACTCTCAAAGAAAAATAGAGCTTAAAGATAATGGTTTTAGTTATGGGTCAAGTTTTAGAAGCGTTAGTATTTATAGTGACTATATTCTCCTGAGAAGTGGTGTGAGCGAGTTTCGCATTGAAAGATATTACAAAAGCGATTGGAGTGGAATTTTCAGTAATTGGTTTTCTCCAAGTGGTGGCGGTATGGGAGAGGTTATTGCCACACTAGACTGTAGACAATCATCTGACAAAGTAGATGAGTTTATTCAATATGTAAGAGGGTTGGTTACAAATGAGTAATGAACATGAGCTTGATGAATTAAAGAATAAAGTTTCAGAGGGTAATATTTATTTATCCAAAATTGAAACTAAAACACGGGATATTAATTCTAGATTGGTAGAGACTAATGAGCGTCTCAAGGTATTAGATGACTGGACCGATGTAATTTCATATATAGCAATAATCTCATTTGTAGTTTGGTTGGTGTCACCAGTTTTTAGTGGCTTCGAACAAGTTAGATATTGGAATTTTGTAGCCGATATGAATGGAGATGGCAGGGAATCAATTAGGGATTTGTGGTTGCATTTTCACTGGGCGTTCTTTTACCCAGGAGATTGGATAATTCACAATTTAATAGGCTCAACTTTTGGATACTACTGGGAATTATCACCAAATGACTATGGAGGCTTGCTGTCCGCACTATTATCTTTTGTTGTGATATTTACTCCAATAGCAGGAATTATAGCTTTTCTTTTCAGAAACACCTATTCAGGAGATATTTCAATAGTACAAGGTATTAGTATAGGTGTTATTATCATATCTTTATTGATTGTTGGTTTTTTCGTCTATCTGATGATTTTTGTATTTATTGCTATGCTAGTTTTTAGTTAGTGGGTATGGATACAGTTATTGATTTATTGATTGGTATTGCAAAGGGGTTTGGCTTCTTTTTTGCGTTGGCTTTGTTTAGTATGTTGTTGACTAAAATAATTGACTCCTTTGGAAGGCAAAGAGCATCTAAAGTTTGAACCTGGATGGATAAGGTCGCTACTGAGATTCAAAAGTTTGAAGATGCTTTTTGGCAAAATAGATACCTTCTTTTCTGGATATTTTTTATTGTTTCCGTCTCACTCCAGATTTATAAATAACACTACATCTTTGCTTTTAGTTTTAACTAGTATGTATGGCTAACCCTATATAGGTGTTTGAAAATTAGTGCGAGAGTTGTTGTTAATAACTCTAAAAATCAAATCTATTTAGGGCTTAAATCTACCGTATACACACTGATAGCTCTAAAAATCAAACCTACTATATGTAAAAAATAGTACGGGTAGTTTAATTTACACTATGTTTAACATTTGGATTTTTCAAATCCTTCTTGTATTGTTTTTTCTTTTGCTCAGGTGTCTTATACTTTGGATTAATACCTTGAAGAAAATACTTTAAAGGTTCCTTTCCGATTGCTAAGTTGGTTTTTCTAAACTGATTTTTACTTAAATCGTGAAAATCATCAACTGACAACCAGGTTAATGCATAAAGTGTTGGTAGTTTATAACCACCATAACTCATACCGCCATACGAATTTACAACAATAAATCCTTTTTTGTCTAACTCTTCTCTTGCACTAAAAAGTGTTTGAGTTGATTTAAAGTGGTCTTTGTATATTGAATATGCTGCCGTTAAGTCGCCATTGTTCCTGCCCTTGTACTGGTGGGCTAACAAAAAAAGCAACAAAGCAGAATTGCCCCTAAGAGATTTAAAAGAATCACAATCCATTACATAGCGTGGAACACTGGCATAATTATTTATACCTTTACGCTTGTTTCTGTTCCTAGCCATTGTCAACCTCCAATACCAGTTTAACAATAGCACTGTATTTGGTATAATTAGAACCAAGTCCTAATACCGTATCATTTGTATTTTGACCACTATCAGCCAAGTCCACCACGACCTGGCTGATTACTCTAATTCCTTTCATTGTTTGTTACCTCCTTAAAGTAAACCTCTAGGTCTTTTGCAATTGCATTAATTACAGAGTGATAA
>CAYUWB010000073.1:0-2368 GCA_964448305.1 uncultured Candidatus Ruthturnera sp.
AGCATAGGAGGTCGACCATGTCGACTACTTCAGGATGGGGACGATTCACCTGGGGACAGGCGTATTGGAATGAAAATAATAAGTTAGGAGCAGGTTGGGGTGCTCAAACTTGGAACCATGGTGCTTGGAATGATCTTAATGATGTAACGATTAGTGTTACAGGTCTTCAAATAGAAACAGATTTAGGTATAGAAGGTTGGGGCAATAATCTTTATGGCCGAGGTGCGTGGGGTGAGTTTGCAGCAGATATTGGTCTTGGTGCAGATGTTTCTATATCAGGTGTATCTTTTTCAGCTGCAACAACTGCAGCTTCTGGAATAGGTTCTGCAGTTGTAGAACCATCAGGAGTTTCTGCATCATTTAGTGTTGGATCGTTAGCAGTAGAATCCGATGCTAACGTTTCAATGTCTGGAGTATCTGCTTCTTTTGCATTAGGAGCCGTAGCAGTTGCAGATCAAGTTGTAGGTTTAAGTGGTCAATCATTTACTGCAAGTCAAGGAACTGTAACATTACCAAATGCAACAGCGATTCTTTCTGGTTTATCTATAACTTCAGCTCAAGGAACTGCAACTGGTACTTCTAGTAACCAAGTTGATGTTACAGGCTTTTCAATGTCTACATCCCTTGGAACAGCAGTTGCACCAAACAACACAGCAATATTATCTGGTGTTTCTGCAGAATTTAATTTAGGTACGATTGTAGGTTTAGGCGGAGCGGTAGCTAATTTAACAGGTTTATCTGCAACAGCTAGTGTAGGAGTCTTAGATCCTAATGATATGACTCTAGGAATATCAGGTCAATCATTTAGTGCTAGTGTTGGATCAATATCTTTAGCTGATATTCAGGTTGGATTAACTGGTCAATCCGCATCGTTTAGTATAGGATCAGTAAATATCTTTGCATATGGAGATGTTGACACTGGTTCAAATACATCTTATAGTAATGTTTCAACTGGATCGAATGATACATATTCGGATGTTGCAACTGGATCAAATACAAGTTATAGTGACGCTGCATAGGAGATAAAATTTATGGCATCAACATTTACACCTTTAGGTGTTGAACTTCAGGCAACTGGTGAAAACGCCGGTACATGGGGAACAAAAACTAATACAAATTTACAACTTCTAGAACAAATATCTGGTGGTTTTATAGCAAAATCAATAGCAGGTGGTGCACAAACAACTGCTTTATCTGTCAGTGATGGATCAACAGGTGCAGAACTTGCACATAGAATGATTGATTTCACAGGAACAATTACAGGAAATCAAATTGTAACAATACCTTTAGATGTTCAAACTTTTTATATTTTAAGAAATTCAACTTCGGGAGCATATACAGTTCAGTTTAAATATGCATCAGGGTCTGGTTCAACATTTACTTTTTCAGCAACACAAAAAACAACTAAAATAGTATTTGCAACTGCAAACGATAGCACAAATCCAGATATCATAGAAGTTCAAACTGGTGGAGATGTTGTTGATGATACATCACCACAACTAGGTGGTAACTTAGATACTAATTCTTTCATGATCGATTTCGATGATGCGCATGGTATCAGAGATGAAAATGCAAATGAACAATTAATTTTTGAAACAACATCCTCTGCAGTAAACCATGTAGATGTAACAAACGCTGCAGCAAGTAGTTCTCCACAAATTGGTGCAGTCGGAGATGATACTAATATCAGTCTAAAATTAAGACCAAAAGCAACTGGTAATATTGAGGTTATGGGTGCAACGAACCCAGGTTCGATTCAGTTGAATTGTGAAGCTAACTCCCACGGGATTAAGCTTACTGGACCTGCACACAGTGCTGGCCAGAGCTATGAGCTAAAATTTCCCACTGGAAATGTAACAGCGGATAGATTTTTAAAAGTAGCTTCAGTATCAGGATCTGGAACAACAGGTATTGGTCAATTATCTTTTGCTGAAGTATCAGGTGGTACTTCATGGCAAGCAGTAAAAACTTCTACATTTACAGCAGTGGCTGGAGAGGGTTATTTTGTAAACACAACAAGTGGTGTAATAACAATGAATTTACCTGCAGGAACATTAGGTGACGAGGTTGTATTTATTGATTATGCAGGAACTTTTGATTCAAACACATTTACTATTTCAGCAAATGGTTCAGAAAAAATTCATGGATCAACAGATGATCTAACAGTTTCAACAGAAAGAGCAGGAAATACTTTAGTGTATACAGACGGAACACAGGGCTGGCTGCTAAAGAATAATTAATCATGGCTACATATAAAGATATCGTTGGGACGGCAGTCCGAAATAATGCAGGTAATATTCCTACTGCAGAAACAGGACAGGTTTTCTTTGACTCTACTAATTTAGATTTTAAATATCAGTTTCCAAAT
>CAYUWB010000074.1:0-2340 GCA_964448305.1 uncultured Candidatus Ruthturnera sp.
AATTAAGAGATGTGAATTATTCTTTAGGATATTCTCGATATTCTGAATGTTTGCATTCTGGACAATAAAATGTAGCCACACTCTTTTCATGAGGTTCTGATTCCTGAGTAACATCAATGTTACTTACAACCTTCATTTCTTCATTACATTTCTTACAAATCAATTATTCTATGCCCCCTTTCCAAACAAACTTTTGATTTTACCTGTTCCTGCAATTATCAATATTCCAACTACTATGTATGCAAGAGTTACCACTTGTTGATTCATGAACTGATCATAAGGTAGTTTTTCCGTTGAGATATTTACAATTCCTATAATTATGATTAAAATCCCGACCCCGATTTTGATGTTTTTTCTACTTCTTTGTTGTTGAATCATTTAATCACACTCAATATGATTTCTGAAAATTACCTTTAGTTTTACAAACTTTGCATCTTGATTTTTTAGCCCAACCTTCAACTGACCATCCATGCCCAATTCTTACTCTAGCTGTATGATCACAATTAGAACACGTTACACTAACTGAATAGGATTTTTTTGGGTTTGGATTTCCCATTATCCAATCTTTAATACCCATAATCACAACATGATACTTTCATCTATTTATGGATCATGTCATATAGGTCATTTTTTCTTATTGTAAAACTTCCTAACGGATTCAGATCCACGTTCTACTGCATAATCTAACCATGTTTTCCCCCGTCTGTTGAAGGCTTTTCTAATTGCTGCAGGACTCATTGATTTTATTCATTTAATCAAATGAAAGGAAGAAATTTCTTATCTAGTAATAATGAAAAGGAGAATAGGTAAAGTTCATGAGTCTTCTGCACTGTTCACAAACAACTACATTGCAACCAGTTCCTTATGCCTCCCGCTTACTTAACTAAGCAATCATCATGTGTAAAACATAGTAAATAAATTCGTGTCTAGCTTTTTTGAACATCAAAACAACATAAATCAAGAGAAATTTTATCTAGTCAAAATTTGAAGAACAGGTGAAGCCTCGAGAACTTCTTTCAGGTCTGGTTCCTGATTTTTCCTATTCCATCTAACGTTAGATATGGATTCTATCCACTAATAGTATAAGTAACTGTAAGTAATTACATAATAACTCAATAAAACATCATACCCAAGTCATTTCTTTATGTCTCTTTGAATAAAATGAAATCTATTTGACATGAACCATTGTTTTCAATACTTGTTCCTGCAATATTTCAATGGTTTTTTGTTGTTCTTCTAACTGCCTTTCCAGATTCTTCATTTGTTTTTGATTCACTCGGTTGAAAATTTGAAGATGTTTTTCTCCTTTCAGATAAGCTTCAAGCTTTTCCTCATCAGTATATCTATCGTATTGATCCAAATTGTAACTATGTCCTGCCATTTGATGACCAAAGAATCCATCAACTTTTCCCATCTGAGTAATGAAAAACGCCCTCATGGAATGAGATGTAATTGTATTGTGTGTTGAATGTTCATATTTCTTTTCAAGCTCTGCTTTTCTTACTCCTCTCTGAAAACCAACTAGAATAGAATACTGACATAAATTCAATATGACATCATCAGGTTTTCTATCTTTGATTAACCATTCAAGATAAGGTTCAGCTTCTTTTGAAACAAAAGTAATTCTTCCAGTTTTGGTTTTTGTAATTTTAGCAGGAATGTTAATCTTGTATCTAGTTTCTCCTTCAAACTCTAATTTTTCTAAGTCCTTTATTCTGATTTGTCTTAATTCGCCTACTCTCATTCCTGTAGATGATTGAATCATTATTGCAGCTTGCATCCTTCTATCAGAAGCTAGAATCAAACTTTCAATCTGTTCATGAGTCACTCCAATTCTTTGATGTTTTTCTGATTTGCCAAAAATTTCCTTTACCTTACTCTTCTTATCTAATTTAATTCCCTCCTCATCTAAGAATTTCCTAATGTAGATGAACCTAAGCTTGAGTGTATTAATTGAAATTGCAGGAATTGTATTTCCATTTTCATCTTTGATTAAAACTCCATACCTGTTTGTTCGCTGCCTCTTTTTTTCAAACTTTACAAAATCATCAATAAAATCATAGACTACATCAGGATCTTTTTTGATTTTAGGAATGATTGACTCCAATGATTCATCATAACCTCCTTCACTTTCCTTTGCAAGGCAGAATCGTTTCAAGCTATCCAAGGCTCTTTTTTCAGATCTTAGAGTGCCTTCAGCTAAACCTGAGGATTTTTTTTCTTTGTGTTCCTTACGGATTTTCTTAGAATCAAACATGATGAAAATCCCCCAAATATGGGTTTAAAGGAATCGTGTAGCACTTCCATATTCTAATCATTTGATTAGTCTAAAGCATAATA
>CAYUWB010000075.1:0-2331 GCA_964448305.1 uncultured Candidatus Ruthturnera sp.
TTAAGTTGTTTAATAAATTTACTCTTGCAAAAATAAAAGCAGAGATTGGAACATTTAAATGTCCATACGTAGGTTATGGTAGAAACGTATTGACTGCAATGTTTTTAGAATCAGGTTTTGATTATCAATTATTTGTAGATGCAGACATGGAGTTTGAGCCTGATGTAGTAGGACGTATGATCATAGCTCAGAAAGATGCTATCTGTGTGCCCTACAGAAAAAAAACACAAGACAACGTCGTTAAATTTTCTGTAGAGTTTGACAATCCTTTGGATATTAAGATAGATGAAAAAGGTATTGTAGAATTAAAAGTTGGACCTGCAGGGTTAACTTTAATTCATAGAAAGGTTTACGAAAAACTAATCAAAGACAATCCACATTTAAAAATAAAACAAAAAGAAATTATATCTGAAAAAGCAAATACATATTTTTATAATTTTTGGGATACAACTTTTAGTAAAGACGGCACATGGTGGGGAGAAGATACTAACTTCTGTAATTTAATTAGAAAATCAGGTTTTAAATTTCATGGAATCGTTGATGGTAAAACCACGCACCATGGATCATATGGTTGGACTGGATCATTAGCAGATGGATTTAAAAAAGCCGATGCAAAAGATCAATAAAATTTATGGACCACCTGGTACAGGTAAAACGTTTAGGTTAATAAGGCGTGTAAAAGCATACGAACGTAAGGGTGTGCCATTGCATAAGATAGGATACTTTGCATTTACTAGAAAAGCTGCAGAAGAAGCACGCAAAAGAATTAATGTATCTGAAAAAGAAGTACCATACTTTCAAACACTACATGCATTTTGCTATCACTTACTAGGATTAAATGAAGAAGATATTATACAGCCGTACCACTATGAAGATCTAGGTAAAAAATTAAACATACGTGTTTCATTTACGGACAAGTATAACGAAGAAGAGACACATTTTTTAACTTGTAATAATCCATACTTTCAAATGATACAAAGAGCAATCAATAAAGATATTACTATTAGAAAAGAATTTGATCTAAATGAACATGATAAGAAACAAGTTAAAGATTTTGATACCTTAGATCATATTTATAAGAATTTACAAATTTATAAAAATAAAAATAGTCTTTATGATTTTAATGACATAATTAAATCTGTAATTAATTCTAATAAGATACCACATTTTAAAGCCATATTTATTGATGAGGCACAAGATTTATCACCACTGCAATGGCAGTTGTACGATAAATTAAAAGAACATTGTGATCAAATTTATTTAGCTGGTGATGATGACCAGGCTATTTATGCCTGGGCAGGGGCTGACGTAAAAAGATTTGTACAGGAACCTGCAAAAGAAAGAATACTAAAACAATCACGTCGTATATCTATGGCAGTGCAAGCAGAGGCAAGATACCCAATTATGAGAATAGAGGGTGTGAGAAAGAAAAAATTTTATAGACCTAGAAGTTATGATGGAGAATCACGTTACATAGCTGATCTTAATCAGGTTGATTTGACAAAAGGTAAATGGCTTATACTTACCCGAACTAAAAGCAATCTATTAGATATTATGAAAGATTTAAGACGTAAAAATTTTTATTATCAAAGTAACAAAGGTAAAAGTTTTAAAGTTGGTATGTATGAGGCTGCAGCTGCGTACACAAAATGGACTAATGATGAAGTATTAAATGAAAAAGAAATAAATTCAATTAAAGAATATATACCTAACGCTGATTGGGATGCTAAAGTTCCATGGTATGATAAATTTATAGCAGATCAAAAAGAAATTTTATATTTAAGAAACTTAATTGCATCAAAAGAAAACTTAAAAGAAAAAGCAAGAATATGGTTGTCAACTATACATGCAATAAAAGGTGGTGAAGAAGATAATGTAATTTTATCTTTACACCAGGGACGCACCGTACAACAAGGAATTAAGTTAAGTATTGACAAACAGGACGAAGAGCATAGAGTATGGTACGTGGGGATAACGAGAGCACGAAATAACATATACAAATTAAGAGCTAAAAAGAAATTAAAGGAGTATCAACTATGACAAATAAAAATATATTGGACGAAGCATTTCCACAATATACTCAGGTTGGTGGGAACCACTACACTAAGTTTCCTATTCAGCCATACGAGTTTATTTCTAAAAATGATCTATCGTTCTTTCAAGGCAACGTTATAAAATACGTTTGTCGTTATCAAAGAAAAGGAGGGGCAGAGGACATTAAAAAAATAGTGCACTACTGTCAATTAGAACTACTTAAAATGAAGGATATGGAGAAAAAAAGATGACAATTGGTTTTGGATTAGGTATGTTTGGTTATAGTATGGTTTGTTT
>CAYUWB010000076.1:0-2263 GCA_964448305.1 uncultured Candidatus Ruthturnera sp.
TCAAAGTATTAAAGATAAGTTTAATATTGATAATATCATCTTCTCACCAGAGTTTTTAAGAGAAGGCTTGGCACTTTATGATAATCTCCACCCTTCACGCATTATTGTGGGAGAGAAGTCTGATAGGGCAGAGTCATTTGCCAACCTTCTACAAGAGGGTGCTATAAAAGAAAATATCGATGTTTTGTTTACGCACTCTACTGAAGCAGAAGCAGTAAAACTATTTAGTAATACTTACCTTGCCATGAGAGTCTCATACTTTAATGAGTTAGATTCATACGCAGAAACACACAACCTAGACTCAAAACAGATTATTGAAGGTGTGGGGCTTGATCCAAGAATTGGATCGCACTATAACAATCCTAGCTTTGGTTATGGTGGTTATTGCCTACCTAAAGATACTAAGCAACTTAAAGCTAATTACAAAGATGTGCCTAATGCACTGATTAGTGCTATTGTTGATGCCAACTCAACCAGAAAAGATTTTATTGCAGACTCAATCATTGCCAAACAACCGAAGGTTGTTGGCGTACATAGGCTTATCATGAAGAGTGGCTCTGATAACTTCAGAGCATCCTCTATTCTAGGCATTATAAATCGTATTAAAGCTCAAGAGATAGATGTAGTGATTTATGAGCCAGCTTTAGTTGAACATTATAAAGAAGAACTTTCCAATTCAAAACTTATTGTCGATTTACATGAATTTAAACAAATAAGCGATGTTATTGTTGCAAATCGTATGGCTGATGAGTTGCAAGATGTAATTGAAAAAGTTTACACAAGAGATTTGTTCAATTCAGATTAATTAATAACAAGGATTATATGAAAATTTTAGTTACAGGTGGAGCGGGCTTCATAGGTAGTCATTTATGCGAAGAATTAGCTAAAGACAGAAATAACAATATTTACTCTCTTGACAATTACTCAATTGGAACTCCTAGGAATCATGTTGATAATGTAACTTATATCAAAGGAGATACGGCTGATATCAAACACAATATAGTTTTTGTGCCAGATGTTGTTTATCATTTAGGGGAATATTCTAGAGTTGAACAAAGCTTTGAAGATATAAAGAGAGTATGGAGTTCTAATCAGAAAGGGACTTTTGAAGTCATTGAGTTTTGTCGAGAGCATAATGTAAAGCTGGTATATGCTGGAAGTAGTACTAAATTTGCTATCTCCGAAAATGGAAGCGACCTAAGTCCATACGCATGGACGAAAGCTCGCAATACAGAGCTAATCAAAAACTACAACAACTGGTTCGGCTTATCCTATGCAATTGTGTATTTTTATAATGTCTATGGAGGGCGAGAAATTTCAGATGGGCGATATTCTACTCTTATTGCTTTATTCAAAGAAAAAATTAAAGAAAAAAAACCTTTGACTGTAGTCTCGCCAGGTACACAGAAACGAAATTTCACACATATTAACGATATTATTAACGGACTTATTCTAGTTGGCGAAAAAGGAGTAGGTGATGAATACGGTATAGGATGCAACGATTCTTATTCGATTTTAGAAATCGCAAAAATGTTTGGTGGAAAAATAGAGATGATACCGGAGAGGCAGGGCAACAGAGTAGATGGAAAAGTTATGACTAGTAAGACTTTAGAGCTAGGCTGGAGAGTCAAGCATTCTGTGGGTGATTATATCCAAGATTTTTTAAAAACTAGTTAACAATATAAGGAAATTAAAATGTTAGAGAATTCATCCATATTAATCACAGGCGGCACAGGCTCTTTTGGTCATACCTTTATTCCAATGACCTTAGAAAAATACAATCCAAAAAAAATAGTAGTTTTTTCACGTGATGAAATGAAGCAGTGGGAAATGGCGAAATTATTCAAAGACGACCCTCGTGTACGTTTTATGATTGGAGATGTTCGTGATAAAGATAGACTTTATCGCGTACTAGATGGCATTGATTATGTTGTTCATGCCGCAGCAACAAAGATTGTTCCTACTGCAGAATATGATCCGTTTGAATGTGTAAAGACTAATGTAATGGGTGCAATGAATTTGATTGATGCTTGTATTGATAAAGGCGTTAAGCGTATTGTTGCGCTTTCTACTGACAAGGCAAGTGCACCATCTAACTTATACGGTGCAACCAAGTTAACTTCTGACCGATTGTTTGTATCTGGAAATTCATATTGTGGATCGCATAACACAATCTTTTCTGTAGTTAGATATGGCAATGTTATGGGTTCTAGAGGCTCTGTGATTCCATTTTTTATATCAATTGCAAAAGACAGTGTTCTGC
>CAYUWB010000077.1:0-2170 GCA_964448305.1 uncultured Candidatus Ruthturnera sp.
CAATCCTTCGGTTATTCCTTTAATCATGATGTTACTCCTTAGTTTTCTACTCAATAGAAAAAGCCCATAAGTGGTTGAGTACGGATACTAAGAACCGCTCGCGTCCTCACGGATAGCGAACACTTATGGACAATATTTTTTTCCCAACTCGAATTTTAGACACAAAAAAACCCGCGATTAGGCCTGCGGGTATCTTGGCCCTTAGTATTGCACTCAAGGGTAATTATATTCCCTTTATGGAATTTGTCAATACTTTTTGTTCACTTTTCGAGAACTTTTTGATATAATCTTTTTATGAGAGTTTTTAACTTAAGTACGTTAAAGCGGTTTTGGTCGAAACATCCTGATTCTAAAACTCCTTTAGCCGCTTGGTATAAGCTCGTAGAAAAAGCCGATTGGAAAAACCATCAATCAGTTACAAAACAGTTTAGTAAGGCTCGATTCGTAAAAGATAAAATTATCTTTAATATCTGCAATAACGAATACCGTTTAATTGTTAAAGTGGATTACGCTTTTAAAGCGGTATTTATTAAGTTCCTTGGAACTCATAAACAATACGATAAAATCAACGTTAACGAACTATAGGAAAGGCTATGGAAATCCTACCAGTAAATAACGCTAAGACCTTAAAACGCGCATTAGGGCAAATAGACGCGCTCTGGGGAGCAAAGAAGGGTACCCGCAAGGGAAACCAGCTAGAAATATTAATGACTCTCGTTGAATCGTACGAAGCAAAAACAATCAAGTTTCCCAAGGTGAGCCCGATTGATATTGTCAAGTTTCACATGGAACAAAACGACATGAAGCAAGTTGACCTAATACCGTTTATAGGCTCCAAGGGTTTGGTGTCGGAAGTCATGAACGGTAAAAAACCCTTCTCCCTCGCTATGGTTCGCAAACTTAAAACGGGTTTAGGCATTCCCGCCGAATTACTCATTGAGGAAATGGAAGTTGAAAAAGTGGCTGTTTAATAAAGAGAGGAAGGTTTATGTTATCTGCCGATATAAATACGGCTGGATTGATTATTGATATTATTGGAGTTTGTCTTTTATTTCAGTTTCGAACAAAGGTTACTGATTATAAAGCGGGGCCCGCTCTTACCAATTCCTTGGAAACTGGAATAATGGAAACTAACCTCAGTAAAGAAAGAGACTACGATTCTAGACCAGCTTTAATTTTAATAATTATTGGATTTATTTTCCAAATAGCCAGTAACTATATGAATTGACCAATGAATAAACCCCCTAAAGAGTGGAACGCTTACGATTCCTGGGTAGTTAAAATCATCACAATTGGTATCGTGATAGCGTTAGTTAAATGGTTGGGCGTTTAATATGAACGATATCTCATTAAAAAACGTAATAACCGTACTTATAAGAGCGTTCACCATAACGGCCTTTATCTATCTAGGAAACTGGATCATTAAACATTTCTCAAGTTAATCCCCATAAAACCTATTAAGCTGGCTGGCCATTCGTCCATAGATATCATTGATTTCAACTAATGATTGTGGCGTTTTCTTTGATTGCTGCCTCCGGATAAGCGTTTGCAAATTTTTCAAACGTCCTTGAAACTGGGTCATTTGTTTTAACCTTAATTGCTCTTTACCGTTGGCCTTCCCTCCGTTCTTCTTTTGCTGTAGGTTCCGGATGTCGGTATAAAACTTTTCCAATTGCCTTGTAGGACGATTCGGGAACTTTAAAAAGGTTGCAGGGTTTAATGGGTTGCCGCTTCCAGGCTTGCTATCACCGGATAACATATCCACGAAACCTAGACCTTTTGTATAAAGGTTCCCCGTTAATTGCCTCAAAATATGATTTGTTTGGATTGGAGACAATTCGAAACCTAGCATCCTAAACGCTTTGGATATTTCGCTGGATAATTCAGGAGTGAAATAAAACTTTCTATCCTCGATAGGTAATCCAGTCCTCTTATCCCGCATCCATTCAGGCTCAACAGGATGCCCAAGCCAATTGGAATTAAAGCCAACCTCAAGTAATGGTTTAACCAGACTTGGCGTTATTCCGTCTAATGTGAATGGATTGACCGTTAGCTTTTTAAGGGCTTTAATAGCTCCGTCTACCGCTTCGGTGTCCTTGCTTCTAGCTTCGTCTAATCCTGCGACAACTAGGCCACCGAACAATATAAACAACTCATGGGCTCCAGGAAT
>CAYUWB010000078.1:0-2086 GCA_964448305.1 uncultured Candidatus Ruthturnera sp.
CAGCAATTAATTTTAGAGACGCTCCAGTTAATTTTATGATGAGACAAAACAATCCCAGAGTGTTTGATCCTATGGTTAATATTAAAAATTTTGCTCAGAATCTGCCTACTAATGTTTCAACAGGTCTTAGTAAAACTTTTGACATTGGAAAAACAGTTGGCAGTGGAATAGTATCTGCGTTAACAGGTTTACCTGGAGTAGCTACAGCATTAGGTTTATTTAATGAAACCCCAGAACAAAAAGCACTAAGAGAATTTTATGAAGCAACAACAGGTTTAACAAGCACTGGTCAAATAGCATCTGGTATCATGCAAGGATACAACCCAGTATCTGGTTTTGGTCCTCAAGGTTTAACTGCAGCAATAGATAAAAGAATAGGAACTATTAAAAACACTTTAAAAAATAAAAAATCTGCAATTTTAGAAGCAAGACTTAAAGAGTTAGAGGCGATAAAAGCGGCAGAGGCAAAAGCTAGAATGGATGCTTTTGAAAAATCTGGTAGAAGAGCAGAGGTTAGAGATCTTCAATCTAGAATTGATAGAGGAGATTTTGATGGACCAGGTGGTCCAGGTGCATCAGCAGCTGCCAATCAAGATGCAGCTAGAGGAGGACAGTATGGCTAAAATTGTACAAGTATTAACAAGACCTGCACCACAATATGATTTGGGTACAGCAGAAGCTCAAGTAAGAGATCTTGATGCAATTGTAGAAAAATTAAATACAACATTTCAACAAGAATTAAAGGATGAAGTAGAAGCTGAAAACTTCTTTTTAAATTAATGGCTAATAATTTTATAAATAAAAAAGCAGATTTAACTACAACAGATCTAACTACACTGTATACAGTGCCTAGTTTCAAAACAGCTGTTATTAAATCATTAATAGTATCCGAGGACGCTGGATCAGGGAGCACAATAACTATAACTTTAGTAAATGCTAGTAGTGCTATATTTAATTTGTTTAAAGACAAAGCCATAGCATCTAAAGCAACAACAGAACTTTTATCTCAACCTCTTATAATGGAAGAGGGTGAAGCATTAAAAGTACAAGCTGCTGACGCGAACGAGCTGCACGTCATAGCTTCTATATTAGAAATACAGCCGCGAGAGGTAACAACATAATGAAAGACATCCCAATAATAGAACCAAAAGAAGTAATAACAACAATAACCAATATTAAAACAGGCGAGGAATATAAGGATGATTCTGAGTGGAAAGCTAAGGGTATACCAGAATCTGACATAAGAAAAGATGTCAGGGTCATCATGCCGAGCCTTGATTTATTTGGAGAAACGAAATAAGATAGCAAACTATGGCAATTTCAAGATCACAGATGGAAAGACAACTTAGAAACATGGGTGGAATCATGAGTTTAGAAGAACCCAGACAAGGATACTTTTTAGGTAAGATTGTAAGAAAAGCTAAAAAAGCTGTAAAGAAAGTTGTTAAAAGTCCTGTTGGTAAAGCTGCAATATTAGGGGCCTTAACTTTTGGTATACCAGGAACACAATTTGGTGGACTTGCTGGTGGCAAAGGTTTAGCAGGATTAAAGGGAAAACTATTTGGAGATGCAATTTCTATGGGAGGTAACCTAGATAGAGGATCTGGGCTCATGGCTAAAACTCCAGGTTTATTTGGTAAACTAGGTTTAACAAAAGGTGGTGGATCTTTAGGTCTTACAGGTCTAGGTAAAATCGCAGGTATTACAGGTTTATCAGGTCTCGCTGGACTAATGGCTGCAGGAGAACAAGATGAAGAGGATGAAATAGATTTATCAAAACTAGACAGAGGTGAAGGATTAAATATTTTAGATATTGTTGCACGTGCAAGAAAAAATGATCCTGAATTTAGATTCTTACCTGGAGCAGAGTTTACAGGAACTTATGCAGAAGGTGGTGAAGTAGATAAAAGTAAAATGATAAAAGATATGTTAGATAGAGGTGCTGACGATGATCTTATTAAATCTATAACAAAGGCATCTCAAGAAGAAATAGACTCTGTTAAAAATACCCAACGTCAAGATAAAGCTGATGGTGGGCTCATGAACCTTGGAGGCATGGAAATGGATCTTAGAGGTGGTGGATTTG
>CAYUWB010000079.1:0-2073 GCA_964448305.1 uncultured Candidatus Ruthturnera sp.
CAGTAATCGGTTGAAGAATGGGTTTTAACGGGCGTAATTTAGCGAAAACTTGTGGTGGGGTGGGAGAAAAGAGGTTAATTCTCCTCGATTCTTTTTCCGGTAGAGCAGAGAGGTGTTTTGCAAGTTCTGGAATAGAGTCATTTAGTCTAGTTAATTGCTCAGGCTTGGCTGAGTTTTCAATAACATCTTGTAACAAATTTTCATCACGTTCAAGCGGCAATCTCAATAATCTTTCAAGCAAATAATTGTGATTAGAAATTGCCTCCCTCAGAGTAGGTAGTTGAATCCATAATTCAACGTGGTCTCTTTCAATTAATTCGTCAAGTGCTGAAATATCCCAACCTTCTTGCCTCCACATGTCAAGTTCTGCAAGAGTTGCAGATAACAATCTATCAACCCTATTAACTGATAATTCGGTAGCAAATTTAGCAATGCTTTCACCAGATTCCAAACCAATGATGACCTTTTCATATTCAGATAATGCAAGGTCGTGAGGATTTATTTGTGCAGGCCATAAAGTTGCCAAAATGATTCTTGCCTCATCTAATTTTTCTCGGTGCCAGCGATTGCGGCGTAATCTCTTAGATACACCTTCCTGAATTAATTCATAATCATCAGAATCAACATCAATTGAGGTAATTCTAGTACGCCAATCATCAACTTCATCAGCACCATCAAAAGAAACATCAATGCTTTCAATTGTTGCTAATATCTGTTTACAAACCTGAATTTTTTTAGCATGTTCATCAATTGCTAACCAACCAGTTCTAGGTCGATTATTGAGTAATGTTTCAAGAGGTCCTACCTCAAATCCGGAGTCCTGCCAAGAAATCAATCTAGCACGAGATTGTTGTTCTCTCTCATCTCTTCTTGTTTCAAGAGAAGCGAGCAAATTTTCAACACTTTCCACCCTCTCAACTTGGCCCTGTAAAGCAATTGCATCTCCAGCACTTTCGGGAAATAAAGTCAATAAAGAGTCTAGTTTTATCCAAGATTCATTTAATCTAACAACCCTTTTTTCCACGTCTTCTACTCTCGCCTCGAGGCCCAATAGGTCAGACGGTTGTGGGAGTTCTGGTGCAGTGATATGTAACCCATTTTCTCTTAGTTTTTCTAACCAGGCAGAAATATCTGCAAGCCTAGTGGTGTAATCGGCAGCTATTTGTTCTGCACTTTCTTGTATTGTGATTAGTCTAGTGGAATCCTCCATTTTTTGTGCTAATGTGGATTTATGGATTATATTATTTCCAACATCTTGGTCATATATTGAAATCACTTCATCGACAACTTCCTCAATATTTCCTAGAACTGTATCCATTTTCTGGATACGATCAACCTCGCGATATCTCTCTTGGATATTGCCACTTAATGCAGTCAGTGCCCAACCTCTCTCTTGTCGCAGATGCTCAACCATGTCCTCAAGAATTCCTGTACGCCTGATTTGGCGTTGTTCAAGATGGGAAACAATTTCTTCAATAGTATCTAGAGGACTAACATTTTCGATTGCTGAAATAACTTCATTTGAGTAAGGTGTCATAGATTCGTCAATTGCTTCGAGGCGTTCAAGCCATCGATTCAATTCCTCACTTCGCCCTTCTCTTGACCAACTCTGGCGATTTTTTTCTGCTGTGAAAACCCACGGCCTTCTTTTAGCAATCACTTCACGCCATTTTCTTTCACTCGCTTCCACGTTTGTTGGGTCCCGTAATATTTCCAATAGTTCATCTCTTTCTGGCCATTGGGTCGGCCAATTAGCAACTTTTTGGCGAAGTGAAATTGCTGTTATCATTGCGTTTTCAAGACGAATTACTGATTCCGAAATATTGCCTCCGAGATTTTCAAGGTGAGTCGTAATCGCATCAGCATCAAAGCCCTGATTACTCCAGCGTTGCCGACGCTGGGCTAGTAAGTCCCCGCTATCCAAGAGGTATCCCCGTTTTAGCGAGTCCGCTTTTGGTTGTCAATAGTTCCCTTGACCCCTAAAGGGTCAAATAGGAAAATCTCAGGGATGTTCTCTGTTTTTTAGACAATTTCATACTAAGGAAACCCGAACCGTCAAAACCCACGGCTTCC
>CAYUWB010000080.1:0-1948 GCA_964448305.1 uncultured Candidatus Ruthturnera sp.
TAATCTATGAGCCGGTTTTAACTGAACAAGGGGAGAATGAGTTCTTCCATTCAAAAGTAATAAAGAATTTAGAAGAGTTCAAGAAGATTAGTGATGTGATTGTTGCCAATAGAATGGTTGATGAACTGCAAGACACAAAAGATAAGGTTTATACAAGAGACCTGTTTAACTCAGACTGAGTTAAAAATGTTGAATGATAAATTGTGAATTTTTAATTATCGCAAAATGAAAGATAACATTGTTTTAGACAAGTCTTTTGAGTTTGCAATTAGAGTTGTTAATTTATACAAACACTTATGCCATAGTAAAAAGGAATACACTTTATCTAAACAATTGTTAAGGAGCGGCACATCAATCGGTGCAAATATTAATGAAGCTCAAGCAGCTCAAAGTAAGAAAGATTTTGTTGCTAAAATGAGTATTGCTAGCAAAGAAGCTAGAGAAAGCAAATACTGGATAGAATTACTTATAAAAACTGATTATTTAGATAAAGATAGTAAACACACGCAAAGCTTATTGGATGAATCTTATGAGCTAATAAGATTGCTCACTAGTATTATTAAAAGTTCCCAAACAGATGAATAACAAACAATTTAACATTAAAAATTTAAAATTAATAATTAACAAGGATCTTCTATGAAGATTCTTGTTACCGGAAGCGCAGGTTTTATCGGCTCAGCACTCTCAATCAGACTACTTGATAGGGGTGATGAGGTTGTTGGTATTGATAATCATAATGACTATTATGATCCAGCTTTAAAAGAAGCGCGCCTTGCTCGTCATGCTGATCATCCTAACTATACTCACATTAGAATGAATCTTGAAGATCGTGAAGCAATGGCCAAGCTGTTTGAGGACGAGCAGTTTGATGCTGTAGTTAACTTGGCAGCACAAGCAGGCGTTAGATATTCTATTGAAAACCCACTAGCCTATATTGATACCAATCTAGTGGGTTTTGCTCACATTCTAGAAGGCTGTCGACATAATAAAGTAGGGCACCTTGTCTATGCCTCATCAAGCTCTACTTATGGGCTTAACACCAAGCAGCCGTTCTCAACCCATGAGGCAGTCAATCATCCAGTAAGCCTGTATGCAGCCACCAAGAAAGCTAATGAGCTTATGGCGCATACGTACTCTCACCTGTACAACGTACCCACAACAGGCCTCAGGTTCTTCACTGTGTATGGCCCATACGATAGACCAGACATGGCATTGCAAAAGTTCACCAGAGCAATTATGAATGATGAGCCTATTACGGTGTTTAACTACGGTAAACACCGTAGAGACTTTACCTACATTGATGATATTGTTGAAGGTATTATTAGAATACTAGATAGGCCAGCACCACCTAATCCAGACTGGGATAGTAATAACCCAGATCCAGCAACGAGTAGTGCACCATATAGAGTTTATAATATCGGTAATAATAATCCAGTAGAGTTAATGGATTATATTGAAGCGCTAGAAACCTCACTCGGCAAAACTGCAGAAAAAGAACTACTACCACTACAACCTGGTGATGTGCCTGATACTTACGCAGATGTAGATGATTTAGTAGAGCAGTTTGGTTATAAGCCGAGTATGAGTGTTAAGCAGGGTGTTGAGAATTTTGCCAAATGGTATAAAGAATATAACAATATCTAGTTGGTAATTACCTCTTTCGCTTGTTCTATTGAGTTAAGAATAAATTTGGCTTTTGAGTTTTTTTCGTTAATTACATGCCCGCTTTTCACTAAAACTGTATTTTCAATGCCGGCAGTATTAGCGGCCTGAATATCCGCTTCTTTGTCGCCAATCATCCAAGAGTTTTTCATGTTAATGTCATGTTTATCATTGGCCTGATTAAACATGCCGGGCTTGGGCTTTCTGCAATCGCAATTTGATTCTGGCCCGTGCGGGCAAAAGAAAACATCTAGAATATCAACGCCTCGGTCTTTAAATTGTTCTA
>CAYUWB010000081.1:0-1931 GCA_964448305.1 uncultured Candidatus Ruthturnera sp.
ACCAATTTTATCGACGACATCTTGGCCTTCAGTCACTTCGCCAAATACACAGTAGCCCCAGCCATCTTGGCCTGGGTAATCCAAAAATCCGTTATCAGCCGTATTAATAAAAAATTGCGAACTGGCAGAGTGTGGCGCCATAGTTCTGGCCATTGCTAAAGTGTACTTAGCATTTTTTAAACCATTAGTAGCTTCATTTTCAATTTCTGCTTTGGTTGATTTTTGGCTCATATCCTCAGTAAAACCACCACCTTGAATCATAAAATTTTTAATGACACGGTGAAAAATAGTACCATCATAAAAGCCATCATTAACGTAATCAATAAAATTTTGAGCACTGATTGGCGCTTTGTCAGCATCTACATTAATGTGAATATTGCCCATGTTGGTTTCTAAAATGATCATTGTTTAAGTCCGTATAAATAAAAACACAAATTATACTTAAAACACCCTTTCATAAAGCATCTCGTTCGCGTATAATTGCTTTCTTTTTGGTAAACCTATTTAGGATTTATTATGTACGCAGTAATTAAAACAGGTGGTCAACAGTTTAGAGTAGCCGAAGGCGCAACTTTAAAGATTGAAAAATTAGAAGTTGAACCCGGCAAAAAAGTCACTTTTAAAGAAGTGTTGATGGTTGCAGATGGCGACAACGTTCAAATTGGTGCGCCAACCGTTGCAAAAGCAACCGTTGAGGCAAAAGTAATTTCACAAGGCAAAGGCAAAAAGGTTCATATTTTAAAGTTCCGTCGTCGTAAGCATTCAATGAAGCAGCAAGGCCATAGACAATTGTTTACTGAAATCGAAATCACAAAAATTAAGGCATAAGGAGTAACTCATGGCTCACAAAAAAGCAGGCGGTAGTACTAATAACGGTAGAGATTCCGTATCAAAAAGATTAGGTGTTAAGCGTTTCGGCGGTCAAGTTGTATTGTCAGGTAACATTTTAGTACGCCAACGTGGTACTAAGTTTCACCCGGGCACAAACGTACGCAAAGGTAAAGATGACACATTGTTTGCGACAGCAGACGGCAAAGTGGTTTTTGCTAAAAAAGGCAAATTCATGCGCCAAACAGTTTCGATTGAAGCCGTATAGTATTTTCCAGCTAAACAAGTTATTTGAAAAAGCGCCTTATGGGCGCTTTTTTATTAATTAAAATAAACTTATTTCAGCCAGTAATTTTATTATGAAATATGCAATCGTTTTTCCAGGTCAAGGCTCTCAATCGCTTGGCATGTTGTCCGACTTAAGTGATAACTTTCCTGTTATTAAAGACACATTCTCTGAAGCGAGTGATGCACTTGGTTTTGATCTTTGGAAGCTTACTCAGGAAGATCAAGAAGCCCTTAACCAAACGCAAAACACTCAGCCTGCGATGTTAGCGGCGGGGTACGCTACTTATCTTGCGCTCACTAGTACTACGGATTTATCACCTGTTTGTATGGCAGGTCATTCTCTAGGTGAGTACACCGCTCTAGTGGCTTCAGGCGCACTTGATTTTAGCGATGGCATTAAGTTGGTACAAACACGTGCAGAGCTGATGCAGTCAGCGGTACCAGAAGGCGTGGGTGCGATGGCGGCAATCCTAGGTTTGGAAGATGAAGTCGTGATTAAGGTTTGTAATGACTATGCTGGTGAAGGTATTGTGCAAGCAGTTAACTTTAATTCAAACGGCCAAGTGGTGATTGCCGGTAACAAAGAAGCGGTTGATGCAACCTGTGAAGCCATGAAAGCCGCAGGCGCTAAACGCGCTGTGGTATTGCCAGTCAGTGTGCCTTCACATTGCTCACTCATGGATGACGCAGCAACCGTCTTTGCTAATGCAGTAGAAGCCGTGAATTTTAAGATGGGCAATATAGATGTGCTTCATAATGTTGATGCAAAAAAAGCGGTAGACGTAGCAGACATGAAAGCTAAATTGGTGGCACAA
>CAYUWB010000082.1:0-1929 GCA_964448305.1 uncultured Candidatus Ruthturnera sp.
TCGCATTAGCGGCGGTATTCTCAAGCACGATGGCTTTCGCTGAAGCTGAGGTAACGGGTAAGATTGTGCATGAAAGTGGCTTTTTTAGTGAAGCTGGATCAACTATTGGTGATTATGGTGTAGGTTACTATACCCCTTCCGGAAATACCAAGGGTTCATATGATGGTGGCCTTAATGTACATTCAAAAAATGATGCAATGAAGCGTGAAACAACAGCGCGTATTTATATTGACGGTGATATCGAAGAGCTATCAGAGGGTGCCACTTACCATATGGAATTAAATTTAATGACAGATGGTAAAGGTGATAGTAATTATGATTCACACGAGTCATATACACAGCGTGATGCGCTACGCGAAGCTTATGTAGATTCTCAAGTGGGTGACTGGTCTTTGCGCACTGGTAAACAACAAGTTGTTTGGGGTACTGCTGATGGCATGAAATTGCTCGATATGATCAACCCGACTGATTATTCTGAGATGGCTCAAAATCAAATGGAAGATTCCCGTATTCCAGTTTGGATGATTAATGCCGAAACAACAAATGCAGACGGCTCAGAATTGCAGGTTATTGTTTCACAGCCTAGAGAAAATGTATTTGCAGGTCTAAATAGACACATTAGCACAGCAAAACGTAAAAATACTACTGGCGGTGTTGATTCAACACATAACTTGGGTACAGATACTGGACATGCATTTATGATGAAAGGGCCTGATACTATTACCGGTGTTGAAAATGGTTTTTTAAATATTGTTCCTGATATGGGCGGTGTTGCTGAAATGTTTGCTGGTGCCTTTGGCGGTCTTGATAAAATGGCGACAGCAGGTATGACCGGGTTTACTGTAGGTGCATTTGAAGATATGAGTATGGCCACTATGCAAGATAACATGTATAACACTGGTGGTGATATGCGAGCCTTATTGCAAGGCGGTGGATTAAGTGCTGGTTACGCTGACCTTCCTGCAGGATTTGTTACAACAATTAATAATTTAAGTGGAAATGATGCTACCAAAGGTGATTTTTTACTTGACAAAGGGTTTGGCACCCAGTTTGATACAAATTTAGCTGATGATAATACTGACGGCATACAAAACACCGTGTTTGACTACATGCCTAATGCTACATTTGCTACGTTTGATGCGTTTGGTGGCGTAGGTAGTCAATATGTCTACAACATGCCTGAAAATAGTGATCTTGATATTGCGATTAAGACTAAAAAAACTACAGCTGATGGTATTAATTACTCATTAAATGGCTCATATAACTATGATAAAAATCCAATTATTAACCTGTCATGGAGAAATGATGCTGGTCAAAAACTAGCAGTGCATAAAGCTGATGTAACCGGTCAGTCTACCACTACAACTTTACAACTTTACGACCCATCTAATGCAACCGCTGTAGCCAAGGTTGCTGCAGCTGGATCTACTAATGTTGTTGCTGCTGCAGATTTAACTTCTGCAAATGGTTTTTATGGTGGTGCTGCAGGTCAATGGGCAACATTAAGATTCACTCAAGAGGTTAAACGAGTAATGAATTTAGGTGGTTCATTTGATATGGCAATTGAAACTGAAGAGTTAGGTCCTGTTGTTATTCGTGGTGAGGCTTTATACACGAAAGACGCATACTCTCCAGTGATTGACAAGACAAAATTAGGTTATGGTGACTTAGTTGGCGCATTGGAAATGGTTAAAGGTGATAGAGTGAAGTTTGTTCTAGGTGCTGACATTACAGCGCTTACAAATATGATGATTTCTGCGCAATTTATTCAGGATTCAGATCTTGATTTTATTGATGGAGCTAATCGTTATACCGCTGATTACGCTACCATGCATATGACGAATGGTTTTAACAAGGCGACTAAAGATAAGAATTTCTATTCTTTATTCTTGTCTAAGCCATTCGGTGCTTCAGGTGAGCATAGATGGA
>CAYUWB010000083.1:0-1914 GCA_964448305.1 uncultured Candidatus Ruthturnera sp.
ATTGTACAAGTCCATACATCATTCCAGATAATTCAGTTAACCATCCTGCTACAATCTCACTTTCAGCCTCTGGTAAATCAAATGGAATTCTTTCTAATTCAGCAAGCATCGTGATAAAGAATACAATTGCACCAACTGGCAAAAATACAATCCATGGGAAACTAGATTGGCTTGCAGCAATTTCAGACAAATTAAGAGAACCTGTTAACATTACAACTCCCAACAAAGACAAAATTAATGGAATTTCAAATGATACCATTTGGAATAATGCTCTGATACCACCAATGAATGGGAATTTACTGTTTGCAGACCATGCAGAAAGAATTGTAATGATTGGGAAGAATCCAATTACTGCAAAGACACCTAGTAATCCCATTTCTACATCTGCAACAACCCAACCTGGAGCTACTGGAATAAATGCAACAAATGCTGCTGCAGTTGCAACAAAGAGTACAGGGGCTGCCCAGAAAATTGGTTTGTCTGCTTTTGCTGGGATAATAATTTCTTTTGAGATTAATTTTAGTCCATCACCCATTAATTGTAAAATACCTTCGAACTTTCCACAATAGAAAGGACCAACTCTTAATTGTAATTTTGCAAGCATCTTTCTTTCAACAAAGATTGTAGCAGCAGCTAATAATGCTGCAAATCCAAATCCAGGAAATGCCATTACTCTAAAAATATCAGTTGCCATGAATGCTTGAACAACAGGAAGAATTCTAGACGGATCCGCCATCCAAGTTAATGCAAGGAAGGGTGTAAGTAATTCTCCATCAATTACGGGCAGCTCGATTACAAATAGAATCATGAATACCGCAGGAAGGCCAATTAAAACTAAAATTAGAATTATCCAAAATACATTATCAAGTAATGATTTGATAAACTCACTTAGTTTGAAATTTGGTGCAATGACAGACATTTATCGGTCTGCCTCCACTGGCCAATAATTTAGACTCCAGTAAACTGATGGCATGTTACCAAGTTTTTCACCTCTTAGAAGATTTGGCAATGCAATTAGATTTCTAAATGATGGTACACTCAACTTTACTCTATATGGTTCTGTTTTAGCATCAGATACAATATAGCAGCCTAGAGAACCTCTACCTGATTCTACGCGTTTGTAGACAGATTCAAGTCCTTTAGTTTTTGGGTTTGGTTTTAGTTTAACACGTACTGAACCGGACTTTGGCATTTTTTGTAGTGCTTGTCTGATAATGTTACAACTCTCGATCATGTCAAGCCATGGGATTCTGGATCTTGCATATGAATCACCTTCTTTCATTACATTAGTATGAACATCTAATTCATCATAGACATCATATGGTTCCTTTACTCTAAGATCATAATCAACCCCACTTGCACGAAGTACAGAGCCAGTTGTTCCATATCGAATTGCATCTTCTCTTGATAGAACACCAGTATCTTGAGTTCTTGAAATTAGAATTGGGTTATCATAGAAAACTGCAGCGTATTCTTTGATACGCTTCTCAAAATAGTTTACTTGTCTTAAACAAACATCTTCAAAGTTTGGTGGTAAATCATTTCTAACTCCACCTGGAACAAAGTGTGCATGTGTTACTCTTGCACCACTTATTTTCTCCATTAAATCAATTAAGAGTTCACGGTCTCCAGCTGGCCACATAAACATTGTAGAATGACCTAAGAAGATTCCATAAATTGCAAGCCAGTACATTGTGTAAATACAACGATTTAATTCTGAACAGATTACTCGAACATATTTTGCACGTTCTGGAACTTCAATACCAAGTAGTTCTTCTACACCCAAAACGTATGGATAAAGAACATTACACGAATCATGAATTACTGGTCTTTCTAAGTGAGGAATATTTGTAATATAATTTCTATATTCAGCCATTTTTTCTTCTCCACGATGTACATAACCAGGATCAGGAT
>CAYUWB010000084.1:0-1901 GCA_964448305.1 uncultured Candidatus Ruthturnera sp.
TTTTGCAGACAATCAAGTTACAAGATCATGGGGAACTGCTACACCAAAAAGATTAGAAGATGAAGATGCAGTAGATGAAAATGGTGATCCTGTATTAGATGATGATGGAGTACAACTAATCTATTATGGTTTAAAAACTGAAAAGAAAAGAATTATAAAACAACAAGCATCAGGATTGTTAGCACCTACAGATTGGTATGTAATAAAAGCAACAGAAGTAGAAGATTATAATGTTCCAGAAAACATCACATCATTTAGAGCAGATGTAAGAGCAAAATCAAATCAAATGGAAACTCAAATAGATGCTTGTACTAATGTTGATGAATTAAAAACACTTTATGAATATGTAAATACAGGAACAGAAGAAAACCCTGTAATTGAAAGACCACTAGCAGAATTTCCTAAAGAGGTAATATAATGCCTTTAATACTTGGAACTAACTCCATAAAAGATACAGGATATGATGTAGCTAATTCTTGTAGATTTAATTCTGGAGATGATTGTAAAATATCAAGAACTTCTCCAAATAGTTCTCCAACAAATGCTGATAAATTTACTTTTTCTTGTTGGGTTAAAAGATCAACACTAGGTACGGATAGTCAAATTTTTGATACTTATAATGGTTCTTCAGGTGGTCAATTTCAAATGTATTTTAAAAGTGATGATACATTAAGAGTACAAGTTTACAATAGTAGTACTAAAGCTGAATTTATACCGAATAGAAAATTTAGAGATGTTTCAGCTTGGATGAATATTATTTTTGTATACGATAGTTCACAAGGTACAGCATCTAATAGAGCAAAGCTTTATGTAAATGGTACACAAGAAACTTCTTTTGCAACAGAAACTTATCCATCTCAAAATGTTGATGGAGAATTTGCTATACAAAATCATATTCAAATGATTGGAACTAATGCTGGTAACTCTACTGATTTTGGTGGTTATATGGCAGAAGTAATTGGTGTTGATGGTCAAGCATTAGCACACACTCAATTTGGAGAGTTTGATGAAGATTCTCCTACAATATGGAAACCGATAGACGTTAGTTCAATTAATGTTGGTACGCTAGGATTCTATCTTGACTTTGAAGATAGCTCAGCTTTAGGAAATGATGTATCAGGTGTTGGAGATTTTTCATTAACTAATCTAGCCGCAACAGACCAATCTTCTGATACTTGTACAAATAATTTTGCAACTATGAATCCTTTAGTTTTCAATACATCAACAGGAAACACTTTTGCTGAGGGAAATTTACAAGTTTCTACAACAGACTCGGCAATATTCGGTGCTGTTTCGACAATAGGTGTTTCTTCAGGTAAATTTTATATGGAAGTAAAACCCACTCAAATTGAAAATAAAAATGCACTTGGAATTACAAGTTCAGGGTCTGATGATGCAAGAAATAATAGCAGACCTGGAACAAGTACTAACTCAGTTGGAATAAGAAGTAGTGGAGATGTTGCATCAGGAGGAAGTGGAGTATCAGGAAGTTGGGATAGTTTTACAACATCAGACATAGTAGGAATAGCTTTAGATTTAGATAACAATAAATTATATTTTTCTAAAAATGGAACATTTATGAACTCTGGTGATCCAACATCAGGCTCTACAGGAACAGGAGCAATATCTTTAACTGACCCAGCAAGTACAACAGATGGTTTTTACTTTTTTGCTTTTGGTGATCCTGGATCTGGATCTGGAACTTCAAATATAGCACAATTTAATTTCGGCTCTCCACCTTATGCAGTTTCATCAGGTAATGCAGATGCAGAGGGATTTGGAAATTTTGAATATGCTCCACCATCAGGATATTTTGCATTATGTAGTAAAAACCTAGCGGAGTATGGATAATGGCTTATACGACTATAGATAATCCTGAACTTTATTTTCAGACAAAGTTA
>CAYUWB010000085.1:0-1895 GCA_964448305.1 uncultured Candidatus Ruthturnera sp.
ACCAATATTATTGTTTTCATAAACACCTAAAAACTTATCACTCTAATTATTTAATTTAAAGGGGACGGTACCCTTTTATAATTTATAACCTTGTTAGTTTATCTATCAAGTGCTTTGATGCGAATGCATGACTATCATCATTGTTAGAGACAAACTTGTCATGTCTTATATTTAATGATTTTAGTATAAGGCTTTTAAAATGCTCACTATCTTTCTTTGGCAGAAGAATTCTAATTATAGATACAGAAAACATAAAGAAAACTATAGTCATCACTCCAGCAATCCAATCATATGAATACCAAATATAGAGCAACATAATGATTGGGGGTAACATTGACACTATCGTCAAACTAGTAACCCACGGAGGTGTAATAGCGTCTTGATAGCCAGTTTCACTATTTGTGTCACTTATCTTCTTCCCATAAAATAAAGTAGCCTCTGAGAAGCGACCAAAATATGCGTATATTAAACAAATAGCTAATAATATTAAAATTAGTAATACACTTGTATCAATAAACATCATCCTTGTTTTTTCATTAATTCATATTGCCACTTCACATCATCAAGGGACATATATTCAACCTCACCGTTGTAATCCCAGTCCTTGCTGCCTGGCATATACCATTTAGAATCTTCTAACTCCATAAGATATTTGGATACTTTGTCAAAACCGCCGTGGATACTCGCCCAATATATTTGCACCAATAAATGTTTACGTTTCTGTTGGTTTGGACTGGAATTCCAGCCAGCCAATACTAGTGGAGTTGGAGGAAAATTATTTTTTGGATTATTACTCTGTCGTTTTTTATCTGCAGACAGTCTATTCCAAGCTCCAGGCAGTCTATTCCAAACTATTTGCCACTCATTAGGAAATGGGCACACTCTACCATCAGACTGACAGTAATTTAACAACTTTGTTAATTCACTATGGCAGTAATCTAACAACTCTTCTAATCCTGTAGCATCTATATCCCCTTCAATTTCTGGTAATCCGTAATTTTCAAGAGTATCGTGAAGCCAAGGGTCAAAATATCTATGGAAAATATCAGATGCTTGTTTTTGCTTAGCTTCTTTGTCTTCTGTTATATGTTCTTTAGCTTTACTATTGATATTATCAATACAGGTGAATGTTTCATCAATCAATTCTTCTTTAGTTTCTTCAAAATTATTAACATTGTGAAACCACTCTTCTTGCTCTTTAGATAGCTCATCTCTTACTTTGTTCATTGGCGTGTTTCCATCCCACGGCGGAACATCTTCATCGTCATAAAGGGCAAATCCTCTCAAATTAGTTAAATTTACAATTTCTTTAGGTAGCTTAGTTAATGGATTATAACTAAGACTAAGTCGGGTTAAATTGGTTAGATTACCAATCTCTTTAGGTAATTCAGTTAGTTGATTATTTTTAAGATAAAGCTCGGTTAAATTAGTTAGATTACCAATTTCTTTAGGTAATTCAGTTAATTGGGCATCTCTAAGATAAAGCCACGTCAAATTGGTTAAATTTCCAATTTCTTTAGGTATTTTTGTTATTTTGCTATGACCAATAGCAAGGCTTGTTAAGTTAACTAAACCTTCCTTGTCTCTAGGAAAGACTTCATCAGATATATCATTATCATCTGCCCACTCCCATAATCTTTCCATCCAAGTTTCATCTTTTTTTGTCATAACGAAAACTTCCTATTTACACCAACTCAATTTAAAGGGGCGACACCCTTTTACAATACTTTAATTAAAAGCCAGTAAAAATCACTTATTTTTCTTTATTTTAGCCCAATTCTTAAAATTTGCTAAATTTTTTCAAACAGCGCTATATATAGCCTTAAAACGGCCTTTTGGCCTATTTTTTATCGGTAAAACTGGTCATTAACTCTTAAAAAAGACTTGATATTCAT
>CAYUWB010000086.1:0-1814 GCA_964448305.1 uncultured Candidatus Ruthturnera sp.
CAGACTTACTGGATGATTAACTGCTTCATGGGTTGAGAACGGCTGCTTGGTGTTTAGACCATAAGTGGAGCTTGATGACGCATAGACAAGGTGTCCTACTTTGTTATGTCGACAGCCTTCTAGAATGTGAGCAAAGCCCACTAGATTGGTGTCAATATAAGCTAGTGGGTTTTCAATAGAATATCTAACACCTGCTTGCGCTGCAAGGTTAACCACACCTTCGAATTGTTCATCTTCAAATAGCTTGGCCATCGCCTCGCGATCTTCAAGATTCATTCTAATGTGGGTGTAGTTAGGGTGATCAGCATGGCGTGCTAGACGCGCCTCTTTTAAAGCTGGATCATAATAGTCATTATGATTATCAATACCTATAACCGTATCACCCCTATCAAGCAGTCTAATTGAGAGTGCTGAGCCGATGAATCCAGCACTACCTGTTACTAATACTTTCATGTAAATCCTGTTATTTATTAATCTGAGTTAAATAGGTCTCTTGTATAGACTTTGTCTTTAACGTCACTCAGCTCATCTACCATTCTATTAGCAACAATCACGTCACTTAGTTTTTTGAACTCTTCTAGATTGTCTATTATTTTTGAATGGAAGAACTCACTCTCACCTTGTTCAGTAAGCACAGGCTCATAGATTACCACTTCAATGCCTTTGGCTTTAATACGCTTCATGATACCTTGAATAGATGATGCTCTAAAGTTATCAGAGCCAGACTTCATAATCAATCTATGTACGCCAACAACCTTTGGTTGTTTGGCAATGATAGAATCTGAAATAAAATCCTTACGGGTTGAGTTGGCATCAACAATTGCACCAATAATACTATTGGGCACATCTTGATAGTTAGCCCTTAGTTGTTTGGTATCTTTAGGTAAACAATAACCACCATAGCCAAAAGATGGATTGTTGTAATGCGACCCAATTCTTGGATCTAAACCAACCCCTTCAATAATCTGCTTTGAATTTAATCCATGAGTCTCAGCATAAGAATCTAGTTCATTAAAGTATGAGACACGCATTGCAAGATAAGTATTTGAAAATAATTTGACAGCTTCTGCCTCAGTTGAATCAGTAAACAACACATCAATATTTTCTTTAGCTGCCCCCTCTACCAATAAATTAGCAAATTGTTTAGCCCTGTCTGAGCGCTCTCCTACAATGATTCTTGAGGGGTTTAAATTATCATGTAGTGCGCTACCCTCTCTTAAAAACTCTGGTGAAAAAATAATATTTTTACAGTTAAACCTGTCTTTAATAGATTCTGTGTAGCCAACTGGTACAGTAGACTTAATAACTATCACCGCATTAGGATTAATATCTATTACATCCTCAATAACGCCCTCTACTAAGCTTGTATTGAAATAATTGGTCTTAACATCATAATCAGTCGGAGTAGCAATGATGACAAAATCAGCATTTTTATAGGCTTCTTCTTTGTCTAGAGTCGCTTTAAAGTTAAGATGTTTATTAGCTAGGAAATCTGTAATCTCAGCATCAACTATGGGAGAGATTTTGTTGTTAAGTTGTTCAATCTTCTCAGGGATGACGTCAAGGGCAATTACTTCATGATTTTGAGACAACAACATGGCATTGGAAAGGCCAACGTAGCCGGTGCCGGCAATAGCTATCTTCATGATTTTTCCTGAAATAATAATTCTTTCGTTATTTTAACGATATCGTCTACTTTGATTGTTTTAATTGAGAGATTATTTTTATTGATCTTATAGGGGTCAACTTCTGATTTAGACTCAATAACTCGATTTATAGCCGTGATGTAAGTATTACGATAGCCTGGTGTTGAT
>CAYUWB010000087.1:0-1811 GCA_964448305.1 uncultured Candidatus Ruthturnera sp.
TGCATCGGGACCAAGGCCAAGAAGTGCGATGACGGCAACGAGTGCACCGAGAACCGCTGCGACAACGGCCTGGGCTGCCAATACCATGACCACGCCAAGGGCAAACCCTGCAAGACCGGCAGCGTCTGCTCTCCGATCGGCTCTTGTGACGCGGGCAGCTGCATCACGCCGAGCCAGGGGCGGATTTACCGACGGCCGTTTTCCGACAAGACGATTGCGGGCGCGGCGATGACCGATATCGAGCACCTGCGGCCGCTGGCCAGCGGTGCCCTGCTGAAGCCGCGCGACAAGCACATTGGCTGGGTCGCGGTGATCGACGATCGCGGCAACAAGGTGTGGAGTCTCAGCCCGTCCGGCAACTCTCGATTCGCTACTTCGGCGCCCGCCCAGGACGGCTCGCTGACGATCTACCGCAAGAAGGTCACGGGTGCGGTCATGCGTCGGACAGCTGGCGGCAAGCTCACGACCCTCTTCGACAAAGACGAGCCCGGCTGCCACAGCAGCAACGAGACGGCTCTGTTGGTCGCGGAAATGAGTGACACCACTATCGCGACGTTCCGCCAGGCCGAGCACCCGTCGGGCGGGAATCGGCGCGCGCTCATGTACCTGCGCCGCCACGCCAACGGGCTGCAGATCTACATGCGTTGCTTCAAGCCGGAGTCGAATCATGGCCGGACGTTCACCGACATCGAGGGCCCGCGCGGCAATGACTTCGCCTTCGCCGGGTCGGAGGCCAGCAAGGACGGCAAGAGCGACCGCGTCTTCCTGGCGCGCTTGGACAACCTGGGCAAACCCGTCTTCTGGCGCACGACAGGCGCGACGAAAGGCCGCCTTGTGGATCATTGGTGGCTGCCGGCGGGCGACCACGTCGCGATCGGGGAGCGCGAGCATCCGACCACCATGAAGGTGGTGCCTTGGGTCACGCGCTACGATGCAAAGGGCAACCCGACGGGGGGATTTGTCGTGGCGGCGCTGCCTGGAACGGTGCGGGGCGCTACGCGGTTGGCGACGGGGCATTTCGCTGTGACGCGTAACCACAAGAACGGCTTCCTTGACGTCGCGACGCTGGACATGATCGACGCGCAGGGCAAGCACTTGTGGTCGCGGCAGCTGGTGTCGGGGCCGTACCTCAATGCGATCGATAACGGCCTGCAGTGGAGCGGTCGCGGCTTCTACTTTCAAGGGCGCGACACCAGCTCCAAGGCCCCCAGGCCATTCCTGTCGCACATGTCGCCGTGGGGCCATTTCGACTGCGCCGAAGCCGGCAAATGCTTCGACCTCGACGGCAAACTCTGGGCCGCTTGTGTCAAGAAGTGCGGCAGCAAAGCGCCAACGTGCGATGCAAAGGTGGGCTGTGTCTGCAAGTAGCGAGTTTGGTCGGTTGGCGCCGCTTGTGTGCGCGATGGCATTGCTTTCGTGCGGCACCGACCCACCCGAGGCCGGTGAATCCAGCACGGATGTGGTGGCGCCGATCGATACCGGCGTCGATGTTGGTAGCGGAGTCGATTCGGGCTCGGTGAGTGATTCCGGCTGCAAGTCACCAGCGGCCTGTCCAGCTGGCAAAGGCCCGTGCCAAGAGGCGACCTGCATCGCGGGAACCTGCGGCGTGCAAAATGTCCCCGGCCCTTGCGACGACGGCGATCCATGCACGGTCAAAGACCGATGCCAGGGTGGGTCGTGTGAGCCGACCAGTTTTGTCTGCGCGTGCCAGGCGACGGCCGATTGTGCCTCGCTTGAGGACGGCAACGCGTGCAACGGGACGCTGTTTTGCGACAAGGCCAAGGCGCCCTACGTCTGTCGCGTGAAGCCGT
>CAYUWB010000088.1:0-1807 GCA_964448305.1 uncultured Candidatus Ruthturnera sp.
GCATTTGATCTTGCCACTAATTCTACTGACCATATTTTTGTTGCAGACAGAACTGGTAGTGATTCTATTCCGAAATTTACTTCTTCAGGCACTTATCTATCTTCTATTACTTCTGGAATTGATTCGCCCCATGATGTTGTAATTGATTCCAATAATAGAATAATTGTTACAAATGATGGTAGTGCATCAACTCCTGCAGTAAAAATTTATGATTCCACAGGATCTTTGGTTAATACTCTAACTGGTGGAGAAACAGGAGCTACTGCATTTTCATTTCCACATGGTGTTGCAGTAGATTCATCTGATAATATCTATATTGTTGATAGAGATGCTGGAACTTCGGGTATTGTCCAAAAATATAATTCTGCAGGAGTACATCAACAAACTTTTGATGGTGCTTCTGGTTCTTCTTTTGGTGGTACTGCATTTAATCAACCATTAGGTGTTGCAATTGATTCTGAGGATAGGATTATTGTTACTCAAAGAGAAGGATTTGATGGTTTTCAAATTTTTAACAATACTGGAACCTTTGTAAATAAAATCACTGTAGCTGCTCCTTCTGGTACTACAACATTTGATGATCCTCATGATGTTGCAGTGGATGAATATGACCGAATTTACATTGCAGATGAGGGTAATAGTAGAGTCCAAATTTTTGATCCACTTTTTGCATTTGAAAGATCAATTACAACTGGATTGTCTGCTTTGGTCTCGCCATCTGGTATTACAATTGACTCGACTGGACGAATACTAGTTTTTGATTCTGGAAGTTCTCCTCAACGAATTGTGATTTTTCAAGGATTGGGACCAACAATTTTTGCTACAGCTGCTGCCACCTTAACAAGTGTTCATAGTGATTCTTCTGAAAGCCAACTAGAAATTCAGCAAAGAATAGCTGATGCCCCAATTGCTGAATTTTACCTTGTAGAAGATTATGATGCAGCAGTATCTGAAAGTCTTGCAGAACCCATCATTGAGGCAGTAGAAGAACCAATAGTTGAGACATTTGAGGATGTTTCAGCTCCTGAAAAAGTGGAAGCAGCCCCTGAGGATACATCATTCAAACGACTATCAAAATCAGATGACAAAGAGGATGATGCAAAAAAGATGGGTCTTGAATACAAAGAAGGTGATGTCAGAGCTCTAGTGATTTTAGATGAAACATCTGATGCCGTAATTAATGAAATCAAGAAATTTGCAAACATTGAATCCGCCAACAAAGATCTTGTTCAGATAAATATTCCACTAGATGATCTAAATACCTTATACAAAATTCCAGATATTACCAAAGTACAACCAACAACTAAAGCAATTCAAAATGTTCTAACTAGTCAGGGGTATGACAATATTCAGGCACAAATTCCTCATGGATTAGGTGTTCAGGGTGATGGAATCAAAATTGCAGTATTGGATTTAGCTTTTGATGTTACTAATGATGAGATTAAAAATAACATTGCAGATTCTAAAACATTCCGTCATGATTTTGATGGATTAAAAATTCCACTTGATGGATTCGGACATGAAGCAGTTCATGGCACTGCAGTATCTGAAATTGTAATTGATATTGCACCTAATGCAGAATTATATCTTTACACATTTGCATCTGAAGTAGAGTTTCTTGATGCAATGGATTATGCAATGAGTAAAGATGTAGATCTAATTACAATGTCTGCTGGTTGGGTAAACTATCCAACTGATGGAACATCAGAGATGACAAAAAAAGTTGAACAGGCAATTGACATGGGGATTCCGTTTGTAGTGTCAGCTGGTAACTATGCTGAAACTCATTGGGAGGGAAATTACATTG
>CAYUWB010000089.1:0-1725 GCA_964448305.1 uncultured Candidatus Ruthturnera sp.
CCGGCACTTATCAACAATCGCTTACTGCCCCACAATTTGGAAGCCGAAAAAAACTTAATCATTGGCTGCCTGGGCGATCCAACTTGTGTTGATCGAGCATTGAGATTTATCAACGCGGAAGATTTTTATAAACGCGGAACCCGGAAACTTTTTGAAAAATTTTACGAGTTTCGGAAGCAGGGACGAACATATACGCCCTCTTTAGTTCTTGAAAGTTTTCGAGGCGATCCCGATTTTGAGATCATGGAAAATTTTATTCTTGCTGAAACTCAAAATTATATTACGGGACAAATCGCAAAACACTATGGATCTATCATTCGAGACCTCTCAATCAAGAGAAAAATAATCCAACTTTGCGAAGATGTAATAGAGAGGTCTTTTGACGCCGGGTACGATTCGCGCACAAACCTGAAAATTCTAATTAACGATGCAACCCGATTGCAGAAGCGTTGCAGGGAGGGGACATGAGTGGATTGACTCGAAATGATTTTGGTTTAGTTGAATTAGATGATTCTTTGGCAAACGGAAATGGACAGGAACACAACCCATCTAAAAAGAAATTCTCATTAAGTGATGCGGTCTTAAGCCATAACCAACTGATGGAAGCCGAACTCCCTGAAAGAAAAATGGTGCTGCCCTGGCTACCAGAAGGAGGATTAGCGTTGGTATCGGCATTGAGGGGCATCGGCAAAACATTTTTTGGAATGGGTTTGGGGGTCAGTGTTTCATCTGGAGGCTCATTTTTAAAGTGGGAAGTGAAAAACACCGGAGGCGTTTTATATGTCGATGGTGAAATGCCCTTGAGTGACTTGCGGGAAAGATACTCTCGTTTTGGCAATGATCGTCCAGAAAACTTTTATATTTTCTCCCATGAATGGTTCTGGAATAAAACAGAAAAGGATTTAAGTATTACCCATCCCGAAATACAAAAGGGAATATTCGATTTTTTAGATTCCCTTCCTCATATTCGACTCATCGTATTGGACAACCTCTCAAGCCTTTCAAGTATCAGGGAAGATCGGTCAGACGATTGGAGAGAGAGCTTCCTGCCATTTCTTATTAAATGCAGAAGGCGTGGCGTAGCTGTTCTACTGATCCACCATGTAAACAAATCTGGGGAACAGAGGGGAACCGGAGCGCGGGAAGATCATCTAGACGCTTCTATTCTTCTAAAGCCCCTTGGCGGTGAAAGCAATGAGGGCGCTCAATTCAAGGTTGAATTTACAAAATGCCGAGGGGCGTACGGAGAGGTCATCGATCCGTTTTCAGCGAAACTCATTACCGGAGGCGAATTATATGAATGGGAAATTGGCGATGCAGACCTGAAAGTGAAAGACAGATTAATAATTTTAATCCGAAACTCTGGTTCCGATGGAATAACCGTCTCGGAGGCTGCCGACGAGTTAGAGGTGACTCGAGGAGCGGTCAGTAAATCTAAGGGCAAGTTGATTGACGAGGGAATTATCCGAGTGGGCAAGAGGATGCTGCTCGAATAGTTTCCACAAAATTCAGCACAAACTTTACACCGAGAAACATGGAAACAAATCACATAGTTATATTTAAAAACAACCAGTTATACGGTTTCCAACGAAAATTTTATGGAAACTTTGTTTCCACTTTTTTAAAGATGGAAACTTTTTAAAATGACTTTTTCAAACCAAAGCGTGGTTGGTCACCTTTACGAAATCGCCCTGGTGTGGGTTGGTTCGGGCTATTGGTTTGTAA
>CAYUWB010000090.1:0-1710 GCA_964448305.1 uncultured Candidatus Ruthturnera sp.
CGATCGCACGCTCGGGAGGCTGAAGCTCCCCGGCGTCGCTGATGGGTCACTGCGCTGCGGACCGTTCGCCGTCGAGCTCGGCGACGACTTCGACCAGGACACGCTGTTGCGCATCCTCGAGGTGGTCGCGGCATGTTGAGCCTCGGACGCGGCGTCCGGGTCTTCGTGGGTCTGGAGCCCGTGGACATGCGCGGCTCGTTCAACTCCATGGCGGGCGCCGCGCGGCGGCTCGGGTTGGAGCCGAGCGACGGCCACCTGTACCTGTTCTTCAACCGTCGAAGGCGGCTCTGTAAGGCGGTTTGGTTCGATGGCTCGGGCTGGTGCCTGTTCAGCAAGCGAATTTCCCGAGGGACCTTCGAGCTGCCGCACGCGCCGCCGGGCACGACCCGGGTGACGGTGGACCCGGCGACCCTCGCATCGCTGCTCGAAGGCATCGAGCTGAGCGCGCGACGTCGGCGCTGGTACCGCCGCTCGGCTGCCTGAGCCCGCCAGAAAAAAGGCGCTCCGAGGGGATCGACATCAGCGATCAGTCGTGATCTCTTGGCCTTGTGACACGGATCTCCCCGGAGCTGTACGAGTCGGTCGTTCGCGACAACGCGGCGCTGCGCGAGCAGGTCGCGGCGCTGACTGTCGAGGTGGGCCGACTGGCGGAGCTGGTCGCGCAGGGCAACGACCGGATCACGGAGCTGTTGGCGGTGGCGGGGCGCAAGAAGTCGCGCAGCAAGCGGCGTCCGCCCGCGCCGGCACCATCGCCTTCGCTCGATCCCGACGCCCGCGCCGCCTATCTGGCGCGCCCCAGGGCACCGCCGCGCCCCGTCAAACCCAAGGCCGCCAAGAAGCCGCGTCGGCCGACGGGTCGCAAGCCGGTACCCGAGCACCTGCCCGCAGAGGAACACCGGCTGCGCCCCGACGCGTGCAAGAAGTGCGGCGGCAGCGACCTCGATGTGGTCGACGAGGTCGTCGAGACCAAGCTCCACGTGGTCAAGGAGCACCAGCGCCGACGCGTCGTGCGGCGCAAGACCTGCATGTGCCGGCACTGCGGCACGCGAACCACGCCGCGCTCGCTGCCCTCGCCCTTCTCGCGCTCCAAGGCGACCTGCGAGTGGCTCGCGTGGCTGGTGCACCAGAAGTTCGTGATGCTGACCCCGCTGGACCGCCTGCGCCGCGACCTGGCCGCCAAGGGCGTGCCGCTCGCCATGAGCTATCTCGTCGGCCAGATCGAGCGGGCGGCGGACCTGCTGGGCGGGGTGGACGGCGCGCACTGGAAGCAGCTGCTGGCCGGCGAGTGGATGGCGACCGACGCGACCGGGCTGAAGGTGCTGATCCCGGGGCTGCCCGGCAGTCACCACGGCCACCTCGAGGTGTACCGCAACGACGAGCAGGTCGTCTTCCAGTACGAGCCGCACAAGGGCGCTGAGGTACTCGCTGCCAAGCTGGCGCCCTTCAAGGGCACGCTCGTGGCCGACGCCGAGCACCGCCACAACGCCGTGTTCGCCGACGGCACCGTGCAGGAGGCCGGCTGCAACGCTCACGGTCGGCGTCGTTTCCGCGACGCCGAGGTCGCCCAGCCCGCGCTCGCCGTCGAGGGCGGCGACTTCATCGCCAACATCTACGTCGCCGAGAACGAGGCCCGCAAGGCCGGTCTGAGCGGCGATGCGCTCCGCCAATGGCGACAGAGCAAGGTCCCGCCCTTGCGCGACGAGTTACTGC
>CAYUWB010000091.1:0-1696 GCA_964448305.1 uncultured Candidatus Ruthturnera sp.
AAACAGCCTTCTTATTCTTACAGCACTTTATCAAGACTTTAAAAGCTGGTGGTCGAGCTGGTATTGTTATTAAGAATACCTTCTTAAGCAATACTGATAATGCTTCAGTTGCACTACGCAAACACTTGCTTGAGAGTTGTAACTTACATACCATCTTAGATATGCCAGGTGGCACGTTCTTGGGTGCGGGTGTAAAGACAGTGGTGCTGTTTTTTAACAAAGGTGAACCCACTAAGAAGATTTGGTATTACCAGTTAGATCCTGGTAGAAATATGGGTAAGACTAATCCTTTGAATGATAAAGATTTGGCTGAGTTTATTAAGCTACAGAAGACTCAAGACGAATCTGAACAGTCTTGGAATATCAATATTGCTGATGTCGATGATACCACCTTTGATCTAAGTGTTAAGAATCCTAACACCCCAGAAGAAGCACCTTTAAGATCACCACAAGAAATTCTAGATGAGATGGAAATTCTAGATCTTGAGATTAAAGACATCTTAGCAAGCATTAAAGAGTTAGTATGAAGCAAGGTTGGGAGTCTAAGAAATTAGGTGATGTTTATGATGTGAGAGATGGAACTCACGACTCTCCAAAATATCAAGATAGTGGCTTTCCTTTAGTAACTTCTAAAAACTTAAAAGATGGAAGTATCACACTTGATAAGATTAAGTATATTTCAAAAATCGATTATCTTAATATTAACAAGAGAAGCAAGGTTGATATAGGAGACATTCTCTTTGCTATGATTGGCACAATAGGAAATCCAGTTGTTGTTATGAAAGAGCCTGATTTTGCCATTAAGAATGTTGCCTTATTCAAGGTTCCAGAAGAGCAAAGTAGTGCTTTTTTAAAGTATTATCTTGAATTTGTAACCGAAGCAATGAAAGGTGATGCAAAAGGTTCGACTCAGAAGTTTGTTGGACTGGGATATTTAAGAGGATTTGAAATTCGTTTGCCTGAGTTGCAAGAACAAAAACAAATCGTTGCGAAACTAGATAGTAGCTTTGAAGCGATTGATAAAGCCAAGGCGAATGCAGCCAAGAATCTTGAGAATACTAAAGAGCTATTCCAAAGCAAGCTTAATGACATCTTTAGTCAGAAAGGTGAAGGTTGGGTTGAGAAGAAGTTAGGTGATGTTTGTGAAAAAACTATAAATATAAAATGGGCTAACTTTCCAGATGATGAATTTGAATATATTGATCTTTCGGCAGTTTCCAGAACCTCTTTAAAAATAACAGGAACAACCACTGTTAATGCATCTAATGCACCAAGCAGAGCTAAAAAAATTATACAAACAAATGATATTATGTTTGCCACTACTCGTCCAACATTAAAGCGGGTTGCGATTGTTTTGAGTGAGTTTAATGATCAAATTTGTAGTACTGGATATACTGTGCTTAGAGGTATTAAGGGTGTGATTAATCATAAGTTAATTTATTACTTTCTGCAAACGGATATCTTTATGGATAGAATGGAATCTATTCAAAGAGGTACAAGTTATCCCGCTGTTACGGATAAAGACGTTAAGGATAGTGTTATGTCTTTACCTGTGTCAAAAATCCAGCAACAAGATGTTACAAATAAATTAGACGCACTAAAAGAACAAACTCAATCTCTTGAATCCAAATACCTACAAGCGTTAAACTCTTTAGAAGAACTTAAGAAATCAATCCTACAAAAGGCATTTGAAGGC
>CAYUWB010000092.1:0-1695 GCA_964448305.1 uncultured Candidatus Ruthturnera sp.
AAAAATACCCATTTAGAAAATTTCTCAAATTTTCTAAAACCCCTCTCCAAAATGCTGTTTTAGAGCCAAAAGCGCTTTAAAACGGCATTTTTTTCGTCCAAAAGCATGACTTTGGAGGAAAGCAAGGCCTTCCTCCTTGTGACATTTGATTCATTTGCATTATTTCTAAAATTTTCGTATAAAGGCGGTTAAACAAATCACTAATTTTTACAGCTTGACGATTTCAGTAAAGTTTTTTGGTGTAGAATTGAGCTAAATTAGCTATTTTAAGGAGAATTTTATGGATGTATTTATTATTGTTTTAGCGGTTTTGGCGGTTTTCTTAATTTTTAAAGGGGTTAACACTGTGCCTCAAGGTGCAGAATACACAGTTGAGCGCTTCGGAAAATACACAAAAACTCTTAAGCCAGGGCTAAACATCATAGTACCAATTATTGATTTGATTAGTAACAAGGTCAACATGCGAGAGCAAGTGCTTGACATTGAAAAACAAAGTGTTATCTCTAAAGACAATGCTGTTGTGCAATCTGATGGCGTGGTGTTTTTCCAAGTTGTTGATGCAGCCAAAGCCACTTACGAGGTAAATGATTTATTTAATGCTATGAGAAACTTGTGTTTAACCAATATCAGAACAGTGTTAGGCTCGATGTCACTAGATCAAATGTTGTCTAATCGCGATGAAATTAACTCTCATTTATTAAATGTGATAGACCAGGCAACTAACCCTTGGGGTATTAAAGTTACCCGTATTGAGATTAAAGACCTTGAGCCACCAATGGATCTTGTTGAGGCAATGAGTCGACAAATGAAAGCTGAGCGCCAAAAACGTGCAGACATTCTAGAGGCAGAAGGCTCCAGACAGGCTGAAATTTTAAGGGCGGAAGGTGAAAAACAAGGTGCAATTTTAGATGCTGAAGGTCGAAAGGAGGCGGCATTTAGAGATGCAGAAGCTCGAGAAAGGCTTGCTGAAGCCGAGGCAAATGCCACTAAAATGGTTTCTGATGCGGTTAAAGATGGCGATGTGCAGGCGCTGAATTACTTTGTAGCTACAAAATATACAGAAGCTCTGCAAGAAATTGCAACTTCTGAAAACGAAAAGTTAGTATTGATGCCACTTGAGGCGAGCTCATTATTAGGATCACTTGCTGGTATTGGTGAGCTGGCAAAAGGCGTTATGGGTAATAATTCTAAATCAGGCTAATATGATGGATATTTTATTGACAGATATTGGTTATTGGCATTGGTTAGTTTTTGGCGCAATATTGATTATTATTGAAATATTTGCCTTTTCTACTTTTTTCTTATGGATGGGTATTTCTTCCATTATCGTGGGTATTTTATTGAGTTTTAATCCGACAATGAGTGGCAACACTCAGTTATTAATATTTGCAGTTTTGTCGATATCTTCTATTTATATTTCAAAGAAATTCTTCAAGGTGAAAACCACAGATACCCAATTAAATGAACGAGCGTCAAGACATATTGGCAGTATTTATATAGTTGCAGAGTTAACTAATGATGGAGCTAAGGTAAAGGTAGATGACTCTTTGTGGCTTGCCAAAGGTTGTGAGATGAGTGTTGGGAAAAAAGTCAAAGTGGTGAGTGTTGATAGTACTACTTTGATTGTAGAAGACGTCTAGTAAAAATCATGAAAAACTATATTGCAATATCAGGCTCAATTTTTGCCATTGTGGC
>CAYUWB010000093.1:0-1689 GCA_964448305.1 uncultured Candidatus Ruthturnera sp.
CAGTAGTATATTGAAAGCTAGACCATTGATTATCTTGCTTACCTTTAAGATACATTTCATAAGCCCAATTACCATAACCTTTAGGTGTTCCACACATTAAAACATTTCCTAAAGTATCTGATACTGATGCTCTTAATACTTCAAACCAAGTTCTTTTATCTATATCTGCAAACTCATCTAATATTAAAAAGTTTAATCCTGTACCTCTAAGTGCATCATAATTATCTGCACCTTTTAATGATATTGTACTATTTGTTTTTCTTATTCTAATAGTAAGAGTTGTCTCGTTAATATCCTCAATCCAATTAAATTGATTAAGCATTTCTTTTAAATTAGACCAACATATCTCTTTAGCCATTTTAAAAGTAGGTGCTACATACCATATCTGCTGATTGGGTTGAGATGCGTATTTCATCATCTCAGTAATACATAAATAAGTCTTACCGAATCTTCTACCTGATATTAATACTCTAAATCTTTTCTTTGACGAACTAACTTCGTATTGTGGCTTAGTTAGTTTAATTTTCATATTAGCTGGTTGTTAATTCCTCACATCTAAAATTAATCATAATTTTGCCTTTATTCACTTCGTCTATTCCTAGTGATTGGTTTATCGTAAGTGCATTTAAATATCCAGCAGTAGAGCAATCGTAATAACTATCATATGGTATATTATTAGGCATTGGTTCAGAACATTGTTGATAAATAGATGAGCAGATTTGTAAGATTAACATATATTTCATAACCAATTTATTATTCCCCAAATGCCAAAAATAAAATACATAGTTTCCATGTACAATCGTGGCATTGATTTAGACCTGTAAGAGTCGTAAATCCATATTGCACAAGACATTGCCGATAAACACCAACCTAAAGATTGAAGATAATTTATTTTAAATGTTGTAAGTATTATTACACTACAAAGGGCTAAAAGGAAACCACACCATCTCAGCTTTCTTATCGCACGATTTAATCTGACCATTATGTGTCCTCATAATTATTTGCTTAGTGATATGACTCTTATAATTTTTTTAGCTCCCATATAGATTTCTGTTTCTGCTTCTATCTTTTGACAACTAAATCTAACATTATTTGGATTGACTTCTCTTTCAGCTAGTCTTTTTGATTTTAAACAATCACTCATACGTTCTTTGTAAGTGTGTTCTACTACATCACCTTTTAGAAATAATAATAATGCTACTACTGTCTCTATCATTGATGACCATTCTTTCTTACTTTGTCTTTAAGTGTTTCTACATCATTTCTCAATCTATCAATATCTTTTATCATTCTTGAAATATTAACTCCATTGTGCATCATCTCATCAACTCTTATAGTTAATTTTTCTAAATCCTCAATAGCTGACTCTAAAATTAAATATTGTTCACCATCAATAGTTTTTTGGTCAGAAGCTTTTAGTAAATCACTATTCATAAGTTCTCTACTTGTTTCTAAAGATGTAAGTCTTGATGTAATTTCTGTGTAAGCAAAAATTCCCATACTGACAAGCACGACAATAGCAACTAAATTTTTTAAACTTAAATCTACTGCTGAGTCTTCCCTTAGTTTAAGTGGCTTCATTTAAGATAACCTTTTGTAATCCATTCTATAATCTTCTTTAGAATCTTTCTAAACTTCTTCATAATCTAAATCCTTTTTGCCAAGTTCTTATAGCCCAAAATGCTGGAC
>CAYUWB010000094.1:0-1681 GCA_964448305.1 uncultured Candidatus Ruthturnera sp.
TTGTTATATGAGGCACAACAAAAAGAACAAAATAGTTTAAATTAGACTATTGACTTATGGGGTAATCTGTAATAGGATTATCCCATAACAGAAAGAAGAAATAACATGACTAAAACATTTTACATAACATACTACGCAGATAAGCATAAAAAACATATAACAAGACGTGGCAAACATGATGACAAGTCAAGATTTGGCACAAATAAAAAAGGTAAAGACTATTATGTTTACTATGATTTGGACGCAAGTTTACAATTACAAAAACCACAATACAGAACAGCATCAGGTAGTTGGAAAGTGAGATACTAATGAAATTATTAATGGTATTAACTGGATTAATATTAGCACAACTTGGAATAATAACTTTCATGAATTCATCACATTATATTATTGGTGTTTTACTTTTATTTGGTGGAGTGATGTCTGTACTAGAGGGATTGCCAAAGCATGAGTGATTTTAATTGGTGCCATGGTCCAGAGTGTCATACTTACGTTACAACTGACAGAGTACGAGGCAGCAAAGGGCATAAAGTTTTAAGGACTAAAAAAGTCACAAACAGATATGGCAAAAGTATGTATGGAAATGGTGGCGCTAATATTTGGGATTTCTTTTGTAATCATAGTTGCTTAATGAATTACATGGAAAAACATACCAACGAAGTTGTAGCCATTGCGCCAGTAAACAAGCCACAAGAAACACCGATCGAGGACCCAAAGAAAGAAAGGCAAGAGGGTTGGAGTGGTCGTATTTTCTATAATACAAAGATTACAAGAAAAGACGTTGACAATAATTGATGGATATAATAGGATAACTATTATGACAAAAACAAATAAAAACCCTGATACTGCTGAAATGGAAAACTTGTTAAATGAAGACTACAAGGAAACTATGCAAGGTAGAACAGAAGAAAGAAAAAACAGATTCAATGGCGAATCTGTTATGTTAACTAAAGAAGAAGCAAAAAAACATGATGAAATTTTTATGCATGAGTTAACAGCTACACTAGAGGACAAGACACTTGGAACAGGTGAAAGTAAACATTGGCAGCACATGAGAGACAAGCTGTCATGGTTTATGAAACATAATGCAAAAGCCTATATGGTTTTGTTAGATTAATAATAAACTGTTAATCGTGGCGCTAATGCGCCACGATTGTATGCAGTATAAACATACGACTACAGGTTGTGCGGGGATCAATAGAGGTACCAATCCCAATTCCAATATAGAAAAAAACATAAGACCCCGATACCCTTTTTTTAAAAAGGGGTCCCACTACTTCAGGTTGTATTGCTTGATTTAGAGAGTTAATGGTGGTAAATTCGTTTTGAACATCATAAAAGATGCAAAAAATTTTAAAAAAATTTTTATGAATTTAAATAATATTGATATTAGTAGGCTTCCAGCCGATGTTAGAAAGACTTTTAAACAACTTCAAGTTTTACATGCTGAAAAAAGAATACAAAATAAGGCAAAAGATGATTTTTTAAGTTTTGTCAAGTGTGTTTGGCCCGAGTTTATTGAAGGCGCGCATCACAGGCACATAGCAAAAAAATTTAATGAGCTTGCAGAAGGTAAAATTAATCGTTTAATTGTAAACATGCCACCTAGACATACTAAGTCGGAGTTTGCCTCATACTTACTTCCGGCTTGGATGGTGGGCCGTAATCCAAAATTAAAAAT
>CAYUWB010000095.1:0-1676 GCA_964448305.1 uncultured Candidatus Ruthturnera sp.
CGCCCCTTTAAGAAAAACCATGAACGAAACACCACTAACAGAAATATTAAAACTCAAATTCCCTGAAGAGGAAAAAAGAATTTGTATTGAGATTGAAGTCAGGCTGAAACATATGCCTGAAGATACCGAACTCCAAAAACAAGAAAAGAAAGCAGAGTTTTGGAGACTCCAGTACTACATGGAAAGAGGTATGAGAAAACAAGCTGAAGAACAAAAAGACATTTTTGAGAATTGGTATTTCAACGACAGGAAAAACCCCATCGTGATTAAGGAAGAAGTAGTTTATGGTCAGCAGCGAGAGTTTCATTTCCAAAGAGTTACTTAAACTCTACACAAGTAAAGATAAAGAAGTATTAGCACACAGAAAAGTATTTGACGGTGCTGATTCATACATCACATTCGTAGCCAAATCATTCAGGTCGGACCGTACAGGCATCCATGCACAGCTCCAGGTATACAGAGATCGTAATCAGGTGGCATACGACAACATTAACATTGAGAAGGCCGACCAAAGATATAAGCTAGCAAGGGTAGCCTACGCTCATCCACTTCTCCGGGATATATCAGATTTCTATTCAATCGATTCTATGAAAGTAGATTTGGATTACTTCTGTTTCAATGCCAATGACACTAGTTTGTCATCAATAGATGCCACAGTTCTTAGTGGTGACTCTATGCTTGAAGTGGGATCTTACATAGAGAATCTGGTAGTCAAGGGTGGGGGAACAATTATCAATGGCCAACCCAAGAAAGGTAAATCATTTATCGCTATGGCTATGGCTGTATCAGTCGATGCAGGATGCAGTGAAATCTGGAATGTAGAGCAAGCAAACAGTCTTTACATAAATCTAGAAAGATCAGAAAGATCAATGGTGAAAAGGCTAGGGGGCATCAATACTGCATTGGGTTTAGACCCTGCCAGATCGTTGCCGTTTCTCAATGTCAGGGGACAAACTCTCAGCTCAATTAAAAACAATGTCAAAAAAATAATTAAAGATCGTGATATCAAATTTATAGTTCTCGATTCTATTTCAAGAGCAGGTGAAGGTTCACTTGTAGAAGACCGTACAGGTCTTGCAGTTACAGATGCTCTCAACAATCTGATTGAGGAAACAGACAAATCCTGGTTGGCTATCGCTCACAGGGGTTGGTCCGATGAACACATATTCGGAAGCATACATTTCCTTGGTGCTTGCGATGTGATGGTAGCTACCAATTCAGCTTACAACGATAACAAAGACCTTGGAGTTAAATTAATTTCAGAAGGTCAGAACGATGTCCCACCTATGGAATCACCTGTAATCAAATTGGAGTTTGATGACTGGGGGTTGAGAGCTATGAGTAAAACTTCTGAAGAGGAATTCCCTGATCTTATAAGTGACAGCAGAGTTCTAAAAGAAAAGATTATTGATTACCTTACTCAGAATGGCTCACAAACTGATATACAAATTGCAATTGATCTTAACGCTAAAAAAGATTCTGTTAATAAGGCATTGAACAGAAGTCCTGAAGTGTTCAGAAAGCGTGGCAAAAAACCTATATTTTGGAATGTGGCTCAATGATCAGTCATAGAGAGAACAACACTCAGACTAAATCAATCCCTGTTTCAATTAATAAGTATAAATATTGCAGTCGATGTAAATTTCCGAATCACATTGACCACGATGGCTACCCTC
>CAYUWB010000096.1:0-1675 GCA_964448305.1 uncultured Candidatus Ruthturnera sp.
ATACGCAGGACGTACACCAAAAGAAATGGCACTTAACGTGGCCACTCTTGGTTTTGGTGCACCAGCAGCAGATGCGTACAGAAAAGCACAAGTGCTTAAAGATTTAGGATTCTTAAGTGACTATAAAAAAGCTATGGCTAAAATAGACAGGCCTCAGCAAGCACTTGCTGAAGAAGTTGAAACATTAGGTATGGATACACCCGCAGAAGAATTTGCTGCACCAGAGTTTACAAAAGATGAAAGACTAGCGGCTTTAATTGGTCAAGTTCAAGATTTAAAACTTAACAAAAGATTAGGTGAAAAAGCAGCTGAATATCAAGAACTTCGTGAAAATCAATTAAAGAAAGGTTTGTTAGAAGTTACACCTGACGAAGAAGAGTTACCAGAAGACCTAGGAATTAAACCAGAGATACCTGTTGGGGAAGAAGAGGAAGAAGAGAACTTAGGATTTTTTGATAGAATTACAGGTAATATTCCAAGAGACTTTATGTCAAAAGGCGGTATCATGGCAACTAGACTTGGATTTGCATCAGGCACAGGACCTTTTCCTTTACGAATGATGTTTATGATTAAAGACAGAATGCAGAATCTTAAAAATTCAACGTTCAGTAATTATAACGATGTTTTTAGGATGGGCGAACAAAAAGGTGTAAAAAACATATTAGAGCCTTATATAAATATACCAAATAAAAACAAATTAACTACAGCGCTAGAAGATATAGCAGAGCTTAAAAAAATTATGCCAGAAGAATATCAATCAGTTTTAGATGATATTGCAAACGATACTAAACAATTTAATTTTAAAACAGCACACGATAGGACAGAAGCTTTAGCTGAAACAATACCTTCTGATATGGATTTTAAAAAATTATCTGAAGATTTATTCCCTATGCCTAACCCGGAAAACCCAAGTTTTATTTTAGTAGGGCCAGATAGTCCTGCGAGTGCAGGCAGGTATAGTACTACAACCACTATAGACAAATTTACAGGAAAAGGAAAAAGACAGGTTTATGATATGTTTGACGAAGAAACAGGTGAGTTTACACGTCCAGGTAAATTAGTAGAAGAAGAACCGCTAGAAGAGGAGTATAGCGAGTTTATAAGAGATATGGATAAACCAGATGAAACTAACTAAAACTATACCCCCTAAAAGAGGGCCACAGCCTCAGGGCTTGCTTATTAATTATAATACTGTTAAACCTATAAAATTGGAGAAAATAAATGGCAGACATAGACAAGTCTCTTCCAAACGTAGAGCAAGAGATAAAAGTACCATCACCTGAAGAAGTTGAAGTTGCTCAAGAACAAGAGCAACAGAAAATTAATGAAGAAGGTAACCCTGTCGAGGTTACAGAAAACGAAGACGGATCAGTTGATATAAACTACGATCCATCTATTGGATCTGTTGAAGGTGGACAAAACCATTACGATAATTTAGCAGAACATTTACCGGATGATATTCTTGGAAGACTTGGAACTTCTTTATATCAAAATTATCAAGACTATAAAAATTCTAGAAAAGACTGGGAAAGAGGTTACAGAGAAGGTTTAGATCTTTTAGGATTTAAATACGATAACAGAACAGAACCGTTTCAAGGTGCATCAGGTGCAACACACCCTGTATTAGCAGAAGCTGTTACACAGTTTCAAGCTTTAGCTTATAAAGAATTATTAC
>CAYUWB010000097.1:0-1607 GCA_964448305.1 uncultured Candidatus Ruthturnera sp.
CCTCCTGCACGGTGCCGTCGGCGAACACGGCGTTGTGGCGGTGCTCGGCGTCGGCGACCAGGGTGCCCTCGAAGGGCGCCAGCTTGGCGGCGAGCACCTCGGAGCCCTTGTGCGGCTCGTACTGGAAGACCACCTGCTCGTCGTTGCGGTACACCTCGAGGTGGCCGTGGTGACTGCCCGGCAGACCGGGGATCAGCACCTTGAGGCCGGTCGCGTCGGTCGCCATCCACTCCCCGGCCAGCAGCCGCTTCCAGTGCGCGCCGTCCACTCCGCCCAGCAGGTCCGCCGCCCGCTCGATCTGGCCGACGAGATAGCTCATCGCCAGCGGCACGCCCTTGGCGGCGAGGTCGCGGCGCAGACGGTCCAGCGGGGTGAGCATCACGAACTTCTGGTGGACCAGCCAGGCGAGCCACTCGCAGGTCGCCTTGGAGCGCGAGAAGGGCGAGGGCAGCGAGCGCGGCGTGGTGCGCGTCCCGCAGTGCCGGCACGCGCAGGTCTTGCGCCGCACGACGCGTCGGCGCTGGTGTTCCTTGACCACGTGGAGCTTGGTCTCGACGACCTCATCGACCACATCGAGGTCGCTGCTGCCGCACTTGTTGCAGGCGTCGGGGCGCAGCCGGTGTTCCTCGGCGGGCAGGTGTTCAGGCACGGGCTTGCGACCGGTCGGTCGACGCGGCTTCTTGGCGGCCCGAGGCTTGGCGGGGCGGGGCGGGGCCTTGGGGCGAGCCAGGTAGGTGGCGCGGGCGTCGTCATCCAACGACGGCGGCGGTGCCGGCGCGGGCGACCGGCGCTTGCTGCGCGACTTCTTGCGGCCCGCTACCGCCGCCAGCTCCGTGATCCGCTCGTTGCCCTGCGCGACAAGCTCCGCCAAACGCCCCACCTCGGTCGTCAGCGCCGCGACCTGCTCGCGTAGCGCCGCGACCTGTTCGCGCAGCGCCGCGTTCTCGCGAACGGTCGCCTCGTACTGTTGCGGGGAGATCCGAGCCACAACGCCAAGAGATCACGACTGATCGCGGATGTCGATCCCCCGGCGCGCCTTTTCGCGTGGGTGGCTCATGCCGCCGTGCGGCGGTACCAACGTCGACGTCGCGCGGTCAGCTCGATGCCCTCGAGCAGCGCGGCCAGAGTCGCGGGGTCCACCGTCACGCGCGTCGTGCCCGGTGCCGCGTGCGGCAGCTCGAAAGTACCGCGAGACAGTCGCTTGCTGAACAGGCACCAGCCCGATCCGTCGAACCAGACCGCCTTGCAGAGCCGTCTTCGACGGTTGAAGAACAGGTACAGATGGCCGTCGCTCGGCTCCAGCCCGAGCCGCCGCGCCGCGCCCGCCAGGGAATTGAACGAGCCCCGCATGTCCACGGGCTCCAGGCCCACGAAGACCCGGACGCCTCGGCCGAGGCTCAACATGCCGCAACCACCTCGAGGATGCGCAACAGCGTGTCCTGGTTGAAGTCGTCGCCGAGCTCGACGGTGAACGGTCCGCAGCGCACGACATAGCCGGACGCCCGCGGCGCGCTGGAGACCAGCTCGACCAGCCGCGGAACCGACGCCTCATCGGTCTTGCGCGCCAGGTTCAACCGCCACATGTTCAGCGAGCGCCCGTCGATGCC
>CAYUWB010000098.1:0-1556 GCA_964448305.1 uncultured Candidatus Ruthturnera sp.
TGTAAGTTTCTTTTACTGTAGGGCAATTATCGAGATGATCCTGAACTCCATCATAATCAGCATCATACCATGGAACAAAGTCTGCAGGACAACCATCAATATTGTTACCATATTGAGGATCATAATCTTCTAGAAGATGAGGGCAAAAATCAAGATTGTTTGGAACTCCATCACCATCAGTATCAATATCCTCATTAGCAAAAACACTATTTGGCATCATGCCAATTGTAGATGTAAGTAAAAGTAAAAATCCTAAAAGATATTGTTTTTTCATTCTCTATGACTCCGCTATTATCAAGTATTTATTAAGTCTCACGTTGAAGTGGTTCTTCAAAAATTGAAATCAAAATATGATTATGGATCAGGACAACCGTCTAAATCTCTGTCACCATCATAATCCTCAGGGTCAAGAGGACACAAATCTTCATCATTAATGATATCATCTAGATCATCATCATGTACGAATCTTTGTTGTTCTGGAGCAGTATCAGGACAACCGTCATGATCTAGGTATTTGTTCCAAGTTTCTGGGTTAGTTGGGCATGAATCTATCACATCAGGATATCCATCGCTGTCAGAATCAGCATATTCAGGTACTGTAGATTCAGCACCAGGAACATCAGGACAACCGTCATGATCTAGGTAATCATTATAGTTTTCTGGTTCATCAATACATGCATCCCATCTATCTTCAATACCATCACCGTCAGTATCAGGGAACGTGTATTGTGGGATAACGGATTGGGTTGAATCAGGACAACCGTCACTGTCAAGGTATCTGTTGTAGGTCTCAGGTTCTAATGGACATGCATCCAAATTATCCATAATTCCATCCATATCAGAGTCAAGTTTTGAGGAGTCTTTGTCAGGACAACCGTCTTCATCTTGGAAGCCATTGTATACTTCTGGTTGAGTTGGACACAAATCTAAAACATCTGGGATACCATCACCGTCAGTATCAGAAGTGAGTTTGTTATCTGCAATGTAATCAGGACAACCGTCAGAATCTAGGTATCTATTGTAAGTCTCTTTTGCAAGTGGACATAAATCTACGTCATCATAAATTCCATCGCCATCAGAATCACCAACTGTTTGATAGTCAATGCTGTCAGGACAACCGTCTTCATCTTGGAATTTATTGTATCTTTCAGCTAATGTTGGACATTTGTCAAGATGATCTGCTAAACCGTCATAATCAGCATCAAGCATATCGCCTGCAGATGTACCTTGTACATCAGGACAACCGTCATGATCTAGGTAATCATTATAGTTTTCTGGTTCATCAATACATGCATCCCATCTATCTTCAATACCATCACCGTCAGTATCAGGGAACGTGTATTGTGGGATAACGGATTGGGTTGAATCAGGACAACCGTCACTGTCAAGGTATCTGTTGTAGGTCTCAGGTTCTAATGGACATGCATCCAAAGAATCTGGAATACCATCTAAGTCAGTATCCATATTTGAATAAGAACGATCAGGACAACCGTCAGAATCTAAAACGCCATTATAGGTTTCAGGTTGTGTTGGACACAAATCTAAATTATCAATTA
>CAYUWB010000099.1:0-1515 GCA_964448305.1 uncultured Candidatus Ruthturnera sp.
GCGTCGAGCGCCTGCGAATCTGCTGGAGTGGTCTGGCGGCCCCCGGCGGATCGCACTCCACCGGCCGAGCACCCTTGCCGGCCATTCCCCAGAAGGAGGCCATGGATGGCATCACCAAGACTGGCACGACGCTGCGCCGGCGTCATCGTCAAACGACTGCCGGAGCTCAAACTCCACCTCGTCGCCGACCCGCGAAAGGCTCGCGGCAAGCGATGGCGTCTGCAGCCGCTGCTGCGGGCGCTGCTGACCGGTGTGATCAGCGGCTGCAAGGGCCTGGGCCAGGTCGAGCGCCTCACTGGCGAGTTCACCGCCCCGGTTCGCCACCTGCTCGGTGTCATGCGGCGGGTGCCCGACACCACCATGCGGGACCTGTTGCTGAAGCTGGATGTCGAGCAGCCCCGTGCCGCCCTGCACCGGCTGGTCCGCCGAGCCCGTGCCCGTGGCGCGCTGCCGCTCGACGGCCTGCCGTGGGGCGTGCTGTCCATGGACGGCAAGGTCGTGGCCACCAACACCTGGGACGGCGAAGGACGCATTGCCCAGGTCCAGCATCGCGCCGACGCAACGGCGTTTGGCCTGGTCCGGACCGTGACGTCGTGCCTGGTTTCGTCTGCAGCCAGACCTTGCGTGGACATGCACATCATCCCGCCGGAAAGAAACGAAGGCAGCGTCTTTGGCGATGCTTTCCGGCGGCTTGTCAGCGCGTACGGTGACTTGTTCCGCGTCATCATCTACGACAGCGCCGCCAACAGCCGGGCCAACGCGCAACTGGTGCTCGATCACGACCGCGACTACATCTTCTCGGTCAAGGCCGAACAGCCGTCGCTGCTGGCAGAGTGCGAACGGCACCTCGGCCGCAAACGAGCCACCACAGCGCTGCACACCACGACGAACGTCAACGGTGGCAAGGTCGTCACGCGCACGGTCTGGGTCGCGCACCTGGTCGCGCCGTACCTCGACTACCCGGGGCTGCGGTCGGCCATCCGAATCCGCACCGAGACCGTCGACAAGACCACTGGCAAAACCAGCTGCGACGACCGTTACTACGCGAGCAGCCTCGCCAACGATGCGCTGACCGGGCCGCAGTGGGTCACCGTTATCCGCCGCCGCTGGGCTGTCGAGAACGAGTGTCACAACACGTTCGACCGCATCCTGCGCGAGGACGACCGGCCGTGGGTCCGCGCACCCGAGGCCATGGTCAACGTGATGCTGCTGCGACGCATCGCGTACACGATCCTGGCGCTGCACCGGGTCCAGCGCACAACGCCGACAGGCGACCGACCGTCATGGACCGGCCTGCTTCACAGCTTCTACGTCGCCCTGATCACCGCGACGGCCACCACGATCGCCGGCCTGCGACTCCCGACGGAGCCGCAGGCCGTCCTCTGATCCGCCGGGGGCCGCCAACCGCCGTCGCGGCGCGGGCGACCACAGAACCGGGCCGCAAGCCCGTCAACTGAACCGGGCGCCGGCTCGGGCGATGGTGACGTGCGTCTTACGGTCGGCTGAATCGCGAAA
>CAYUWB010000100.1:0-1505 GCA_964448305.1 uncultured Candidatus Ruthturnera sp.
CAAGCTACTAATTCATTAAGCACAAACTTAGGTACTCATACAGGCACAGAAAGAAGGTCATGGGGTCTTGCAAGTTGTTACGACCCTAATACAAATCAAGTTATTTTTGTTTATGGTGATAGCAGAAATAACGAATACAGTACAGTAGTAGTTATGGCTTCTGACAAATCCATTGGTAGTGCTGTTGTTATACAAAGCGAAGGTAGCGGTTTTCATAATGGTCCAGTTTACAACACACAAGAAAGTAAGATTATGATTGGTTACATGGCTAGTCATTCTCATAATGATTATTTTATGGTTGGTGGTACTGTAGGTACAAAGACAGTAACTATGAACACAAGTGGTAAAAATGAAATACATGATGGTGCTGGTGGTCATGCACAAGGTGATGTAACTGATATTTGTAGTTATAATCCTACTGCTAATGTTGCTGTTTTTGCTTTTGAAGATGGTGGCGATGGTGCAAAAAATAAAGTTGTCGCTTGTACAATAGGTTCAGACAATTCAATAACAAAAGGAACAGAAGTAGAATTTTTAGATGATAGCTTAGAATTATATGCTTTAAGTTATGACCCTGATGTAGGCGTTCATGTTGTTACTTATGAAACAAGTGCCGATAGAATTGGAGCAAGAGTAATTAGTTTTAGTGGAACAGGCAACAGAACAATAAGTATGGGAACAGAAGCCTTATATGGTGGCACAGACAAACATTTAGCTGGTCAATATAATGCTGGTACAAGACTTGTTTATGATACAACAAACAATACTCATCACCAACTAATAGAACAAGATAATAATAGTAATGTAGAGATTGTTTATTTTACTGTATCAGGCACTACTGTAACATGGTGTGCAACAAGTAAAGCACAGACTTTTCAAGGAAATACAAGAACGGGTGCAACAATTTTATATTCACATAACAGAAATAAACTTATGGGAGTAGATGGTCAAGGCACTATAGCATATCATTTATACACCTTTGATGGCACAGATTATACTTATGACAGTTCTACTGGAATTGTAAATATTGAAACTGGCTTAGAAGATAACGATATGTATACACATAACAATGGAATGGATAATGTTGACCATTCTGGTTTTGGGTATGGATTGGTATTTGCGTATTCAGCTAACTTAAATGGTAATGGTGATAGCATAAGAGCAGTAGGTATAGAGGTGGGTTCATAATGGCTAGTATATGTAGACGTAAATCAGACAATGTTGTTAATTATTGTTTTTCAAATGTTGTTGATATAAATAACTTAGACCTTAATTCAGAAAACTTTACATACACTATTGTTGATGGGCATAGTCAAGGGTATATTGATCAAAGTATAAATACTACCACACACGAATTAGTTCATGATGTAACACCACCTACAAAGTTTTATGGTAATTGTTTTACTTATGACACAGATTGGGCAATACTTACAGATGTTGTAACTAATATGAACGCAACTAGACAAACTATAAGAACTAGGCAGGGTACAGATTACCCACCAGAT
>CAYUWB010000101.1:0-1454 GCA_964448305.1 uncultured Candidatus Ruthturnera sp.
TATTACTGAAAATTGATGCATTTACTGCAGTTGATGTTGATAATCCGTAAAAATATGTAATTAATGCTGCTACTTCTGTAATTCCTATAATGCCCATAAACATCCAATCCTTTTTCCCAAATTTAGAAATTGAATGTGTTTTTTTTGCTAGTGGTGTAAAAAATATGCCGCAGATAAAGTAAATCAAAAATGCCATTACAATTGGGTTAATCTCAACTGAATGTGTTGAATTTTCAAGCATCGGTTTTGAAATTACATGAATTAAAGCCGATAAAGCTGCTGCAATTATTATGAAATAGTATCCATTCTTGGATTTTTTTAACGAAAGGCCCTTTGAAATCATTTATTCCCATTTTTGGAAATGAGATAATCCTTAATAGGTGGATCCTCGATTTTCTGGGAATATTAGGCGTGGGTTTCTATTTTTTCAGTTCTCCTCTATTTTGGCAATTTCAAAGGAAAACCCTTGCTTGTTATATTCTTCATTCAAAGTTCTGTAGCCTATTTCATTAAGAATAGAATTCATTTGACCCACAATGAAAAAGGGCCAATTCTTTCCCAAATCATGTTGAATGATGATTTTGTTTTTCCCATTCACTTCCATTTCTCTGTATTGAACATTCATGCTTAGACATCTTTTTTTGAATAAATCTAGAATAGAATCTAAATCAACATAACCGTAAAGGTAATTCAATGAATTTTTTAAATCTGATGTTCCAGTTGTTTCTGCAATCTTTTCGATTCTGTCTTTAGGAATTGAATCTGATAATTCTCTAAATGTTGATCTGAACATTGGAATCCATCCCATCTGTGCAGTTAATTCATTCCAATTGACTTGCTTTTCTAAAAGGTGATTGATGAGTGTGTTTAAACTAATTTTTTGCTCTATACATTTCTCATGAAGCTTACCGCTAAGATCTGAATCAATCCTGATGGATACGTTATCTGTTTTCTTTAGCATTTGTTTTTCTTGAGCGGTCATACCCTTGTTTCCTCTAAGATTAAGCCTATTCTTTTCATTTGTAATTATCTTATTTCCAAATTTGGTGATATCAGTTAGTATGTTATTTTCGATACATACAGGATTGTACATTTAGTTACAATGTAGTAATTTGTGATCGATCAGTTACGCATTATTGAAAGTAGATCGTAGTAAATTATTTTTGATATAAAAAGAAATGTTTGTCACAAATGTTTTGACACACTGTTTATAATCTAATTATTATCAATATTGATAATGGAAAACGGTCTAGACAATCTACTGGTACCATCTTTAAGAAAGTCTATAGAGGAAAATTTGGGTAAGGAAACATTAAACAAAATTGAAGAAAGATTAATGGAAAGACACGGTCTCGGTTTAGTCCAAGCAATTAAAAATTTCAATAAATTTGATAGTGTCTTAAGAGAATTCTTTGGTGCAGGAGCTGATGGTTTAGAACAAAAATTCTTACAAA
>CAYUWB010000102.1:0-1445 GCA_964448305.1 uncultured Candidatus Ruthturnera sp.
AACTGCCCTGTTGGTTTATATCTAAATCCTTCAAACACAAATGTACTACCTTTTATTTGTGTATAAGCTTGTTTTATTTTATTTGCTGAAAATTTACCAAGTTTCATAATAGATGAACCTGTCTTACTAATCAATTCAACTTTCTGATTTGTTTCTTCACCTTGATACACAATAGCATCTTGGTCATATTTCTTAGCCAATTTAACAGCATCTTGTTTTGATATATCCGGAACAAAATAACTAAATTCTTTAACTGGTTTCTTTTGGTCTTCTGGACAATCATCATATTCTATACTGTCATCTTGACATTCAACCCAATATCCAGTTACTTTGAAAAATCCCACTCCCAATCCACGAATATCCGAACCCAATTGTTTATTTCTGGATTTGTTTTGTTTTGTTGAATAACCACCTCGAAATGCTGTGATGATTGCGAAACTCTTACTTGCTTCTTTTGTAATGTGTTGGTAAACTCTACCAAGCGATGCCTCGTTAATTTCATCTACATCACCACCTTTAATGGCGTTTGCTATATGTTCTAATGTTATTTCATTCATCAGTTTCTCCTATACTATTTCACACCCATTCGCAGAGCAAGCAATCTCACCCTTTAAATCAGTATCATCTTGTTCTTCCACAATCTTAAATAAATCTACTTCCTTCAATGTTTCTAACATCTTTTCGTATGTGGCTTCTTCACAATCTTCAAATGGAGCTTGTACATACGAACCACCGTCATATGGTAAGATACTTAAACCATTATATGCACTTTTGTTTTTCCACATCCATTTACCAACATCATCCCATTCACCATCTTTTATTGAAATTGTTGCTGAAACATTGTGTGTATTCATACCACCACGATGTCCTTTTTTAACATAATTTTCACTAATGAATTTAACTCGTTCTAATAATTGGAATGCTGATTCGGTTCTCATTGTAGCTCCGCCAGGCGCTTTTTGTGGAACAGATATTACTGCCGTATCGTGTGGTCTAAAATATTCATCTTCAACTAATTCGGGATGATTTTCTGATAGATACCCATAAATTGCTTCGTTTTTTCCAACCCTTAATCTTCTGATATAAAAATCATTATGCCACGCATGAATACCACTTGATGTTCCTAAAGTTAATGATGTTGAACCTGCTGGTTTAACAGTTGTACATCTTGCCGCTGGTTTGATACCTAATAAATCAGCAACTCGTTTGTTTTCTTTTTTAACTTCATTAGCGGCTTCTGTTACATCCAAATCATCTAATTTATTGGATGCGATACCTGTCATTGATACACCTATGAGTGCATCCTTTTCGGTATTTCTTTGCCATATCGGTCGTAAATAATGAAACTCTGAATATCCAGCTTGTAGAGTTCCTATGAATGCAGCACCCTTAACTCGTTCATTTAAGTCATCCTGAGATTCTACATTTGATACATTCACTTCTGT
>CAYUWB010000103.1:0-1432 GCA_964448305.1 uncultured Candidatus Ruthturnera sp.
TGACCTGTTGTGTTTCTCGCATCGTGGTCGGCGGGAGAGCCGATGTCGCCGCTGAGGCCTTGAGCCTGGCGCGAAGATGGGGCCCCCGCCCTCATCGTGAACACCGTGGAGCATCCGAGCCTTCGAAGGCTGAATACAAGCTTGGTGCGCGAGTAGCACAGGGTCAGGGGCCCGTCGGCCATGGTATTTCCCTGGAGGTCTACATGTCCATCGTCGGATGGGCCGGTATCGACGTCAGCGCCGCTACGCTCACCGTGGCGCTGCAACGCGATGACCGGCGTCATATGAGCTGTTTCGAAGTGAGCAACGATGCAGGCGGGCACCGCAAACTCTGCCGTCGGTTGCAGTCCAAGCGCGGCACGGTGCGCGTCACGTTGGAGTCGACGAGTACCTACGGTCTGGACGCTAGCCTGGCGCTGTTCGCAACGCCCGGGCTTGAGGTCCAGGTTGCGAATCCTCGCGCTGTTGCCCACTTCGGCCGGGCCGTGCTTCAGCGCGCAAAGACCGATGGTGTGGATGCGCGACTGCTGCTCGAATACACGCGCCGGATGGATTTTCGCGCTTGGGTGCCACCCTCTGCAGCGGTGATGGAGTTGCGATCCGTGACGCGACGACGGCGGCAGTTGGTCAAGGCACGGACCGCCGAGCGCAACCGTCTTCACGCGGTCGCCACCACCGCAACCACCCCGGCTGTGATCGTCACCGGCATCAAGGCGACGATCGACTTTCTCTCCGCTGAGGTCGCCGCGATGGAGGTGCACGCGCAGGAGATCATCGCCACCAACGCCGAGCTCGCCGAGCAAGCCAGGCTACTGCGGTCGATCAAGGGGGTGTCGTACGTCTCGAGCGCGGCGATACTGGCCGAGCTCAGCGTGTTGCCGAGCGACATGACGACGCGGCAGTGGGTGGCTCACGCCGGTCTTGACCCTCGGCCTCGCCAGTCCGGCACGTCGCTCAACGGCAGACCCCGCCTTAGCAAGGCTGGCAACCGCTACCTGCGAGCTGCGTTGTACAAGCCCGCGCAAAGCGCCAGCTGCCACCAGCCGGAGGTGAAAGCCTTCAAGGATTGTCTCATCGAGCGCGGCAAGACCCCGCTGGCCGCAGAGGTGGCGGTCATGCGCAAGCTGCTGCACTGCATCTGGGGAATGCTGCGGTCCGGTACGCCGTTCGACCCCGCGCTTTTCTGGCAGCCTCAGCATTCAGGCGATCAAGCGCAGCCGGGGTCACAAGCCCCCCGCGGAGCGCCGTCCGCCCGCCGCCCACAAAGCAGTCAGGCCATCGCGCGCAGCGCAGGGCAAGGGCGTCGCGGGCGCCATGCTGGATCCAAGACGTCGCCATCGCCCATCGCCCGCGACGTGCAGTTCACCCTTGCCCGGAGCGAGCACGGTGGCATGGATGCGACTGGCGTCGGGCGAACGCGCGCGGGCACCTC
>CAYUWB010000104.1:0-1427 GCA_964448305.1 uncultured Candidatus Ruthturnera sp.
CAGCTAAAATTTACAAAAATCGTGCATACCTTAGAGAAAAACAAAATAAAAACTTAGATGCAAAAAATGATCTAAAAAATTATTTAAAATATTTCCCTCAAGCTAAAGATAGAGGAATAATAGAACAAGCAATAAGAGAATTATGATACCTTAAATTATTTACATCATGATTTTCAAATTTGAAGTATGAGATATATGTAATAATTTTTTTATTTCAAAAATATTGTTTTAAATTTTTTAATCCCAATCATATCTTTCATTAATTAATTTGAATAATTTTTCATTGTATGGTTTAAAATATTCTTTTAAGTATTTTTGAGTCTCAGGTTTTAACTTAGTATCTTTTGATTTATCTCTTTGTGAAATACCTCTTTTTCCAGTAATTTTTGGTGTATGTTTTGGTAGATTAAGAAATTCTAATATTTTATGATATGAATAAATTGGATTTTTAAAATAATCATCAGTGTTAATAAATAAAAATTGCTCTTTAGGAAAAAATTCAAACCACCTTTCTAAAGCATTTACATATTTTGATCTTGTAAGGTATGCTTGTGCTAAATATTGTCCATGATAATTTTCATCTTTTTTAATAGCATCTAATTCTTTTTGAACAGTATTATTTTCTATATTAATAGATTCCTCAAACGTTAATTTTTGTTTACCATTTCTTATTTGTCTTTTATAATTTGAAAAAGATCTGTCTATAGGATTTCTCATCATAACAATAAATTTTGCATTAGGTATAGTTTCTTTAACCCTTTTTGGTGCTTGATGATGCAGAAGATATTTTCCCGTATCTTCTCCAACAATAAATTTTTTTTTTAAAATATGTATTTGAAAAAATTTTTCAAAAATAGTTGGAAAAAATATTTTATACCAATTCACATGATTGTAATATTTTTTATCGAAATAAAAAATTTCATTTGTTTTTGAAGGTTTTATATATTTATTTGATTGTAAATACAATTCCATCATAGATGTTGTTCCCGAAGCTCCACTGGCTAAAATTAAAAAATCTGGTAGAACATGAAATGGTCCTCGAATATGTATTATAATTTTATAACAATTTTTAACTATATGATATAATTTTTTATATCTAGAAATTTTGTTACTAATTTTAGTTGACACATTTTCAAAATAGGTATCTTGACTTTCAATTCTTACTTTTCCAAAAATTGAATCACTCCAGCTAGATTTATTTAAAATATTATTTTCTACCTTTTTTGATGATGTTTGTTTTTTAACCAATATTATACAAATCTAACATATGTAAATTTAAAACTTACATAATAACTAAATCCATAAATATTTTTTTGACAAAATTAATTTTATGATTATGTGCGGAATGCGGGATTTGAACCCGCGACCTTCAGCTTGGGAAGCTGACGTCATACCAGACTAAACTAACTCCGCCTAGGAGATATCGA
>CAYUWB010000105.1:0-1426 GCA_964448305.1 uncultured Candidatus Ruthturnera sp.
CATCTGAAGGAGTTAAAGGAATACTGCCTTTATTTATCTGAATAATTTTCTGATAGTTCATTGGTCTTGGGACTACAATGCTAACTACTTGTTTTACAAATTCCTCTTTAGATAATTTTAAAACTTCATGTTGTTTTGTTTTCTCAATAGTAGTTGAAAATACGCCGTTGACTGAATTAACTAAGGGACCATGATGCGTAGGAAAAACTATTGTATCTGAAGGTAATTTCAACAGTTTATTGTGTAAGGAATCATAGAGTTCCAAAGCAAATTCCTCGGCATTGTCTCGAAGGTCAGGCCTTCCAATACTTTCAATAAATAAAATATCTCCAGTAAACACATATTTTTCATCTACAACATAGGACAAGCTGCCAGGGGTATGACCTGGAGTGTGAATCACTCGAAGTTTAGATGTGCCAAATGATATTACTTGGCCATCTTCAAGAAAATTTGCTTGTCTGTCCCACTTCTCAAGTTTGCTTTCATACATTGGTGCCCCAGAAAGTTCAGATAATTGTTGAGCAGCAGAAACATGATCTGCATGTTGATGAGTGTCTAAAATATAGGAAATCTTTGCATCATGTACTTTTGCAACTTCAAGATACTTTTCTGCAGGAAACAATGGATCAATCACAATAGATTCATTTTGAGAGATTACCATATGAGAAAGACATCCTTTGCCAATTTTTTCAATTTGAATCACAGTAGGATTTTCAAATGCATCTACAGAAGAAAGAACTTGGCTCCATCCAGCAAGACCGTCTTGTAAAATACGGGCTTTTAATCCATTTCTTGCAAGAGCAAAAGTTGCAAGGGTTGCCATGTTTCCATGAGGACAAATTGTGATAATCTCCTTGTCTTGTGGAATCTTGGAAATGTTTTCAGGTTTGAATAGTTCTGGAAGAGGTATGTTTGTACTACCAGAAATAGAATAATCAGAAAACTCATCAGGATCTCTTACATCTAACAAATACACATTTGGATCATGTAGTTTCTCTGTTAGATCATTAGGATTTACAGCATCAGGAGGGCTTCCTTTTACAACTTTATCAGTCCAGTCATTCATTCCCCCTTTCAAATAATAGGCATCTAATCCAAATGAGCGCATCATCTCTACAGTTTCTGCAGACATTTTTCCATCTTCATCAATTAGAACAAGTTTTACGTTCTTTGGTATTTGGGGCATCAAAGTATCTTTAGTTTTAGTATTACAAACTGCATGAACAGAGCCATCAATGTGACCTTCCTTGTAAACATCCTGTAATCTTAAATCAAACAAAAGCATAGGTTCGTTTTTTTGTAATGATTTATTCAATTCCTCAGAAGTAATTTCAAGTTCTTTTGTATTTTGTTCAGTCATCATTTGTTTTCTCCAAATCAATTATTTGTATATTTAAAAATAAAAAAAGTCATTGATCAGGAATAT
>CAYUWB010000106.1:0-1406 GCA_964448305.1 uncultured Candidatus Ruthturnera sp.
CTTCACAACAAACTCTCTCTCTATCTGATACTATCGCAGTAACTGACGCAATCAATACAGAAGCTACCATAACACAATCACTCTCTGACAACATTGCAGTAACTGATTCTATTGTAACTAACAAATTCTTCTTACTTCCTCTATCTGATACTATCGCAGTAACTGACGCAATCAATACAGAAGCATCAAAGACTCAATCACTCTCTGATACTATCGCAGTAACTGACTATATTGCTACAACTTCACAACAAACTCTCTCACTCTCTGATACTATCGCAGTAACTGACGCAATCAATACAGAAGCTACCATAACACAATCACTCTCTGACAACATTGCAGTAACTGATTCTATTGTAACTAACAAATTCTTCTTACTTCCTCTATCTGATACTATCGCAGTAACTGACGCAATCAATACAGAAGCATCAAAGACTCAATCACTCTCTGATACTATCGCAGTAACTGACTCTATTGCTACAACTTCACAACAAACTCTCTCACTCTCTGATACTATCGCAGTTACTGATTCAGTTGCATTTAGAGGTGCATTCCAAATTGAGGCAAGATCTGATGCTACAACATTACAAGATGGTGCATCTTATAGAATTTCTCCAAACCCATCAACTGGATCTGGAACATTAACTGTTGTTGATGGTGATGGAAATGATTCAGATCCAACAGTTGGAATAGTTGCACTAAACAATACTAGATTTGATGATTATCTAGTTGAAATCCTAGTTGAACCAACCGGATATGATGTTACTGTTAATGCTACATCTATTTCTATTTGGAACGCAGAAGCATCTCCATTAATTACATTTACACTAATAGATTCTACTGCTACTGTCATTAACCTCGATCCACTAATTGCTACAACAGCGCCATTACTCAATTCTACACATACTAGTACATTGAATGGATTTAATGCAAAGATTGTTAATCAAACTGAATCAAATATTGATGCAACTGATGATCTTCCAGAAATAATTGCTGTAGGTCAGAATAATACATCTGGCATATCTGATGCAATTACCCAGCAATCTAATCTTAAATTGATAACAAACATTGCTCCAGGAACTTCAGGAACTTCTATTCAAACTACTATTGGAATGCCTACATACGCATTACCACTTGATGACGAATTATCTGCAGTTCTTCCTGCTACTGTAATACAATCTACTGCCACTACTACAAGTGCTAAACAAACCGTTTGTTCTCCAGCATACAAATCTGTTGTACCTGGTCAAACAATGATTCTTCCAGTGGATGACTCTTTAATTCCATCATTTGGTGGTGTATCTGCACTTGAACTTACATCAAGTGGAACGTCTTCTTCTACTGGTTCATTCAACAATGACTTTACTTGTATTGAAATAGATGATGAAGTAGGTAGTAATCCAACATTG
>CAYUWB010000107.1:0-1406 GCA_964448305.1 uncultured Candidatus Ruthturnera sp.
GCATGTGTCAACGACCGCGTGAACTGATCGTCCCGGGGTCGCCTGAACTGACCGCCGGGCCGCCGCTTGCACAATGTGTCGCTGGCAGCCCGACAAGACGTCCCCGATTGCGCACGACGCGCACAGCCGTTTTCGGCCGACATCGCAGACGTTCTGGGGTCGCCTGAACTGATCATTCTCTCCTCTTCGTGATTACTGCGCCGCCACGGCCGTCGCGGTTGCCCGTGGGCGCCGAGGCGGGTTGCGGTAGGAGTGGCCGTCCATCTCGACAACGTGAGCATGGTGCAGCAGTCGGTCGATCGCCGCGGTCGCCAGCAGCGCGTCGTGGAAGAGCGAACCCCATTCGGGCAGCGCTCGGTTGCTGGTCACCACGATGGAGCCCTTCTCGTATCGCTGGCGGATCACCTCGTACAGGTCGAGCGGCTCCTGGTCGCGCAGCGGGCGCAGGCCGAGGTCGTCGATGATGAGCAGCTCGGGACCGGTGAAGCGCGCGAGACGCCGGTCGTAGCTACTGTCGGCGCGGGCCGCGCGGAGCTGGGTGAGCATGTCGTTGGCCTGCGTGTACAGCACGCGGTGGCCGGCGCGGCAGGCCCGGTGGCCGAGCGCCTGCGCGATGTGGCTCTTGCCGACACCTGCCGGTCCCATCAGCAGCACGTTCTCGCAGCGGCGCACGAAGTTGCAGGTGGCGAGGTCGACGATCCGCGCCTTGGGGACCTTCGGGTTGAAATGGAAATCGAAGTCCTCAAGCGCCTTGGACTGCTCGAAACCAGCTCGTCCCAGGCGCAGCTGCAGCTGCTTGCCGTCGCGACGCTCGACTTCGTCGGACAGCAGCCGGTAGAGGAACTCGACATGCGCCAGGTTGTCGTCGGCTGCCTCGCGGATGCGCAGTTCGAGCGTTTGCAGGACTCCGGACATGCGCAGCTTCTTCAGCACGGGCACAAGGTCGTCAGTGGAGCTCATGGGACACCTCCTCGGTGTGTTCGCCGGACCCGTTGCGGCCCGACAGGTGATGGCCGAGCAGCTCGCCCAGGTCGCGAGCGTGCACGGCGGTTGTGAGCGCCCCCGGCAGCACATCGCTGTCCCCGGGAAGCGGCTCGAAATCCAGGCCGCGGGCGAGCAGGTCGCGCAGGCCGACGTAGCTGTAGTTGCCGAATCGCGACGCCCGCTGGCACGCCTTGCGAGCCCGCTCCACCGGGAACCTGCGCAGGTGGGTCACCATCGCCTGCACCGTCGACAGCAGCGACAGCTCGTTGTCCGAGGCCAGCACTTCTCGCATCAAGCCGCCGACTTCGGTGCCCATTGCGTCCGCTTGTTCGAGCCACCACGCTTCGTCGCGGTGGCGCAGGTCGCGGCGATGTTCGGGCAGGTGAGCGTCGACCGTGCTCCGCCGCCCACGGCCGCGCCGG
>CAYUWB010000108.1:0-1403 GCA_964448305.1 uncultured Candidatus Ruthturnera sp.
CAGACCACCAATCGCACCCACCTCAGGCTCGATCTGTCGCAAACTGGCCGACCTGATCCATCGGACCGATACCAGTCATTGTGGCTGGGACAAACGAGCTTCGCAGCATCCTCTACTTCGCCGGCCTGGCGCTGTCGCTGCATGGCCCTGCTTACACGCGTCGGCCAGACGGCAGCCTCTACCACGCCGGCGAGCGGCCGGGCCCCGACTGGATCGGCCACGGCAGCTTCCCGCGCTTGCTCCACGTCCTGGCCCTCGACGGTCTGAAGCGCGCCACCCTGCACAAACAGCGCTGGAAGCGTAGAGAGCCGGTCGACGGCCTGCCGCGCACCTGCCACAGCCGCCCGCCGGACGACCTCGCGCAGGTCTGGTCGTGCGCCGCCGTCGTGGCCCTGTCGTTGTGGTCGTGGCTGGACGCCGAAGCGGGCCTGCACACCCACGAGGCCGTGCTGCCCGAGCTGAGCGAGCACCCCAGCAGGCGCACCCGACAGCGGTGGCTGGCGCGGGCGCTGCCGCTGGCGATGGCGACCCAGCAGGCGCTGCGACGCGCGGTCATTGAAAGAAGCGAGCCTCGGCCGGTGGAGCAGTTGTTCGAGAGCGGCTTGTCGCCGCCGAGGCGGCGATGGCGGGACCCGTCCTCGGTTTGGACGCTGGAGACGGGCCTCGCCTACCTGCTGAAGGGCGCTGTTGCGCTCGACGTGACCATCCCACGCTTGCTGGCCGAGGCTCGCGGGAGGTGGCACCGAAAGGACAAGCCGTTTCTGATCTGACCGACCGCTGCCACCGGTCGAGGAAGCTACCCGTGCGTCCGGCCCGGGGCCACCCCCGCGGGGGTGGCCGGCCACAGACTGTGTCGTCGTCGCTGCGGCTGAGCTCCGTGAAAGTGCCCTCACCAGCACACGGAGCCGCCATGACCGACGACCGCGATCGACAGCACGACAAGGCCCTGTGCCGATACCGCGTGATCTCCGCGTACCTGGCGATGGACCCGCCGCGTGGTCGTCGGCGCCCGCTGCTCGAGCACCTGGCCTCGCGCAGCTGGACCGGCCCGCGCGGCGAGCCCTTCACCGTCGCCGCTGAGACCATCCGCACTTGGGTCCGCCGCTACCGCCGCCACGGCCTGGACGGGCTGCGCGACAAGGCTCGCCCCAAGCGCGGCGTGCAGGCGCTCACGCCCGAGCAGGTCGAGCTGGTCTGCCGGCTCAAGACCGACGTGCCCGAGCGCAGCGTCGACCGTGTCATCGCCATCGCCGAGCAGATGGGGCTGGTGCCAGCCGGCGTCCTGCGCCGCAGCACCGTGCACCGCGTGCTGCGCAGCCGTGGGATCTCGCGCCGGCCGGCTCCCGCGTCCGACCGCAAGGACCTGGATCGCTTCGAGGCCGACGCCCCGAACGACTTGTGGC
>CAYUWB010000109.1:0-1400 GCA_964448305.1 uncultured Candidatus Ruthturnera sp.
CATCAACAAACAGCCAATCTCGTATTTGCTTGCCATTGCCGTAGATTGGTAAATCCTTACCTTCTAATGCATTAAGGATAATGAGCGGAATAAGCTTCTCAGGGAACTGGTAAGGCCCATAGTTATTAGAGCAATTAGTAATTAATGTTGGCAATTTAAAGGTTCGTTGCCATGCACGTACTAAATGATCAGAGCTTGCTTTTGCTGCTGAGTAAGGTGAGCTTGGCGCGTAAGAAGTTTCCTCAGTAAAAAGATCATCTGTTCCCTCTAAATCACCATACACCTCATCAGTTGACACATGATGGAATCTAAAACTATCTTTTTTTTCATCGTCTAAGCTAGACCAATAGTCTCTAGCTTCTTCAAGCAACACATAGGTGCCAACAATATTGGTTTGAATGAATTCACCAGGGCCATCAATTGACCTATCTACATGCGACTCAGCTGCTAAATGCATAACAATGTCGGGCTGATGCTTATTAAATACACGTTTAATCTCTTTTGCATCACAAATATCAACTTGTTCAAAAGCATACCTTGAATCATTTTCAACTGAAACCAAAGACTCTAGATTGCCGGCATAGGTTAACTTGTCAACGTTAACAACACTGTGATTAGTGTTATCAATAATATGACGAATAACAGCAGAGCCGATAAAGCCTGCACCACCAGTGATAAGCAGCTTCATGAATTATTTTCCTTGTACCATTTATAAGTTTTATGGAGACCTTCTTCTAACTCCACACTATAGCTCCAGCCCATTTTTTTTAATCTTGTGATATCAATCAACTTTCTTGGTGCGCCATCTGGCTTTGTAGTATCAAAAGTTAATTCTCCTTTAAAGCCAATCACTTCTTTCATAGTTTCTGCCATTTCTCTAATGGTTACATCAACACCTGTGCCGACATTGATATGTGAGAGCATTGATTTTGTATTGGCTTGATAGATTTGCTCATCTAACTCTAGTACAAATAATGATGCAGCAGCCATATCATCCACATACAAAAACTCACGCATAGCATTTCCTGTACCCCATACTACCACTTCTTCATCATTATTTATCTTTGCCTCATGGAAACGGCGCATCAGTGCAGGGATTACATGTGAGTTTTCCAGGTGAAAGTTGTCATTAATGCCATATAGGTTGGTTGGCATGACTGAGCGGAAATCAGTACCATATTGACGATTGTATGATTCACAAAGCTTAATGCCTGCAATCTTGGCTAGTGCATAAGGCTCATTAGTTGGCTCTAGTACATCAGTCAATAATGCATCTTCACGCATTGGCTGTTCAACTGCTTTAGGGTAAATACAAGTACTACCTAAAAATAGCAAACGCTTAACTTTATTCTCATAGGCTGAATTAATAACATTAGCCTCTATCATCATGTTTTGATAAA
>CAYUWB010000110.1:0-1400 GCA_964448305.1 uncultured Candidatus Ruthturnera sp.
GAACGGCCACCTCCAGCCGCGGGCGGCCTCGGACGCGCGGTCGGCCCAGCCCGTGGCGGCCCTTCAGCGTCGAGTTCGTCGCCTCGACGCCGCTACGGATCTTGTAGGCCTCCTTGAAGGTGGTCGTGCGCTGTTCGTGCTGTCGGGCCTCGGTCGCGATCGTCGCCGGCGCGCGGCGAAGCTGGCGGCGGCCGTCCTTCAGCTCACGAGTCGGGCACAGGCACGACAGCGGGCAGGCGCCGCAGTGCTCCGACGAGAACGTCGCCGTCAGGGTCGTGCCCGTCACCTGCTGCGATGTCGGCGCGTGGTCGTTCGGGCAGGCGAGCAGGCGCTGGAAGGTCGACGTGAAGGCGAACGACGCCAGGTCGATGCCGTCGGGGAGCTGCGAACGAAGCCAGTCGTCGTCGATGGGCAGCGGCTCGGAGTCGGGCTCCGTCGAGGCGTCCGGCGCGATCGCGATCGCCTCGTCGGCCACGGGCTCGCCGGCCGTCAGGAAGGCATCGGTCGGCGGCGGCGCGCCCGGATCCTGCACGGGGGCCTGCAGGTCCACGCCCCGCTCCGCCGCCGCGACGATGTTGGCGCCGCTGCCGTAGCCCGTGTCCGCGATCAGCTCGTCGGGCGCCATGCCGCTCTCGGAGAGCTGCTCGACCATCGGCACCAGCGCCGCCTGATCGGACTCGTGCGCCCCGTTCACCGCCACGCCCGTGACCAACTGCACCGGGTTGTCCTCGCCGCAGGTCTCCGAGATCTGCACCTCGTAGCCCTTGCCCTTGTGGCCGTAGGTGGCGTCGGGGTCGTGCGGGCTCTGCAGCGAGCTGCTCGACACCGTCTTGGGCTCGCGCAGCTTCACCTTCGGCTCGCCGGCCTCGCGATCGCCCTGGTCCGCCACGCCGCCGGCCTCGCGATCGTCGTCGTCGTCGTCCTGCACGACCTCACACTGCTCCTGCCACAGCCGCAGCAGCAGACGATACGCCTCCAACTCGCGCACCTGCTCGTTGTCCTGCAGCGCATGCACCAGCTCGTGAACGTCGGCGGCGACAACCGGCAGACGCCGTCGCGCCTGCTCCTTCTTGGCGTCCGCGAAGTAGCCCTCGCGCTCCAGGTAGCGTCGTCGGAAGCGGCCGTCGAGCTCGTCCAGGACGCCCGCAAGCTCGCGCTGAAGCGTTCGCAGCAGGTGCGTCACGGTCTCGCAGAACAACCCCAGTCGCGTCAGCACCGCGATGTTGCTCATCACGTGCGTGGAGTCCAGCCGCTGCCGCCCCGTCGACACGCCCTCGGCCACCGCCAGCTTGCGCGTCAGGTCCTCGAACATCGTCCGGGCGCGCGCGCTGTCCATCAGCTTGACCCGGTAGCTGTGCATCGTCCGCTGCACCAGGTGCGCCTGCTCGGGCGTGATGCCG
>CAYUWB010000111.1:0-1383 GCA_964448305.1 uncultured Candidatus Ruthturnera sp.
ATTGTTTCATTATATATGACAAGGCCTTTCCTTGTCAGACAAAGGACGAAAAAAACCCCAGACCGAAGCCTGGGGTTTTAAGACTAACTTAACTTTAAAATTAAGTTAACTGTTTTCTAAATAAGATTTAGAATGCAACAGATAATTTAACTTCTAAAGAATCTTTGTCACCAGTAGCACCATTGTTTACATCTAATGATGTGTACTTAGCATTCAAAGTAGCACCTGAAGCTAATGCGCGAGAAACATTGATTTGATTAGACTTAGCATCACGTGTTGCTGTAGCAGAATCTTGCTCGAAGTGCTTAACAGTTACAGTGTTGCCAGCTACAGTAGTTGCTGCAGAGAAACCAGAGAAGTCATCACCGGCACCAGAGATTGAAGCTGTGTTACCGAAGAATGCATCACCATTAATTTCTGCAGCACTGTCAGCTTTAGCATCAACATAAGTTAAAGTAACACCAGAAACTTCACCAGAAACTGTAACCGCAGTAGCGTCAGAATTAGCAGTATTAGAATCAATGTTATGGTAAGCAATTGAAACACCAGAAACTGAACCAGAAAGCTTAAGCTCGTCTTGTGCAGACTTAGTCATCCATGAAGCAGCTACACCAGCGATATCACCAGAGATAGTTGTCTTAGAACCAGTACCAGCTGAGTTGTTTTCAAAAGTAATTTTTGCAACACCAGCATCATAACCTAATACAGCTTTAGTAGCTTTAGAGCTCTTAGCAGATAAAATTGACTTAGAACCAGCGTATGAGCCAGCAGTAACTGAAACACCAGCAATTGATGTAGTCATCTTAGTAGATGAAGTTAAAGTGCCATCGTCATTGTCAAAATGTACGTTAACTGTAGTATCACCACTCTTACCGTTAACATCTAGATCGAACTCGTTAGCAAGTACGTTAGTATCAGCAGTAGAGTCACCAAAGTCAGTATTAGTGTACTTAACCATAGCTTTACCAGTCATAGAAATATCAGCCATAGCAACTGAAGTCATTGAAGCTGCAACTGCAGCGATTAATAATTGTTTTTTCATTTTATTTCTCCAAATTTTAAAAGTTATGCAAGATTATTCTTGCGTTGTGCCCCGACATTGTTGTCGAGATAGTGCGTATTATACGGATCTGTTTCCAGAAGTCAACACTTTTTTGCAAAAAAAATACAAAAAAATGCAAATTAACCACAAATATGGTGTTTTTAAGGGCTAAATAGGGCCTTTAAAGCCTTATACAGCAAGGTTTTTATGGTTTTTAAGCAAAAATACAACTTTTTTGCAAAAATATGACAAATAATCGAAATGGCTTTAAAACAACGCTATTAATAGCTTTTGATCTAACTTTGATTGGTTTTCACTATACCTATATATAGGTATTAAAT
>CAYUWB010000112.1:0-1374 GCA_964448305.1 uncultured Candidatus Ruthturnera sp.
TTTAATACTATTAGGTCCATTTCCAAACTCCTTTACTAGTTTATACCAAAGATCTCTGTAGTATGGATCTTTAGTTTTGTTCCACATAATAGCGGCTTCATCTATTTCATCTATTTTTTTCTGTGCCATTAGATGTTCCTAACGCTAGGATTTTTTTTAAACTAGGAGCCGATATGTTTAAATGCACACCGTAAGATCTCCATTGTTTTTTCATGATATTTAACTCTAATAACAATGTTGAGTATTGTTTTTGAGATATTCCGTTTGTTTTTATAGTTATAGTTTTTTCTTTCATACCTAGAGACTAGGATATTTTGGGATACTTGTCAACGGCCTTGTCGGTTGTATTTTTTATACGATCTTTTCTTTGATTTATTTAGGCTTTTTGTATGTCTACCTGGACGTTTACGAGGTTTTGGACGTGGTACAAAGTTTGTAAACTTACGCTTCGCCATCGAAATATTTTTCTACCTCTGATTGTAATGATTGTTTAGTTAAGTGAGGTATGTAACTTATGACACCATTTACTTTTTGTTCTAAGTCTGTGCCACATGTTAAACATCTGTAAAATTGTTTTGTTATTCCAACTAACGGTGTGTATTCATCACACGTGGGGCAGATCCCATTAACTATCTCTGCTTCTATTTTGAAATTTTTTCCGGTCATAAGCTTTCTTGGATCGTACCACACGCTGGTGATAACGTCTATCTTTTAATTCTTTTGCGACTTTATTTGAGGTGTAGTTTTTTAATTGATTTTTCACCTAGATATATCTCTGTTTCTGCTTCGCTACGTATGCACTTATACGATATGTTAGGATTATATTCACGTTCTGCAACACGACGTGCACGTAAGCATGCGGCCATGGATTCTTGAATACGGTGCTCCTTGATCTCCCCGTCCCAGAACATAAGAAGGGCTACCACAACTTCTATCATTTTCCGTTACCGTTCGTGTATTTCATTTCTCTATTTGCATCTTTTAATTTTTCAATATCTATCAATACCTTGTCCATCTGTCCTCTTAAAAATTCTATATTTACTTTATTCAATGCCATGTTCTCAATGTGTTTTTGTAATTTGTCGGTCGACTTATAAAGATCTTCGATCATCATGAATTGCTCAGAATCTGCGGGTAATGAACCTAATTGTCCACGTGGCCATTTTATTCTAAACTCTGTATTTTCTGCTAAATCTTTTTCCATTATCTGGATACGAGTATCCGCAATGTTTAGTCTCTCTATCATCTGAAAGTAGCCCATAGTACCGAGAGCGACGATGATTATCAAAGACGCAACCGTCTTCATAGGCATCTGCACGGCAGCTTGTTCAGAAATTTTTAATGGTTTAGTCATCTTTTGGTTTTGGTAATGGC
>CAYUWB010000113.1:0-1365 GCA_964448305.1 uncultured Candidatus Ruthturnera sp.
CGCAGCGCAAACGCGACACCTAAAAGTACACTACTGTACTCTTGACTATCGCGATCTTGCACCCAAGGGACTAACTCAGGCGGTTGGCGAGGACGTCGGCGAGCTTGGACCCGAGCTCGGGGTCCTCGATGACGGCGTGGTGGCAGGGCACGAGGCGAGTGGGCTTGTGGCTGGCGAGCTTGGCTTCGTAGAACGCGCGGATCTCGGCCTTCTTCCCCTTCACGAGCTTGACCGCCATCGTGTTCACGTTGAGGCCCGGGCCGCTGCCGGTGAACTTGAAGATCATCCTGAACATGAACTTGGACGGCCAGCCTTCCCAGTTGGTGATGACCTCGTTGGTGAACCAGGTCGTTCCGTCGTCGCGGCTTACCGCCACGAACGCGTCCGCGTGATGCATGCCCGCGACCTCTTCGACGTGGACATCGTCGGGCAGCACGTCGTTGAGGGCGCTCAAATGTTGTAGCGCCGGCAGCTTCTTGTGGGCCTTGGCGATATGGCTGATGGCCGAAGTCGGACCGTAGATGCTGGCGTCCGGGTAGCGCTCATTCCAAACGGGGAGGCCCATGTTGTGAAACGCGCCGGGGGAAAGCAGGGCCTTCACTGTGCCGAGCTTGTCGACCGCGTCGAAGTCGGCGGCGCTCAGGTCGGTGCCCGGGCTCACGGCCATCAGGCCGCCATCGCCGATGTCGATCAACGAATTGGTCAGCGGGTTGCCGTTGAAGATGTACGTGCGAGCCCAGATGCCCTCGCCAACCTTTTGCCAACTCGCCATGCGGTCCTCCATCAAGCGTTCATGCGCATCTGAGCGCGTGATACCACGCGCCTTGCCGCGACTACAGAGCCTTCGGGCAACAACACGGCGGCGACCCGGGGGGATGCGGGGTGTGCCGTGTTAGCCTTGGGTCCGATGGACGAGGCCCAGCCAAGCAGCCGGCAAGTCGCGGTTGTCGGATCGCAAACGCAGACCGCTGACGAGTCGATCGACGACCTCCCCACGCTGCTCGCCACCATCGGCATCCCGGTCGACGCGCCAGCTGCGGACCACTCCGCGACCATCGTCCCGCCGCAAGCGGGGCCCCAAACACACGACCAAACAGCGCTCGGGGCCCTGCCTCGCATCGTCCTTGCCGACGACCAGGGAGACGCTGAGCTCCGCCTCGGTGAGACGATCGGTAGCGGCGGAATGGGCGTGATCCGGTCAGCGGTGCAAGTCCCGCTGGACCGCGACGTTGCGGTGAAATCGGTGCGCCCCGACCGCACGGCACCCGAAGCGACGCTCGCCCTCTTGCGCGAGGCCTGGATCACCGGGTCCCTGGAACACCCCAACGTGGTGCCGGTCCACACCCTCGGCCGCGACGCCAACGG
>CAYUWB010000114.1:0-1361 GCA_964448305.1 uncultured Candidatus Ruthturnera sp.
ATTAAAACTTCAGCTTGTCTTGCATCATCAAGGAATTGATTTCCTAATCCTTTACCTTCATGTGCACCAGGAACTAATCCTGCAACATCAATCAGTTTAACCGGAATAAATCTAGTGCCGTTAACACATAATTCATTGTCATGTTTAATTTCAAAATGTTTGCAAGCACAATCTGCTTTCACATATGCTACTCCAATATTTGGTTCAATTGTAGTAAATGGGAAATTTCCTGAAGCTACAGGGGTTTCAGTGGCAGCAGAGAAAAACGTAGATTTTCCAACATTTGCTTTGCCTAGTAAACCAATTTGCAATAATGTAAAAAATCCAATTCTACTTATTAGTATTGCAGAAATCGTTTAATCTATGGATTATGATTTCAGGTCATGTCAATTGTAATTACTGGGAATCCAGGTGTTGGAAAGCATACCATTACACATGAAATTGCTAATAAATTGAAATTAGATTTGATAGATATCAATACAGTTGCAAGAGATTCAGGATTATTTGAAAAGAATGGGGATACTAATGATGTAGACATTGAAGCATTAGAAAAAATCCTAAAACAAAAAACTTCGGAAAAAAATGTGATTGTAGGACACTTGGCACCATATGTTTTAAAAAAGAATCAAGTAAAAACTATGATTGTATTAAGACGAAGTCCTTATGATTTGATTCAAGTTTATAATGATAGGAATTATTCTGATGAAAAAATCAAGGAAAACACTGGAAGTGAAATTTTGGGAGTTATAGCACATGATGCAATCAGTAGATTTGAAGATAAAGTATTTCAAATCAATGTCACGGATAAATCAATTTCAAAAGTTGTAGAACATGTAATGGATATTGTTAGAAAGAATAATGGTACTGAAGAAGTGGATTGGCTAGAATTGATACGCAAAAATAATGATTTGGGAAAATTTTTTGTTGATTGATTAAATAACGCCTTTGAATTTGATAAATTACTTGTTTGAAATATCCAAAACTGATTTAGCTGGAAGAATAGGCAAACTCTACACAAATCATGGGGAAATTGAAACTCCAGCTTATGTTCCAGTAATTCATCCTGTAAAACAAACTATACCTTCTAAAAAAATTAGAGAGATTGGTTTTGATTTGGTAATTACTAATGCATACATTACTAGAAATAATTACGGTGATGAAGCAATTGAAAAAGGAATTCACAAAATAATTAATTTTGATGGAGGAATCATGACGGATTCTGGAGGATATCAAGTTCTCGAATATGGAGATGTTGACGTATTACCACCAGATATGGCAAACTTTGAAAAAGGTATCTTAACTGATTTTGCAATTCCACTTGATAAACCAACAGGATATGGAATGCCAATTAAAAAAGCAGA
>CAYUWB010000115.1:0-1354 GCA_964448305.1 uncultured Candidatus Ruthturnera sp.
CTAGTCCCCTGTAATCAAAATAGTCATTGGGAATGCATCTCTGTTCTTGTGATGGTACAACCCAGGCATGGGAAAACCTGCAGCAGCGCCTTTGGTCCTTTCATCAAATCAACGCTCCGAACTTGAGGGGCTGGCCCGCTCAAGGGATCGGCGCTTGGCGCGCAGGGCCGAGATCGTCTTGGCCGTGTCCGAGCATGGCATGTCGCATGGCGCAGTGGCGCGGGGGCTAAAGGCGTCTCCACCGACTGTGCGGAAGTGGCGAGCGCGATACGAGGAGCGCGGTGTCAGCGGCTTGGTCGACGCTCCGCGTAGTGGTGGCCCCAAGGCAACGCTGACGGTGTCGGGCGCACAAAGGGCGGAACTGGACCGCCTGGCTCGACGGAGTCGGACGAACCGCCACCTGGCGTTCCGAGCGAAGATCATCCTGGCCTGCGCCGACGGGACCAACAACATCGATGTGGCGGCGCACCTGCGCACCAACGCCTCAACCGTAGGTAAGTGGCGCAAACGCTTCGTCCGGGATGGTGTCGACGGACTGCTCGACGAGCCGCGGCCCGGCGCCCCCCGCACGGTGACCGACGAGGATGTCGAGGCGATCATCGTCAAGACGCTTGAAGAGAAGCCGCGCGGCCACACGCACTGGAGCACACGGACGATGGCCAAAGCGGCTGGCATCAGCCACACGACCGTCGGGCGAATCTGGCGCACGTTCGGGCTCCAGCCGCACATCGTGAAGGGCTTCAAGATCAGCCACGACCCGCTGTTCATCGAGAAGGTGCGCGACATCGTTGGCCTGTATCTCAACCCGCCGGACCACGCAGTCGTCTTCTCATTCGACGAGAAGCCGCAAATCCAGGCGCTTGAGCGCGCGCAGCCGATTCTTCCGATGGATTTCGGCCAGCCGGAACGGCAGACGCACAACTACATCCGCCATGGAACGCTCGACCTGTTCGCTGCCCTGGATGTCGCATCGGGCAAGGTCGTCGCACAGACCAAGAAGCGGCACCGCTCCGAGGACTTCGTCGCGTTCTTGCGGACACTGGACGCCGCCGTCGAGCCCGAGCTGCAGGTCCACGTGATCCTTGACAACCTGTCAGCCCACAAGGCGCCCAAGGTGAAGCGATGGCTCGCCCGCCATCCGCGGTTCCACTTCCACTTCACCCCGACCTACTCAGCTTGGCTGAACCTGGTCGAGCGTTTCTTCGGCTTGCTGACGCAACGAGCCCTCAAGCGCGGGTCGTTCAGAAGCGAGCGCGAACTGAAGAAAGCGATCTTCGCTTACATCGACGCCCACAACGACGAGGGCAAGCCGTTCGTGTGGACCAAGACCGCCGACGAGATCCTCAACACGGTC
>CAYUWB010000116.1:0-1345 GCA_964448305.1 uncultured Candidatus Ruthturnera sp.
CCATCCCATTTCTCAAATTTCCAATCAAATACTTCACCGTAGAACTTTTGTGCCCTTTCAGGATTGTCCACTGGAACATCAAACCATGAGATTCTTGGCATGATAATTTTATTTTTTTACAATATTTAAAAATGAGCTTTTTTCTTTTAAAAAATTCACTATTTTAAAATTAGAATACGTTTTGATTTTATCTATGAAAGCAACAAGTTTTGATGGAAAAACTATGAACTATGATGAAAATTATCCCGATCCTAAATCTGGTGAAGTACTAGTCCGTGTTAATTTAGCTGGAATTTGTGGAACTGATTTAGAAATTTTAGATGGTTATATGAAATATAATGGAATTTTAGGTCATGAGTTTGTTGGAACTGTAGAAAAAACTGAAAACTCTGATTTGATTGGAAAACGTGTAGTAGGTGAAATCAATGCAGGTTGTGGTGAATGTGAGTCTTGTAAAAAAGGAATGGCTAGACATTGTCCAAACAGAACAGTTCTTGGAATTTTAAAAAGAGATGGTGCATTTGCTGAATTTCTTTCATTACCAGAAAAAAATCTGCATGTAATTCCTGATTCAATTACGGATGAACAAGCAGTATTTGTTGAACCTTTAGCTGCTGCTTTTGAAATAAAAGAACAAGTGACATTACAACCTGAATGGAGTGTTGCAGTAGTTGGTGATGGGAGGCTAGCACAATTAATTATACAAGTTCTAAAACTATCTTGCTCAAATTTGACATGTTTTGGTAGACATGCCAGCAAGCTTGAAAGTTTAGTAAATACTGGAATTAAAATAAAAATTGGAATTGAACCCTCTGATGCACAATCTTTTGATTTAGTAGTAGAAGCCACTGGAAGTAATTCTGGATTTGCTGATACTATGAAATTGATTAAACCACGAGGAACTGTCATTTTAAAATCAACAATTGCATCACGAGAAAATCTTGATCTGACTCCTACAGTAGTAAATGAAATTACATTAGTTGGTTCTCGTTGTGGATTATTCAAACCTGCAATTGACGCATTAGCATCTGGACTTATCTCCGTTGATTCTATGATAGATTCTACTTTCCCTCTTGAAAAATTCTCAGAAGCTATTGAACATGCAAAAAAACCTGATACTTTGAAGGTATTTTTAAAACCATAGAAACGCTATTTGTCGTTTTTCGTATTATTGTGTGGATAATTCTGCACTACCAAATAAAACACCAAATGCTTTACACCACACCAATACTTTGTTGTATTTGCTTAGATCTGCATCTTCTGGAATCTCATAATTCTGATTTCCGTTATTTGCTTTGAGTTCCCCTAAATTGATAAACTCTGATGCGTTATCATCTGTAGCCAA
>CAYUWB010000117.1:0-1343 GCA_964448305.1 uncultured Candidatus Ruthturnera sp.
AAATATCAAATAGATTTAGATGAAGCTAGATTTGGTAAAGCTTCTATGGAAAAAGTTGCTAAACATAGAATGCGTGAAATTAAAATGTGGTCTAAATTAAAATCAGAATTTAACGATGGATCGTTTAATGACAAAGATGTTAACCAACACCAACTAGAGTCTTATACTAAGATGTATTCTGGTAAAGCTAAAACAATTACTGATGGTACATCAGAAGCAGAAGTGTTTAATATTATAGGACAGTTAAGATCTTTAGAAAGAATCAAAGCTAGTGGAGAACTAGAAAACAAAACAGAAAAGAAAGAACAGATAACAAATGACCTTGGCGCAAAACCCAAAGTTTGATTTTGTATTTTTAGGACAATCTATTTTAAAATATGAAGTTCCTTTAGATATATTTTCAACAATAAATAGCATATATCAAAACAATTTTGATACTTTAGATCCAGCTAATAAACAACTAGTAGGTAAAATAGAAAATGAACATTCTTTGTTTTATGGTGGTAAGGATGAATCTAAAATGAAAAACCATAATAAATTAACACAAGATGTTATAAAATATTTTATGGATATGTTTAGACATTATTTAAACTGGAATAAAATAAAAGACTATGAATTACATTTAAATTCTATATGGGTTAATCAAATGAAAGAACATGAATATAATCCAGTTCATATTCATAGAGGCACATTGTTTACAGGTTTATCTAGTGTTATGATTTTAAGTTTACCTTCTACTTATGGTAAAGAATATTCAAATGATGAAGTTCCACAAAACGGTAAACTACAAATATTAGGATCTGCTAGTGGTCAGTTTGCAAAAATAGATTTTCAACCAAGTTTAAAAGTAAGAGATTTTTTTATTTTTCCGTATGATATGAGACACTGTGTTTATCCTTTTAATAGTACAAATGAAACTAGAAGAACATTAGCTGCAAACTGTGATGTAAACTTTGATCCAATAAAAAATAGAGGTGTATCATGATAACAGAACCACGTTGGAAATCTTTTTGTGTAACAACAACTAACCCATTGTTTTCACCAAAACAATGTCAAATGATTATTGAAGCTGGAAGAGCTCAACCAAGACAAGATGCAAGTGTTGGTATGGCTAAAGAAAAAGGTGGAGTAATTGATACTGAAACAAGAACTTCACATATAAGCTGGATACCTTTTTCTAAAATGCCAGAGATGTATAAAGATATAGAAAAAATTATGAAAGCTACTAACGGTAATCATTTTGGTTTTGATGGTATGCAGATTACAGAACTAGCTCAGTATACAGAATATCCATCTGGAGGTTTTTATGATTGGCACATGGATTCAGATGTTAACTTTGCACA
>CAYUWB010000118.1:0-1314 GCA_964448305.1 uncultured Candidatus Ruthturnera sp.
AGATTAGGATTCTTTGGTCAAGGTGTAACTGGATTAATGGGTGGTTATCCTGCACAATATCAATTTCAAGCAACACCACCAGCATCACCGTTACAAACTGCATTAGGTTTAGGTACAGGTATAGCAGGAATATTCGGAGCATTGAGATAAAATGATGAACCGTATTTTTAAAAGACCTATGTTTAGAATGGGAGGTCGAAGTGATGATGGTATTATGTCATTAAGACCAGGTTTTCAACCTGGAGGTATTGTACCTGGTAGTATATTGACCACAGGTGGAGGGGTTATGCCCCCAGGAAGTGGAACAACTCCATCGCCAATTTCAACGGTTCAAAGATTTTTTCCACCAGTTGTTCAACAGCCAGCAGGTGTTCCATCAACAATTCCAACAGGGGGATCACTAACAACTACTGGAGGGACAACCACAGGAGGAACAACAGTACCTGCAGATAGAATGTTTAGAGCAGGTCAATCTTTTAGAAAAGGTCTTACAGGTTTACAAGGTTTAGTATCTTTAGGAGGAGAAGGTGTTGCAGCGGGCACTGTTGGAAAAGGTATTGCTATAACTGCTCCTATTTTAGCTGTAGCAGCATTAGCTGATGAAAACTATCCTGTTTATCCAAAAGGTCATCCAGAGGAAGGTGAAAGAATGTCTTTAGAGGATGCACAAGAAACTTTAGAAAAATCTGGTGGTGCTATTAATATAGCAACAAAAAAAGGCACACAAGCTGGAGGTGCAGGAGACTTATCGGGGGAGGCCGCTATATTTGATGAGTCATTACCAGAGGAATCAGATGGTATGTTAGATATTTATGGTAACATGAATTATCCGACAAAACGTAATTTCGATTCACCAGAAGCTATAAAAGTTTCAAAAGAGATAGGATTATTACCTAAAAATGAGGGTAATGGTAAAAATGGAAATGGAAAATTTGACGATGATGGTTTAGGGGATGATGGCACATCTGATTTTGAAAAATCATTAAATGAATATTTACCAGCGATAGAATCTGCATTAGAGATAGATGATGAAGCAACTAAAAGACAACTATTTTTACAACTCGCTAAATTTGGTGCTGGACTAGTAGCACAACCAGGAGGTGATTTAACTGGCGCTATAGGTAGAGCAGCGTTAGATCCTATTGAAGGAGTTGGAAAAGTATTGTCTGATAAACAAGCTGCTAAACGTCAGGCTAAATTAATCGCTGTTCAAGCAGCAATTAAAGATATGGGACCAGGTAGCTATGGTAAAAACGTTCAAGACATAATGAAAACTTTTAATTTAAAAGGTAAAGAGGGTAGAAAACAAGCTGG
>CAYUWB010000119.1:0-1302 GCA_964448305.1 uncultured Candidatus Ruthturnera sp.
TGCTTGGTCCTCCCCAGCACCGTCAACTGCGATTCATGCACCAAGTACGCCAGGACAAGCCTGGAAGAGAGGGAAGGATGTAGAACCCGAAATCTCTACTGCAACTCTGCGGGTACGAGTCCCGCCCGGCCAAGGCTGACCGCCAGCCGGAAGCGAGTGTTGTGCGGCGTCGGGCGACCGGCGACGTAAAGTGTACACAGCGAGCGCATAGGCCGCGTGATTGAGCCTCGAAAGTGAATTCTCGCAGGAGTCGACGCCATTTGGTGCGCGGAAGACAACATCGAGCGGCCGCGTGGTCGGGCCGTGAGATCCTGCCGGGGTCGTAGAGCGGGGCATGTGCGCAAGAGTTGACCAGGAACCTGGGAGGCCTCTCCGCCTCTTTCGAAACCAGCGTGTGGGCCCGGCGGTGAACGGGCCAGGCCTCGCGGCAGCCACAAACCCGGATGGGCAGCCGCGCGGAGCGAACCAGACATCCGGGCGAAAGTGTCCGGCCCGATAGAACGAAAGGGTCGGGGATCGGTGGAGAGGAATCGGATCGTCTCATAGTAGCGATGACAGCGGGGAACCTGCTCGAAGGGACCCGAACGAGCGAAGGGGACGTCGAAACACAGAACCGCGGGAGGGAAAGATGACCAGCTCACTGGCGCTGGGTCTCGTCTCAACGAAACGAGCGCGGATAGCAAAGCTGGCAAAGCAGATGCCAGGGACGGCGATCCGATCGCTGTCTCACCACATGGACCTTGAATGGATGCGTGAGGCCTACTCGCGTACGCGGAAGAGTGGTGCGGTTGGGGTGGATGGCCGGACGGCCGACGCCTTCGCCGAGCACTTGGACGACAACCTGAGGTCGCTCTTGGAGCAGGCGAAGTCCGGTAGCTACCGGGCGCCGCCGGTTCGAAGGGTCCACATCCCGAAAGGGGACGGCGGTTCGGAGACGAGGCCCATCGGGGTCCCGACCTTCGGAGACAAAGTCCTGCAGCGGGCGGTGGCGATGCTCTTGGAGCCCATCTACGAGGAGGACTTCTACGACTTCTCGTACGGGTTTCGACGTGGCCGGTCGGCACACGACGCGCTGGAGGCCCTGGACAAGGGCCTGTGGCGCATGGGTGGCGGTTGGGTCATCGACATGGATGTCCAACGATTCTTCGACTCGATGGACCATGGGGAACTGCGGGGTCTGGTGCGCCAACGAGTGGTCGATGGGGTCGTCACGCGCCTTATCGGAAAATGGCTGTGTGCTGGGGTGCTGCAAGAGGGGCGGGTTCACCGCCCTTCGGCGGGCAGCCCACAAGGCGGGGTGAT
>CAYUWB010000120.1:0-1294 GCA_964448305.1 uncultured Candidatus Ruthturnera sp.
CACTCTCCTTGGTAGGCATCATTCCGGCTGTTATTTGGTATGATGATCAAACCATATTGATTATTTGGGCGTTTGTATTCATGGCAATTTATACGATTATTTATCGTCGAATTGTGCATTTTAGGTTTAAATTTAAAAAATAATGATGAAAATATTAGTAACAGGCGGCGTAGGCTATATCGGCTCTCACACCTGTATTGAGTTGCTTAAGGCTGGCTATGGGGTTGTGGTGGTGGATAATCTCTGCAACTCATCGCTCGAAGCGTTAAAACGTGTTGAGAAGTTAGCAGATAGTAATATTCCTTTCTACAAGGCAGATGTGCGTGACAGAGCTGCACTGACGCGCGTATTTGAAAAACACACCATTGATGGGGTGATCCATTTCGCAGGGCTGAAAGCGGTGGGTGAATCGGTAGAGAAGCCGATTGAGTATTATGATACCAATGTGGGCGGTACTTTTATCCTCGCTGAAGTGATGCGTGATTTCAGTTGCAAAACCTTTGTCTTTAGCTCATCCGCGACGGTCTATGGTGATCCGCATACGGTACCGATTAAGGAAGATTTCCCGCTGTCGGTCACCAATCCGTATGGTCGCTCTAAGTTGATGGTTGAGGAGTTTTTGCAGGATCTGTTTGTTGCAGATGATAGTTGGCATATCGCACTGCTTAGATACTTCAACCCTGTGGGTGCACATAAGAGTGGGTTGATTGGTGAAGATCCGAACGATATTCCTAATAATTTAATCCCGTATATCGCACAAGTCGCGGTGGGTAAATTAGAGAAGTTGACGGTTTTTGGTGGAGATTACGATACGCCCGATGGTACGGGTGTGCGTGATTACATTCATGTGGTAGATTTAGCCAAAGGGCATGTCAAGGCGCTACAGGCATTAGAGGATAAGCCGCAAGTGTTAACGGTTAATCTAGGTACAGGCAACGGCTACTCAGTACTGGATATGGTGAAAGCTTTTGAAAAGGCATCGGGCAAGCACATAGCCTATGAAATTGCCGATAGACGCGCCGGCGACATTGCCACCTGCTACGCCGATCCAAGTTACGCAGCAGAAAAGCTAGACTGGAAGGCTGAGTGCGAGCTAGATGAGATGTGCGAAGACACCTGGCGTTGGCAAAGCAAGAATCCTGATGGGTATCCTAGACATAGATAGTTCAGTGTTAAATTCTTAATTTTCAATTATGAATACAGATAAGTGCCTAACAAAAGAGCAGTTAATCAGTCAGTTAGAAAATGCAAAGAATAATTACATAATATCACTTGCGGCAATTTCCTTGCTTTC
>CAYUWB010000121.1:0-1291 GCA_964448305.1 uncultured Candidatus Ruthturnera sp.
TAGCACCCAGTAAAATTGAATAAGTACACTTAAAAGACAAACTTTGCAGAGATACACATTCCCTCTTTAGTCATTTTTCAGCCGCGGCTGTGAAAAAATTGCCGTTTGGTACAAAAGTACACGTCCCAGGGACAAATAAATCAAATTTAGCCAAATAAAAAGGATATAATCTGGTTGTTAGGACTATTTATGATTAAACCATGAAAAAAAGAATTAAGAAAAAGCTATTTTTTGACATTTTTAGAGCGAAAACTCCATAGATGATACATTTTCCCCAAAACAGGCATTTTGGCATTGGTGACGCTATGTTCCGAGAAGCCTAAAATGCAGAATTTTATTAATTGTTTCCACATTTTAGGATTTAGGGAAATAGAAAAATATCTAATTTTGCTTTTTAGGTTGTAATTTGGGCCAAATTTAACTATTTTTCCCTTTTAGGATGAATACCCCTGTATAGCTATATGGTATTACACTAGTAAGATCCCACTATGGCGTCCAGTAGAATAGTGATATGTTCAATCCAAATGCCCATACCATAGATTTTCCATTTTACCAGATGCCACATGTGATTATTTTTGTCTATTGTTGTCTGTAGTTTCCTAAAATCACCAAAGCAGACCCTCCTATGCAGAGATTTTTGAACTTTTATGACCAAATATACAGATTTAGTGATGTAACAGACAGTAATTTTGGCTCACATGACTCTCCATATGATGGTAGCCTACTCACTGAGGCAATGTTTTCACAAATTAATACGCGCTAGTGACCATCCATTCCTGTGTCAATTTGAAGGTACATAATCATGCTTTTTAATTATTAGTACCAGAACTGAGTAGGATTTTATCTTCTCTCTATGCTGGTGTAGCTTATATGCACGAAAATGAGCTCGTTTTTGATCGAACTCATTAGCTGTACTTCTGCGGATGAATACTGGTGTAAATCCATATAGGGGAATGGGGAATTATTTGAATGATCTTTCCAAAGTTAATATTTAACAAAACCCCTACCATGGAATATAATTTCATCCATTAAACTTAAATATCTGAATAAAGTCTATCCAGTTCTGGTGATTTTTGTTTTTGACCCTAGCCCTCGGAGGCGGCTTTTTGGGCTTACTGGATATTTCCCTCCTGTGCCACCTTCGGACAGTGAAAGATCCAGATTTCTCTGCATGGGGCATATGCTGTTCCTCAATAATATGTAATACCAACACATTAGAACAGTTTGGTATGCATCTAGCACCCAGTAAAATTGAATAAGTACACTTAAAAGACAAACTTTGCAGAGATAC
>CAYUWB010000122.1:0-1275 GCA_964448305.1 uncultured Candidatus Ruthturnera sp.
AATATTCTGCATTAATCCAAACAGATCAAGAACGAGAATCCCTAACTAAACTAAATTCATTATTTGCAGAGTATGAGAGTATTGGTAATCAGCTTATCGCAGTACATACAGAAAAACAAGACAAGCTAGTTGAAAGAATTGATGTGTTTGATGGTAACATTAGAAAGATATTACTCCAAGAACTAAAGCCAGGATTAGAAACATCTGAAGCAGATTACAGCATCAAAGCAGAAGCCCTTAATGAAATTGATATCAATATCCACGAAACAATTTCTTCAACACGTGGTTATTTACTAAAACCTGACCCATTCCTTCTTGGTATAGCAGATGAGGCCATGTCTGAAATCAAACATTTTACAAATGTATTTGATAATACACAACTAACATCTGAAGAAAGAATCCAGTTTGAATTGCTAAAACCACATTTGGAGACATTGATAGCCATAACAAATGACATTGTCATGTTAGAAGATAAGCGACTAGCACTGTTAGATGAATTTGATAGCCTTCGCTTACAAATGGATGATGTATTAGATGAGGAAATTCAAGTAATGGCATTACAAAAAATACAAGAAGATGAATCAAAAGGAAGAATCAAAGCTGCACTTGAGATGGAAGTGGAAATCTATCAGATTAGAAATGCAATTTTTGCTACTATGGAGCATAGGCCACAATTAGATGCGATAGAAGATGATATTGAAGGTTTTAAGAGATATGCAGAAAATTATGGTGAATTAGTACAAACAGATGTTGGAAAAGAATCCCTAACTAAACTAAATTCATTATTTGCAGAGTATGAGAGTATTGGTAATCAGCTTATCGCAGTACATACAGAAAAACAAGACAAGCTAGTTGAAAGAATTGATGTGTTTGATGGTAACATTAGAAAGATATTACTCCAAGAACTAAAGCCAGGATTAGAAACATCTGAAGCAGATTACAGCATCAAAGCAGAAGCCCTTAATGAAATTGATATCAATATCCACGAAACAATTTCTTCAACACGTGGTTATTTACTAAAACCTGACCCATTCCTTCTTGGTATAGCAGATGAGGCCATGTCTGAAATCAAACATTTTACAAATGTATTTGATAATACACAACTAACATCTGAAGAAAGAATCCAGTTTGAATTGCTAAAACCACATTTGGAGACATTGATAGCCATAACAAATGACATTGTCATGTTAGAAGATAAGCGACTAGCACTGTTAGATGAATTTGATAGCTCTCTGTTACAAATGGATGTGGTGTTAGATGAGGAAATTCAAGCAA
>CAYUWB010000123.1:0-1263 GCA_964448305.1 uncultured Candidatus Ruthturnera sp.
CTTGTATGATCAGAAAGCGGGTTTTTAATTAAGTCTATTTATGTCTCTTGTATGATCAGAAAGCGGGTTTTTAATTAAGTCTATTTATGTCTCTTTAACGAAAGAGAGCGTAGCGAACGAAGTAAAAGAGACATAAATTAAACATGTATGCTTTGGTCTGATAGACCGTCGGAGCCTTGGGATTCGATCCCGTAGCACAGCGCTGGTCGTCATGACCTTTTTCTGATTAACCCGAACAGTTGCCTGGGAGTTTTATCCCGCATCAACAAGGAAGGGAAACCAGAACTATGAATAACAATCCTACAGAGCGTTTTATTGGTATCGATATCTCCAAAAACAGTTTAGATATCGCCGATTCATTGACTCAACAAACTTGGCAATCATCCAACGATGAACCAGGGATTAAAAATTTAGTCGAAGAGCTTACTCCTTTAAAGCCAGTATTAATTGTTTTAGAAGCCACAGGTGGTTTAGAAATCCCATTGGCTTCTGCTTTGGCCGAAGGTCACTTGCCAGTAGCCGTAGTCAACCCGCGCCAAGCGCGAGACTTTGCTAAAGCAACGGGACAACTTGCTAAAACTGATACCATAGACGCCAAAGTTCTTGCTCATTTCGCCGCCGCCGTTCGTCCTGAAGTACGCGAGATTAAAGGTCAGGAAACTCGACAACTAGCAGATTTGGTAGCGCGTCGCCGCCAATTAGTCGACATGCTAGCAACCGAAAAAAAACGACTCAGACAAGTTTCGAAGACCATTGGTAAAAGTATTCAAGCTCATATTAAATGGTTACAAGAGTGTATTCGCGAAGTCGATAAAGATATTTCGAAAACTCTAAAAAAATCCGCTACATGGCGCGACAACGATCAAATCATTCAAAGTGTCCCTGGAGCCGGTCCCATTTTATCGGTCAATTTGCTAGCCAATGTACCTGAATTGGGAAAGCTCAACCAAAAACAAATTGCCGCGCTTATCGGACTGGCTCCTATTAACCGAGACAGCGGTACGTTTCGTGGACGCCGATCTATCTGGGGTGGGCGAAGCAATGTCCGTTCCATCTTATACATGGCTGCGGTTTCAGCAATGAATCACAATCCGGTTATTCGAGAGTTTTATCAAAGACTCACGGAAAAAGGAAAACCTTTTAAAGTAGCTATTACTGCATGTATGCGTAAATTACTCACGATCATTAATACGATGGTCAAAACAAAAACACTTTGGCAACAAAACCTAGTTACAAATACTTGACTTTAATCACAGTTGCTGT
>CAYUWB010000124.1:0-1235 GCA_964448305.1 uncultured Candidatus Ruthturnera sp.
TGCATATTCTGTCCCAACATGAACACTGATTCTGGCGCATTGTGAACACCGATTCTGGTTGAACGTGAACGCCTAATCTGATCTGAACGTGAACACTTTTACCCTTTATCCAGAATGGGCGTTCACGATCAATCAGAATCCTTTCCATGCATTGATTATTGTCCATTGCTAACCTAGCCAATTGTTTAATTGGGGACGGTTATGCCAACACAGAGAGTATCAATGCGTAAATTAAGAGAAGTATTACGACTTAGACTGCATGCAGAGCTGAGTATGCGTCAAATTAGAGACAGTCTCAGATTAAGTCTGGGTGCGATACAAAAAGTTGTGAGTAAAGCGGAAGAACTCGGACTTAACTGGGAATCGATTGATCAGTTAAATGATCAACAGCTTGCCCGTCAATTTTATCCTCAATCCGATACACGCTCATCCAATCAATTTCAGTGTCCAGACTGGATCGAGTTACACCAGGAGCTGAAACGCAAAGGCGTGACTAAGCATTTGTTGTGGGAAGAATATACTCAACAATACCCGAATCGGTGTTACAGCTACCCGCAATACTGCATGTTGTATCAAGACTGGCTAAAGAAACAAAGACGGTCGATGCGCCAGACTCACAAAGCCGGTGAAAAGCTGTTTGTGGATTACGCAGGACAAACCGTCCCGATTGTGTGTAATGCCACCGGCGAAATACGAACCGCTCAAATATTTGTCGCCGTTTTGGGTGCTTCCAACTACACCTTTTGTGAAGCCACCTGGAGCCAAAAGTTACCGGACTGGATAAGCAGTCATGTCAGAGCCTTTGACTTTATTGGCGGCGTACCGACTCTTGTGGTTCCTGATAACTTAAAAAGTGGGGTCACCAAAGCGTGTCGCTACGATCCCGATATCAATCCCTCCTATCAACAACTCGCTGCACATTACGGGACGGCCCTGGTGCCTGCAAGGCCTCTCAAACCCAAAGACAAAGCTAAGGCAGAAGTGGGTGTTCAAATCATAGAGCGCTGGATACTTGCCCGGTTACGCCATCACACCTTCTTTTCACTGGCCGAATTAAATCACTGCATCAAGGCCTTACTGGAAGACGTCAATAACAAACCTTTTAAACAACTTAAAGGCACACGACAACAAGGGTTTGATTCAATCGACAAACCCGCACTTTTGCCACTGCCTAAAAATGCCTACCAATACACAGAGATTAAAACCGTTAAAGTCAATATTGATTACCATCTGCA
>CAYUWB010000125.1:0-1233 GCA_964448305.1 uncultured Candidatus Ruthturnera sp.
ATTTGCGGTAGTTGAGATTTGCTTTTACAAACGGTCTCCCAGTTAAGATATTTTAACAGGTTTTAAGCGGCGTTTTTTTCCTCCTCTGAGTTTTCAAAAACATATTTTTGATAAAGTATCCGGCCGTCTTCAAAGGTTTTCATGGGCGTTCTTCCCTGGCAGTATTTTCCTTGATTGGTTCTTTCATGATTATAATCATCCATAAACTGATCGAGGTCGGTTTGGATTTCCTCAATGGATTTGTAGAGTTTTTTTCTAAAGGCTACCTTATAAAACTCATTTTGAATAATTTGATTCAATCGTTCAGTCGACCCATTAGTCTGCGGATGTCGAACTTTTGTTTTAGAGTGTTCGATTGAATTCAAATGCAAAAACAGTTGGTAGGGGTGGGTTTCTATTCGTCCACAGTACTCGGTTCCTCGATCCGTTAAAACGCGCAACAGCTTCATATTCTGCTCATCAAAGAATGGCAGGACTTTATCGTTAAGGAAGTCGGCGGCCACCAAAGCAGTTTTTTCAGGATACACTTTGGCAAATCCCACGTTGGAATGAGTATCGATCGCGGTTTGTTGATAGATTTTTCCAACTCCTTTGATATATCCGATATAACAAGTATCCTGACCCAGGAGAAAGCTCGGATGCGGTGTTTCGATTTCACCATGAGCTTCCTTTTCTTGTTTGGCATCTTCAAGAGCTTGAACCTGAGATTCCGTCAGAACGCCAGAGGTTTCGGCAGACCATTTTTCCAAACGCTTTAATCGCAGGCTCGAAACCTGGAGATTATGGCGTAACCAAATACTTCTAACTCCGCCGTCACTGATTTGAATCCCTTGCTTTTTCAGCTCATTAGACACTCGTTTTTGACCTTGCGTAGGAAATTCTAGAGCATAGTCCAGAACCTTTTGCTCGACTTCAGGGGCTACACGGTTAGCTACACGAGGCACCTTGCGAGACTTTTCAAGCAGACCTTCTAAACCTTCTTCTTCAACAGCGGTTTTGATATCGTAGTAGTGTTGGCGACTAACGCCTAATTTACGGCAGGCATCGCTGATATTTCCAAGTGTTTCACCTAGTTCTAGAATATTCAGCTTTCTTCTGATAACGTATTGATCTTGAGTCATGGTTCTCTCCTTTAAGTTAATTAAGTTCTGAGCAAACTTATCTTAACCGAGAAACCATGACTCTTTCACTTACAAAGGTCTAAATCTGTAAACGCTTTTCTTTACTTACCCA
>CAYUWB010000126.1:0-1221 GCA_964448305.1 uncultured Candidatus Ruthturnera sp.
AAGAGGTATTGCTTGATGAGGTGAACTACGCTTCTGAACAATGCGATTTCAGCTACATTGAGCAGCAAGAAATGCTTGGCCTTGGTCATGCCATCTATACGGGCAAGCAACTGATTGGTGACGAGCCGTTTGCAGTTATCTTGCCGGATGATCTATGTACAAGTAATGGCGATTCGGTACTTAAGCAAATGGCCGCTCTTTATGTGCAACATCCTGATTGCTGTATCGTGGCTATTGAAGAAGTGCCAATGGCCGAAGTGGATAAATACGGCGTGATTGACGGAAAATTGCTGGAAGGCTCTACTAGTGCTTACCAGGTTAGCTCCTTGGTTGAGAAGCCAGCCCCAGAAGAAGCCCCAACTAATTTTGCTATTATTGGTCGCTATATTCTGACGCCACAAATCTTCAATGCGCTTGAAAACATCCAACCAGATAAAAATGGCGAAATTCAAATAACCGATGCACTCATGACATTGGCCAAACAAGGCAAGGTAATTGCCTACAAGTTTGAAGGCACAAGATATGATTGCGGAAGCGTCAAAGGTTTTGTTGAGGCAACCTGTGAATTTGCCCAGATACAAGGAATTATATAGTTTAAAATAATTCAAATTAATTTGAACTATAAGTCAAAATTTCAGGCTTATAGTGCGGTAGCCGTTGTACAATTGGTGCAAACATCTTCATCATTTAATAAAAAAATGAAAGATAACATTGTTTTAGACAAGTCTTTTGAGTTTGCAATTAGAGTTGTTAATTTATACAAACACTTATGCCATAGTAAAAAGGAATACACTTTATCTAAACAATTGTTAAGAAGCGGCACATCAATTGGTGCAAATATTAATGAGGCGCAAGGTGAATTGTCGTTAGGCAAGAGAGGGTGCCCTGGGGTACAGGCCGCTCAAAGCAAGAAAGATTTTATAGCTAAAATGGCAATAGCCAGCAAAGAAGCCAGAGAAAGTAAATATTGGATAGATCTACTAATAAAAACTGATTACCTAAACAGTAATGACAATCACACAAAAAGCTTACTCAACGAAATAGAAGAGATAATAAAACTACTAACCTCAATAGTAAAAACCGGTCAAAACAAACAGTGACTAATTCAAAATTAAACATTAAGCACTGCCCTGTCAGGAAATACCCTTGGGGTGCATCATTCAAAATCACACCAGTGATTTTGTCTGGCGGTTCAGGCACACGCCTTTGGCCATTGTCTCG
>CAYUWB010000127.1:0-1214 GCA_964448305.1 uncultured Candidatus Ruthturnera sp.
TAATTGGTTGTGGGGGAATTTCTAGTTGGGAGGATGCAGTTGAATTTTTCTTGGCAGGAGCTTCTGGTGTTCAACTTGGAAGTGCAATTGGAGATAATTGGGTTGGTGTATTTGATGATATTAACAAAGGAATTTTAAATTACATGAAGAAAAATAATTATTCTACAATAAAGGAGATGGTAGGTCTTGCAAAGAAATCTTAATCATCCTACAATTGTTACAATTGAAAAGGTAATAAATGAAACACCAACTGTCAGGACTTTGGTTTTCTCTGATGACATAATGCCTACTGTTTTACCTGGACAATTTGCTATGGTTTGGATACCTGGTGTAAATGAATTACCAATGAGTGTGATGATTTCAAAAGAATCTGGTAAAGCTGCATTTACTGTTAGAAAACATGGGCCTTCATCTACTGGATTGTTTAATGTTCCAGTTGGGGGACAAATTGGAATTAGAGGCCCTTATGGAAATTCCTTTGATGTTAAAGAAGGAAAACTTTTGCTTGTTGGTGGTGGTACTGGTCTTGTTCCAATGATGAGATTACTTACCTTTGTGAAACCAACTGATGATGTTACCGTCTTAATGGGTGCAAAATCCAAAGATGAAGTCTTCTTTGAAGATTTATCAAATGAATTATTGAAAAATAATTCTCATAGAGTGATTGTTTCAACTGATGATGGTAGTTATGGTGAGAAAGGATTTGTTACTGATATGGTTGAGAAATTAGTTGCTGAAACCCATTTTGATGCTGTGTATGTTTGTGGTCCTGAGATTATGATGTACAAAACGGTCCAATCTGCTCACTCTAGAAATATTTTCGTTCAAGCTAGTCTTGAAAGAATGATGAAATGCGGAGTCGGAATTTGTGGCAGTTGTTGTGTTGGTGAGGATCTTGCTTGCAGAGATGGAACTGTTTTTGATGGAAAGCATTTGTCTACAAATAAGGAATTTGGTCATTTACACAGAAACAAGGCTGGAATTCTAGAAAATTATTAGGTTTGACTAGCAAGGTTTAAAATAAATCAGAAAATTATTTCCGTGAAGGGTATGGGTACTCCAAAAATCGTCTTAACGGCTGATAGAACTTTGATGTCACCTTATAGGGGATTATCTCTTGCAACTTTCTTCGGATGTGCTCCAGCACTTGACCCTAATAGAGATAAAAGCAGTTTTTGGTATAAAATTCTTAAAAATCAGGTAACTCCAAAAGT
>CAYUWB010000128.1:0-1211 GCA_964448305.1 uncultured Candidatus Ruthturnera sp.
ACTTTCATGATGCTTGGATTCTTTTGGAGAATGATGCACATTCAGGCTCGATGGTTCTTGCCATTTTGGTTAGTTTTTCAAAACCTATTACCATTCTTCATTGGAGGATTCGGAATTGCAGGTGGAGGTGTAGCATATCTTGCACACATTGGTGGATTTGCAGTTGGTTTAGGTACTGGGTATCTCTACAAAAAAATGCACAGTTCTGACTTTACATATGGTACACGATATGGTTACAGACCTGATTATTGAAAGAATAAATCACTGAATCTATTTGAAATCTACATGCCTTTGATTACAGTGTCAATGTATCCTGGAAGAACTCAGGAACAAAAAGACGAATACGCAAAAGCAATTACAAAATCAGCCGTTGAAATTCTAAAAACAAAAGAAAGTCACGTTATTGTTGTTTTTGAAGACAATCCTAAAGAAAATTGGTTTTTAGCAGGAAACCAACTTTAATTATTTTTAAAAATATTTGACTGGAAAATATCCCTACCAGTCTAGGGTTGACATACACACTATGATCGGTTTGTATTGTATAGAATGAATTTACATAAGAAGAAAATGGTACATTTCTAAGTTGTACCAATAGTTTATCCTTTTATTGTGATATGATTAATATTTTTCATGAAAGTTGCAGTAATTCAATTCAAAGCATCAACTAACAAAGAAGTTAATTTAAAAAAAATCATTTCATACATTTCAAAAGCAGCAACAAAAAATGCAACACTTTGTGCATTCCCAGAATTTATGATGTTTTATACCAATTCATCTCAAACTTCAAAACAATTAGCAAGTTTAGCTGAAACAATTAATGGAAATTTTGTTAATACCATTGCAAAAGCTGCAAAAGAAAATAAAATTCAAGTTGTTGGATCATTTTATGAAAAAAGTAGAACAAAAGATAGAGTATATGATACTGCATTTGTAATTGACAAGTCAGGTAAGGTAATCTCTACTTATCGTAAAATTCATCTCTATGATGCATTAGGATTTAGAGAATCAGACAAAATGAAATCAGGCTCAAAAATTGCAAAGCCCATCAAAACATCAATTGGAAAAATTGGCATGATGATCTGTTATGATTTAAGATTTCCAGAAATGTCAAGATCACTTGCAGCAGCAGGTTCTGAAGTTTTAGTTGCACCATCTGCATGGGTAAAAGGAAATATGAAAGAAGAACATTGGATTACAATTAACAAAACACG
>CAYUWB010000129.1:0-1205 GCA_964448305.1 uncultured Candidatus Ruthturnera sp.
GTGCTGGAATTACAAATACTTTCTCTATTAACCCTGCCTCTGCATTAATAGGTCTTGAGACATTAGCATTTATTGATCTTGGATTGTTTGAAGAAGAACTCACTCTTTATGGCACGATTGGTACCGGTATCGCATTAGCATTGGCTCAGTGTGAAGAACAAGAAGGGTGTGCTCCAAGTGTTACTGAAGATGAGTTAAACAATCTAATTGAATCTTTAGAAGCTCGTTTATCAGAACTTGATAAACGATGGGCTGAAGAAATAGTTAAAAAGGTAAGAGAGGAATTATTAGAGCTCATTCATGGTTATAACAAAGAATTAGACGATTTCCGTGGCTATCGTCAAGAGTTGCAAGAGTTCTTTGCTGCTGAAGAAGATGAGTTTGGAGACGAAGAGTTTGATGAAGAATTAGGCGATGAAGAAGATTTATTAGGTGGAGAAGCTGACGCAGGTGAAGTTACACGTTTAGCTAAGGTACTTGAGACTGTTAAAGCACGTATTGAATGGTTAGAAAGTTTGAAGGCAAATCCAGAAGAACGTGCACGATTAAGCGAAGCGACAGGCATTGAACTTACTCAAGAAGCACTTGATACTATTATCGAGGCTGCGAAATTTGAAGCTACTTTTATTGAAAATCAGATTCGTCTGTTGATTGAAGGTACCGAGGCAATGCTTGACGGAGCATCTCCAATGTTTACTGCTGAAGTACGTGACTATAATTCGATGCAAACACTTCATTATGGTAGTGACTTGTTGAGTTTAGATGGCTCTTCTATTAAGTATTTAACTAATATTTATTAATATGCTGACAATCATTAAAAATATTGCTTATATTCTCATTGCTCTAGTGAGCGTTAATGTGTCAGCGGCAATTCTTGATAAAGATGAAGCCGATAAAGCTGATTTGAATTTACTACAGGATGAAACAGTTGTGTTTCAATCTATTGGTATGGGTATCGCATTATCAATTGCCCAATGTGAAGGTATTGATTTATGCTCGCTCACTGTAGAAGAAAGCGAAATACAGGAATTAATTAGCACGTTGGATGCGCGAATTGATGGGCTGGTATTGAAACAGGAAGAAGCTGAAGATCCGGTTGGTTTTGATAAAGTATTAACCGCTTATATTAACGAGCGTGAAAATTATACGGCTCATTTGGAAAAACTAAAAAGCATTACAAGCACATTAGATATTGATAGTGATTT
>CAYUWB010000130.1:0-1199 GCA_964448305.1 uncultured Candidatus Ruthturnera sp.
AAGATAAAAACTACCTTGATGCGGTGATTGGTTTGCCTGCTAATATCTTCTACGGCACAAGCATCCCAACCTGTATTTTGGTGTTTAAAAAGTGTCGGGAAGACAGTGGCAATATTTTATTCATTGATGCTTCAAATGAGTTTGAGAAAGTTAAAGCCCAGAACACTCTAGCCGATGAGAATGTAGTCAAGATTATTGACACGTTCAGAAGTCGTGAAACCATCGACAAATATTCTTACCTTGCCTCAATGGGTGAAGTCAAAGAGAATGACTACAACCTTAACATCCCAAGATATGTTGATACCTTTGAGGAGGAAGAGCCGATTGATTTGGATGCGGTATCTCAAGAGCTTAAAGCACTTGATAGCGAGATGATACAGACTGATAACACCATTACTAAGTTCTGTGATGAGCTGGGTATTGCTAAACCATTCTAAGGAATTGAGATGAGTGAAGTAGCACAAGCGCCACACAGCAGTCCAGACGGAAGTAAAGTTCCACAGTTAAGATTTCCTGAGTTTAGTGGCGAGTGGGAAGAGAAAAAGTTGGGCGACATTGGTAGCTTTAAAGGTGGCGGAACTCCAAGCAAGTCAGTTGAAGAATATTGGAAGGGAGATGTTCCTTGGATTTCAAGCTCGGATATAAATGAGCAGGATATTCACAACATCAAAATCAGTAGATTTATTAATGAAATTTCGATTAAGGAATCTGCAACAAAGCCTATCTCTAAGGAAAGCGTTGTATTTGTTTCAAGGGTTGGTGTTGGTAAACTTGTCATAAACAAAAAAGAGGTTTGTACAAGTCAGGATTTCACAAGTTTATTACCTAAGAAAGACAATAGTTATTTTCTCGGATATTTCTTTTTAGCAAAAAACAACCTTCTTATTAGATACAGCCAAGGAACATCAATTAAGGGTTTTACTAATAATGATATTAAAACTTTAAAGTTAAGTCTACCAACCAAACCAGAACAACAGAAAATCGCAGCATTCCTAACCGTAGTTGATAGCAAAATCGAGCTTCTTCGTCAAAAGCAAGCACTGCTTGGTGAGTATAAAAAAGGGGTAATGCAACAAATCTTCTCGCAAAACATTCGCTTTAGAGCGGATGATGGCAGTGATTTTCCTGATTGGGAAGAGAAGAAGTTGTCAAGTCAATGTGTAATCAAAAAAGGCTCGCAACTTAACAAAGAGTATTTA
>CAYUWB010000131.1:0-1199 GCA_964448305.1 uncultured Candidatus Ruthturnera sp.
GTTGACAGGGGTAGGCGCTGGATCTACAAAGCCGCTCCCCGCGTGAGGTGAGCCCTTGCGGGGAAGACGACACAAGCGGTCATAGCCCCAGCGTCCGAGACCTTCGCGGTCAACGAACAAAAGGCTCCAAGGCTGCTGGACCCGGGAGACCGGAGAAGGCAGTTGGCGGTCGCTTGCGGCTCGCTCTTTGAAAATCGGATAGCAGAAAAGACAACACACATATAGATGTGCGTGCTCGGGTCAAGCCTGAAAACGGAGGGTGTCGAATCCTGGAAACGGTGAAAGCCGCAAAGGGACGGGGCGCAGATGTGCCATAGAGGCCTCGCGGATTGGTTGCATACAAGCAGCTCAACACGTGAGCGCCAAACACTTCTTCGGAGAGTTTGATCCTGGCTCAGAACGAACGCTAGCGGCGTGCTTAACACATGCAAGTCGAACGAGAAAAGTCCCTTCGGGGACCGAGTAAAGTGGCGCACGGGTGAGTAACACGTGAGTAACGTACCTCCGGGTGGGGGATAACGAGCCGAAAGGCTCGCTAATACCGCATGAGACCACGACCCTCGAGGGGGATGAGGTCAAAGGGGCATACTTTCGGGTATGTCTCGCCTGGGGATCGGCTCGCGGACCATTAGCTTGTTGGTGGGGTAATGGCCTACCAAGGCAGCGATGGTTAGCTGGTCTGAGAGGATGATCAGCCACACTGGGACTGGAACACGGCCCAGACTCCTACGGGAGGCAGCAGTGGGGAATATTGCGCAATGGGGGAAACCCTGACGCAGCAACGCCGCGTGAGTGAAGAAGGCCTTCGGGTTGTAAAGCTCTGTCAGGAGGGAAGAACGAACGGGGTAAACCCCCGGGTCTGACGGTACCTCCAAAGGAAGCACTGGCTAACTCCGTGCCAGCAGCCGCGGTAATACGGAGAGTGCAAGCGTTGTTCGGAATTACTGGGCGTAAAGCGCGTGTAGGCGGCCGTGTAAGTCCGGCGTGAAAGCCCGGGGCTCAACCCCGGAAGTGCGTCGGAAACTGCATGGCTCGAGTATTGGAGGGGAAAGCGGAATTCCGAGTGTAGAGGTGAAATTCGTAGATATTCGGAGGAACATCCGTGGCGAAGGCGGCTTTCTGGCCAAATACTGACGCTGAGACGCGAAAGCGTGGGGAGCAAACAGGATTAGATACCCTGGTAGTCCACGCAGTAAACG
>CAYUWB010000132.1:0-1197 GCA_964448305.1 uncultured Candidatus Ruthturnera sp.
TTAATCCGTCACCTTAGATACAACACCCGCACCAACCGTACGGCCACCTTCTCTAATCGCGAATCTTAAGCCATCGTCCATAGCGATCGGAGATAGAAGCTCTACGTCCATCTTCACGTTATCACCTGGCATAACCATCTCTACGCCACTTGGTAGCTTACAAGCACCTGTTACGTCAGTTGTTCTAAAGTAGAACTGTGGACGGTAGTTATCAAAGAATGGCGTATGACGGCCACCTTCATCTTTACTTAAGATATAAACTTCTGCTTCAAACTTTGAGTGTGGTGTGATTGAACCAGGCTTAGCCAATACTTGGCCACGCTCTACTTCTTCACGCTTAGTACCACGTAGTAGTACACCAACGTTATCACCCGCTTCACCTGAGTCTAATAATTTACGGAACATCTCAACACCGGTACAAGTTGTGGTTTGTGTATCTTTAATACCAACGATTTCTAGTTCGTCACCAACGTTTACTTTACCCGCTTCAATACGACCAGTTACAACCGTACCACGACCTGAGATTGAGAACACGTCCTCAATTGGCATGATGAAGGTTTTGTCTGTGTCACGCTCTGGTGTTGGAATGTATGAATCTAGTGCATCGCCTAATTTAAGGATTGAAGGAACGCCAATGTCTGATTGGTCGCCTTCTAATGCTTTAAGTGCAGAACCGAAGATCACTGGTGTGTCGTCACCTGGGAAGTCGTACTCGTCTAGAAGTTCACGAATCTCCATTTCAACCAGTTCTACTAGTTCTTCGTCATCAACCATGTCGGCTTTGTTCATGTATACGATGATGTAAGGTACACCGACTTGACGAGATAAAAGAATGTGCTCACGTGTTTGAGCCATAGGACCGTCAGTTGCAGCAATAACGATGATAGCGCCGTCCATTTGTGCAGCACCGGTAATCATGTTCTTAACGTAGTCGGCGTGTCCCGGACAGTCAACGTGTGCGTAGTGACGAGTTTCAGTTTCGTATTCTACGTGTGCGGTTGAAATGGTAATACCACGTTCTCTTTCTTCAGGAGCGTTATCAATATCTGCGTAATCTTTAAATTCACCACCACGGGCTTCGGCCATAACTTTAGTGATGGCTGCGGTTAGGGTAGTTTTACCATGGTCAACGTGACCAATTGTGCCGACGTTGACATGGGGTTTGGTTCTTTCGAATTTTTCTTTTGACATTTTATT
>CAYUWB010000133.1:0-1187 GCA_964448305.1 uncultured Candidatus Ruthturnera sp.
CTTTGGTGGCGCATGGTGTTTTAGGTTTTATTTTAAGAATCATTATTTCTCATGCCGATAAAACCAAAATCCAATGGGATGACCATCTAATCAAAGCTGTTTCTGCACCGCTTAAAGTGCTTATTTGGTTTGGCTGGATTTATTTTTCTATCAATGCTTTCAAAGGACAAATTGAAGTCTTAACCAAGGTAATTGAATACATTGATATTGCACCCATCTTTATTATTACCTGGGGTGTGGTTCGAATTGTTTCTGGTATGGAAGCTTACATGCTTGAGCGTGATACCAATGTTGATAACGACTCGGTTAGACTGTTCTCACGCTTAATCAAAATTTTAATTGTTATTGCCATTGCACTTGGTGTTGCACAATTCTTAGGCTTCTCAATTTCTAGCCTGCTGACTTTTGGTGGTGTTGGTGGTATTGTGATGGGCTTTGCCGCTAAAGACATGCTCAGCAATATTTTTGGCGGACTGATGATTCAAATGGACAAGCCTTTCTCAACCGGTGATTGGATTCGCTCCTCCAAATTTGAAGGCACGGTGGAAAAAATCGGCTGGCGCATGACACGTATTCGCACGTTTAGTAAAAACCCAGTCTACATCCCTAACTCTATTTTTGCCTCGATTCCAATCGAAACACCATCACGCATGACCAATCGTCGTATTAAAGAAGTGATTGGTGTTCGTTATGATGATATCGCACAAATGCCGGCTATTGTTGCTGAAGTGGAAGCTCTGTTAAGAGAACATAAAGACATTGATCAGTCTGAATCGCTGCGTGTGTATTTCAATTACTTTAATGCTTCATCGCTTGATTTTAATGTGTACGCCTTCACTAAAACCACCAGTAAAGATGAATACCAACGTGTGAAGCAACAAATACTGCTAAGCGTTGCAGACATCATTGCCAAAAACAAGGCCGAAATCGCCTACCCAACGCAAACCCTACACATCCAAAAGTAATGCCTTTATCCAAACTACACATTCGCACTTTCGGGTGTCAAATGAATGAGTACGACTCAGATAAAATGACTGATGTACTCAAACACTCACACGGTCTAGAGCTAACTGATGATGCATTTGAGGCTGATGTACTGCTACTCAACACCTGTTCAATCCGCGAAAAAGCCCAAGAAAAACTCTTTCATCAACTGGGTCGCTGGAAAAAACTCAAGGAAAAGAACC
>CAYUWB010000134.1:0-1175 GCA_964448305.1 uncultured Candidatus Ruthturnera sp.
GTATTTATACTGCTACCGTGTCAAAAGGTAAAAAAGCTACAATAACCGTTTCAGCTGTAGATGATGATGGTAAAAAAGTTGAATTAGCGAAAGAAGAATTTAGAATATTTAATTTACCTCCTCCAACTGCCTATTTTGGTGGTAAAGCAAGTGGTAAAATGTCTAAATTAACGGCTGCACAGATTCCAGTTTTATCTGCTAGTCTTGGAGAAAGCCCTTTAAATGTACCTTATGAAGTTGTCTCATTTCAAATGTTAGGAATATCTAACGGAAACCCAGTTACCTTGACTGCTAAATCAAGAGCCTTAACTGGTGATATGAAGAAATTAATAAAGAAAATACCTTTCAATGGTTCTTTAACATTTACAAGTATTAAAGTGAAAGGACCAGCAGGTGTTCAGACACTAGAGTCAGGTATTGTACTTAAATTAACTAAATAATTAACTAATATTATTAGTCATGAATATTCTTAAGATCATAACCATATCTACCCTTACATTAAGTATCAATGTTATGCTTGCACAGCTGCCAAGTACTGGTGTAAGTAGCTCCAATGTTTTGGATGGTGTATATGTAAAAGAACATATACCTACAAAAATGGTAGTACAGTACACGCATTTAAGGGAAGCTGATGTGATGTGGTCTAAAAGGATATGGAGAACAATTGACCTAAGACAAAAACAAAATCATCCTTTGTATTACCCATTAAAACCTTTATCTGATAGAATGTCTTTATGGGATGTTATAAAATATGGAGTTATTGAAGAAGGAAATTTAACTATCTATGACCTTGGTTTAGATGCAGATGATCAATTTAGAGAGCCTGTAAAACCAACAAATGGAAATATCAATGATCCTAATTTTAAATTAAGAATACAAAGTTTCTTTGGTGTTGAGACATCAGTTCCAAAAATTTACCAACTAAATGATCCAGATGTCATCAATGGTTTAGCTAATCCTGGTGATCCAGTAACGGATGCTAATGGATTACCAGTAAAGTTTGACACAGTTGTGGAATATACTACTGAAGAGATAGTTCGATATGAAATCAAAGAGGATTGGTTTTTTGATAAGCAAAGATCTGTATTGGATGTTAGAATTATAGGAATAGCTCCTCAAGTAATTTTTGTAAACCCTGTAAGTGAGAACATTGAAGGATTTAAAACATTGTTTTG
>CAYUWB010000135.1:0-1169 GCA_964448305.1 uncultured Candidatus Ruthturnera sp.
ATTCAAAAGAAGGCAGTTTTGTGGCAATCTCTTATTGGTCAAAAACAAAAGTTAAAACTTAATTCTCTTTTTAAAGTTGAAATGGATCTTCACATTTTAATTATGAATGTAGAAGCTTTTTCCACAAAGAAAGGTGTGGATTTTGCTACTAAATTTTTAGCTTCTCATAATACTTTATTTGCTGTTGATGAATCAACGACCATTAAAAACCCTGGTGCTAAACGAACAAAGAATATTCTTAAATTATCTAAAGAGGGAAAGTATCGAAGAATCTTAACGGGTTCCCCTGTTACCAAGTCTCCTTTAGATTTATATACTCAGTGTCATTTTTTAGATCCTTATCTATTAGATCATTCTTCTTATTATACCTTTAGAACACGTTATGCGATTATGAGAACTGCTAATTTTAGCGGACGTTCTGTTCAATTAGTTGTAGGTTATCATAATCTTGAAGAACTAACAGATAAGTTAAAAGCTTTTTCTTACCGCGTGTTAAAGGATGAATGTTTGGATCTTCCCCCTAAAACTTATATGAAACGGACAATCCAATTAACAACTGAACAAAATAAAGTTTATCAGCAAATGAAACAAATGGCACTTGCTGAAATGAATGGTAAGATGATAACAACAGCTACCGCTCTGACTCAACTCATGAGATTACACCAAATTACTTGTGGTCATTTCAAAGCAGATGATGATTCGATTCAAGAGATCAAAAACAATCGTATTACCGAATTAATGGAAGTCCTTGAAGAAGTCGAAGGTAAAGCCGTTATTTGGGCGCACTATCGTCATGATATTGCCACGATTGTAAGAGAGATTGAGAAGAAATATCCAATGTCTGTGGTGACTTATTATGGAGACACCTCAACTGAAAATCGACAGAAAGCTATAAAAAAGATACAAGATCCAGAAAGTAAAGTAAGATTTTTAGTGGGAACACCACAGACAGGTGGTTATGGTATTACGTTAACGGGTGCATCTACCATGATTTATTATTCTAATGGATATGATTTAGAAAAACGTCAGCAATCAGAAGCAAGAATTGATCGTATCGGTCAGAATAAACCAATGACCTACATTGATATTCTTGCGGAGGATACTGTTGACGAACGAATCGTTAAAGCTCTCCGCAAGAAAGTAAACATCGCCACACAAATTATGGGCGA
>CAYUWB010000136.1:0-1163 GCA_964448305.1 uncultured Candidatus Ruthturnera sp.
TGGAATCTTAGGTCTCCAGATAGTTCTGGGTGAAAGGTAACCGCCAAACGGTTCTGTTCCCTTATTCCAACAACTTCTTGTTCGTGTAAAGCAATTGCTTGTCCACCTTCTCCAATTGAATCAAATCTTGGGGCGCGGATGAATATACCAGGGTATGGTTCTCCCAATGTTGGCACTTCTAACATTGCTTGGAAGGAATCCGCTTGACTACCGTAGCCATTTCTGTTGACGGTTGCGGATATCAACGGCTTTCCGCTATCATTGGGTTGAGCCAGTAGGATTGTTCCGGCACAAGTTGCTAGAACTGGAATTTTTTCATTTGACCGCAGCCATTCAAACAGTGATGGTAGGAGATTGTTCAGGTCGTTAGACCCGGTCAGACGCATGGTTGTTGATTCCCCACCAGGGAATATAATCGCATCTAATTCACATGTTTGGAGGTCAAGAGGGGTTCTCAATTCGATAGTTTCGAGGTCAACCCCGAGTTCCTCAGCTGCTGACTCTAAAGTGGAAATATGTGCATGGCGTGCGCCTTGTAACATCACCATCCCCACTCTTACCATGGGTAATGGGCTGTGCCACTCAAACATGAACCCATCACTTGGAGATGTCTAATTTTTCGTGTGTACTGGGGTTTTGGTTGGTTGTGTATTACTCAATAAACAAGTCCACCACACCGGATGCAGGGTAGCATTTTATATGTGATATTATCAGAAACGGGTTCAGGTTAGTAAACCTAAGAGGTATGAAAAAATGGATGTAGATGTAAAAGGACATATGCTGTTTGATGCAGGAATGAACTATGGGCTTAAAGATTGGTGGATTGGAACGATTGTTTTGGCAGTAATTAACGTGGCACTTGGTTTTGTAGCCGGAATGATTGGTGTTGCAATTGTTGGAACTCTTTTCAGTGTTATAGTTGGATGGGCAAGCCTAGGTCTCTGGGTTGGACGCCTACGAAACCGAGGACATTCAGATGCATTAGCATTTGTTCTCAGAATCATTATCTTCCCATGGGGCCTAATTGAGTGTGCCTTTTTGGGCAGCGCTGAATAATTTCAGTGAATTAAGCAATCAATTGCGAGCAATAGAGCGTAGCCTTTGTTCACTCAGACAGCCCCCACTATGTGGGATACTTGGATATTTATCCGATGAAATGAAAG
>CAYUWB010000137.1:0-1161 GCA_964448305.1 uncultured Candidatus Ruthturnera sp.
AATTGTCTTGCTAATTTATCTGTAATGATAACTTTTAGACCTACCTCTGCTGTTGTTGCAGTTACGACAGTAGCAGAAATATCTTCACTATCTGTCATGTCAATACCATCAACTAAATCAGATGCAGTCATCTGATCAGCTTTTGGAATATCAATCTGCTTCTCACCTTTTCTCAAAGTAAACTTTTCAATTAGGTTTACAACAGGCATGTTGTGTTCCTCTGTATATCTCATTTGAGATATTACAGTTCTCTGTATCGATCCTAAGTTACCAGTAGTAGCTGTCTGTACTGAAGCCATATCTGTATCTCCTTAGATTAAAATTTCATTCCTAATTTTTTGCCAGCTTCCACAAATTGTTCCCATGAAACATTTGGGTCGCCGTCATTGTACCGATCAACAATACCTTCAGCGTCTGTTGGTGCTACGGCAGAGTCAGCATAGTTTGAGTCAAATTGCTGTGGTGGTGCAGTTGGTGCTTTTAACCTATTGTTATCCGCAATAACTTGCGCCATCTTATCTAAGGCTTCCGCATTTGTAATACCTAGAGCTTGTAAGTCATTAGCAGGAATATTATATTTATTCGCTACTTCACTTACTAAAGCTTTACCAGATAATTCTTCGTTTACCTTAGATTGTTCAGCTAACTGTTGCTGTGTGCTTTTCGCCGCCATATCTTTCAGATATAAATTTTTCATCATATCTGCCTGTTGCCTGCCATATGCATCGGCTTGGTTATCATCCATGCCGTATTGCGTTATAGCTTTCTGCTTTTCCTGTTCTTGGAAAATTGCAACTTCGTTCTCCAAACCAGACATTCTAGCTTGTTCTTCGGCTTTTTCCCTAGTTCCGCGCTCTTCTTGCAATTGTGAGGTAAGATCACTAATTTGTTTATCAGTCTTAGACTGATACTTAGCAAATTCCTCTGCACTAAAAGTTCGTTGTTCAGGCGATTGACCTTGAGTTTGGTCAGCCGCACCAGCTTCAGCTTGCTCACCCGCTCCCTCTTGAGGTTGGTTAGTAGATGTAATATCTTCTATTCCTTCGTCCTCTTTAGGAAGTTGATTTGCTGAATCTCCCGATGGGGTCTGTTCAGTTACCATCTCTTATTTCCTTTCATACGCAATATTTTGCGTTGTTATTATTTATTTGTCAATATATT
>CAYUWB010000138.1:0-1155 GCA_964448305.1 uncultured Candidatus Ruthturnera sp.
TTGTTTTTAAACCTTCAGCTTTAACATCTCCTACATCTTTACCAGTTGGTATTTTTTTATCTGTTTTATCTTGGTTAGTATATTTAGTATCTGCATAAGCTTTAGCTGTAGCATCACCATATGAACCTGTAACTTTACCACTTCCAAAAGCATAAGTAACATTAGTATTAATATACCATTCTTCATTTTTTCTTTTAGAGTTATTCATTTCTACTTCATATATACCAATAGCTTCTCTTTCTGATTTAGTCCAAAGAGTAAATATTTGTTTTGAATATTGTAAATCTCCAATAGTAATACCTTGATTACCACTAAAGAATTTTGTAATTGATCCTGATTCTACTAATGCAAACATATTTCTCCTATGATAATGTTAAAGCCTGATTTCTGCCAACCTCTAACCATTTACTCCCATTATAACGAAATACAAATACATCTCCAAGGTTAGCTGTAGTTGTTAAAGTCGGCGCTGTATCCGAGGCAAATTCATATGCCGCGTTCCATGTAAGAGTCCTGCTCCCTGTTCCGTCTTGAATTACTAATAAAGAAATAAATTGACCTGTAGTTGCATTTGATGCTGCACCCAAAGTTCTATTTCCAGCCAATGTAACTTTTGCAACATCTTGAGTAGATGCGTCCCAAGTAATAGTTGCTTGATCTGTAAGTGTTGTTTCAGAATAATTTAATTTAGCCGAAGTAACTAAATCATCAGCAAGATCTGATGCTGCAATAGCAACTTGAGCCGGCTCCTGTCCAATATAGCCCATGATTATGTTATCTCCATTATAGACAAAGTGCCTGAAAGTTTATCCGCAACTGAACAATCAATTTTTATCTCATCAGTAGTTTCTAAAACTACCTTACCGCCGGACAAAAGCTCTAAAGAACTGCCCGCGGGAATATTTACGTCTTTCGCTAAAAACGATGTTCCATTAGTTACATTATTTGCACCACCTCTACTGCCTGTATCACTAACTAATTCTACCTCTGCAGTAACTGCAGATGAATGTATGTTAGTAAGTATCAAACCTAGCACCACTGTTGTGGTACTTCCAGCAACCGTATACATTTTATATGCGGTGCCGGCACTAGCAGGTTCTGCTGCAAATGTGATTACTTTGAACGTGTTGGCCATATATCCTCCTAAAAATTATC
>CAYUWB010000139.1:0-1120 GCA_964448305.1 uncultured Candidatus Ruthturnera sp.
TTGCCACACCTTGATGCGGTAGATGTAGCAAATGTAGATAAATTAACCTAAATATCTTTTATGAAGCGATTTTAAGATTGTGGTAGTTGTCTAGTCTAGTGATGGTGATAACGTTGCCGCTAGATTCTCGTTTTGTTTTTACATCAATACCAACAGTTTTAAAAGCAGGTGAATGGCGTCTAAGCTCGCTCATGACTTTTTTAGGGGTTTGTATCCAGTTCTTCTTACTGGTTATTTTGATGTCTATGTAATCGCTTTCGAGCAGATCAAGAAGTGTTTGTGCAGACCCTTCCCAATCAGTTCTGCCTGTCATAAATTTAACAACTCCTGTGGCAAATGGCGACCCATCAATAGTACTGCTAATAAGATTGTCGATGTTGTTTTGATAGTTTGGCAATATCTTTAGTGTCAGTTATATGTGCAAAGTTCTTAACGGTTTTCTTTTTAAAGATATCATTTGGCAAATCCCGAGTAGGGTCGACAGTTAAAAGCCCAAGGCCCACTGCAAACCTGAATACTCTTCCGGTGTAACCCTTAACTTTTTCAAGTGTTTCTATGATGCCAAGGTTTTCGATTTTCTTAAAAACCCAAATGATATCTTGTGCTGTAATGTCATCAATGGACTTATTGCCAATGTGCTTGAGCAGGTGTCGACGACACTGATTCATAACTTTCTTTGTATGATTGTCACTCCAGGTATGCTCGTTTTGTTCAAACCACTTGTAGAATAGATCATTAAAACTCATCTTTCGATCGCGCTCAATCTTGTCTTGAAAAGCTTTCTTAGTGCGATACTCACTTGGGTTTAATCCTTGGTCAAGTAAATCTCTTTGTTCATCACGCAGATATCTCGCGGCTTTAAGACTGACCTGTGGGTATTTACCTAAAGACATCATTGATGCTTTATTGTTAAATCGATAACGATAACGCCAATGTTTTACCCCAGCCGGTGTAATTTCAATTGCCAACCCGTTACTATCCGCCATTCGATAAAGTTTATTTTTAGATTTTGCGGTTTTTATTTTTGTATCTGTGAGCATGTGAGCAGGCGTCCCATTTTGGGGTTAAAATTTCTACTCACAATTCTACTCACTTTTAGGTGAGATTTGATGATATTTAG
>CAYUWB010000140.1:0-1101 GCA_964448305.1 uncultured Candidatus Ruthturnera sp.
ATTCTAAGTATATGAAACTATTATTTTTGAAGAATATGTTCTAAATTCTACTTATTTTCTTAAATAGAATAACATCAATACGTCGAAATTTGTCAAGAGAATCAAGGTTGATTTAGTTATCCTACAATATTTTGTTGGAAATTATTTATAACTCAGTTTTTTCTATTTAGCTGTATAATTACTAATTAGCTTTATAGTAATACTAGCTTTTAATTTCATAAAATGTAGTATACACCTGTACTTGTTATTAGTAATTAGAAAAAATTAGACACCTAGAGTGTCAAAGGAGGTTGATAAAAATGATAGAGAGAAAAATGGTATTGGATAAATTGAGAAAATCCAAATTAGAAAACGATAGAAAAATTGAGGAACTTTGTGCTCAGGAAAAGAGTCTCAGAGTAAAGCTTGGTCTTGATACGGAGTAATTGTAGGTAGTTAAATTTCAATTTCACAAAGAAATTGCCTTTCAAGTGTAAAGGTAAATGTGGTATGGATTGTTATAAACAAAGTCAACAAGTCAAAGGATATTCAAATGGACAACGACGATGTAGTGTCTGTGTAATACTCATTGTCACAAATTCATTACGGTGTTTCTGTTGCAATGCACCTCTCAGACTAGGTTATAGATATAACAAAAATGTGGCTATTCCTTAGCCCTTTTTTCTATTTTTCAGGCTTGATTTTACATATAAGATCCTAAATAATATGAATTTGAAAGTTTCATCATGAAGTTTTTGATTTTAGGTCTAATTGCATTTGTTTTGTTAATTCCTTTAACAATACAAGATTCCTTTGCTGAAGAGGATTTACTCGATATGAACTTAATCTTTGTAACTTCTCAAAATGACTGTGATGATCATGATTGGGATGTTGTGAGAAGTGTGACTGCAATGTCTCGTGAATATCTTTATGAGTGGAATATAACACCAGGGGCATCTGACTGGGATTGTATTGTTGAAAATAAAATGTCTTTTGCAGTAGAACAGGCAAAGTCAACACATGACTTGACAATCCTCATTCTAGATTATCCACTCGCAGAAAAAATATTGTATTATAATGCAGAACATCCACGTGGAGGTCATTACATGGTAGGTAATGGAA
>CAYUWB010000141.1:0-1097 GCA_964448305.1 uncultured Candidatus Ruthturnera sp.
TTTGCGTGCCATTTCCAGCTCCGCCTGGAGTTCTTCTAGCTGTATTTAAATTTCCACCCGTTGACCATGATCCAAGTCCAACAATCGTCTTAAAATCATTTCCTGAAGTATTAAACCAAATCTGTCCTTCACCTTCAGCGTTGTCCAAGTCGCTTGATATATTTAAAATTGTTTTTCCTTTTATTTCTTTGTAATCGGTCATTAGCTAGTTGTCCATGTTACTACTGAAGGATCATTCCATTCTTCAGAAGTCGTTTTATAACCTGGTGATCCCGCTGCTACAATTGCAGCAGTCATTGATGATCTTGATCCATGAGCTTCTATTGTTGCTACAGACATATCTGCAATTTCTGTCCATGTGCTACCATTATATTCTTCAACTTGTGCAGATGCAGCCGTTGTTGTATTATCATAACCACCCACAATAAGTCCTGCTGTACTAACAACACCTATTCCAGACATTGCCATTTGTTGACGTTCTGAGTTTAAACCATTTGTGGCTGTCCACGCTGAACCATTCCATTCTTCTGCAGTATTTGCTGCTTCAGGACCACCACCCACAATAACCCCATCTGTTAAAACACCAAATCCTCTATTGTTAGCTCTAACCGTATTCATGTCACCGACTTCAGTCCAAGAAGATCCATCGTAAGTTTCTGTATCAGCGCAAACAGTTGGTTTTTCTCCGCCTGTGTGTAACGCAGCCGTTTGAATACCCCAACCACCACCTTGTTTTCTTCCTGTATTTAAATTTCCTCCTGAACTCCAATTAGTTCCATCATACTCATAACTTTGATTTCTTCTAACAGGAGCGCCTGCTGCTATCAGTCCAGCAGTCTGTGTTCCCATACTTACAAAATAACTAATTGCAGCTGGTAAATCTTCTACTTCACTCCATGATGAACCATTGTATTCTTCTGTTTTTGCACTGTATGCTGTTGGTGAGGCTTTTCCTCCTGTACTTAAAGCAGCTGTTTGAGAACCCATACCTCCACCTTGATTAGTACCATTATTTAAAGCAGGTGCTGAGGCCCAAGATCCTCCTGCTGCACCTTTAATTTTTCCAAGAGTAGAATTATACCAAACTTGTCCTTTAA
>CAYUWB010000142.1:0-1082 GCA_964448305.1 uncultured Candidatus Ruthturnera sp.
GCATCGACACAAGATGTAGTTATGCAATTTCGGAATGTAGTAAATATATCACACTGACCATTATGGGTTTTTATGGGAATTATTTCTTTACCTTTGTAAGGGCAACTGATACGGTCTAGTTAATGTTAAACAACAAAGAAAGAAGAAACAATATGAAGAAAACAATTGAAAGAATAAATAAACAACATTCGGCTTTAGTTGATGTTATTCAGTGGTTAGATAGTAATAGCCACAGTAATGAACCAATTAGAGAGATTGTTGATAAAGTTCTTAATGGTTCAACGTGGGAAAAATTAGAACAAGATTCTAATATAGAACTAGAGATGAGCCAAATTAAATCTAGAAGACCTCAAATAAGAGAGATGATTTATGGAACTAGTAGTAAGTAAAAAGAATGTTTACGGGGTAGAGCGAGTCTACCCCGTTTGCAATAAAGCGAAAATATTAACAGCACTGACAGGAAATAAAACTTTGTTAGATGTTGATATTAAATTAATAAAACAGTTAGGCTATACCCTAACAACTAAAAGAGAGGAGTTGTAATGCGAAACAGTTACAAAGGTTATTGGTTCTATATAGAATCAAACGTGGAGCGTAAGTGTTGGGAATTAATTCTAGAAAAAAAATCAAAGTTAGAATTAAATGGAATGCACTTTGTTCAATTAAAAAACTCGATGACATTGGGCGAGATCTATGAACTTGCTTTAGATGAAATCGACAAACGAGTAGAAGAGGAGATGAAAAGATGAAAGACACAATGACGGAGTTTTCTTTTTGTGATTGGTTTCAAAAATCAGCAGAAAGAAAAAATCAATTTTCGTATGAGGGCTTAAAAGCCCTCTACGAGTATTTGATAAACCTTGAGGACGATACTGGGGAAGAGTTTGAGTTTGACCCAATTGCGTTGTGCTGTGAGTACACCGAGTATGAAAGCTTTAAAGACTTTCAAACACAACACGATGAGTTTGATTTTAAAACTATGGACGATATTTGGGGTGTAAGTTCTATTATAGAAATACCATCTTCGGATAGGTTTATAGTTCAAAACTTTTAACAACCAACCCCGCTCCGAGATAATCGGA
>CAYUWB010000143.1:0-1080 GCA_964448305.1 uncultured Candidatus Ruthturnera sp.
ACTAACCAAAGTTTTAAATAGGTCTGAGTAAATGGAGAAAATATGGCAGAACAAGCAACAGAACTAAAATTAGTTGGCGGTTTATTCCGCAACAAAAGCAAGAAAGGTGACGTATACTACTCTGGAAAGGGAGAAGACGGCACACAGTATGTCCTATTTAGGAATGCGTATTGGAAAGAAGGTGAAGAAAATAAACCATACTTCCGATTACATCAGAAAGTTCCTAAAGGTAGTTCTAACACTATGATGGACTAATGGAGTATAGCGACTGGTTACAGTCGAAACATAGTGCCAGAGTATGGTTAGACAATGCAATGACGGCACAATGTCAATTCGCTACCATAAAACCTATTATAAAGGATAAAAAATATGCTGAAAGAATATATAAAGAATATAACTATGCAATTTATACGAACGACAGTGAGAAAGATATACGATATCTACCAACGAGTCATACTACTCATAGAAATCTTCAAGGAAAGTTCCGTGACTACCTTAAGACGGGTAAAAACCCTACTGAGATTCTTTGGGAAGTTCGAAGGTCGATGACAAATTATCAAGACTATATGATATATCAGTTCACACCTTTATACATTGAAGGTTGGGTAGAAGAAAGAGATAGACCACCACTCAATGGAGTGATAGAAATAGAGGAAATATGGGAAACTTAGCAGACCACAGAAGATTAAGAAAAGAACAAGGACTACATGAAGACGACCCCGGCACGGGGGAGTATACTAAAGATGAGCTTAATTATATACCTTTCTTAGGTAATAATCCTAGCGAAGAAAAGCCAGCACTTTATACTGGTAGATTTAATGTATCTAAAAGCATAATAGAACTAGAGGCTAAACGTAGCGGTGGAAAGCTCTACTTGACTTGTATGGCTGACGAGAAGGTTCATAGAGCAATCTTCGAATGTGTAGATAGATTCGTGACAGCTATCTTTGATGGGTCAGCTAGAGAGATAAAAGAAGCTGAACCTGAAGATTCTCAAATTATGAAACTGAGAGCTGAGTTGAGCCAAGTTACTAAAGAAAAGAAAGAAATGAAGGATACGTTAGAGACTTTACGTAAAGC
>CAYUWB010000144.1:0-1066 GCA_964448305.1 uncultured Candidatus Ruthturnera sp.
GACAATTCAATTGGCAAACTATCATAGACAGATAGTGAATTCTTTCTATAGTCTTTCAACCAATCAGGTTCATTTCTTGATGAGGAAATCTCATCAATGAGACTTGTGTTGAGTTTTGAAAGAATTTCTTGAGACATGATTTATCAAAATTAGGTATTGGGAGTTTATCCCACTGAGTCATCCATCTCTAGTTTGATGAGTCTGTTTAATTCAACAGCATACTCCATTGGTAATTCTTTTGTGAATGGCTCCATGAAACCATTAACAATTAGTGATAATGCTTCTTCTTCACTAAATCCTCTACTCATAAGATAGAAGATTTGTTCATCACCAATTTTTCCAACAGTTGCTTCGTGGGTAATTGTTGCATCTTCCTGATTAATTTCCATGTAAGGATATGTATCAGTTTTTGATGTATCGTCTAAGAGTAATGCATCACATCTTACGGTGGATTTTACTCCAGTAGCACCTTTTGCTACATTTAACATTCCTCTGTAAGTGGAACGTCCATCCATTCTGCTTACTGACTTTGATGTAACTTTGGAAGTCGTATTTGGTGCAAGGTGAACCATTTTTGCGCCTGTATCTTGGTGTTGTCCTTTACCAGCAAAGGCAATGGATAATGTTTCACCATAGGCTCTCTCACCCATAAGGTATACTCCAGGATACTTCATTGTTAGTTTACTACCAATGTTTCCATCAATCCATTCGACTGTTGCACCTTCATATGCGTAAGCACGTTTAGTTACAAGATTGTAAACATCTGCACTCCAGTTTTGGATTGTAGTGTATCTTAATTTTGCATCTTTGTGTGCTACTAACTCTACAACTGCAGAGTGTAGTGATTCTGAAGAATAGACAGGAGCAGTACAACCTTCAATGTAGTGTACTTCTGCACCTTCATCTACAATGATCAATGTTCTTTCAAATTGACCAATGTTTTCTGCGTTAATTCTAAAGTATGCTTGTAGAGGCATGTCAACTTTGACACCTGGTGGAACATAGATGAAAGAACCACCACTCCAAACTGCACTGTTTAATGCTGCAAATTTGTTATCCTCTGGAG
>CAYUWB010000145.1:0-1066 GCA_964448305.1 uncultured Candidatus Ruthturnera sp.
TTGAGTATAATGCTATTCTTAGATTTATATTCGGTGATCTTGTTGAGGCTATCTCAATCCTGATTCTGAAATCGGCAGGTGTAAATGTAGAAGAAGAACAGCAACGAGTAAAGTTAAAACTTGGTAAGAATCAAGTGAATGGTACGTTAGATATAATTATAGATGGGAAAGTGTGGGACATCAAATCAGCAAGTCCGTATGCTTTTGATCATAAGTTTGGTGAGATGGGAGGATATAAGAAAATTAAAAGTGATGATGTGTTTGGTTATATCACACAAGGTTACCTGTACAGCGAATCTGTAGGTAAGGAGTTTGGTGGGTGGATAGTTATAAACAAAGCAAGTGGTGAGTGGACTGTCTGTGAAGCACCGATTGTACAGGATGAAGATAGGAAAGAGTTTCTACAACTTGCACGTAAGAATTTAAATGCTCTGGTAAATGGTGAGAAGTTCAAACGCTGTTTTTCAGATACGGCAGAGACATACAAAGATGAATACAAACAAGAGAAGAAAACAGGAAACAGATTACTGCCTAGCATCTGTGGTTTCTGTGACTTCAAGAGAAAGTGTTGGCCTGATTCTATTATGCATAAGAAAGTAGGCTCTACAGCAAAGTATCCAAAGACTGTTTGGTATAGTAAACTTACAAGAAGAGAAATATAAGTGTCTCTATATTTTCAAACTAACATTAATCGCAGTGATATATTTATGAATGATAAAGTACACTTTGCATTTCCAGAGTCAGAAGATAGAATGGCAGGCCCAGATATAGTAAGAGAAGTACGAACCAACAGCAAGAGTGTGCCTATTCGTATTAGAAAATCATACATTATGGTAGATGATAAATATGGCAGTATGTACATTGGGTTTTGGTCAGACATGCAGTTTGAAGAAAAGATGTTACTATTCAGAGAAGACTTGGGTCGTATGAAATCTTTGTTAGATAGGGGTGCTTTAGTATGTTTTTTCATAGGTAACTGGACAGATGTATTACACGACATGGAGAAGAAGTCCCCTAAACTTATGAGTGCCATGCGAGATGAGACATCAGAGATATTTGATATGTA
>CAYUWB010000146.1:0-1062 GCA_964448305.1 uncultured Candidatus Ruthturnera sp.
ACACAGGACCTATTCCTGTTGAAATAGCTATGGCAGATGTAAATGACAGAATTCAGCCAGCTGCTGTAGAACCTGATAGGTTCCTTGATAGATTTGAGACAACTCTGGTTAGAATTCCATTTGAATGGAATGAAGCAGAACCATACATTATTGGAATAACAGTTGAAGATGGAACACGATTTGAAAAAGAAGTTGAAGCTGCTGCCCCTGCATTAGAGCCCACCCTTGAACTTGCCATATTTTTTGCAATCATTGGAACTTATGTTGGTATTATTCCTGTCATGATTGGATTATTGTGGCTTCCTTTCATCAAGAAGATTAGTAAGCAAAAATATCATTTCTTTTTAGCATTAACTGCAGGACTGTTGCTTTTCTTAGCAATTGATGCCATTGAAGAAGCAATAGAAGTGTCTGATGAAAACCTAGCAGGAAGTTTCAATGGTGTATTACTTGTTGCGACAGTAACAATTTTGTCTTTTCTTGGATTATACTATTCTGGAAACAAGCTTGTTGAAAGAGCTAGTTCTTCAAAACTTGCAAAACCTGTTGCAATAGCATTAATGATTTCAATTGGAATTGGTTTACACAATTTTGGTGAGGGACTTGCAATTGGTGCAGCAGTTGGGATGGGTTCTGTTGCATTTAGCACATTTTTGATTGTAGGATTTGCATTGCATAACACTACTGAAGGAATAGCTATTGCAGCACCAATGTCAAGAGGAAAATTAATGGTTGGCAAATTAGCTGCAATGGGCTTGATTGCAGGGGCTCCTGCTATTTTTGGTGCATGGGTTGGTGGCTTTGTTTATTCTCCTTTCACATCTGTAATTTTTTTCGCGGTTGGAGCAGGTGCAATATTTCAAGTTATTATTATTCTAATGAAGTGGCTTAGAGATGAGGGTGACAAAAATTTCTCTAGTGCTCCAGTAGTATCTGGGTTTGCAGTAGGAATGTTAGTAATGTATCTCACTAGTATTTTGGTCTAATATGGTTCTGGATGTATAGTAATTACTGAATTTTTAATTTCTGCTCTAATAATGTGCTCAATTTCTGATGTTAAAT
>CAYUWB010000147.1:0-1029 GCA_964448305.1 uncultured Candidatus Ruthturnera sp.
TTTTTGTTATGTATAGCGGAGAGCTTGAAGTTCAAGCAAAAAGAAAGGCTATAGCAGTTTTACAAGACGAAATCAACAGAATTCTAAATGCATCCAGAGAACTTGCAACACTACCTGAACTAATGATGAAAAAAGACAAGTCAGGAATCAAAAACACACTAGAACAAATTTCAACAATTGAAGAAGAAGTTGAAAACTTGAGAAGAAAAATTACACGAGAAGTTGCTGATGTCGGAGGATTAATCATGAACAGAGAAAATCTTCTAAACACAGCATACACAATGGATGAGATTGCAGGTTACATCACAGGCATTTCATTCAAACTATCAAATGTAAAAATTACAACACTAAAGAGTGCAAAACTGGATAAAGACATTACAAAACTGATTGAACTAGTTGTAGACGAAGTTTACAAACTAAATGAAATCATTCGTAGTCTTAACACAAATACTGCAAACGCCATCGAGTTGGCACAAGAAACTCAAACAATAGAGAGAGAAATAGACATCAAATACAGACAAGCAACATTGAAACTTCTCACTGAAGTTACAAATACAAAAGAATTGATGTTAATCAAAGATGTTATTGAAGGAATTGAAGAGATGGCAGATAAATGCCAAAGAGTATCAGATTCTTTTATTCTATTAGCATTGAGCCTGTAACCAACAAAATTCTCACTACTTTTACTTTATTTTCAATTTAGATAATCTATTTTCCTATAGAATTCATATACAGAGAATTATTTACAAAGACAATGAAAAGTGAATTAATTGAAAATAGAATAATAGTATGGAACATTGATGATTCACGAAAACTTTTCAGTCAAGGATATTATGGAAAACCAATAGGAATACCAAAACCAAAAATTGAAGAAATAGATGCGCCATTAATTTTAGATCTTATAGAAGGGTTGTATCTATTAGAAAACAAAAAAATTACAATAACAAAAACTAAACAAAAAGTAACAGTTGATCAACTAATTGAAATATGTAAAAAAGAAGTTCATGAATTTGATAAAAAATATCTAGT
>CAYUWB010000148.1:0-1017 GCA_964448305.1 uncultured Candidatus Ruthturnera sp.
AATAATTCAAGTAATGAATTATTTAGTATCACATCATCTTGTTCAATTAATCCAGGTTCTGAGAATTGTGAATTTTTATTAAATAATTTTTGATACAATTCAGGACCATAGAAAAGTTGATCAAAAATCTGATAAAGTGGATTATCGTGATGTGTACCAGGATATAATAATTGATTTTTAATTTCAGAAATATCTGTTTTGCTTTCCAAATATTTTTCTACATATACAATACCACTAGAATCAGAATTTTTTATCACATCAAAAATAAATTTTGTAGGATCTTTATCTAATTTTTTTGCAGCAGTTAAAGACAAAATTGCAGCATATGTTAAATCAACCTCATCATTAAATCCACCTGTTGATTTGAATCCATCAATTATTTTAAAATCAATATTTATGGAGTTATTAATTTTTGAATAATTCTCCAAAATATATTGTGTTGTTTTAATTATTGCCAAATCATATGATTTTGTAATATCAATTAAAACACCATCACAGTCAAAAATTATTGTATCAATAGAATTTAGTACGACATTACATGAATCATCAAGATAAACTCCTTCAGATTTTTTAATTAAAGTCATCCCAATAAATCACGAATTGCCAATAAAAATTTGGAGTTCATTTCTTTTGTTCCAATTGTTACTCTAAGACATCCGTTATGATTTCCAATTTTTCCTAATTTTCTAATTGAAATTCCTTGTTCTGCAAGGGCAGAATAAACTCGCTTATAGGAACCGTGAGCATCAAATAGCACAAAATTAGCCTCAGAATCAAAAACTTCAAAAGAATCATATTTTTCCAAAGTTTCAATTATTCTTTTTCTCTCAATTTTGATATTATTTACCACATTTTTCATCAAATCTGATTTTTCTAAAGCTAATATTCCAGATTCAATAGTTAGCGTACTTAGAGGATAGGGGTATTGTAATACGTTCATAAATGCATCAGTAAATTTTTTATTTGCAATAAAATATCCTAATCGAAGTCCAGCTAATCCAAATGATTTTGATAGTG
>CAYUWB010000149.1:0-1005 GCA_964448305.1 uncultured Candidatus Ruthturnera sp.
AAAAGTATCAAGTCATAAAACAAAAATCTGTGATTTTTGGAAATGATTTAACTAGGGACAAAATTAAGGCGACACAATACTTAATTATTTAAACAGCTTGAACTAGAAGCATTTTCTAATGATTAAGTTTTTTGTAAAAATTTTCATGCACACCAACTAGCAGTAGCAAACGATACCCGTTTAATTTCAGTGCTTGACTTGTTTCTTTAGGTCGCGATAAAAGTTTTGATGGACGTCAATTTTAACAAGCTCTAAATCAAATTCTGTAAATCGATAGGCTAATAGGTATTGCTGAGTTTTTACCTTGTATTCAAATTAAGGTGACACAATACTTAATTATTTAAACAGCTTTAACTAGAAAACTCAAATGGTTCGTTAGGCTCTTTTAGGGCAGCTAATAGCCTTTCATCAAAACTCATGTGTTTGTAAATAGCTAAAATGACAATATTATCACTGTTTATTTTGTAGATAACCTTGTGCCCCAAAACAACAAAATCCCTGATGTTAGAGGCGTTTAATGTAGTGTTGATTTTTCCAACATAAGGAAATTGAGATAGTATCTCTATCTTTTCTTTAATTCTGACTAGATATTCGTTTGCAGTTTTATTATTATCTAATGCGATAAACTCTTTGATTTGAATCAGTTGATTTTCGGCTGATGCCGAATAAGCTATTTTCACTATGCCAATAGCTTTTTCCAAAGAGTGTCGTGATCAACAACCTTTCCTTGCTGTTCTTCAATTAAGCCTTTTAGAATCATTTCTTTTTCGGTGTCAAAAGTTGTGTTGTCTAACACTTCGATATCGTGACCATCTTTTGATGCTTTATTAACAACACTCATAATTTGCTCTATGGTTTGATGATCAGCTTTTAGATGTAGTGTTTGCATATTATGCATTATATCGCGATTGTTACTGAACCACAACCACCATTGCTGGGCGCACCAAAGCCCATTAACGCTATTTTAGTACCAAATTAAGTTTAAATTTAGTATAATAAATTTAT